>NZ_JABFHO010000001.1:2885000-3542500 GCF_013404085.1 Winogradskyella helgolandensis | reverse complement strand
CATATTACCGAAGCTATGGACTTGTAAAAGTGGTAGGGGAGCATTGTAGTGTCGTCGAAGGTGTGCTGTGAGGCATGCTGGAGAAGCTACAAAAGAAAATGTAGGCATAAGTAACGATAATGCGGGCGAGAAACCCGCACACCGAAAGACTAAGGTTTCCTCAGCTATGCTAATCAGCTGAGGGTTAGTCGGGACCTAACGCGAACCCGAAAGGGGTAGTGGATGGACAACAGGTTAATATTCCTGTACCTGCTCACACTAAAAGTGACGGAGGCGAAAAGTTAGTGCGTACTGACGGAATAGTACGTTGAAGCGAGTAGTAATACCGCGATAGTACACTGAGACTACGGTCAAGGTGATAATCTAGCAAATCGACTTCCAAGAAAAGCGAGTGAAGCAGCCCGTACCCTAAACCGACACAGGTAGTTGGGATGAGAATTCTAAGGTGCTCGAGAGATTCATGGCTAAGGAACTAGGCAAAATCGACGCGTAACTTCGGGAGAAGCGTCGCCTTCCTTCGGGAAGGCCGCAGTGAAAAAGTCCAGGCGACTGTTTATCAAAAACACAGGGCTCTGCTAAATCGAAAGATGATGTATAGGGCCTGACACCTGCCCGGTGCTGGAAGGTTAAGTGGAGGGTTTAGAAGTTTACTTCGAAGATCTCAAATGAAGCCCCAGTAAACGGCGGCCGTAACTATAACGGTCCTAAGGTAGCGAAATTCCTTGTCGGGTAAGTTCCGACCTGCACGAATGGTGTAACGATCTGGACACTGTCTCAGCCATGAGCTCGGTGAAATTGTAGTATCGGTGAAGATGCCGATTACCCGCTGTGGGACGAAAAGACCCCGTGCACCTTTACTATAGCTTAGTATTGGTTTTGGATAAGTAATGTGTAGGATAGGTGGGAGACTTCGATCGTGCGTCGCTAGGCGTACGTTAGTCATTGTTGAAATACCACCCTTTGCTTATCTAGAGTCTAACTTTCAAAGAAAGGACAGTGCTTGGTGGGTAGTTTGACTGGGGTGGTCGCCTCCAAAAGAGTAACGGAGGCTTCTAAAGGTTCCCTCAGCACGCTTGGTAACCGTGCGTAGAGTGCAATGGCATAAGGGAGCTTGACTGAGAGACATACAGGTCGATCAGGTACGAAAGTAGAGCATAGTGATCCGGTGGTTCCGTATGGAAGGGCCATCGCTCAAAGGATAAAAGGTACGCCGGGGATAACAGGCTGATCTCCCCCAAGAGCTCATATCGACGGGGGGGTTTGGCACCTCGATGTCGGCTCGTCACATCCTGGGGCTGGAGAAGGTCCCAAGGGTTGGGCTGTTCGCCCATTAAAGTGGCACGCGAGCTGGGTTCAGAACGTCGTGAGACAGTTCGGTCTCTATCTACAGTGGGCGTTAGAAATTTGAGTGGATCTGACTCTAGTACGAGAGGACCGAGTTGGACGAACCTCTGGTGTACCTGTTGTTCCGCCAGGAGCATTGCAGGGTAGCTACGTTCGGAAGGGATAAGCGCTGAAAGCATATAAGCGCGAAACCCACCACAAGATGAGATTTCTTTAAAGGGTCGTGGAAGATTACCACGTTGATAGGCTATAGGTGTAAAGGCAGTAATGTCATAGCCGAGTAGTACTAATAACCCATAGGCTTATTGTCACTTCGACTTCGCTCGACAACCAGTAATGGTTAACGAGCGAGTCAGTTTTTTTATAAAGTATACGTTACAATACATATCATGTCTTTTTTTCAATATGTCAACAATATTAGTGTTGATTATTTATAACAACCCAAGTTCTGATCAAAGTCAGAATAAAAATTTAAGGTGGTTATAGCGACGGGGCTCACCTCTAACCATTCCGAACAGAGTAGTTAAGCCCGTTTGCGCCGATGGTACTGCTTTACTGTGGAAGAGTAGGTCGCCGCCTTTTTTAAGAACCCTTACTAGATATTCTAGTAAGGGTTTTTTTCGTTTTATCACTTTTTTTATATGTCCAAGTGATTATTTGAAATAGAAAATCAAATCTAGAAATGTGTTTTCTATAATATTTACAAGGTTACATATATAGATTGTCTTCAAAATACCAATAGTACACTTTTCTTAGGCTTATCATCTTAACATTATTGAATTTGTTAAGTGAAATGCTAATGTGTTTTTTGCTAAATTGTGCATGAAGAGAGTTAACTAGGTAAAAAAAATCTACTTATTGTTTAGTAGCTAAAGAGAGTAGAGCGTTTGTTGGTCCATGGAACCACGGATTTAATGAATTGGTCTAACACCTCACTTACAAAAAAGACAACGTTTTACTTTTTCTTCTTGAATATGCTATCTAAAATGGTATTGATACCGATAAATAGAAACGCAATTGCAGCAATGCAAAGTATAAAGGCAATAATAAGTAGTGGAATGTAAAGTGGCTTTTCACTATTGTCTAAGGCTAAATGTACCAAGGTAGGACCTAAAAACATAAGACCTAAG
Organism: Winogradskyella helgolandensis; assembly: GCF_013404085.1. Classification (NCBI taxonomy): domain Bacteria; kingdom Pseudomonadati; phylum Bacteroidota; class Flavobacteriia; order Flavobacteriales; family Flavobacteriaceae; genus Winogradskyella; species Winogradskyella helgolandensis. The sequence continues at coordinate 3,540,026 of NZ_JABFHO010000001.1, read as the reverse complement.
CAGATCGCTAAACGTTTTATGCCTTTGGTTAAGATATCTTTGTCTGTTCTATTATTGTCTTCCATGGGTGATACTATTTCTTACATTTTTGTATTTACTTAATAAAATTGTAGCTTCTGTTTCTGAAATATTTAATTCATCCATAATCATTTTTACAGCTCTGTGGACTAACTTGTCGTTACTGAGTTGCATATCTACCATTTTATTACCCTTTACTTTTCCAAGTTGAATCATAGTGGTGGTCGTAATCATGTTGAGAACTAGTTTTTGAGCTGTTCCAGCTTTCATTCTTGAACTTCCGGTTAAAAATTCTGGACCAACGATGACTTCAATAGGAAATCTTGCTGTTAAAGATAAAGGGCTATTTTGATTACACGTTATACAACCCGTTATGATATTATGTTCGTTGCATTTTGCTAATGCACTAATTACATATGGTGTCGTTCCGGAAGCTGCGATACCTATAACAACATCTTTATCTGAAATGTTGTATTCTTGTAAGTCCAACCAGCCTTGTGTCATTGAATCTTCTGCATTTTCTACAGCTTTTCTAATGGCATTATCACCACCTGCTATTAAACCAATAACTAAATCGTGAGTAACTCCAAAAGTGGGTGGACATTCTGAAGCATCTAAAATACCAAGTCTACCGCTAGTTCCTGCTCCTATGTAAAATAGTCGTCCACTATTTTTTAGTTTTGGAACAACTTGCTCAATAAGAGATTCAATTTGTGGTAACGCTTTTTCTACGGCTAAAGAAACTGTTTTATCTTCTTTATTTATAGAATTTATAATCTCGTTAATGGACATATTTTCGAGATTGTTATAGTTAGAGTCTTGCTCTGTTGTTTTTATAAAAGTCATGCCCTAAAGGTAAGAAATTATTTTAGCGGATGGGTTGCATTAGCGGTAGTAACGGCATCCTTTTTGTAAAATTTAATTTATTTAGGTTATTGACGAATAATTGAAAGTTTAAATGTTCTAAAGAATTTATAGGCGTTTTAACAAAAAGATATAGTGGATGACGCGACCCACTTTTTTGTGGGTAATGCCCAAATGATAAAACTATTCAACTGTATAAATTAATTCATCAACTTCTGACAATCTAAAATAACCATAAGGAAAGTTTTCTGGATTTGTAGTATTTATGCAATTACCACGAACCGTAGCTGGTTGTGTTTCAAAAGGACCACCACCAGAATCACCGCCTTGTTGCAAAAGAATAAACATAAAATCATAGAATTGGCTAGATACACCGTAGCTTCTTATGGTAACACTATCTCCAGATTCTAAGTCTTCTTCTGTATAAAATCCGAAAATTTCATTTCCGTCGGTAAAGGTATCGTCGTATACAGATAGGGATGGAACGACTGGAATATCACTAATAAATTCGAAAAAATAGTAATTGCTTATTCCCGATGGATCAGTATAAAAGGCTTTAAGCTCTATATCGTCACCTGAAAAACCTCCTTCATTGTTTTGTTCTATATAATCAATAGGAACCACAGATGTTAGGGTTTCTGAAGCTGTATAAATATCTCCTTCATAGTTTATGACTAAAGTATAGTCATCATCTATAATAGGAATGAACGTGTTGTTAGTGTAAATACCAGTATTATCAGTTTCTATAAAATTGAATGTATTTCCAGCTGTATCTGAAATCTGAATTATAGCACCATTAGCAGGCGGAATTGTATCTTCGAAGAATGGAGCAGATAAAGTTAATTTTATACTTTGTTCGTTTCCTGATGTATTTTTAAAATAATTTATGGATGCTTCAATGACCAATTTTGGTTCGGCATCATTTAAATCAACATCAATAACATCTTCACAATTGGTGAAAAGTGCTAATATGAAACTTATATATATTAATTTTTTCATGATTTAAAATTTGAAATTATATGAGAACGATGGTACGATTCCGAAAATAGCCAAACGTGTAGCTTCATTATTTCCTGTGTTTCTATTTTCGCTAAACGAAATACTTGCTGCATTTTTTCGGTTGTACACATTATATATTCCGAAGACCCATTCTCCTTTAAAGTTTTTTGTGCTTTCTGGGTTTGGATTATAATTTACGGCTACATCTAAACGATGGTAAGATGGAAGCCTACTTGAATTTCTTGCTTCATAATTCGGAATTATAATATCGTTGTATTGATATTGACCGTTTGGAAACGTTGTGGGTTGCCCTGTTTGAAAAATAAGATTAGAACTGAAGGACCACTTTTTGCTTAATTCGTAACTTCCTGTTAGTGAAATGTCATGTGTTTTGTCGTGTGGAGTATTATACCATTCTCCATTATTGATTCCGGTTTCAATAGCCGTTCGTCCTGGTGTTCTTTGTTCTGATTTTGAAAGAGTATAGGCCAACCAACCTGTAAATTTGCCTTCATTTTTTTTGAAAAGGACCTCTAAACCATAGGCTCTTCCTTCACCATTTAATATAACTTGTTCTATGGCATTGTTGGCAATTAAATCTGCACCGTCAATATAATCGATTCGGTTTTGAATAGTTTTATAAAAACTTTCAACTTCTAAAGAATACGCATTGTTTTTAAATGTTTTAAAATATCCAATAGCAACCTGATCTAATAATTGTGGTTTTATATATTTTCCACTTGGTGTCCAAACATCTAAAGGTGTTGGTGAGCTTGTATTAGACAGTAAATGTAAATATTGGCTCATGCGATTGTAACTTCCTTTTACAGAAGAATTATCATTTAACTGATAAGCAATTGCTAATCGAGGTTCCAAGTTAGCAAAAGATTCAATAATATCGCTTCTAGTATAAGTGGTTGTACCATTTGGTTCTGCTTTTTCATAAATACCAATAGACTCATTAAATGTTAGTGGACTATTATTTTCGTAACTATTTAATTCATCTTGACCTAATCTATGGAACACACTTAAACGTGCACCATAACTAACGGATAAATTATCGCTCAATTTATGTTCAGCATCAATATATACGGCATTTTCCAAAGCATATTTATCTGTAAGCTTAAAAGGATTTATCCCAGAATCACTGTCAATAGGACTTATATCTCCAGGATTAAATTTATAATACATACTATTTAAACCATATTCTAGCTTAAAGCTATTGCTTATATAATGTTTAAAGTCGTATTTAAGGTTGATGTTTTTTATGCCAGAAATCCAGTCGAATCCAACAAAACCTAGTTGAAGTCCATAGTAATAGTCAGAATAAATAAACGATAGGTTAGAAAATATTTTGTCAGAAAATAGGTGGTTCCATCTAAAATTTAATACTGAATTCCCAAATGAATTTTCAAAACTATCAGCAATTTTAAATACATCTCTACCAAAATAACCAGACAAGTAGATATTGTTATTTTCATTTATATTATAACTTAGTTTTGTATTTAAATCATAGAAATAAGCGACATTATCTAAATCAAAAAGCGGTAAAAAAAGATGAGCATAGCTGCTACGACCTCCAATTAGAAACGATCCTTTATCTTTTGTAATTGGACCTTCGGCCAATAATCTACTTGAAATTAGTCCGATACCACCATTCATGTGAAACGATTTACTATTACCTTCTTTTTGATAGATATCTAAAACAGAAGCTACACGACCTCCATATTTCGATGGAATTCCTCCTTTGTATAATTTAATATCTTTTATAGCATCAGGATTAAAAACAGAAAAGAAACCAAAAAGGTGCGATGAATTAAAAATTGTTGCTTCATCTAACAGAATTAGATTTTGATCTGCAGCTCCTCCTCGTACGTTAAAACCAGAAGAGCCTTCTCCTGCATTTGTAACGCCTGGAAGAAGTGTAATAGATTTTATAACATCTACTTCACCTAAAACTACAGGCATATTCTTTATCGTTTTTATAGACAAAGTATTGACACTCATTTGCGGATTTTTAATGTTTAATTTTTCAATATTTTCTGTAAGAAGTACTTCATCTAAGCTTTCAGCAGCTTCTTCCAGTTTAAAGTTTTTGGACAAGTTATCATTAAGAACGATGGTTTCAGAAAGGGTTTTAAAACCTAAATAACTAACTTGAACAACATAAGTTCCTGCTGGTAATGTAATAGAGTAGAAGCCATATTCATTTGAAACGGTTCCAGTTTGCTGATCTGGTAATATAATATTAACTCCAATGAGTGTTTCATTACTTTGATTATCTGATACAGTTCCACTTAAAGTAAATTTATCTTGTGCTTGAAGGCCTAAAGTGTTCAATAAAAAGAAGATAAAAAATCCCCTCAGAAGTATTACCATAGTTGATGTTTTAATTGCTTGAAGTAATAATTGATAGTTTTGTTTCACCAAATGTAATTTAAATTAAACAAAAAAAGCTTCCCGAAGGAAGCTTTTTAACATAACATTAATCTAATGTTATTATGAATTTATAATAGCATTAAAAGAATCACTTGGTCGCATTGCTTTAGTAATCAAATCTTCGTTTGGTAGATAGTACCCTTCGATATTTACAGGCTCTCCTTGGCAATCTATAAGTTCTTTTACTATAGTGTCTTCATTTGATGAAAGAGCATTGAAAAGAGGTGTAAATTCCGCTTTTAACGCTTCATCTTTATCTTGGTTTGCAAGTGCTTCAGCCCAATAAAGTGCTAAGTAAAAATGGCTTCCTCTGTTGTCTAATTCATTAACTTTTCTTGAAGGTCCTTTTCTGTTTTCTAACAATTTATCCGAAGCATCATCTAAAGTCTTACCTAAAATACTAGCTTTTTTATTAGAGTTTACTATAGAAAAATGCTCTAAAGAAACGGCTAATGCTAAAAATTCACCTAAAGAATCCCAACGTAAGTGGTCTTCTGCTAGGAATTGTTGTACATGCTTAGGTGCAGATCCACCAGCTCCTGTTTCAAATAATCCACCACCATTCATTAAAGGAACAATAGATAACATTTTTGCACTTGTACCAACTTCTAAAATTGGGAATAAATCAGTTAAGTAGTCTCTAAGAACATTTCCAGTTACAGAAATGGTGTCTTTGCCTTCTTTAAGTCGTTTTAAAGTGAAATTAGTAGCATCAACTAAAGAAAGAATTCTAATATCTAAACCTTCAGTATCATGATCTTTAAGATATGTATTTACCTTTTTTATTAATTCAGCATCATGTGCTCTTTTCTTATCTAACCAGAACACAGCAGGAGTTTGAGAAGCTCTTGCTCTTGTAACGGCAAGTTTTACCCAGTCTTGGATTGGTGCATCTTTAGCTTGACACATTCTCCAGATATCACCTTCTTCAACTTTATGACTTAAAAGAACATTACCATTAGCATCTATAACATCAACTTTTCCTTTTGAAGCAATTTCGAAAGTTTTATCATGAGAACCATATTCTTCAGCTTTTTGAGCCATCAATCCTACGTTAGGAACAGTACCCATGGTTGTTGGGTCAAATGCTCCATGTTTTTTACAAAAATCAATAGTTGCACTATAAACACCAGCATAACTACTATCTGGAATTACTGCTTTTGTATCTTGTTGTTTTCCTTCAGCATTCCACATCTGACCAGAAGTCCTAATCATTGCAGGCATAGATGCATCAATAATAACATCACTTGGAACGTGAAGATTTGTAATTCCTCTTTCAGAATTTACCATCGCTAAATCTGCGCCATGATTAAGTTCAAAACGAATATCTTCTCTTATTGCATCACGTTTTTCTTCTGGAAGTTCACTTAATTTCTCTAATAAGTTTCCAAATCCATTGTTAACGTCTACACCAATTTTATCGAAAGTTTTTCCATGTTTATCAAACAAGTCCTTAAAGAACACACGTACAGCGTGACCAAAAATGATTGGATCAGAAACTTTCATCATTGTTGCTTTCATATGTAAAGAAAACAATACACTTTTATCTAAAGCGTCTTCAACTTGTTCTTCTAAAAACTCTAACAATAGTTTTTTGCTCATTATCGTTGCATCGATAATTTCACCTTTTAATAAACCTAAGTCACTTTTTAAGTTTGTTTTATTTCCTTTAGTATCGGTATGTACGATGTTTATTGTAGTAGCCTCTTCTAACGTCACTGATTTCTCATTGTGTGCAAAATCACCTTTTGTCATAGTTGATACATGCGTTTTAGAATTTGGCGACCAAGCTCCCATACTATGTGGATTTTTCTTCGCGTAATTCTTAACTGCTTTTGGTGCACGTCTATCTGAATTACCTTCTCTAAGGACAGGGTTTACAGCACTTCCTTTAATTTTATCATAACGGGATTTAATTTCTTTTTCCGTATCATTTTTTGGTTCCTCCGGATAATTAGGAATTTTAAATCCTTTAGCTTGTAATTCTTCAATGGCAGCTATAAGTTGTGGAACTGACGCACTAATATTTGGTAACTTTATAATATTAGCTTCTGGCTGTTTTGCCAATTCACCTAATTCTGCTAGTGCATCTGAAACCTTTTGATCATCTGTTAAAAAGTCTGGAAATACAGCTAAAATTCTAGCTGCTAATGATATATCTTTTGTCTCTATAACAATACCTGAAGATTTCGTAAATGCTTCAACAATCGGTAAAAATGAACGCGTTGCTAAAGCTGGTGCTTCATCCGTTTTTGTATAAACAATCTTTGCTGTTTTTGTCATATGTCTTGTAAATAAAATGAATAAAATTTGGCTCGAAATTGAGCTGTGCAAATATACGAAAACGTTTGATTTTTATAGGTATAAGATTACAACTAAACCGTTATAATTTTTAAGAAATTAATACTTAAAATTTTTATTTAGACTTTTATCTTAATATTAAAGCTATTTAATAAACCAGAAATGTTTTCTTTTGAAAATGAAGCCTGTTTAATTTGATTTAAAGACGGATTAATATTGAAATTATATGCTGTCGTAAATTCAGAATATTCTAAGTTAGTTTTGTCAAAAGTGGATAGATGTAAATCACAATCCTTAAATTCACAAGATTTTGCTTCGGTTTCGGTAAAATCTACTTGATGCATTATGCATTTTGAGAACTTGGTATGATTTATTTTTAATTGATAAAAACTACTGAAATTCAACGTACAATCTGAAAACTTGAAAGTCAATAAAAAGGTATTACAATTTTGAAATTGTACACCCAAAATTTTACATCCCTTAAAATTTACATCATTAAACGAGGTATGCATCACATTAATATTACTAAAATTACAATCTATAAAATCGCATTCTAAAAAAGTTATATTGGAAAGATCTGAATTTTCGAAATTACAATTGTTAAATGTACAGTCTATGTATTCCGCTTTAGGCAACGGATTTGTTGTATAGTCTATAGTGGTATAATCTTGTTGCTCTATTAGAGGTAGATTCATTTTACAAGAATACGAAAGATATTGGTTAAATTAAAAGAGATATTGTATTGTGAAGTGTTATTTGTCCTATTCTAATTTAGGAAGTAATTATCGATATGAAGTTGTTTCTAGAATAATGATATTATAAAATAAAAAGCCATATCACTCAGAAATAATCTGTGTTGACATGGCTTTCATAGAAACAGTACTAACGTTGACCTATTTAGTTTTAACTAACTCGGTTGTTTGGCAGATGCCATCATCCTTTTCGGTTCAAGTGTTTCCGTTTCAATTCGAAACATTTCATATCTTTCAAAATGTATTGACCTGATATTACTATGCTTCTTAGGTTTGTTTTCCTTGATGTTTTTCCTATAATCTTCAAATAAATGAACGTTAGGTCTAGAACATTGCTCGTCTTTTTTTCGTGTTCACTTTCGATACCACTACTTCTTCGGAGCTTTTCACTTTACTAAGTTAACCTACCAAGTATATTAAGTTAATAAAGTTTCATGATTGTTTCACAAACACTTACATACATAAGTTGCTATACAACCTCAAAAAACAACCTCAATACATAAAGAACGAATCTTTAGTAACAAATTAACATTAATTTGAAATAGAATTCAAAACCAAACAAGGTTTGTTGTTAATTGTTTCACTAAATTAAGTAAATATTTTGAGTCCTGGTGTTTTTTAACATTTTAGATATCAACACTTTATGAACTAGAATTATTAACAATTGTTAATAACCAAAAAAGCCTTCTTTATCAGAAGGCTTTTTATTGTAATATATAAGTTGGAATTATCTTCTAACTTCTTTGATTCTTGCTTTTTTACCAGTAAGACCTCTAAAGTAGAATATTCTAGCTCTACGTACTTTACCACGTTTGTTAACTTCTACTTTTTGTAAAGCTGGTAAGTTAACTGGGAAGATACGCTCTACGCCAATTGTTCCTGACATTTTACGGATGGTAAACGTTTCAGAAGATCCACTTCCTTTACGTTGTAATACAACACCTCTAAAAAACTGAGTACGTACTTTTTCACCTTCTCTAATTTCGTAGTATACTGTGATTGTATCACCAGCACTAAATTCTGGAAAGTCTTTACGAGTTACAAATTCGTCTTGTACAAATTTTACTAAATCCATTTTGTTTTATTTATAATAGTTAATTCAAAGCAACATTCACGATTCTCGCCAGAGGTTGGTCTAAATTGGTTTGCAAAAGTAGTACTTTTTTGGTTATTAACAACACTTGTATGTGAAATTTTATTTTTGATGCTTTTTAGAATAATTCCTTCTAAATGACGCTAAACCTAGTTTAAGGTTTTATTTTTTTTTGAAAATTCCGTTAAGCCTAAAATTAGTAAGCCTACTGCAAATATTGAGTAAGATAGATTTTGAACTATTGACAAAACTCCTTGAGTAATTAATAACGATTCTATACCATTCCTACCAGCAAAAACATTAATAAATAAACTAACTATATAAGTTATTACAACAAGTAGGTAACCACTAAAAATTAACCAAGTAGCTATTGTTTTTTTCTTTATGAATATAACAATTGTAGCAACAAATACAATGAGAGTTGAAAAAGCACCAATAATCTGACCTATTGTAAAAAGAATTTCCGTAGAATTATTCATTGTTTATTGCGTTAAAGTATCTAGTTAAAGGAATTTGAGCTTTAAAATTCATAGATGCTTAATCCTCGAGTAAATCTGGTCGTCTTTCTTGAGTTCTTTTATAGGCTTGTTCTTCTCGCCATTTTTCAATTTTCCCAAAGTTGCCACTGAATAATACTTCTGGAACTTTCATGCCATCATATTCTCTAGGTTTGGTATAAATTGGTGGTGCCAACAAATTATCTTGAAATGAATCCGTTAGGGCAGAGGTTTCATTTCCTAAAACTCCAGGAATTAATCGGATAACAGCATCACATAAAACGGCAGCTCCTAATTCACCTCCGGACAACACATAATCTCCAATGGATATTTCGCGTGTAATAAATCTATCACGCACGCGTTGATCGACACCTTTGTAATGTCCACACAAAATAATAATGTTTTCTTTTAAAGATGTTTGGTTAGCAATACTTTGGTTTAGTTGCTCTCCATCTGGTGTCATATATATAAGTTCGTCGTAATGACGCTCTTTTTGTAATTTAGAAATACACTTATCAATTGGTTCTATGGTCATTACCATGCCTGCACCTCCTCCAAATTGTGTGTCATCAACAGATTTATAGCCACCTGTTGCGTAATCTCTTAAATTATGACAGTGGACTTCTACTAAACCAGCTTCAATAGCTCGTTTTAAAATTGACGCTTCAAACGGACTTTTTAAAAGTTCTGGTAGTACGGTTATAATGTCTATGCGCATGGCTTGTTTTAATTGAGTGCGAAGGTATAAATAATTGATGTGATTTTAAGATATGTAATTATAGAGATTAATTAATGAATCTTTATAATTAATAATGTAGGGTTTTTTATTGTGTTTTAAGGGTATTGCTTATTCTTAGTCCGAAATCGCTCACCTTGTTCCAATCTGTATATTCTATGGGTAAATCTGAATTTGTTGGCCCATGTGTTAGTTTCATGATTAACTTAATCATAATTCTGTCTAGTATGGGATATGACTTATAGTCTAATTTTCCTGCAAAGACTTCTAGCAAATCAGGTTTCCAAGGCGTCTGTTTTAGAAATTTAATCAGGTATGGATTTGTGTCAGCAGAATTTTTATCTTCTTTTCTTGCGACAAGATTTACTGAGAAAAAAGCGGTTGTTATTTTATTGAGAGCAATGATGTTGGTCTGAATAAAATCATATACGCTTTTATTGTGTTTTCCATACCGAATGCTAGCTCCAAGAATTAAGGTGTTGAATTCTGAGATATCACTATTAAAATCATTGATGGCGTAAAGCTCAGTTTTAATTTGTTTATCATTAAAAAAAGCATTTAATTTTTCGCAGATCTTTTTGGTTTGTCCATCTATAGAAGAATAAATTATTCCGATTTTTTGTCCCATAATTGTTGCTTTCAATACGTGTTTCTCCTATTTTAATACAATACCAGTAAAGATACTTATAGCCTCCTATTGTCTATTATAAAGATAATGATTTTTTGTGCGCGTCTTAAAATTATTCTTCAAGAATTGTTAATCTCTTATTATCCAAATTATTAATTTCAAGAATAAGAGAACCCTTCTATATATGCTTTAATTAGAAGCATAAAAAAATCCGTAATTTTTAATTACGGATTTATATAAGTATAAGCTAATAGTCTTTTTAAGACTTATGCTTATTTAATTCATCTTGTAACTGACGTCTTACTTTTTGCTCGCGTTCTAAAGCGTTACGTCTGTGCTCTTCAAATTCTGTTTCTACCTCTTGTAGTTTGTGTTTAGCTTCACGAGTTGAAGAGTTACTACCTTTAAATTTATAGATAAAAAATAATAAAAAGGCTAATAAAGCAGCTATAATAGACCACATAATAACATTGTAATTGGTCTTACTAGTCTGCATCCCTAATAATGCCATATTATTTTTTTCAGAGTCTGTCTGTTCTAAGTTACTTTCCGTATTTGCAAGTTTCGTTTTTAAATCTTCAATTTCTTTAATTTGATTTCCTACTACTTTTTCAGAGTTTTCTAAATCAGCGTAGGTTGTTTTTAAAGAATCTAGAACATGAGATTTTAAATCTAAAAGCCACGCATATTTCACAGCTTTATAATTCTGTCCATTGGTGCCTTTAAAATTGCCGGATTTTTGAAATACATATTCAAACTGGCTATCAATAGTACCACTATTAAGAGATAATTTATCTTCTTCGTCAGTATCAGTTTGTGCTATTACTGTTTGAAAACTAAATGTAACTAAAAGAATTACAATAACTTTGGTTAAGAACTTCATCTTAGAGGTAATTTTTGGTTGTGTTAGATTAATTGATTGCCAAGATAATAATTTTATGAGGATTTCATAAACAAATTTCCAAACAAATAGCCTTAGTTTTTACTAAGGCAATTTATATACGCTAGAAGTTTTGTTTTAGATGTTGACTTTTTAAGCTATCACTTGAATTGGGAATGAAACTCTACATAAGTAGTTTAAAATCAATCGACTTAATAACAAAAAAATCTTGCCATACGACAAGATTTTTCCTTTTTCCTTTTCAAAATGGTCTAATAATAAGCATAGCGTCTTACCTTAGAAATATACTTAGCTAAACGAATAACTTGTTGGCTATAGCCATATTCATTATCGTACCATATATATAGTATAGCATTTTTTCCATCTTTTCTAACGATGGTTGCTTTACTATCATAAATAGCGGGTGCTGAACTTCCAATAATATCGCTAGATACTAATTCGTCACTCATTTCGTATTTAATCTGTTCTACTAAATCACCTTCTAATGCATACTTTTTCATAATTGTATTTATACTGGCAACGGTAGTTTTAGTTTCTAATTCTAAATTTAGAATTGCTAGAGATCCATTAGGTACAGGAACTCTAATCGCATTAGAGGTTAACTTCCCTTCCAAAGTAGGTAAAGCTTTGCTTACTGCTTTGCCAGCACCAGTTTCTGTAATTACCATATTTAAAGCCGCAGCACGTCCACGTCTGTATTTACTATGGAAATTATCTACTAAATTTTGGTCGTTAGTATATGCATGGATTGTTTCCAAATGCCCTGTTGTAATTCCAAAAGAATCTTCACATGCTTTTAAAATTGGGGTAATCGCATTTGTTGTACATGATGCCGCAGAGAAGATATTTACCTTATCCGGATTGTGTTCTAAATGATTAACACCGTGCACAATATTAGGAATACCTTTACCAGGAGCAGTTAATAAAACTTTATCTACACCCTTTGATTTTAGATGTCTGCTCAGTGCTTCCTTATCTCTAAATGCACCAGTGTTGTCTATAACTAAAGCGTTATTTATGCCATACGATGTGTAATCAATATCCTCTGGAGCATTTGCGGAAATAACATTTACAGTTGTACCATTTATAATTAATGCAGAGTTTTTAACATCGATACTCACCATTCCTGAGAAATCTCCATGTACAGAATCGTTTCTTAATAAGGAAGCGCGTTTTTCTAAAACTGTTTCAGTTATTTCTCCTCTTGTAACAATAGCTCTTAATCGTAATTGCGTACCTTTTCCTGTTCGTGTCATTAATTCACGTGCCACTAAACGTCCAATTCTTCCGAAACCATAAAGGATCACATCTTTAGGCTCAATGGCTTTGTTGTCTTTAGCTTTTCCTAATTTAGAAGCTACAAAAGCAGTAGCGTTGCCATATTTTTGATCTTCTAAATGAAATTCATAAGTTAATTTTCCGATGTCTAATTTAGCAGGTGGGATGTTTAAAGTACTTATGGCTTGTGCAATTTCAACCGAATCAAAAATTGAGATTGGTTTCTGAACAAATTCGCCTGCGTACTCATGTAAGTTTAGAATTTCGCTCACATTTCTATCAATTAATTGATTTCTAAATATGACAAGCTCAATAGATTTATCATACCATAAATCGCTAATGATTTTAATGAATTCGACAGTTGCTCTGCGACGATCGGCTTGAAACGCTAACTCTTTTTCGTAAGTATCGTTAAATCCCATGTTTTTTTAGTTAAATTGATGTTTAATTTTTGCAAAAATAGCATATTTCAAACGTTTTCGTAACAACTTTTACCAAAAATAAAAACCCTTCAAAAAATAGGATTTTGAAGGGTTTAATTCAACTAATTAATCGTGAATTTATCTAAAACTATGAACGACTTTTTCACCTTGATTATTTATGATTTCAATTTGAAGTGGCTCTCTTAAATTTCTTGCTTTCATTGCATTTTGAGCATCTTCAACGGTATAAAGTTTTTTACCATTTATTTTGGTAACAATACTACCTTCTTCAACACCAACACGATTCCAACCGGCTTTATAATTGTCATCAGCAAATTTTGAAATTTTAACACCATATTCTGCGTTATAATTTTTTAATTCTTTTTTTGAGGCATTTTTTACAAAACCGATAGTTTGAATTACCGTAATTGTCGGTTTTAGTAAAGTGACTGGCAATACTTCTTCATGTCCGTCTCTTAATAGGGTGACATCAACTACATCTTCAGGACTTTTAGTTTTTAAATAGCCCGTTAAATCTGAAAACTTATTGATGCGAACATTATCGATTTTATTAATTATATCACCAGGTTTTATACCTGCTTTTTCCGCTCCTGTATCTTCTTGTACTTCGCTAACATAAAAACCTTCGGTAGTAGTTATGCCAAATTCTTTCGCAGCTTCACTATTTAGAGCTCCTCCAGAGACACCAAGAATACCATTTTGTACATTACCGTATTCCATAATGTCATTCACTATTTTTCGGGCAATATTACTTGGTACAGCAAATGAATAGCCTATATAAGAACCCGTTTGAGAAGATATAGCTGTGTTAATGCCTATTAAATCTCCATTTACATTTACCAATGCTCCACCAGAGTTTCCTGGATTTACAGCAGCATCAGTTTGTATAAATGATTGTGAGTGTTGTCCGGATAAATCTCTAGATTTTGCGCTAATAATTCCTGCGGTTACAGTAGAATTTAAGTTGAAGGGATTTCCAACGGCCAAAACCCATTCACCAACTTTAGCATTATCAGAATCACCAAAAGCCATAAAAGGTAGGTCTTCATCAGTTTCAATTTTTAATAAAGCAATATCAGTTGTTTCATCTGTGCCAATTAATTCTGCGATATAAGATTTGTTATTATTTAAGGTAATACTAATTTCGTTAGCGTTTTTAATCACGTGATTGTTAGTTACAATATAACCAGATGGAGAAATAACAACTCCACTACCAGTTCCAACTTGCGCACGTTGCGACTGACGACCAAAGAACAAATCTTGCATTGAGGTTGGTGAACTCACTATCGATGTGTTTTTTACATGGACAACAGCATCCAAAGATTTATCAGCAGCTTCCACAAAATTTGGTGTACTTACCATCTTATTATATGTGTTTGTAGTATTTGTAGGGACAAACACAGGGAATTCAGATGATTGTTCAACGGTTAAAGGTTGTGTATCATTCTCAACAAAAAGTTTATAACCACCTAAAGTCAATAGACCACCTAATGCAGAAACAAATATCAATGTTATTATCTTCTTCATAATTTTCAGATTTAAGTTTTACTATTTTAAAATTATTTTTCTTTCAACTAACGATTAAAATTAGAAATTTATTGAACTCATTTTTCAATTTAACGACTTTTTAACGTCAAATTTAACGCCTTATTAACACCGCAAAATACAGTCTAATATTCTTATATTTGCTCCATAATTAAGACTATGACATTTTATAAATATCAAGGAACAGGTAACGATTTTGTAATTGTAGATAATCGTTTACAAACTATAAACAAAAATGATACCAAGCGTATAGCGACTATTTGCGACAGACGTTTTGGCATAGGAGCCGATGGTTTTATTCTGTTAGAAACTGATGAAAAAGTAGATTTTAAAATGGTCTATTACAATGCAGACGGTAACGAGAGCACGATGTGTGGTAATGGTGGACGTTGTATTGTGGCCTTTGCTAAGTTTTTAAATATCATTGAAAACGAAACTGAATTTATAGCCATTGATGGGCTGCATAAAGCCAAAATTGAAAACGGTTTGGTGCATCTTCAAATGCAAGATGTTTCTGAAATTGAAACTTTTGATAAGCATTTATTTTTAGATACAGGCTCTCCACATCATGTAGAACTTGTTTCAGATTTAAAGGATTTTGATGTCAAAGTCAATGGATCAAGAATTAGGAATGGTGAACCTTACAATGCTGCAGGTAGTAATGTTAATTTTGTAGAACAATTATCTACAGAAAATTTCGCTGTTAGAACTTACGAACGTGGAGTAGAGGATGAAACGCTATCGTGCGGGACAGGTGTTACAGCGGTTGCTATTGCCATGCATGCAAGTGGGAAAACTCAAAATGAAAAAATAAGTTTACAGACACAAGGAGGGGAACTCAACGTTACTTTTAAAAGTGATGGTAGCGGTTACAATAATATTTGGCTAGTTGGACCAGCTCAGCAAGTTTTTAAAGGAGAAATTGAATGGTAAGTCTCAAAGGAAATCATATCTATTTAAGAGCTTTAGAGCCTGAAGATCTAGATTTTGTGTATACTATTGAAAACGATACGACGCTTTGGGAATTAAGTGATACCCAAACACCTTATTCAAGATTTTTAATTAAACAGTATCTTGAAAATGCTCAGCAAGATATTTATGAAGCGAAACAACTTCGGTTAGCCATTTGCGATGCTAATGACTTTACTATTGGTTTGATTGATGTGTTTGATTTTGATGTTAAAAATAAAAGAGCTGGTATCGGAATTCTTATTCAAGATGAGGAAAATAGACATCGAGGTTACGGAAAGGAAGCGCTACAATTATTAGTGGATTATTGTTTTGAAACATTGCTTTTACATCAGGTTTATGCTAATATTTCTGAACAAAATCAAGCGAGTTTAAAACTCTTTGAAACTAATGGTTTTCAAAAAATAGGATTAAAAAAAGATTGGAGTTTCGATGGTAAAACTTATGCCAACGAATTTATTTTACAACGAATTAACGATTAACTATGTATATTAAAAAGATTCTTTGGGCTGTAGCTCTTATTGGTTTATTAGTCTGTGGAGTATTTGCGTATTATATATACGGAACGATGTTTTCACCGAACACCAATTTTGAGAATGACGAGGCCTATATTTATGTGCCAACTAATGCATCATATACCGAAGTAAGATCTCAACTAGAGCCATTACTAAATGATATGGATGCGTTTGATGCCTTAGCACAGCAAAAAAAATACACTACCAATATTAAGGCAGGTCGATATGTCATTTCTAAAGGCATGAATAATAATGAAATTATTAATTCAATTCGAAGTAAGAATCTTCCAGTCAAAATAGCATTTAACAATCAGCATAGTATAAAAGATTTGGCAGGACGAATAAGTATGCAGATTGAAGCTGATAGTTTAACCTTAGAAAAAGTGATGTTAGATGACACTTTTTTAACTAAAAATGGTTTCAATAAAGCTACGGCTCTTGGAATGTACTTACCAAATAGCTATGAATTTTTCTGGAATACATCAGCCGAAGCATTTAGAGATAAAATGTTAGTTGAATACAATCGGTTTTGGACGGACGCTAGAAAAGCAAAAGCTGAAAAATTAAATTTAACTCCTAATGAAGTTATAACATTAGCATCAATAGTACATGAAGAATCCAAACAAGCAGACGAGCAACCAAGAGTTGCAGGTGTGTATTTAAATCGCTTACGAATAGGCATGCCCTTACAAGCAGATCCGACTTTAAAATTTGCAGCCTATCAGTTACCGCAATACCAAAACACAATTATTAGGCGTGTTTTAAATATTCATAAAGACATTAGCTCACCTTATAATACGTATCAAAATACGGGTTTACCTCCAGGACTTATTGCCATGCCAGATTTATCTGCCATTAAAGCCGTTTTAAATCCGGAATCACATAGTTACCTTTATTTTGCTGCAGATGCTAAACGTATCGGTTACCATAAGTTTGCAAAATCATTAGGGCAGCATAACAATAATGCCAGAGAATATCATAGATACTTATCGTCTCAAGGTATTAATAAATAAGGTTTGAAGCGCACTTTTGTTTATATACTAGGTTTTTTTTTAGCAAGTGCTTCGCTCTTTTCACAATCTAAATTCGATCAGTTTTTAAAACCTAGCGATACTTTAAACATCTCACTAAGAAATACTGTTGTGGTAACAGAGGCTGCATTGGCGACAACCACATTAATTGGGTTAAATCAATTATGGTACGCTGATTATCCACGTTCTAATTTTAAAACATTAAACGATAGTGGAGAATGGTTACAGATGGATAAAATGGGTCATGTGTTTTCGTCATATCAATTAGGTAGACTAGGTGCAAACACATTACATTGGGCAGGAGTGAGTAAAAAAGATCAATTGCTTTATGGTTCTACTTTAGGTTTTGGATTTTTAACTGCCGTGGAAATTATGGATGGTTTTTCTGAGGAGTGGGGATTTTCGTGGTCAGATATGGCAGCCAATGCTACAGGAACAGGATTGCATGTTGGACAAGAATTACTTTGGGAAGAACAACGGATTGTATTAAAGTATTCATTTCATAGAACACAATACGCAAAGCAACGACCAAATAAGTTGGGTAGTGGTTTGGCAGAAGAGTTTTTAAAAGATTATAATGGACAAACGTATTGGTTAAGCGCTAATATCAATTCATTTTTAAAAACCGAATCAATTCCCATTTGGTTGAATTTAGCTTTTGGGTATGGAGCAGAAGGCATGCTAACTGGCGATGCCTATGATCCTCTATTTTTAAATCAAAACAGAACACGTCAATACTACCTAAGTTTAGATATTGATTTAACCCGAATTAAAACAAATTCTCACTTCTTAAAAACAGTATTTGACGTTTTCAACGTTATTAAGGTACCATTTCCAACATTAGAACTGAATGGCAATGGTCGTGTAAAATGGCACTATATCTACTTTTAGGTGGATAAACAAGCACTTAATCGGTTGATTTTCAGTTATTGTAAAAATGTTGTATATTTGCACGCGAATTTTGTATGATAGTTTGGGGAAACTATTTTACTGTAAAAATTTAGCTGTTATGATTAAAAGTAGCGTTAAGAATATAGTAATACCATTTTCAATTTGTATACTTATGGCATTAGCCTTGTATCCAGATTCTTCTCTTAATCCTGATACGTATTCAACGAAAGGATTAGAGCTTGATTATAATATTTCTGAAGAATTAGGGATGGTTTCTCAAGACCATACCGTGAAGTACAATTTGTTTACACCACATTTAGGTAAATCTTTTGAAGGATTTAAAGAGGCATTAGCTTTTAAAGAATCTAGAGGAAACTATTTTACGGTAAATACTTTAGGATATTTAGGTAAATATCAATTTGGTACTGAAACCTTAAAATTAATTGGTATTTATACTCCGAATCAATTTTTATACAATCCAGAATTACAAGAGAAAGCATTTATTGCAAATGCAGAGCGCAATAAATGGGTGCTTAGAAAAGATATTAAGCGCTTTGAAGGCCAAAAAATTGCAGGTGTAAAAATCACCGAATCTGGTATTTTAGCTGCTGCACATCTAGCAGGTCCTGGTAATGTTAAGAAGTTTTTACGTAGCTATGGTGTTAATAACCTTTCTGACGCTTATGGTTCTTCTGTAAAGTATTATATGAAAAAGTTTTCAGGTTATGATACCTCTATGATTACTCCAGATAAAAAGGCTAGAGTAACACTCTAACCTTTCTTTTAATTTTTCTGAATAATAAATATTGCAGGTCTCTTGTGAAGATCTTCCTTATTATGCTTCCAATCATTAACCGTCATTGTTTTAATAAACTCTGTTGGTAAAGTTAAATCACAAGCCACACAAAGTCTAGTGTTTGGATGTAGTACATTGATTAAATCTTCAAGCATTTTCATATTCCTATAGGGTGTTTCAATAAAAATTTGTGCCTGATTTAATTCTAACGACAAACGTTCTAATGTCTTTAATTTAGACTTTCGTTCAGATTTGTCAATAGGTAAATAACCATTAAACGTAAAACTTTGTCCATTCATTCCAGAAGCCATTAAGGCCAATAATATAGACGAAGGACCAACAAGTGGCACCACTCTAATATCCATCTGGTGTGCTAAAGCCGCGATATCAGCGCCAGGATCTGCAATTGCTGGACAGCCAGCTTCTGAGAGTAAACCGATAGAAACCCCTTCTAAACAAGGATTTAAAAAGGTATTGCGTTCTGCTTCTGTAGTGTATTTATTAAGTACCTGTAGCTTTAATGATGGTTGTGATTTTCCTGGTGAAATACGTTTTATAAAACGGCGTGCCGTCTTTTCGTTTTCAACAATGTAATAATCAAGATCCTCAACTATTTTTTTTATAGAAATTGGTAAAACCTCAAGAGGTGGATTATCACCTAATCGTGTAGGTATGAGGTATAGTTTTCCTTTGGTATTGCTCATTAATGTATTACTAGTTTATGTGTGCTTTGTTTTCCGTTTTCAATATTTATTTTTAAAATATAAATACCGTTAGATAATTTGGTTGTGTTTATAGTTTGAATAGTTTCGGTAGTCCGATTAATTGACTTTATCTTTTTACCCTGTATATCGTAAATAGCTATTTTGGTTAAGGCATTTGTATTGTTATTTGAACCAAAATTGATATGAATGACGTTATTCGTTGGGTTGGGGTAGACTGTTATTGCTGATAATAAATGATCATTATTGCTTAGAGTTGTGTCTGTAAGTTTATAAATATGACCTCCTGCAAGGTCTGAAACATAAATATCTCCATTCACATCTTCTCCGAATGCAGACCATTGTCCAGAAAATTGCTGAAATGTTCTACTCCAAACGTCATTAGCTTCATCGTAAACCAAATATCCGATTTCTTGACTACATAAGTCTGCAAAGAAATACCAACCATACAAATTAGGATAAGTAGTTGCTCTGTATCTATAACCTCCGGTAATTGAGCATTTAGGATCACCATCTCCAAAATGGCTATAACCATTAATAGGAAACGTATATGTGCTCTGATCTGCACAACCAGACGTGTCATAAGAATTATTACCTTCGTAGCATTTCCAACCGTAGTTTAGTCCTGTTGCTGCATCTTCAGCGGAAACTCTATTGATTTCCTCGTAAGTACCTTGACCAACATCAGCAATCCATTGATCTCCATTAAGACGGTCAAAAGAAAATCTCCAAGGATTTCTAAGTCCGTAAGCCCAAATTTCGGGTAAAGCATCAGAATCATCAACAAACGGATTATCGGAAGGAATGCTGTAGTTTTCAGTTTCAGTTGGAATATCAATATTTAACCTTAATATTTTTCCTAAAAAGCTTAATTTATTTTGTGCTCGATTTTGAGGATCTCCACTAGAACCTCCATCCCCAGAAGATGTATATAAGTATCCATCGGTGCCAAATGCTAAATCTCCACCATTATGATTGGAATACGGCTGATCGTAAGAAAGTATTATAAGTTCAGAATCGGGATCGGCTATTTCTGGGTTGGTGGCATCCATTGTAAATCTAGAAATTACAGTGTCTCCAGAGTTATTAATATAGTTGACGAAAAAGTAACCGTTGTTTGCATAATCGGGATGAAAGGCTAGACCTAAAAGACCTCTTTCGTTTCCCGAATTTATTACAAGACTATTAATATCTAAGAAAGGTGTCGTTTGTAAGGTGCCTGAATTATCAATTATTTTTATAACACCAGCTTGTTCTACGATAAACAACCTATCATCACCTGCGTGTTTAATGCTAACCGGTTTGCTTAAATTAGAAGTGATCAGTTCTAACTCTAATTCTTGAGCATATGTATATTGAAAAAATATGAAGGCTGTAAAAAAAAGTGTTATAGTCGTTTTCATAATTTACGGAGTAGTTAAGGTACTAATTTACAAAAAAAGACGTCTATAGTATTGAAAATGTTCAGTATTAGTCAATTAGTTCTTTAACTAATGCATCGCATGTGTCATTAATAAGTTCAAAAACATATTTAAAACCGTCTTGGCCTCCATAGTAAGGATCGGGTACGTTTTTGTTTTGGATTGAAGAATTCGCTTCAAGAAACATTTTTACTTTTTTAATATCTCTCGTGTTTCTAGCTAAGCTAACGATGTTATTATAGTTTGATTCGTCCATGGCGTAGATTATATCAAAGGCATCAAAATCGGATACTTTAAATTGTCTGGCGCTTTGTGTACTAATATCTAATCCATTTTGTTTTGCAACGTTAATGGAACGTTTATCTGGTGCATTTCCAATATGATAAGCGCCAGTGCCAGCGGAATCAACATAAAAAAGATCATCAGGAAGTTTAGATTGCATGATGCCATGAGCTAATGGCGAACGGCAAATATTACCTAAGCACACCATTAAAATACTAATCATACTAAATTGTAATTAAAGGGCTAATTTTTTAGACAAATCTTCAACATATTTTCTGAATTGCTTATCTGTTGAAGATAAGTTATCTACAGTCTTACATGCGTGTAAGACTGTGGCATGGTCTCGTTGTCCTATTTGAGAACCTATACTAGCTAAAGATGCTTTTGTGTATTTTTTAGCAAAAAACATAGCTAATTGACGTGCTTGTACAATATGACGTTTACGTGTTTTAGACTGAAGTGTATTCACATCCATTTGGAAGTAATCTGAAACTACTTTTTGAATATAATCAATAGAAACTTCACGCTTCGTGTTCTTTACAAACTTCTCTACAATATCTTTTGCTAGATTAATTGTAATTTCTTTTTTGTTGAAAGACGATTGCGCTATTAATGAAATAATGGCTCCTTCTAGCTCTCTAACATTAGTTTTAATATGTTTTGCAACATATTCTATAATGTCATCTTGCATTTCAACACCATCTCTGTAAAGCTTGTTTTTTAAAATAGAAACTCTTGTTTCAAAGTCAGGAGTTTGTAATTCTGCAGAAAGTCCCCATTTAAAACGCGATAATAAGCGTTGCTCAATATCTTGCATGTCTACAGGAGCTTTATCACTTGTTAAAATAACTTGCTTTCCGTTTTGGTGTAAATGATTGAATATATGGAAGAAGACATCTTGCGTACCTGTTTTACCAGACAAGAATTGTACATCATCTATAATAAGGACATCTATAATTTGATAGAAGTGAATAAAATCATTTCTATTATTCTTTTTTACAGAATCTATATATTGTTGTGTGAATTTTTCAGCAGAAATATATAAAACTGTTTTTTCAGGGTATTTATCTTTAATATCAACACCAATAGCATGGGCTAAATGTGTTTTTCCTAAACCAACACCACCAAAAATTAAAAGCGGATTAAATGAGGTTCCTCCGGGTTTGTTGGCAACTGCAATACCTGCATTTCTTGCTAAACGGTTAGAATCACCTTCTAGGAAATTTTCAAAACTATAACTTGGATTAAGTTGCGATTCGATTTTTACATTTCTAATTCCAGGAATTATAAACGGATTTCTTAGTTCAGGACTTTTATTATTGAAAGGTACATCTACATCTTGAGATTTTAAAGCAGAACGGTTTGCACTTGGAATCTTTTCTGTAAAAGGTTGTTTGTTTCCATAGGTGTTTTCCATTTTAATAACGTACACCAATTTAGCTTCTGCGCCTAACTCTTTTGTAAGTGAAACCTTTAAGATTTTTACATAATGCTCTTCTAACCACTCGTAGAAAAATTTACTTGGAACTTGAATACTCAATGCATTACCCGAAAGTTTAACAGCATCTATAGGTTCAAACCAAGTTTTATAGGCTTGTGGTTGTATATTATCTTTTATAAAAGCGAGACAATTACTCCATACAGATTGCGCTGTGATCTCCATTCGTTAAGTTAGATTTTTCGTTGTTAGTTATATTAGCAAAAAAAAAGAGAATTGGAATTCTCTAGTAGTTTTCAAGAGGACAAATATGTGAACAAAATTCTTAATAAAAAAATCAAATAACATTGAATATTTAGAATTTTTTCCTCATGTTTAAAACAATTGAAAATTACAAAATTTTTTCTTAATCAAACCATTTATTTATGAATTATAATGAAACAAGTGTTAGAGTACGTTATGGAGAGACTGACCAGATGGGAGTTGTGTATCATGGTAATTATGCAGTGTATTTTGAAGTGGGTAGAACAGAGTGGTTACGTGAATTTGGGCTGAGTTACAGCGGGATGGAGGCTGATGGAATTATGTTGCCAGTAGTTTCTTTGACTATAAATTACAAAAATTCAGCACGTTATGATGATGTGCTTAAAGTAAAAACGACATTGAAAAAGATGCCAACAGCTACCATTGAATTTGAATATGAATTACGAAATGAATCTGACGTTTTATTGGCGACTGGTAGTACGATTTTAGCATTTGTTAGCATGGAAAGGAATAGACCAACGCGTTGCCCAAAATATCTTTTAGACAAACTGCAAGATTATTCGTTATAATTCTTTGATTTCAACTCCGAAAAATTGGTTGAATAGTTCAAATAATTTTAGGCTGTTGTTTTTTCTGACAGATATTTCTAACAAACAATCGAGTTCGAGAGTTTGATTAATAATTTCAACATCATTTTCTTTTAATAAACGCATCACTTTACTCATGTTTTTATATTCGAAATTGAGTTGAAATTTTTTATTTATAGTGCGTTCAACAATTTCTGAAGCTTCTAATGCTAATTGTGCTCCTGTTCTGTAAGCGTTTATTAAGCCACCAACACCAAGTTTTATACCACCATAATACCTAACGACTATGATTAGAGTATTGGTGACATCAAAAGATTGAATTTGACCATAAATTGGCATTCCTGCAGAATTGTTAGGTTCTCCATCATCATTGGCTCTGTATTGAAAGGTTTCAGTTCCTATCTGATAAGCATAGCACCAATGCCTAGCAGCATAATGTTCTTTTTTTAAATCGTCGAGATGTTGCTTTATCTGCTCTTCATTTGTTACCGGAAAAGCAAAACCATAAAACTTACTATTCTTGTCTTTAAATATTTCGCCTTGCGCTGGTTTTGTTATTGTTTTATATGTGTCGATTTCCATATTGTTAATTTGTAAAAATAAACCTGTAGAGTTTCTATTTATAAATTTTAAAGACTCAGTTTTCTATAAAACAAAACTAAAGGTATTATCTTAAACTTTGAAACAATTCAACTAGGCATTAGTAACTCTTAAATATTTTGGTTTTATGTGTATAGTGATTTATTAACAGGTAACTATTGAAAATAATTATCTTATATTATTAATTATATTTGTTAAAAAAAAAGATGAGGAAAATTCTATTTTTAATTGTAATAATCACCTTTAATTTAACAAAAGCTCAAGAAACGGTTGGCTTAATTTTTAATGATTTCAGTGAAATAAAGTCAAATGGATATACCTTATTTAATCCTTCTTCTGATAATAGGGTATTTCTAATTAATAATTGTGGTGAAGTTGTAAATCAATGGGAGTTTGAGAGTCTTGATAGTAGAAATGGTTATCTCTTAGAGAATGGTAATCTTTTAGTAGGTAGTGAGTTGACCACCGAAATTAAAGATTGGGATGACAATTTAATTTGGAGTATTAATTACCTAGATTTTCTTGGGACTTCAATTCATCATGATATTGAGCCACTACCCAATGGTAATTATTTAGTATTGGTGAGAGATGTGTATAGTAAGTTAGATTTAATTGAAGAAGGTTTAGATCCTACGTATTTTTTGGACACCATGGTGCTTGATAAGGTTTTAGAAATTGAACCCGTAGGTACAAATTCAGCTAATATAGTATGGGAGTGGAAGTTATTTGATCATTTAGTTCAGGATTATGATAGTTCTAAACCTAATTATGGTGTAATCTCTTCAAACCCTCGATTATGGAATCTTAATTATGATGGTGGTCAGGGCTCCAATCCCATACACGCTAACGCAATTGACTATAATGCAGAATTAGATCAAATAGTAATTTCATCTAGGCACTTAAGCGAAGTGTTCATTATTGATCACAGTACGACAACAAATCAAGCATCAACGAATAGTGGTGGTATATATAATAGAGGGGGTGATTTTTTATGGAGATGGGGAAATCCTCAAGTATATAATCAGGGAACAGCTTCTGATCAGAAGCTTGGTAGACAGCATGATATTAAGTGGATTACTGAAGGACCTAACCAAGGTAAGTTGTCAGTATTTAGTAATGATGGCTACGGTAGTAATCTATCTGCTTCTTCTGTTCATATCATTGATCCAAACGCTATTAATGGTGTTTACAGTCTAAGTTCAGGTACGTTTTTGCCACAAAGTTATTTTTGGTCATGGGATGGTATCATTATGAACGAAGTTATGCATGGAGGAGCACAATGTGGTGTTCAAATTATGTCTAATGGAAATGCTTTAATTAATGAATCTGATATTGGGAGACTTTCAGAAATTGATAGCTCAGGTAAAGTGATATGGGTTTACATGATTCCTGTTAGTAATAATTCTAATTTCGACCAATTTGAACAACCAATAGGTAATGGTTCTTTTAGAGCTCATCGATATCCTGAAGATTACAGTGGTTTTGATAACTTAGTTTTTAATACTTCCGGAATTATTGAAGATGTAAATTCAATCTCTCAAGAGTGTATAGATTTAGAGATGTTATCGGTTGATGATACAAATTTTAATATCCTAAATGCTTACCCTAATCCTACAAGAGACGTTTTAAATTTTAATATTCCTATTGATCATATTAAGGTTTATGATTTGTCGGGAAAAATGGTATTAAGTAAAGAACACTCTGAAAATATAAATTTAGAGAATCTAGCAAATGGATTATATATTGTTAGTCTATTAAATGCTGAAAATTCTAAATTTATTAAAATATCAAAAAAATAACATTAAAGGATACCGCTTAATTTATCCTATAGTTTTATTTCGATAGTTATGTTTTGTCGATTTTTATATAATTATAGGATGTATTAAGTAATAGGTGATACTCTTTTTATTAGATAAAATCTTGTTAATCTAGTATGACAATTGTTTTTTATAAACGTCTTCTTCTATTATGCTAAAGTTACTAATACTATTGAAATTAGTGCTAAGATAATACCTATCCAGTTTTTCCTAGAAATATTCTCTTTAAATAAGACTAATCCTATTAATGTAGATAGTGCTAAAATTGCAATATTATTAATGGTGAATATGGTTGAACTCTCTGTGTTTTCTACTCGTAAAGCTAACAGCAGAAAATACATAGAACCATAATTGGCAATACCTAATAAGATTCCAAAAGGGACGCTTTTTATTTGAAATTTTTTTTTCGTAGTAATGTATTTGTATGCAATTAGAGAAATTCCAATTAGTGCTGCTATACCAAAAATAGAGGATAAAAATAAAGGAATATTACCTTTTGGAGCAAAATGATTAACAGAAGTATCTATTATACCAGAACCGAAGAAAAGAATGATTGGTAAATAGATAGATTTTGTAACAATGGTATTATCTTTTTGTTTAATAGAAGTTAAGTAAACGGCAACTAAAGCTAAAGCAATTCCTATTAATTTTTGAGTTTCAGTGCTTTCATTATTTGCATAAATACCAAATATTACTGGAATAATTAAACTCATTTTACTAGCGACAGAAGCTACCGAAAGCCCGTTTTTTTGAGCGGTTAAAGCCATAACATTGAATATGGCAATAAACAGAAAGCCTAATCCAATAGCCGCAATAAACCAATGGGTTTGTATAATTTCTGAAATGTTAATTTTTGCATCGTTGAATATCAATCCAAAACCAAAAGCCGTTGCGTAATTGATTACAATAGCTTGAAGCGTGTCAATTTTATACTTGCTAAAAAGTTTAAACAACACGAAAATTGCCGTAGAAGACAATACGCTTAATAGTAAATAAATCAAAAGAGCTCTTTTTTAGTTTTAAAAAGTGTCACAATGTCTTCTTTGGTTTCGTCGATGTTCCAAGTGTGGAATCCCATTCTATCTGCTGTATCAGTATTGTCTTTGGTGTCATCAATAAACAAACATTCATTAGCAATAAGATTGTTTTCAGTTAAAACGAATTCAAAAATATCTGTATTTGGTTTTCTAAAATGAATTTCTTGAGATAGGTAAAAGACATCAAAACAAGCTTTAAACTCATTAAAGAAAGGAACTGTTTCTTTTACATAATCAATATGCATATCATTGGTGTTACTCAATAATATGAGTTTGTATTCTTTTAGAAGTGCTAATTTTTTAATGAATTCTAATCTATGCTCAGGAAAATCTTTAATGATACAATTCCAGGCATAAATAAGTTTGGTTTCACTTATTTTTGGAAATTTCGATTTATAAAACTGAATAAATTCAGAAGTAGAAATTTTACCGACTTCATATAATATATTCGTTTCAATCATATCAGCGTCAAACGTCTTAAGATTGAATAAATCTAATGCATACTGCATAGCACCTGGCTTATCTAGGTTGATAAATACATCACCAAAATCGAAAATTAGTGTTTTAATCTTTTGCATAAATTCTTAATAAATCAGTTTTTATTTGAGACTCAGAAATTAAAGTTCCTTCTAATTTCGGTGACTTTATACCGGTTTTAAAGCTTGTGTTACCTGTAAAAACGCGTGCTTCATCCCAAAGATTTTCATTTATAAAAGTTTGAAGCGTTTGTGAACCGCCTTCAATAATTATAGAGTTGATATTTTGTTTGAATAATAAATCCGCAATTTGAATTGCTATCGGTTTTTCAAAATCAATATCTTCATTTGTAACTCGTATGGTTTTCTCTTCATTATTAAAAACGGCGTAGTTAGCGTTTAATTTTGAAGTTTTGTCTAATACCACTCTAATGGGATTCTTGCCAGACCAATCTCTAACCGTTAAACTCGGATTGTCTTCAATAACCGTATTGGTTCCTACTAAAATTGCGTGTTCTTCGGCACGCCATTTATGTACTAATTGACGTGAATATGGATTAGTTATCCAAACTGGTTTTTGTTCATCCCTTTTAAGAGGAGCTATAAAACCATCTTCAGTTTCAGCCCATTTTAATATAATATAAGGACGCTTTTTATTGTGAAACGTAAAAAAACGCTTGTGATGTGCTTTACATTCCGTTTCTAAAATACCAACCGAGACATTGCATCCTGAAGCTCTAAGTTTTGCGATGCCTTTGCCTGCAACGTCCGGATTATCATCAACACAACCAATAACCACATTCGGAATTTTATAAGAAACAATTAAATCGCTACAAGGAGGTGTTTTTCCAAAATGGCTACAAGGTTCTAAGGTAACGTAAAGTGTACTATCTAATAAAAGCGCTTTGTCCTTTACTGAATTTATAGCATTTACTTCTGCATGACTATCTCCATATTTACTAGTGAAGCCTTCTCCTATAATTTTGTCATTATAGACTATTACAGCCCCAACCATAGGATTTGGTCTTGTGGTTCCCAATCCGTTTTTTGCAATTTGTAAACAGCGTGTTATGTAGGTTTCGTGGTTGGTCAATTAGAACTTTATTTTTACGTCTTGAATTTCATCTACCGAATATGTTGACGAATATCCCATTATCTTATATTTTATATCCCCTTTGATGTGCACTTTTAAGCTTTGTGAAAGTAAACTACCTAATAGGCTTCCGAGATTTTCATCATTCATTATACTTTCGGTTGCTACTTTAACGGTTAGTGGAATAGTAAATCTTTCTCTTTTAGGCACATCAAATTCATCAGATACTACTGATGCAAGTTCTAAATCATTAATATAAACTTTAAGGTCGTCTGTTTTTAAAGTACCACCAACATCATTTTTATTTAGAAATAATGCCTCTGTTCTTATGGTAATGTTTTTAGCGTTTGAATCAATCACCTTAAAATTTTCTAGTCTAACAAACTCCGGTTTTTTTGTAAAAGAACAGTTAAAAAGTAATGTAAAACTTAGAGAAAACATTAAGAGTCTTTTAAACATAAAATTGTTTTTATATGTATTTTTGAATTTGCTAAAAAAGTAATTATTCAGTGTGTAAAGATACTATTGTTATTCGAGAAATTGAAGCCAAAGACAACCCTAAAATTGCTAAGGCCATTCGTTCTGTTTTAATAGAAATGGGAGTGCCAAAAGTGGGAACAGCTTATGAAGATGTTGCTTTAGATCGTATGACGGCAACTTACAACGAACCTAAGAAAGCTTATTTTGTTGTTGCCAATGGCGATGACATTATTGGTGGAGCTGGAATTTCACCATTAGATAATTACGAAGGCAATGTGTGCGAATTACAGAAAATGTATTTTATGCCAGAAGCAAGAGGTAAAGGCTTAGGGTCTAAAATGATGAAAAAATGTTTGGACTTTGCCAAGCAGGCTGGTTTTGCGCATTGCTATTTAGAAACCTTGCCTTATATGGATGATGCACGTAAACTCTATAGAAAAGTAGGTTTTAAAAATTTAGAAAAACCTATGGGAAATACAGGTCATTATTCTTGCACGGTTTGGATGCTTAAAGATTTGTAATTATGCTATTAAAAGATCTTCAAAATATATTTCATAAAGAATTAGATACTATTTACGGTAAAGATGAAGTTGATAGCTTTTTCTATTTGTGTACGGAACATTATTTAAACGTTCCGAGAATTCAATTGACTTTAGAACCAGGGTTTACAATAATTAAATCTGAAACAGATACGTTTTTTAAAACCTTAGAAGATTTAAAACAACAGAAACCAATTCAGTATATATTGGGGGAAACGGAATTTTACGGTTTACCATTTAAAGTGAATGACAATGTATTAATTCCACGACCAGAAACGGAAGAACTAGTTGATTTAATAATAAAATGTCACACCAAGCGCAGTCGAAGTGCTCATGAAAATCTTAAGATCCTAGATATCGGAACAGGTTCTGGTTGTATAGCTATTTCTTTAGCTAAAAACTTGCCCAATGCCAAAGTTTATGCTTTGGATATTTCAAAAGAAGCTCTGAAAGTGGCAAAACAGAATGCTGAACTAAATAAGGTTAATATCAATTTTATAGAGGCTAGTATTTTAGATAATACTTGTCATTCCGCACTAGATGCGGAATTTAATTTTGATGTCATTGTATCCAACCCACCATACGTTAGAAATCTAGAAAAACAAGAAATTCAACCCAACGTTTTAGACAACGAACCACATTTGGCTTTGTTTGTTGAGGATGATAATCCATTACTGTTTTATAAAGCTATTACCAATTTTGCTATTAAAAAGCTAAATGATAAAGGGAATCTATATTTTGAAATTAATCAATATCTTGGCGAGGAATCAAAAGCATTATTAACTGATACTGAATTTGAAAATGTTGAGTTGCTTAAAGATTTGAATGGGAATGATAGGATGTTGAAAGGGAAAAAGTTGTAGAATGAGGAATTTAGTTTGTTTTTTTGTTTTGATGGTTTATTTTTCTTGTAAAAACAAAAATGGGGCAGAATTGTCGCCTCAAAAAGAAATGATTTCTGAATCTGAAGAAATATTAGAATCCAAGGAAACTGAAACTATAGATTATAGTAATGTTATTAAAGATACATTGATTGTTTCCGGGAAAGAAATAGTGTTTTTAATGCCGTCGAAAGAAGAGCTTAAAGCTATGGGGAAAAGAAGAGATATTTCGAAACTAGATTCGACCTTTAAATATAATAGCGCTCGCGTTAAAGAATTTTTAAAGTTCCCTGAGGATATTAAAATCAGTTATTCAACTAAAAGAATTATAGGTGTAAATTATGGGAATAGAATAAAATATTACGATAAGTTAGATTACTTTAAGTGTAATTTTGGTATGCTAATGATGTTTAATATATCTTTTAATATGGTTAAAGGAGTTAAAACAGATGAAGATTATTTTTCTTTAATTGTTGAATACTACAGAGAAAATATAAGATTAGAAAAAACAATTGCCTATAAATATGTTATTGCAAAAAACGGTCTGAATGTAAGAGAAGCTGGAGGTGAAATAAGTGATAAATACGACTATGGAGAGTTTGTGGAAATAATAGGTTATTCGAACGATACAATAGAAGTTAATGACAATGGGAAGATTATAAAAGATGTTTGGGCATCTGTAAAATGGAAAAGAAACGGCTGGACTTATAAACGTTATGTCTTTAATGGTTTTTTAGGAGATCGAGAAGATATTATAGTGTTTAAAGACCAAATCTGTTTAGGTTATTACTATTCTCAACCAACTTTATATAGTAACAATGCAGACGCACAATTTGACTGTTTAACCAAATATTTTGATTTTGAACTAATTTCAGAAAAACACTTTAATGCAATTAAACCTATTCATGAAACTTTTTTAAAGAAAAATCCATTGGTAAAGATTGAAGAGAATGAGGATAAATCTCAGAATATAATACTGCCAATAAAAGACAGTACTATAGTTTTTAGCAGTAAAATAGATTATAGTGGTTCATCACATAGCTATTATGGAGATGTAGATTTTTTAAATCAATATTTAACTAGTCACATCTATTATAAAGCTGAAGAAGGAAATTATAGCTATATAGATAGAACCTCAGGTAAGGAGACCTTTGTGTTTGCAGATTTTCCTTTTATTTCGCCAGATAAAAAATATATTATTTGTTTTTTTTACGATGTTTATGATGAGGTGTTTTCTTTAGAAAAGTATGACATAAACGAGAATAGAGAAATCAGTTTTAAGAATGGTTTTGCGTTTGAATATTGGGTAAAACCTTCGTCAAAAAACCTAAAATGGATTTCTAAAAACGAGTTTGCCATAGAAATCACAAATAAAAAGATATGGAATGGTAGTGCTGATTATAAGTCGCAATATTTAAAAATTAAATTAAAACATTAGACGTTTAAATTCATTATGAACACACAACAACAAATAGAGTCACTTAGAGAAGAATTGCGTCAGCACAACTACAATTACTACATTTTAGATGAAGCCACGATAAGTGATTACGATTTCGATATAAAACTAAAAGAACTTCAAGCTTTAGAAGAAGCGCATCCCGAGTTTTTTGATGCGAATTCGCCAACACAACGCGTTGGAGGATCTATTACCAAGAATTTTAAAACAACGGTTCATGATTCTAGAATGTATTCATTAGATAATTCGTATTCTAAAGAGGATTTACAGGATTGGGAAACGCGAATTAAAAAAATGGTTGATGGAGATGTTAATTATACTTGTGAATTAAAATACGATGGAGCATCAATAAGCTTAACATATGAAAATGGTAAATTGTTAAGAGCTGTAACACGAGGAGATGGAGTACAGGGTGATGAAGTTACAGCCAATATAAAAACCATTAACACAGTTCCATTACAATTGAAAGGAGATTTTCCTGAACGTTTTGATATTAGAGGAGAAATTGTTCTTCCAATAGAAGGCTTCTTAAAAATGAATGCCGAACGCATAGAAAACGAAGAAGAACCCTATAAAAATCCAAGAAACACAGCATCAGGAAGTTTAAAGCTTCAAGATAGTTCAGAAGTAGCTAGGCGTCCTTTAGAATGTTTATTATATAGTATCGTAGGAAATAATCTAAATATTACTTCGCAATATGAAGGTTTAGAAAAAGCCAGGGCTTGGGGTTTTAAAGTGCCAAAAGAAGCCCAATTGGTGAATTCTATTGATGAAGTCTTAGAGTATGTAGACTATTGGGATAGAAATAGACACAATTTACCTTATGAAATAGATGGAGTGGTGGTAAAAGTTAATAATTTGTACCAACAAGATGAATTAGGGTTTACAGCCAAAGCACCACGTTGGGCAATGGCTTATAAGTTTAAAGCAGAACAAGTTTCTACACGTTTAAATGAAATTACATATCAAGTAGGTAGAACAGGAGCTATTACACCAGTAGCCAATTTAGAGCCAGTGCAATTAGCGGGAACCATTGTAAAGCGTGCGTCGTTACACAATGCAGATCAAATTGAAAAGTTAGATATAAGAGAAGGGGACGAAGTATTTGTAGAAAAAGGAGGAGAGATAATACCGAAGATTATTGCTGTAGATTTATCCAAGCGTCCTGAAAATTCTGTGCCAACTCAGTATATAACACAATGTCCGGAATGTGAAACAGAGCTCGTTAGGTTAGAAGGTGAAGCCAAACATTACTGTCCTAATTATTCAACGTGTCCACCGCAAGTGGTTGGGAGAATTCAACATTACATATCTAGGAAAGCCATGAATATTGATGGTTTAGGTGGTGAGACTGTTGCTCTACTAGTTAAAGAGGGTTTGATTCATAATTATTCAGATTTATACGAGTTGACTGTAGAGCAAGTTATTCCTCTTGAACGGATGGCTGCAAAAAGTGCTGAGAATTTAGTGAAAGGTATTGAAGCTTCAAAACAAATTCCATTTGAACGTGTACTATTTGGATTGGGAATTCGTTATGTAGGTGAAACTGTAGCTAAGAAATTGGCCAAACATTATAAATCTATTGATGCATTAATGTTTGCTTCATTATTGGATTTGGTAACTGTAGATGAAATTGGTGAACGGATTGCGGAAAGCGTTGTTGAGTTTTTCTCTTCGGAGGAAAACAAACATATTATAGAGCGTTTAAGGTCTTTTGGTGTGCAATTAGAAATATCAGCAGAGAAGTTAGCGAATCAAACTGAAAAGTTAAAAGGGTTGTCTATTGTTGTTTCAGGTGTTTTTCATAGCATTTCTAGAAACGAACTAAAGAAGCTTATTGAAGATAACGGAGGTAAAGTATCTTCTTCCATATCTTCTAAAACCTCTTATGTGGTTGCAGGAGATAAAATGGGACCAAGTAAGAGAACAAAAGCAGAAAATTTAAATATTGAAATACTTACGGAAGAAGCGTTTTTAGGCTTATTGAAGTAAATTCTTACATTAAAACAGCTATTTATTCGACGAAATGCTTGATTCATACGTTTATATGTAAAAAAAATGTTTATATTTGCTTTAATTAATAAGGGAAGATTAATGTTAGTAAATAAAATTTTAAAGATCGTATTGGTGCTTTTGGGCATCAGTTACATCATATTACAAGGCTTTGCTTTGCAAATAGAAGGTGATGCTGTAAGTGCTGTAGCTTTTGTTTTGCTTACATGGCTCTATATAGGTTGGACAAAACATAAATCTAAATTATTTATCTTGTTTTTAGTTGTTTTTACAGCGGCACAAGTGTTAGGTTTTTTAGCTTGGTTTCGTACTATAGTCCCAGCAGGTCAAATAGATTACTTATATTTTTTAGTAAACATTCTTAGCATTATTTCTTATGCTTTGCTTATTGTTAAGATGTTCATGCAATTAAATTTTAAAGCAGTTTTCTCACAGTTAACTATTCCTATAATCATATTAGTAATTTTAGATGTTTTTTGTGTGACTTTAATATCTAGCACTACAAAAAGTTCGTTTACTTATTATGAGTATGCTTTAGAATTCACCTATAATGCTGTAGTTATGATACTGCTGTCATTAGCACTTATTAATTATATGTATCGAAATAATTATAAGTCTATGTTGTTTTTATTAGGGTCTATTTTTATTCTGTTCTCAGAGATTATACAGTTAGCATATTACTATATTTTAATCGATACTACTAATTCTAATTTGGGTTATATTTATTCTTTCTTTTTAGTTGTGGCATTTATCTTTTATTACTTGCAATCGCAACATGCTGTAAGTGACCCTATTCCGGCGTATACAGACGATCCTATAGAAGCTTAAAATTTTATTAGCAAGTATTATATTGTGATTTTAAGGGCTTATTAAACTATAATTGAAGCTCCTTCAGCCGTTACCTTTTTACCAGGTTCGAAATAAAAATCAATTTTACCAAGATATAAACCAAAGCAACCCACTTGGTTAACTAATACGTTTTTACCTACACTGTTTTTTTCTATAGTTGGTTTAGGTAAAAAGGTATGAGTGTGTCCACCAATAATTAAGTCAATATCTTTTGTCGCTCTAGCTAAAGTAATATCACTTACTTTGTCCGGATTATTCTTGTAGTAATAACCAATGTGCGATAAACAAATCACCAAATCACAAGACTGTTCTTCTTTTAAAATACGAGACATATCTTGTGCAATTTCAATAGGATTATGATAAACGGTCTCTTTATACATGCCTTTATTAACCAAACCATCAAGTTCAATCCCTAATCCAAATATGCCGATTTTAATACCATCCTTCGTAATAATTTTATAAGGCTTTACATGCGTATCCATTACAGTATTGGTAAAATCATAGTTGGCCGAAACAAACTCAAACTTCGCATGCGGAATCTGTGCATACAATCCATCAATACCATTATCAAAATCATGATTACCAATAGTAGCAACATCATACTTTAGCATACTCATTAGTTTAAATTCTAATTCGCCACCATAGTAGTTAAAATAAGGTGTGCCTTGAAAGATATCTCCTGCGTCTAATAACAAGGTATTTGGATTATCCATTCTAATAGATTCAACCAAAGAGGCACGTCTTGCAACACCACCTTTATTAGCGTTTCTGCCATCCTCTGGTCCAAAAGGATCAATATGGCTATGCACATCATTTGTGTGTAGAATCGTTATTTTTTTCGTTTTAGCCGGACTAAAAGATTGTAAACTTAGACCACCAACACCAGCTAAAACTGTTGCAGCTGTAGATTTTTGAATAAATTGTCTTCTTTTCATGATTTAATCTTCTAATTGTATAAAACGTTGATCGCGTACAGGGTTTATGGTATCTCTTTTTTTGAAATTATCTATAAGAATATTTCTTATTTTATAATCTAAAACATACAATCCTTCATTTGGTTGAAAGAATGTCATTCCGTCTCCACCATCATACAAATAGTCGTTGGTTGCAACATAATAGGTTTTATCAACATCTATAGGTTCTCCTTTAATTGTTGCAGAACTAATAGCTGAGTTTTTATCTAAAATTAATTGTACTTGATGAGACAAAGGATGGGCACGTTTTGATTTAGAAAGATACTCCATCATTAAGTTAACCTGTGTACCTTTTAATGCTGCAACAACAATAGAATTTTCAAATGGCATTACTTGAAACGCTGTTCTAATAGTAATATTCCCTTTTGAAATGATAGAACGAATACCTCCATGGTTAAGTAGTACAAAATCAATATTTTTTTGAGTTCGTTGATTAAACACAGGATTACCTTCGTTGTAAACAGCATCTGCCATCAAATTTCCAATCGCAGTGTTGAAATTTCCATCAGATTTAGAAAAGGTTTCTGGTGCATATGAAATTATACTATCCATATTTTTATTCACATGTGTCCTGTAGGGAGCTATAAAATCTTCAATTTCTTGATTGGTTTGTAGGCTATCGTCAATGTCGATTCGTTTGCCTTCAATTTTAGAAAGATTTGATGATGCACAAGAGAAAATGAGCAACAATAAACAGAGTTTTAGAATATGTTTAATAGTCATTGAATAACTTATAAGAAGTTTATAATAAAATGTGAGTGCTTTTATTAAATTTGCACAAAGGCTAAAGGTAAATGATTTTAAAAGCATTTAAAGAAAAATCTAATCGAAAATATGTCAATAATTTATTGACAACACGTCAACCTGCCGTTAATAATAATAAAGTAAAGACAATTGCTGTATTACTTAATACTAGCGAATTTCATGAATTTGAAGTATTTAGAGTCTACTTTAAGGAGTTGAACTTAACATCACCAAAGCATAAAATAGTAGCCTTTACAATAGATGATAAATTAGAACATAATAAATGGAACACGCATTTTAGTCCAAAAGATTTTGGATGGAAAGGCACTATAAAAAATCTTGATTTGCAAGCTTTTATAGAAGAACCTTTTGATATGTTGATTTGCTTTTATAAAAATGATGTTTTGCAATTAAATATGATAACGGCTGCGTCTAAAGCTAATTTTAAAGTTGGAATATCTAGAAATGACGAACGTCTTTACGATTTAATAATAGATGTAGATTTAAAGGATATCAACATTTTTAAACAAGAATTGAAAAAATACTTAAATATTTTAAATAAATTATAATGACCAAATTTATAGGAACTGGTGTGGCATTGATTACACCTTTTAACGCAGACTTAACTATCGATTTTGATGCGTTAGAGCGATTGGTAGAATATAACATTGCTAACGGTACAGACTATTTAGTAATAAGTGGTACAACAGGAGAAAGTGTAACGGTTACACCAGAAGAGAAGAAACAATTAATTACGTTTATTTCTAAAATTAATAACGGAAGATTACCATTGGTTTTAGGAATAGGAGGAAATAATACGGCTAGTGTTATTAGTGAAATTGAAGCGACAGATTTTTCAGGTATTGCTGGTGTTTTGTCAGTATCTCCTTATTATAGTAAACCAACTCAAGAAGGTATTTACCAACATTTTAAAGCCATTGCAGCAGTAACACCAAAACCAATTATTTTATATAATGTTCCTGGTAGAACGTCATCTAATATGTCACCTAAAACAACGCTGAGGTTAGCAAAAGACTTTGATAATATCGTTGCAGTTAAGGAAGCAGGTAATAATGTCCACCAATATTTAGAGTTATTAAGAACTAAACCTGAAGACTTTTTAGTGCTCTCTGGTGATGATGATTTAGCTCTGGGAGTTGCCTTAGCTGGTGGGTCTGGTGTTATTTCTGTTATTGGACAAGCCTTACCAAAAGAGTTTTCTGAAATGATGCGTTTAGGAATAGCAGGTAAAGCTAAGGAAGCTTATAATATTCATTTTAAGTTAATGCCAATTACAGGACTTATATTTTCTGAAAATAATCCTTCAGGAATCAAAGCTGTTTTAAGTGCGTTAAATATTTCAAAACCACACGTGCGTTTACCACTTGTGGAAGCTACAGATCAATTAAAGGAAACTATTAAATCTGAACTAAAAATTCTAGGAAAAAGTTAAACTTAATATAAATAGCTATTTCGCCTAGATACAACTCTTAATTTAGCGGATAATATTTGTTTTTTAAATCCGTTAATAATGCTTACTTTTGCATTCTGTTTAAAATTTTATGAAATGAGCTTAGTCTATTAGTTTCTAAGAAGCTGAAATACTAAAATGCGAATTCCATACTGACAGATGTAAAAGCAATTAAAGTGACCACATGAAAAGAGGACTTTACATATTACTTATCAGTATTCTATTTATTTCTTGTACTGACTTTCAGAAAACATTAAAATCTGAAGATACAGCCAAGAAATTTGAAATGGCAACAGAATTATATGACGCTGAAAAGTGGAATAAATCTTATAGATTGTTGGATCAAATTCTTCAACAATATAGAGGTAAACCACAGGCTGAAAAAATTACATTTATGCACGCTATGTGTTCTTATAAGTTAAAGGACTATTATATTGCAAGTTTTCATTTTGATAAATTTACAGATGTTTATCCTCAAAGTGAAAAAGCAGAAGAGGCAGCATTTTTAGCAGCTAAAGGGTATTATCATAATTCCCCTGTGTATTCTAAAGAACAGAAAGAGACGATTGAAGCAATAGAGAAATTACAATTATTTGTAAACCAATATCCAGAATCAGAGTATTTAGGTGAGGCTAATGAATTGGTTAAAGAATTAGATTTTAAATTGCAGAAAAAATCTTTTGAAATAGCAAAACAATACAACACAATTAGTGAGTATAAAGCGTCTATTAAAGCGTTTAATAATTTTATGCTCGAGTTTCCAGGAGCTACTTTAAGAAATGAAGCTTTTTATTACAGATTTGATTCAGCTTACAATTTAGCAATATTAAGTGTTGATTATTTGAAAGAAGAACGTATAAATGAAGCTATAGCTTTCTATAAAGCTTTACAAAAAGCATATCCAAATTCAGAGCGAATGGAAGCGGCTACGATAATGAATGAAGAATTACAACAACAATTAAATACCTTGACTACTAAAAGTTAAACATTATAACGATGGATTTAAAAAAGACAGATGCACCAGTAAGTACAATTACTTACAACAGAAACGAAATTGATGCTGCAACAGGTAATATCTATGAAGCTATTTCAGTAATTTCAAGACGTGCAGAACAAATTAATACTGACATCAGACGTGAGTTAATAGACAAATTAGAAGAGTTTGCTACTTATAATGATAGTCTTGAAGAA
Source organism: Winogradskyella helgolandensis (assembly GCF_013404085.1). Taxonomy (NCBI): domain Bacteria; kingdom Pseudomonadati; phylum Bacteroidota; class Flavobacteriia; order Flavobacteriales; family Flavobacteriaceae; genus Winogradskyella; species Winogradskyella helgolandensis. Next base: position 3,500,995 of record NZ_JABFHO010000001.1, on the reverse strand, counting down.
ATTTTTGAAAACAAAGAACAAATTGAAGTTTCTAAGTTTTACGAAAAATTACCAAAGCCACACGCTTTAGCGGTTAAAGAATGGTTAGATAATAAGATTTATCACAGAAATACTGAGGATCCTCAGCCATAAACAAAAGCCTTAGATGTCTATTCTAAAGGACAAAAATATTTTATTGGGCATTACTGCTGGTATTGCCGCATACAAATCTGCCAGTTTAGTCAGATTATTCATAAAAGCAGGCGCTAACGTTAAAGTCGTTATGACGCCTGCTTCTAAAGAGTTTGTAACTCCACTCACGCTTTCCACATTATCAAAAAATCCGGTATATTCTTCTTTCGTAAATGAAGAAGATGATAACGAAATATGGAATAACCATGTCGATTTAGGCCTTTGGGCAGATCTCTTTGTGATAGCTCCAGCCACAGCCAATACCATGGCTAAAATGGCAAATGGAGTTTGTGACAATATACTTTTAGCTGTTTATCTTTCTGCGAAATGTCCAATATATTTTGCTCCTGCAATGGATTTGGATATGTATATGCATAATTCTACTAAAACATCCTTTGAAAAGCTTACATCTTACGGAAATAAACTTATACCTGCAGGAACAGGTGAACTTGCTAGTGGATTAGTTGGAGAAGGTCGTATGGCAGAACCAGAAGAAATTGTTGCATTTATTGTAAATGATATTTTAGAGCAACTGCCATTACGAGGAAAACGTGTATTAATTACAGCAGGACCAACTTATGAAGCTATAGACCCTGTACGTTTTATAGGGAATCATTCGAGTGGTAAAATGGGTTTCGAAATAGCTAAGGCAGCTGCAAAATTAGGTGCAGAGGTTATTTTAGTTACAGGTCCAACACATCAAAAAGTTTCAAATAATTTTATCATAGTGAAACCTGTAGTGAGTGCTGAAGATATGTACAATGAAGTACATAAGCATTTTAATACATCAGATATTGCAATACTTTCTGCAGCAGTTGCAGATTATAGACCTAAGAATGTCGCTACTCAGAAAATAAAAAAGAAAGATACAACGTTAACTATTGAGTTAGAAAAAACTAAGGACATTTTAAAATCTCTTGGAGACATTAAAAGGGATCAGTTTCTTGTCGGTTTTGCATTAGAAACCAACAATGAATTAGAACATGCCAAAGGAAAACTGAAGTCTAAGAATTTAGATCTTATTGTGCTCAACTCATTGCAAGATAAAGGTGCTGGTTTTGGTGTGTCAACAAATAAAGTTACATTTATAACGTCTTCTAACGACATTATTGAAAATGAATTAAAATCGAAGGCAGATGTTGCTCAAGATTTAATGCACTTAATATTAAAACAAACTCATGCGTAACCTATTTTTTATATTCGCTTTTTTATTAACGTCTGTCACCTTTTCTCAAGAGTTAAACTGTACAGTAAGTGTTATTGCACAGCAAACCGGAAATGAAAATGATGTTATATATAAAACCTTAGGAAAACAACTCACCGAGTTTGTTAATACTACTAAATGGACAAGTAAGTCTTTTAATCCACAAGAGCGTATTAATTGCAGTATGGTTATTAATGTATCCCAACAAAGTAATAACTTGTTTTCAGCGTCGATTCAAGTGTCTTCTTCAAGACCTGTTTTTAATTCTACGTACAGTTCTCCTGTTTATAATTATAACGACAGGACTTTTAATTTTGAGTATTTAGAATTTCAAAATTTGGTGTTTAATGAAAATCAGTTTGAGTCTAACTTAATTTCGGTGTTATCATTTCATGTATATATGATTTTAGGAATGGACGCAGATACCTTTGAGCTTAATGGAGGTAATGCGTATTTTGAACAAGCACAAACTATTGCAAGTTATTCACAACACCTAAGCGGACAAGGTTGGAAATTAGAAGATGGATTACAATCGCGTTTTGCCTTAATTGATAATTTAATGTCACCTTCATTTAAAGACATGAGATTAGCCATGTATAACTATCATTTAGAAGGTTTAGATATTATGAATGAAGATCCTAAAAAAGGAAAGTCGCAAATAATTTCTGTGCTAGACGATTTGCAAAAGGTACACAGAGTAAGACCAAATTCTTTTTTAATGCGTGTATTTTTTGATGCTAAAGCAGACGAAATAATGGATATTCTTTCTGGTGGTCCAAGCGTTAATATTACTGACGCAATAGATATCTTAAATAGAGTGGCTCCAATGCATTCTCAAAAGTGGAGAAATATTAAATTTTAGATTTTCTTCAATAGGCTGTGTTTATAGTGTTATTGTTTCAAGCTGAAACGCATTAATAACTCAAATATTTTCCAAGATAATTTCAGATAAGTTAGCCGTAAAAACTTAATTTTGTAACACATAATTATAAGCGCTTGTTAACATCACTTCATATAAAAAATTACGCACTCATTGATGAGTTAAACGTGTCATTTAATAATGGTTTAACTATTATTACAGGCGAAACAGGAGCTGGTAAATCTATCTTATTAGGTGGTTTATCTTTAGTTTTAGGGAAACGTGCCGACTTAAGTCAGGTGAAAAACACTGCCGAAAAATGTATTATTGAAGCCGTTTTCGATATTGCGAATTACGATTTAAAGACGCTATTTCTAACTTTGGATTTAGATTATGATGTACAGACTATTATTAGAAGAGAGATTTTACCTTCCGGAAAATCTAGAGCCTTCATTAATGATACACCTGTAACCTTAGAGAGTTTGGTGGCTTTGAGTAGTTATCTAATAGATATTCATTCACAACAGCAAACCCAACAGTTAACACAAGACGATTATCAGTTTAAAGTTATAGATGCTTTGGCGGATAATAAATCGAATTTAGAAGATTTCTCTAAGCAATTAGGTGCTTATAAAATACTTCGTAAAGCTTTAGTTGAATTAAAATCATCTAAAGCCGAATTGATAAAAGAGTACGACTATAACCTGTTTCTCTCTAATGAATTAAATGAAATTAATTTAGATAAAATAAATCTTGAAGACTTAGAAACGCAGTACGAAGAACTTAATAATGTAGAAGTCATAGGAGAAAAGCTAAGTAGTGCGAAAGCCATTTTAAGTGAAGAAAATCTTGGTGTAATAGATCAGATAAATTCAGTAAAACAAGAGTTATCTAAAATTGCTAGTTTTGGTAAACCTTATGAAGTATTAAAAGAACGTATTATAAGCGTAGGAATTGAATTAGATGATATACTCATTGAAATTGATAGTCTTGAAGACAACCTTACTACAGATCCTCAAGAATTAGAACGCATCAATAGCAAACTTCAAATTATAAATAACTTATTCCAAAAGCATTCGGTTTCAGAAATAGAAGACTTAATAGGAATTAAAAAGGATTTACAATTAAAGATTGATAATACAGAAAGTTTAGATCAATCGATATTAGATAAAGAACAGGAGATTTTAAAAGCAAATGATAAACTAAATCAAATTGCTTTAAAGATAAATAAAAATAGAAAAAAAGTAATTCCTGTTTTTGTTTCAAAATTAGAAGCAATACTGTCAGACTTAGGGATGCCAAATGCCAAGTTTAAGGTTGAATTAGAACCCACAGAGCAGTTTACTAAAAACGGAAAAGATAGCTTGCAGTTTTTATTTATGGCCAATAAAGGCTCTAGTTTTAATGAGCTGAAAAAGTCAGCTTCAGGTGGAGAATTATCGCGTATAATGTTAGCTATTAAATCTATTTTAGCGGAATACATTCAGTTACCATCAATAATGTTCGATGAAATAGATACTGGAGTTTCAGGTGAGATTTCTAATAAAATGGGAGACATTATGAAGCAAATGAGTAATAGTATGCAAGTATTTTCTATTACACATCTACCGCAAATAGCAGCGAAAGGCAATTCGCATTTCAAAGTATTTAAAACCGATATTGAAGATATAACACATACGCAGCTCAAAAAACTTAATGAGGATGAGCGTATTGTAGAAATCGCACAAATGCTAGGTGGTTTAACCATTACAGATTCTGCTATGGCGCATGCGAAGCAATTATTGAATTAATAGTATATTTGAATTCATAAAAGCGTTGATTTAATGAATGATATAGAGGGTTTATTCTTTGAAGCAGATAAGTTACTTGTTGATAATAAAATAATTGAAGGGAGAGATTTACTACTAGAGATATTGATGGATTACCCTGATTACGGAAGGGCTCACAATCACCTTGGCTGGATTTATCATTATAAATTAGTGGATTTTGTAAAAGCTCAGAAACATTATAAGCTCGCTTTGAAATATGAAAAAAATTATTATTCCACATACACAAATTATGCCTATTTCTTAATAGATATAAAGAGCTATGACACTATGCTGAAATTTGGTGAAGATACTCTCAAAATTAATGGCGTTGATAAAGGCATAATTTATAATCAGATGGCAAAAGCATACGAACTTAAATTTAAGCTAAAAGAGGCATATCGTTATTATAAGACGGCTAAAATGCATTCCACTGCAGGAAATTATATTGAGGAAATTAATGCATCATTACAAAGAATTCAAGGGAAAATGAATTTTTTTCAAAAAATATCAATAATATTTAAATAATTTAAACATGTCATACAACTTACTAAAAGGAAAGAAAGGAATCATATTTGGAGCTTTAGATGAAAATTCTATTGCTTGGAAAACGGCAATCCGTGTTCACGAAGAAGGTGGTACGTTTGTATTAACCAACGCACCTGTTTCTATACGAATGGGCCAAATAGATGAATTAGCAAAGCAGACAGGTTCTCAAATTATTCCTGCAGATGCAACTTCTGAAGAAGATTTACAAAACCTAGTAGAGCAATCTATGGAAATCTTAGGAGGTAAAATTGATTTTGTTTTACATTCTATAGGGATGTCTATAAACGTTAGAAAAGGAAAACATTATACCGATCAAAATTATGCTTGGACGCAAAAAGGAACCGATGTTTCTGCGATGTCGTTTCATAAAGTGATGCAAACGCTTTACAAAGCAGATGCTATGAATGAATGGGGAAGTATTGTAGCCTTAACCTATATGGCAGCGCAGCGGGTTTTTCCAGATTATAATGATATGGCAGATAACAAAGCCTATTTAGAAAGTGTTGCACGGAGTTTTGGGTATTTCTTTGGTCGAGATAAAAAAGTACGTGTGAATACCATTTCACAATCGCCAACACCAACAACTGCTGGCACTGGAGTAAAGGGCTTTGATGGTTTTATTGCATATTCAGAAAAAATGTCTCCTTTAGGAAATGCGACAGCTATGGACTGCGCAAATTATACCATTACGTTGTTTAGTGATTTAACCAAACGTGTAACGCTTCAAAACCTTTATAACGATGGAGGCTTTAGTAACATGGGAGTCAGTGATGCAGTTATGGAAACTTTTGTAGAAAATCAATAAAGAACGCAATTAGCAAGAAACAAAAAGCCGTTATGTAAAACACATAACGGCTTTTTGTTTCTTTTGGATTTCATGAATTTTAAAAGCTTATATGAAATCAATTATCAATATGTAATATAGATGTTTCTTGTCGGTATTTTCTACATTTCAACGATTTGAAAGTTAAACCTTACTATCTTCTATAGATTTAACATATTTTTAAAGAATTACTAACTTAAATATATATTTATATGAAAAAAATTACATTAATGTTATTTGCATTGGTTGCCGTTTGCTGGCAGTCTAATGCGCAATTTGCCGAAAGTTTTGATACAGAAATTCCAGCTACATGGACAGTATTAAATGAAGATACTGGTTCAAATACTTGGGTACATGTAACAAGTTATCCACAAGCAGGAGCTGGACATGCAAGAATTCAATGGGAATCTGTAGCTCATCAAGATTATTTAATCACTCCACAGTTTACAGTAACAAGTGGCACCAGTGATCGCGTTAGTTTTTATGCAGGAACCGATGGTATTTACTTCACAGAAACTTTTGAAGTAAAGGTGTCTACGACAGGTACTGCAGCTGCAGACTTTACTGATTTAATTGCTAGTGAAACGGCTGAAACATCAGCAGCAGATGGCGACTACACGTACTATGAATACGATTTGTCGGCATATAATGGTTCTGATATTTATGTAGCTATAGTTGCTACTGATACAGATAGGTATTATCTTGCCGTAGATGAGTTTGTAAATGACGCACTTCCTAGTTGCTTGAAACCTATAAGTTTAAGTGCGTCAGTTGTAAACGCAACTGAAGCTGAATTATCTTGGACTGAGAGTGGGGCGTCAACAGTATGGGACATTGAAATTGTAGATGTAACAGCAAGTGAGACTGTAACTGGTGTAGCTACAGCAACAAGTGTAAGCAATCCTTATACAGCTATGGGACTTACTGAAGGCAATGATTATGAGTTTTATGTAAGAACTGATTGTGGTACAGACGGCATTAGTGCATGGGCTGGTCCTTTTGCTTGGTCTCAAAATGTTCCACCAGCAAATGACGAGTGTGGAGCTGCAATAGCTTTAACGGTTAATGAAGATTTAGACTGTGCAGCTGTAACAAGTGGTACTGTTTTAGCAGCTACTGACTCGGGAGTTGATACTTGCGGTGGAACAGAAGATGATGATGTTTGGTATAGTTTTGTTGCTACTGCAGATAAGCATAGAGTTTCCTTAATAAATATTGCAGGTAGTACAACAGATATGTATCATGCCGTTTATGACGCAACAGTTGGTTGTGGAGCATTAGAAGACGCTATAAGATGTAATGATGGAAATACAAGTAATCTTACTGATTTAGTTATAGGTAATACGTATTTAGTGCAAGTTTATACTTGGACAAGTAATCCTGGTCAAACTTCAACGTTTGATATTTGTGTAGGTACACCATGTTTAGCAGAAGCGGGTACATTAACTGCAGATGAAGCATCAGTAGTCCTTGCTGGTACAGCAACAATAAGCGCAACAGCTAATGGTGACATGTTTGTACCAACTGATTACGAAGTAACTTATGTTTTAACTTCAGGAGCTTCTTTATTGATTGAGCAGACATCTGCAACTCCTAGTTTTGTTGTAGATGCAATTGGTGACTATACGATTCATACATTAGTAGCAGAGACTTCTGATGACATGGATTCTAACTATGTAGATTTAAGTGTAATTGAATTAGGAGTGACTACTGGAGCTGATGTTTTAGCTTTATTTTCTTCAGGTGATATATGTGCAGATTTAGATGCTGTTGGAGCATCAATTTCAGTAAATGATGGTTCTGAAATGGATTTTAATAATGTACAATGGGTAACAGATGGTACTACTGGTAGTGATGTCTCTTTAACTGTTGGCGTTACTACTCCAATTACAGTATTTGCTAAAGGTTATGAAGCTGGTGTTACTGATGCTGAAGGGCAAGGTGCTGGTGTAGAATGTTGGATTGCCATTAATGATGAGAATACAGATCCTTCTACATGGGATAATGCTTTATGGCAGGTTGCTACATTTGAAGGTGATGCTGGTACTAGTGATGACCAGTATGAATATACGACTTCAACAACACCAGTAGGTACAAATTACGTCGCAGCGAGATGGCGTTTAAATAACGCAGGATTTACTTATGCTGGATATAATGGTACTTGGGACGGAACGACAAATATAAGTGTAGAACTTGTAGTTGAACCAATAGCTAATGATGATTGTGCAGGAGCACAAGTATTAACTGTTGAAAATGAAATCGCTGATTTAGCGTCTGCTACTCAGGTTGCAGGATCTATAGCGGCAGCTACAGACTCAGGTGTTTCAGCTTGTGCAGGTAATGCAAATGACGATGTTTGGTTTAGCTTTGTTGCAACTTCTACAGATATAAATATTGATGTAACTGATGATTTCGATGGTGTGGTTGAAGTATTTTCAGGAGCTTGTGGTAGTTTAGTAGCAATTGAATGTGATGACTATGACGGACCATCTTATAATCCAAGTATCAGTCGTACTGATTTTGTTGTCGGTGAAACTTACTTTTTAAGAGTTCATAATTATTATGCAGCTGTAAGTACTGCACCTGATTTTACAATTGCATTATGGTCTTCTGAAGAAGTTTTAGGAATCAATGATTTCGAAACAGAAGCAGCGTTCTCTTACTATCCAAACCCAGTTAAAAACACATTATCATTAAATGCTCAAAATACAATAGAGCAGGTGGCAATGTATAATATGCTAGGTCAAGAAGTATTAAGAGTAATACCTAATACAGTTGATAGTGATTTAGATATGTCTCACTTACAAACAGGGACTTACTTTGTTAAGGTAACTATTGCAAATGTGACTAAAACAATAAGAGTGATTAAGCAATAAGTCTTAGAAACTTTTTAAATACAGAAAAGCCGCTAATTTTAGCGGCTTTTTTTTGCTCTAAATTCAGCAGAACGAAATAGATTGGTCTTCTAAATTTAAACTTTATTTTAAGCGACAGTAACTGTTAAAAAATGCGTTTGGTTTATTTACCTTTGTAACTTATGAAGGCCATTAATTTTTCATTTATTATTCCTGTCTACAACAGACCCAACGAAATTAAAGAACTATTGAATAGTTTTTTAAACATTGAAGGTCAGCATGTTTATGAAATTGTAATTATTGAAGATGGCTCAACCGAAACATCAGAAATGGTGGTTAAGCAATTTAATAACCGATTGAATATTGCATATTATTCTAAACCCAATTCTGGTCCAGGAGATTCTAGGAATTATGGCATGCAAAAGGCAAAAGGTAACTACTTTATCATTTTAGATTCAGATGTATTGTTGCCTCCTCATTATTTAAATGAAGTTCAACAGTTTTTAGAAGCATCATACTACGATTGCTTTGGTGGTCCGGATGCAGCTCATAGTTCATTTTCTAATCTTCAAAAAGCAATTAATTTTGCCATGACGTCTTTTATTACCACAGGAGGTATACGAGGAGGAAAACAACAAGTCGAAAATTTTCAACCGCGAAGTTTTAATATGGGTTTGTCTAAAAAAGCATTTTTAGCTTCTGGTGGTTTCGGAAAAATTCATCCAGGTGAAGATCCCGATTTATCTTTACGATTACATGAATTTGGTTTTAAAACCACACTAATTGAGTCTGCTTTTGTCTATCACAAACGACGTGTATCTTGGTCTAAGTTTTATAAGCAAGTTTATAAATTTGGTATGGTCAGACCAATTCTTAACCAATGGCACCCAAATTCTAAAAGTATAGTCTATTGGTTTCCTACATTATTTAGTTTGGGCTTCATAGTTTCAATAGTATTAGCGACTTTTCAGATTAACTTAGTGTTATATGGTTACGCGTTTTATTTCACCTTAGCTTTTGTATTGGCGTTAATTTTAAATCGAAGTCTAAGTGTGGCATTGCAAGCTGTATTCGCTATAATTACTCAATTTTTTGGATATGGCTATGGTTTTTTAAAATCAACATTTAATTTAGTTATCTTAGGAAGAGATCCTAAAGAGGCATTTCCAGAACTATTTTTTTAAATTCAAAATGGATCAAAAGAAGCGTTTGAACATACTAGATCATTTAAAGAAGAAAAACGTTAAGCTGTTTATTTTATTCTTTATAATCGCATTTGTGTTTTTAATTTTTTCTAAATTATCTAATGACTATAAGCAAACGATAAAGTTAAAAGTTAATTTGGTTAACGTTGATGATGAAATCTTATTAAAAAACGATTCTGCAAATTATATTCAAGCTTATGTAGAAGCCAAAGGGTTTTCTTTGATGCCTTTTGTATTTAGCAATATTAAAGAATTAGAGGTTAACGCGAAGAGTGATGTTACAATGAAATCTAACAGTTTTATTTTCGATGTTGCTAAACATAAGTATCTTATAGAGGATCAGCTTGGTAATGCTTATGACCTAATTTCTATAATGCCGGACACGTTGTTGATCTCCTACTCTAAAAGGGCATCAAAACTAGTTCCGATTACTTTTAATAGTGCCATTAATTATGCTGTAGGATACGATTTAAAAGGCGAGTTCAATTTTAATATAGATAGTGTAAAAGTTGTAGGATCGTTAGAGGAAGTGGAAAAAATTAGTTCGGTAGCTTCAGAGTCATTGGTTTTAAATGATGTAAAAAGCGATATTGGAAATATTGTGAGGCTAGATATATCAGACTATGATAATGTTGATGTTTTTCCTAAAACTATAGAGGTCTCAGGAGAAGTTGCACGTTTTACAGAAGGCATTATAGAAGTGCCTATTATAATAACCAATCAGCCAGGAAACGTGGTTATTAATTACTTTCCAAAAACGGTGACACTTTCTTATTATGTAGATTTAGAAAATTACAATGCCATAAAAGCTTTAGACTTTAAAGTAGAATGTGATTATGCCGAATTAGAAGACAATCAAACATTTTTAAAACCAAAAGTGGTTAAGAAGCCCAATTTTGTAAAGCATGTTAATATTAAGCAAAAACAAATAGATTTTATTGAATTGTAATATGGTAGTAGGATTAACAGGCGGAATAGGAAGTGGTAAGTCCACTATTTTAAAGTGTTTTCAATCTTATGGAATTCCGGTATATATTGCAGACGATGAAGCCAAGGCGTTAATGAATCGTTCAAAAGTTATACGTCGTAAGCTGATACATTTGTTTGGCGAGAAAGCTTATGAAAACGATACGTTAAACAGACCATATTTAGCGTCTAAAATTTTTAATGATAAGACATTACTTGCTAAAATGAATGCTATTGTGCATCCAAAAGTAGCCACACATTTTAAACAGTGGCTTAACAAACAAGATGCAGCATACGTTATTAAAGAAGTTGCAATAATTTTTGAAAACAATCTTCAGAATCAATATGATTATATCATCACAGTCGTTGCAGATAAAGATTTACGCATTAAGCGTGTTATGCAACGCGATGGTGTTTCACGAGAAAAAGTGGAGGCAATTATGAAGAACCAATGGTCAGACGAAGACAAAATTAAAAAGTCAGATTTTGTTATTGTCAACGATAATCTCAAAGAAGCTCAGAAACAGGCACTTAAAATTCATAAAAAACTGCTTAAAAAGTTAAATTCCTAAATATTCACTTTGATTTGTTAACGTTAGGTTAAACCTAATTTATACTAAATGTTAAAATGTTAAATTTGACTGATGGGCAAAAAACTATTTGTGTTATTGGTGATCCTAATGAGTTTATCGCTTATAGGTATAATTTTTGTACAATTATTTTTTATAAATAATAGTTTAGAAAATGAGAAGAAGAATTTCACCTTTAGTGTAAAACGATCGTTAAGTTTAGTGTCTCAGGCTATTGAAGAGTACGAGTATCGCGATTACTTTATGAAACTTCAGCCTTATTTAAGTAATGATAATAAGGCGGATTCTGCAATAATTAAACAATTATTTGTAGCCACTGAAGACGAAGGAGATGATAAGACCATAATACATCGTAATACGGTTTTAGAAGAACGTTTTAAGGTGCCATCATTGTTCTTTGAAATTGATGCAGACAGTTTTAATATTAGTAAACTATCTAGTGAACGCATTACTGAAACGTATAATAACACAAGTATAGATGGTATTAGACGTGTAGATCCAGAAACACGATTGAGAGAATATTCTTCTTTAAGCGCGTTAGATAAGCAAGTTTATGAAGATACGTTTAAAACGTTGTTAAAAGACAAACCAGTTTATAAACGGGTTTCAGCGGCACAAGTTGAAACCTTACTAAAAAGAGAATTTAGAGCTGAAGGTATTGATCTTAATTTTGAATTTGCTATTTATGATGATGATTTAGCAACTAAGATACGAACCGAAAATTTTGAATTAGTAGACGAAAGTGCTTATGGTGTTTATGTCTTTTTAGATAATAATAAGGAGAGTAGCTATAAACTCTATGTAGATTTTACAGATAGAAAAAAGTATTTGTTAGAATCTATATTATGGATGATAGTGCTTTCAATAGTTTTTACGAGCATCATAATTATTGCTTACGCAAGTGCTATTTATCAGTTAATTAGACAACGACAAATATCACAGATTAAGACGGATTTTATTAATAATATGACGCACGAGTTTAAAACACCAATTGCAACAATTAATTTGGCATTAGACTCTATAAAAAATCCTAAAATAATCAATGATCAAGAAAAGGTATTGCGTTATTTAGGCATGATAAAAGAAGAAAATAAGCGTATGCATGCACAAGTAGAAAATGTATTGCGTATTTCAAAATTAGATAAAAACGAATTAAATATAAGTAAGGAGCGTTTAGACGTAAATGAATTGATAGAGGATGCTGTAACCCATGTAGAATTAATTGTAGAAGACAGACAAGGTTACGTGAAAACACATTTAGACGCAGAGCACACATCAATTTTAGCAAACGATACACATTTTACAAATGTGATTGTTAATATATTGGATAATGCTATTAAATACTCGGATGATATACCTAAAATAGATGTATATACCGAAAATGTAGGAAATAGCATTCTTATAAAAGTTACAGATCAAGGTAATGGAATGTCTAAGGCAGTTGCCAAAAGGGTGTTTGAGAAATTTTATAGAGAACATACCGGAAACGTACATAATGTAAAAGGACATGGGCTAGGTTTAGCTTATGTAAAGAAAATAGTAGAAGACCATCAAGGTCATATATCAGTAGAAAGTGAAAAAGGAAAAGGCAGTACTTTTATTATAAAGATGCCGTTAATATCATAAAAACGAATTATGGAAGAGCAAAACAAAAAAATTCTTTTGGTAGAAGACGATCCAAATTTTGGAACTGTTTTAAAAGATTATTTAATGATGAACGATTACGACGTTGTCCACGCTAAAAACGGGATGGAAGGTTTTGAAAAGTTCAAAAAGGATGATTACGATCTATGTATTTTAGACGTAATGATGCCTTATAAAGATGGTTTTACATTAGCCAAAGAAATAAGAGAAAAAAACGAAGATGTGCCAATTATTTTCTTAACGGCTAAGGCCATGAAAGAAGATGTACTTAAAGGTTATAAAGTTGGTGCAGACGATTACCTTAACAAACCGTTTGATAGCGAAGTATTGTTAATGAAAATAAAAGCTATAATGCAACGTAAAGCTAAAGATACAGTTGCAGATAGTAAGCAATTTGAGTTTAAAATTGGTCGTTTTGATTTAAATTCTAAACTACGTTTTCTGAAGTTTGATGGTGAAGAACCTTCTAAACTATCACCAAAAGAAAATGAACTATTGCGTTTATTAGCGTTGCATGAAAATGATCTAATGCCAAGAGAATTAGCGTTAACAAAAATCTGGAGAGACGATAATTATTTTACCTCTCGTAGTATGGACGTGTATATTGCTAAATTGCGTAAATACTTGAAACCAGATCCTAATGTTGAAATTTTAAACATACATGGAGAAGGCTTTAGATTAGTAATTAACAACAAATAAGTTATACTTTACAACTATAAAATCCAGTTCAATGAACTGGATTTTTTATTTACTATAAGCTACTATTTATGAATAAGTTGTTTAAGGGAATTACAGTCGTGTTTTTACTCTTTATCCTGTGGATTATGTATTCGGCTGATATTGGTAAGCAAAATATATTTTTCAATATCACAGATGGGCTCCCTTATGGCGATAAATTAGGACATTTTTTTCTCTTTGGTTTCTTAACTTTATTCTTAAATATAGCATTGCAGTTTAAACGGTTTAAGTATTGGCAAAAGTTACCGCTAGGAACGTTTTTGGTTTTAGTATTTGTGTTTTTAGAAGAATTGAGTCAAGGCTATTTTCCAAATAGAACTTTAGATATATTGGATCTTATTGCAGATGGATTAGGTATTTTGACCTTTACCTATATGGGAAATTTAGGTTTTAAAAATAGAGTAGTGGGTTTACGTAAAGCTTATAAAGACTAAGTTTTTAATCTATTTGTAAGTTGACATAGTTTATTATAGCATCAACATCAGTTTCATAATCAAACCACGTAATAGAATTGTCTTTTCTAAACCAAGTAAGTTGTCTTTTAGCAAAGCGTCTGGTATTTTTTTTGATTTCAGAAATAGCAAATTCCAGAGTAGATTCTCCTTCAAAATACGCAAATAACTCTTTGTAACCAACGGTGTTTAATGCATTAAGATTTTTATAGGGTAACATAGCTTTTGCTTCTTCTAGTAACCCGTTTTCAATCATTAAATCTACGCGTTGGTTAATTCTGTCATAGATGATAGCACGTTCTGCATTTAATCCAATCTTAATAGTCTTAAATGCTCTGTTCTTTTCAGAATTAGTTAGAAAAGAAGAATAGGGCAAACCTGTTCCGATGCAAATCTCTAAAGCTCTAATCACACGTTTAGGATTATCTATCGCAATGGTATTATAAGAAATGGGATCTAAGTTTTTAAGTTGTTCTTGTAATGGTATTAAGCCTTCTGTTTCAAATTGAAGATTAAGCGTTGTTCTAATATTAGAATCAACCTCAGGAAAATAATCTAAACCATTAGTGACTGCTTTAACGTATAATCCAGAACCTCCAGCCACAACGACAATAGGATTTTTTTGGTGTAATTCTTCAATTTTAGAGATAGCATCACGCTCAAAATCACCAACATTAAAAGATTCCTTAACCGATTTATGCTGAATAAAATGATGTGGTGCGGCACTAAGTTCTTCTTGAGAAGGCACAGCTGTACCAATAGCCATTTCCTTAAAGAATTGACGAGAGTCAGCAGACACTATTTCAGAACTATAATGTTGCGCCAACTTTATACTTAATGCGGTTTTACCAATGGCAGTAGGACCAACAATAGTAATTACGTAGTTTTGGGAAAGTTTAGACATTTATGATATCTGCAAATTAATGATGAAGTTGGTTTCCGCAATTATAACAGAAATCAGCATTATCTCTATGATCAGAAGCATGACAATTAGAACAATGTTGCGAATTGAGATGAATAGTGATATTATCCGAAGGTTCATTTGAATGCTTATAAGCATATGCTTCTAAAGCTTCATTTTCTGTTGCATCATTTCCTAAATCGGTCTTTCTACCAGCTCTAACATATTCCGCGGAAACAATTCCTGTAGGCACAGCAATAATACCGTAACCTAAAATCATAATAAAAGTTGTAATAAATTGGCCTAGAGGAGTTTGTGGTGCAATATCACCAAACCCAACAGTGGTAAGTGTTACAACACACCAATAAACGCTCTTAGGTATATTGTCAAAACCATTCGCTTCTCCTTCAACTAAATACATAATAGTACCAAAAATGACAGAAGTAATCATTACAGCAAATAAGAAAACCATAATTTTTACACGACTTGCTACTAATGATGCTTTTAGGTGATTTGAAGCCCCTAAATATCTCGCCAGTTTTAAAATTCTAAAAACCCTAAGTAATCGTAATGCTCTTAAGGTGACTAAAGCTTGGGAACCAACAAATATGAAAGATAAATACATTGGTATGGTGGATAAGAAGTCGATGATTCCAAATGAACTAAATATATATTTAAAAGGTTTTTTAACTGAAATTATTCTTAAGATATATTCAATAGAAAATAATATAGTTACAACCCACTCGCCAATATATAAGAGCTCGTGGTATTGTCTATCAATACTAACGACACTTTCGAGCATCACTAAAAGGATACTAACTAATATGAATATTAACAATAATATGTCAAAAAGTTTTCCGGAAGGAGTGTCAGCCTCATAGATAACTTCATGTATTTTGTTTTTCCAATTATGCTTTTGATTCGATATCATGTTCTAAATGTACGAAAAGTTAAATTATTGCTTTTCTAAAGTAATTATAGTATTATTTTGAAGTTCGACAACTTTATCCATAAACGACTTTAAATACGGATAATAATCTGGTGGATAAATAGCTTGATTAAATTTAACTAGAAAATAAAGTAAAATTTCATTATTCTTTGACTCTATATTAAATAAAAGACTTCCCGATTTGTTAGGTAAAGCATAATTAACTGATTCAGGTATATCAATAACTTGTAAATTATCATTGAGTTTTATTATCATGCTGTAATTATAAATGTCTTTGTAACCAAAATCAATTGGATATGTTCGTTCTTGAAGTTGAAAGGGATTTTTATCAAAGAATTTAATGATAAAAGGATTGAAATAAATTTTATTACCAATAAATTCTGGTTGAATACTAATATCCATCGTTTCATTAAAAGTGGAGGTATCTGTGTCTAAGACTTCATGATCTTCAATGGTGATGTTAGTATAATCATTTATTTTTTTCTCTAAATAATCATTAGGATTTTCATTAAACTGACGTTTAGATTTATGAGAATGATAGCCTTGAAATATACTTTTTATAGTACCGCCAAATTGATCATCTTCAAATGAAGATAGTTCTACACGATGTATGCGTCCAGAAAAATTATTGACATTAATATCTTCCCAATAACTACCTTCTTCAAAATTTATGAGTCTTCCGTACTGATTTAAAGCTTTAAAGGGTAACTCGCCAAACGAAAGATATGGGTCAGTAGCATCCAAATAATAGCTTTTGTCATCTATTAAAGCTTTTAAAATCACATAATTAAAATCTGAAAGTACAGGGTAAACTTTAGTCGCCAAACCATTATTTCTAGTAGACATTAAAATAGGAAACACTTTGATACCCTCATTAGATAAAAGGTTTTCTAGTAATAAATTTATTTCAAATGCACTACCAACTTTA
Organism: Winogradskyella helgolandensis; assembly: GCF_013404085.1. Lineage (NCBI taxonomy): Bacteria > Pseudomonadati > Bacteroidota > Flavobacteriia > Flavobacteriales > Flavobacteriaceae > Winogradskyella > Winogradskyella helgolandensis. Next base: position 3,484,356 of record NZ_JABFHO010000001.1, on the reverse strand, counting down.
TCTTTAGTAAGGGTTTTTATAGACACATCATAACGTTCAGATTTTCCATTCCATTTATAATTATTAAGAACATACTTGTAAATCGCTTTTGCTTTTTTGAGTTGATCTGAAATTGATGAAATGGAGTCTGGTAAAATATCTTTTACAAGACTCTTTTTACTGATTTGTCTTCCAAAATCAGAATCTGTTTTCAGTTCATGATCAGCATCTTCCCATGTTTTAGTGATTTTATCTGTTCTTCCGTCAAACGTTTTAAAGACACTCATTTCATATTCTACTCTAGACGTGTAGTTTAAGGATGTAGTAGTATAATCTTCAGGTTTGTATGCCGGTATGTTTTTCATAATGTATTTAGAAATACTACAATCTGCACTTGCACCATTCCCGAGGACTAAACATTGTTTTTTTAAACTGATATCATGAGTGTCTAAAGGAATGCCTCCTACTAATTTTATGTGATATTCGTAATTTGCTGGTATACTAGTATTGTACTCACTGTACAAAACGGGATCTTCACCTTGGAAATACCAAGGGTGGTATTTAGACATAAATCGGGATTGTGTTTCGTAACTTACTGTTATTACACTTCCTACTTTAACATTAGGCAATACAAATCTAACAAGTGTATACTTTTCGTTTTCCTCTTCAAAAATAGCTGCTTTTGTTAAGTGTGTTTTTCTAATTTCACCATTTTCTAGGTTATAGGTTGTGCCTTTAATATTTTCAATTTTTTCTTGAGATGTTTTTCCTTTGTATAATTTAACCTCAAATTGACCTCTATCGATACCATCAGTTCTTAAAATTTTAATCTTTTGCTCATTTTGTACCCGGAGCCAAAAGGTTTTGTCATCTACAAAACTGTTTCCATAATCATATATTACTAACGCATTAGCTGTAGAATCTTTAGAATAGGAGGTGAGTTCTAAATCACTTTTAAGAACTTCCATAGCCACATTATAATCTTGTGAAAAACCTAAAAAAGTCACTAATAGTGCTACAATTAAAAACCTATAAATCATGTTATTATTTTAAATCAACAATTTTGAGCCTTTTATTTCGCCTCATATAACTTTGAATAATATGTTGCGTATCTCTATTGTTGTCCATTGGTGTAATGAGCGATTTTAAAATGGCTCTATTATTTATTTGATGGTTTAAATCAAAAAATCCCATGCCTTTAAAAATCCCATTTTCTATTAAAAACACGCTTTTTTCCTCTATTGTACGACCTTTGTCAATGATAAGCATATCTTTATTAGAGTAGCTGAATTTTTCAATAAGTGAATTCACCCTTTCATTATAAGCCGCTATAGGCTCTTCATTAATGCATGCACCATTACATTCTTTTACGTCATATTTAAAACACGTTGTTTTTGTGGTGTATAAATCGGTAAGCTTTTGACACAACCTATAGTCTTCAGCAGCTTTAAACATAAAATTTTTCCCACTCGCTCTTGTATTAAAGGTAGTAATAGGTGTTTCTTCTCTGCTAGATTTATCAATATAAAGATTTATATAACCGTTTTTATCTGTAAAACTGTATAATGCATGGGTGAAAATGGTTCTTCGTAATGCTCTATTGAAAATGGGTTTGTTTGCTTTTATTTCTGCACTTTCTTTTAATAATGCAGCAAGCTCACTTCCTGTTTTCTCATACGTTACAGTACTCACTAATCTTTGAATTTTCTTGGATTTAGAATTAGTACCTGTAAAATGCTGAAGTATTCGTTTTCTAATGTTCTTACTTTTGCCAATGTAAATGATTTCTCCGTTTGCATTATGAATATAGTAGACTCCAACATCCGAAGGTAGTTCGTCTATAATATCTAATAGATTTGGAGCCATTTTAGATTTTTGTTCAACCTTAATGGCGTCCTTAACAATAACTTTATCTAGGTCTTTATTGAGTAGTAATTTAAACAACTTTACGGTAGCCATTGCATCGCCATTAGCTCTATGGCGTTCACTCATTGGGATACCTAGAGAGCGTGTTAATTTACCTAAACTATAGGATGGCATATCTGGAATGAGTTGTTGAGACAGCTCAACCGTGCAAAGTGTTTTTCTTTTAAATGGAAATCCTAAACGTTTAAATTCGGTTTTTAGGATTCTATAGTCAAACGAAGAATTGTGAGCGACTATGATGCAATCTTCAGTGATTTCAACAATGCGTTTGGCAACCTCATAAAATTTAGGTGCATTTTTAAGCATGTTAGAATTTATGCCTGTAAGATTCACTACAAAAGGTTGAATATCACGTTCTGGATTCACCAAAGAAATAAATTGATCCGTTACCTTATGCCCATCAAATTGGTAAATTGCTATTTCTGTAATGCCCTCTTCATTGAATTTCCCACCAGTGGTTTCTATGTCTAGTATTGCGTAAATGTTGTTTGTTGTTTTACGTCATTGCGAACAGTGTGAAGCAATCTGTTTTAGTGATAATAAAGCTTCGATATACCGTATGGCAATGCTATGTTAATTATAATTCCTTGAACCAAAGATACTACTTCCTACCCGAACCATAGTACTTCCGCAGTCAATTGCTAGCTTATAGTCGCCACTCATGCCCATACTTATAGTTTTAAATCCTGGGTTTATGACTTTAAGTTCTGTGAATGTGTGTTTTAGGAATTTGAATTCGTTTTCAACTTGTATCATGTCATCTGTAAAAGTGGCCATACCCATAACACCAATAACTTTGATGTTCTTTAAATCTGAAAATTCATCGGATTGTAAAAGGGTAGAAGCATCCGAAGCAGACATACCAAATTTACTATCTTCTTCAGCAATTTTAATTTGAAGTAAACAGTCTATAACTCTATCATGCTTTTTAGCTTGTTTGTTAATTTCATTTAATAATTTGAAGCTTTCAACACCATGAATTAAACTCACAAATTCAGCCATATATTTTACCTTGTTCCGCTGTACATGACCAATCATATGCCATTCAATATCCTTTGGCATTTCGTCATATTTATCTGCCATTTCTTGAATTTTATTTTCTCCAAAAATGCGTTGACCAGCATTATAAGCTTCCATTAAATCCGATACAGGTTTGGTTTTTGAAACCGCAACTAAAGTGACATCTTTTGGTAAGGTTGATTTTATATTATTTAAGTTTTCTTGAATGTTCATTTGTAATGTTTGTTGTTAAGTTACTTGTTATTTAGTTGTTTGACTCAACAACTAATCGACAAACGAAGCAACTTTTTTTAATACTCAAATATAGTAATACCACTTCTTAATTTAGGTAAAATATAAGTGCTCTTTGGAGGCATTGTTAAACCTTCGTCTGCAATTTGCTTCATTTGTTGCACATTAGAAGGACACATACCAAAACCAACACTAAACTCTCCACTATCTACACCACTCTTAATGGTAATCATTTCGTGTTGCCCATTAACATACGAAATTCTATTATCATGTCTTAAATCATCAATTCCTAGGATAGATTGAAGAATCGTTTTATAAAGTAAATACGCATCTAATTGGTCTAATGCTGTGTTAAATTCAAAAGCTGTTTTTCGTAAAAGAAGTGAATAAAATTCACCATCCAAATACATACTAAAATGATGTGGTTTAGAGGGCTTATAAGGCATTGAGCCTCTGTTTTCAATGCGATAAGAAGCATCTAGTTGTATTAAAAATTCTTCTTTCGTGAGTCCATTTAAATCTGTAACAAGTCTATTGAATTCGTGAATCACTAAATCCGATTCCGGAATTAAATACGACATAAAAAAGTTATAAGACTCACTGCCGTTATGGTTAGGGTTCTTTGCTTTTTCATCTTTGTATAAAAGGTAAGATGAAGCCGATCTATGATGACCATCAGCAATATAAACGGTTTTCATTTTTTCGAATTCTTTTTGAATGGTTGCAATAGTATCATCAGTATCTATTTTCCATAAATAATGCGTGTCTCTATAAGTCATCGTGAATTCAAACTCAGCATGTCCCTTTTGAGTGTCTTTAATAATCTCAGCAATTACAGTATTATCAGGATAAGTTAATAAAACAGGTTCGGCATTAAATCCAACGGTTTGTAAGTAGCTTTTAAAGGTTTCTTCACGTTTGGCAATCGTATCTTCATGCTTTTTTATGAGGTCATTTTCGTAATCTTCTGCACTTGTAGCTGCAATAATACCATTGAATTCTTGGCCATGACGATTCACAATTTTATACGCATAAAACGATGGTTTTTCATCTTGAACAAACACACCATCCTCCTTAAATTCTGAATATCTGTTCTTAACCAATCTATAGCGCTCTTTTCCAGTCACTTCTTGATCGTATTTATAACCAGGATTCACAATATGAAGAAAACTATAAGGATTATAAGCCATTCGAGATTCACGTTCATCAATTGTATAGCTTTGATAAGGACGCGCAGCAACGAGGCCAACGATTGCTCTGGTTGGTCTTACGGCTTTGAATGGGATTATTTTGGGCATTTAAAAGTATTCAGTGGTCAGTGTTCAGTAATCAGTGTTCAGTAATCAGTGTTCAGTAATCAGTATTCAGTAAATTTAGATTTTTTGAGATCCAAATTTTTCTGGATTTCGAATCATGTAATTTATAAGTTTTCCTACTTCAATACTTTGTTCTGTGAGTTCATTAAATTGTTCTGTACTAATATAATTTGATGCTAAAGAAAATTCTAACCATGTTTGCGTTTCTGAATTTTCAGCATCACAATCTGTTAATTTACTTATGAAATGTTTTGGATAAAGGCGTTTTCTATATGCTTCTGCCATATTTGCACAAACACTTCGTGAAGAACGTCTAATTTGATCAGTTAATGAATAGGTCTCTTCCTTAGGAAAAGATTTCGATACATTCAATATTTTCATAGCCAAATCAAATCCTTTCTTATAAGCAAGTAAATCTTGAAATTTCATAATGTTTTATTGTTCAATAAGCATATCTTCAATTTACTGACCACTGACCACTGACGACTGACCACTGTTTACTTAAAGAATTGCTTAGAGACCTTCTCAGCCTTCCGACTTTCAGCATAATCATAAAACCCTTCTCCAGATTTCACACCTAATTTTCCTGCCATTACCATATTAACTAATAGAGGACAAGGTGCGTATTTTGGATTCTTAAAGCCATCGTACATCACATTAAGAATAGATAAACAAACATCTAAACCAATAAAATCAGCAAGTTGTAACGGTCCCATTGGATGTGCCATTCCTAATTTCATTACGGTATCAATCTCTTCAACACCTGCAACTCCATTGTAAAGGGTTTCAATAGATTCGTTGATCATTGGCATTAAAATACGGTTGGCAACAAAACCTGGATAATCGTTAACTTCTGTTGGTACTTTACCTAAAGTTTTTGAGAGCTCCATAATAGTTGTTGTGACGTCATCACTAGTGCTATAACCTCTAATGATTTCTACCAATTTCATAATTGGTACAGGGTTCATAAAGTGCATGCCTATAACTTTTTCTGGTCGTGATGTTACGGCTGCAATTTGAGTAATTGAAATAGAGGAGGTATTAGTTGCTAAAATGGTGTTTTCATCACAAACCTCGTCGAGTTGTTTAAATATTGTTAATTTTAAATCGATGTTTTCTGTGGCTGCTTCAACGACTAAATCAGCATTTTTTACACCGTCTTCAGTACTTGTGAATGTTGTAATGTTTCCTAAAGTAGTCGATTTATCATCCTCGCTTATTTTTTCTTTAGCGACCATTCTATCTAAATTTCGAGAAATGGTATCCATCCCTCGTTTTAGGGAAGCTTCACTAATATCAATAAGTTGAACGTTAAATCCAGATTGTGCAAAGGTATGCGCAATACCATTTCCCATGGTTCCTGCACCTATAACTGCTATGTTTTTCATAATTTTAAAAAGCCCATCCTAACCTTCCCAAAGGGAAGGAATTCTTACTCGGGCGAAATGAGAATTTTGTTTTCTATCCTTAATCCTTTCTACTTCGACTGCGCTTAGCACAGGCTACGAAAGGAAAATGTTATGTTAATTTATGTCTAATTTACTATTTCTTTTAAGGGTTTGAGTGATTCGTACGAGTATCTCCTTCCTTCTGGGAAGGGATAAGGAAGGGCCTCTTTTGGATTTTAAAACTGATTAATAATCATGTTGGCTACACGTAAGGCCTCAGTACCATCATGTAACGTTACAATCGGTTTTGTGTTGTTAGTAATGGCATCAGCAAATGTTTCGAGTTCATCTAAAATAGCATTATTGTTGGCTATATCTGGATTATCGAAATAGATTTGTTTTTTAATGCCTTCTGCATTTTGAAGAATCATATCAAAATCACCAGGTTGTTCTGGAGCATCTTTCATTTTAACCACTTCACATTTCTTTTCTAAAAAATCGACTGAGATGTACGCATCTCTTTGAAAGAAGCGTGTTTTACGCATGTTCTTTAATGAAATTCTACTCGCTGTTAAATTTGCTACACAGCCATTTTTGAATTCTATACGTGCATTCGCAATATCTGGTGTTTCACTTACGACTGAAACTCCACTTGCAGAAATATGTTTTACAGGTGATTTAACCACCGAAAGAATAATATCTATATCATGAATCATTAAATCCAAAACCACAGGTACATCTGTACCTCGAGGATTAAATTCAGCAAGTCTGTGACATTCAATAAACATCGGGTTTTTAATCTGATCTTTCACTCCAATAAAAGCAGGGTTAAAACGCTCTACATGACCAACCTGACCTTTTACTCCGTGTTCTGCCACCAAAGTTCTAATAGTTTCGGCTTCCTCAACGGTATTTGTAATTGGCTTTTCTATAAAGATATGTTTCCCTTTTTTAATGGCTTGTTTCGCACAATCATAATGGGAAAGGGTAGGAGTGACAATATCAACAATATCTACAGCATCGATTAAATCATCTATGGAATCAAAATAGGTATACCCAAATTCTTCTACAACACGTTTTGCATTTTCAGCATCTGCATCGTAAAAACCGACCAGGTCATATTTATTGGATTGATTAAGTAATCTTAAATGAATTTTACCAAGGTGACCAGCACCGAGAACTCCCGCTTTTAGCATGTTTTTCTGTTTTTAACAAAAATAGTCGTTTTCGCTCAGAAATTGAAAAAAGAAAATATAAAATACTGCGAAATTGATAAGTGAATATTTCAGAAGGAAAACAGATACTGATCCCTTAAAAGATTGTTTCTAAGATATAAATTAGAATTTGAAATTTTGTTTTAATAATTTGAACTTTTTGAGGTTGGATTTTGCTTTTCTTTGAGCTATTTTTACGGAAACTAAACTACGCTTTGAAAGATACATTTAAGCATCAAGGGATGCGTCTAAAACTTGTTGATACACTGATTAATAAAGACATTAAAGATAAAGGTGTCTTAAAAGCCATTGGTAAAATTCCTAGACATTTCTTTATGGATTCTAGTTTTATAGATCATGCTTACCAAGATAAAGCGTTTCCTATTGCTGCAGACCAAACCATTTCTCAACCCTATACGGTAGCGTTTCAATCTGAATTATTACAAGTAAAACCTGGTGATAAAGTTTTAGAAATAGGAACTGGTAGTGGTTATCAAACCGCTGTGTTATTAGAATTGGGAGCAAAGGTGTATAGTATTGAGCGTCAACAAGAACTCTTTAAAAAGACGTCTAAATTTTTACCTAAGTTGGGTTACAGAGCAAAAAGTCTCATATTTGGCGATGGTTATAAAGGTTTGCCCGTTGAGGCTCCGTTTCAAAGTATTATTGTAACAGCAGGTGCACCTTATGTACCTAACCCTTTATTGAGTCAATTAGCTATTGGAGGACGTCTTGTGATTCCTGTTGGAGATGATGTACAAGTGATGACGATGTTTATTAGAAAAGGACCAAAAGAATTTGAAAAACATGAATTTGGTGATTTCAGATTTGTACCGATGTTAGAGGACAAAAATTAGTTTGTGATCTAACATTGGTTCTCGATACAAATTTTCTTCGTGCCTCTTAAAATTCACTCGAACTGACGCCAGGAAATGCTAGTCCGTAGCCTTCGTATAAGCATCATCTCCACCAACAATTGGTAATTTCAATTGAGTACTTCCTAAATGTATCATCAGTTCAGTACCTGGTTTTGGATGTAATGTAAATTCTTTGTCGCTTGAAAATATCATTAAGCCAATTTGTTGTCCTGCTTTTATAATTTGATCATCAGGTTGTAAATCGAAAGTTATCGTATAATCTTTTCCTATGACTAAATTTTCCTCTTTAGATAGCGATTTATGATTTTTAGGGTCTGCCCAACCTCTTGTAATGATGTTATCCGTAATCTTTACATCTTTCCCTTCTTGCCAAGGTAACGAGACCAACCAAACCGATAAATTGGCTGCTGGTTTACTGCTGGCTAATGTAATGGTGACTTGTGGGACACCAGAAATGTGAAGATCTTCTTTCAATTTAGGAGTAACATATAGTAATCTGTTTTTTGAATTTGTAGCTTGTGCAAGTTCACTTCCTGAAATTGAGGCGTCATCTGAAAGCATTTCGCCTGCCACCGGAACTTTGTTCAGTGTTAAGCCACCAATGGATGTGCCGCCATATGTTAAATTTAAAGAAACATCTGAAGCTTCAGGATTTGGATAATCTTTATAAGCTGTTGGTTCTTGTGGATCATCATATTCTCTAACAATATAAGATTTATTCTCCGCGTTCTCAACACCATTGTCAATACCATGAAGATACTTTGTAAACCATTTATTCATCATAGACGTTGGAGGTGGTCCACCATGGCCATTTTGGTGATAGTAAATCTGAGTTGGTAAGCCTTTTTCTTTTGCGGCTTTGTAAATGCGGTAACTATGCACAGGCATCACATTCCAATCGTTAAAACCATGAGACATCAATAAAGCAGCTTTCATGTTATCCATTTGGTTTAAGTAATCTCGTCCTTCCCAAAATTCATTATAATCGCCAGTTTCTCTATCCATACCGTTTTTCATTTCGGTATCTCTTATGGTTTCGTTATTGTATGGCCTGTTTTCTTCTTTCCCACTATGTACAAAATCATAAAGGACATCAATATCTTCACCTAAATAACCACCAGGCGAACGTACTAAGCCATTAGAACGGTAATAATGATAATACGAGGTATTTGGCGCAATAGGAATAATAGCTTCTAAACCTTCAACTCCTGTCGTTGCAGCTGCTAGAGGTAAAGTGCCGTTATAGGATGTGCCAGTCATTCCCACTTTTCCTGTAGACCAATAAGCTTTAATCTCTTCGCTACCTTCACGTTCGGTGTAACCTTTCGCTCTGCCACACAACCAATCGATTACTGCTTTTGGAGCTAAAGATTCATTTTCTCCTCCTATAGTTGGTGCTCCATCAGATAAACCAGTTCCTGGTGATGAAGAATGAACTACGATATAACCTCTAGGTACCCATTTTCTTAAGTGCGAATTAGAAATAATTGGTCGGTGACCTCTTCTGGTGACTTCAGGATGAACGCGTTCTTTTGCCGATTCTCCTAATTCTATTTCAACATCCCACATCACTCCTGGTAAATCTGCAGCAACTCCTGCAAAATAAGGGCTAGTAACATAGATTATTGGTAGTTTTAGATCTTCAGTTTCTGTTTGCTCTGGTCGCGTTACGGCGACATGCATACGATCTGGTTTGCCATCTCCATCAGTGTCAAATTCTGTTTCGACCCATAAATCGTGTCGAATCCATTTATTGGTATTACTAAAAGCTTCAACAATTTGAGCTTCTCCATCTTTAAAAATAGGTGTTGTTTTTTCTGTGGTGTTTTGGGCGCAACTTATGATTGAAATTGACAACGCAATAATTAAAGTTGAAATGGATTTTGGTGAGATGATCATAATTCAATGGATTTTTAATTTTCTAGTGCTGTTAAGATACTCTGAACATTAGGATTATTTTCTAATTCAAGAGTTTTAGTATAGTATTTTTTTGCGTGAACAGTATCGTTTTGTAATAAGTAAAAGTCAGCTAAATCTTTAAAAACGCTCGGTCTATTGGGATAATATTCAATATTAAGTTCATAATTTTCACGTGCTTGTTCAGGTAATTTATGATAGTTAAGCAGCATACTAGCATTACTACTAACCCAATTTTTATCAGGTTTAAACGTATAACCTAAATTTTGTGATACCCTATTAAAATGTTTTTTTGTTAAACTAGCAAAGTGATCATCACTAGTTTCGGGTACAAAAAATTTGCTACGGTATTTGTGCTCTTCTTTAAATTCAAACCAAGAATAAAAAAAACGTAAACCGTCTAGTTGAGCTAAATATGCCGTACTTCCGTGAGTATCGTTATTATAATATTTCCAACCCATATTCAAGTTCGTATCAGAATAATTTATTTGATCAACAAGGTCTAAGGAATGACGCACATATTTATTAGCGTTAATGGTGTCTTTTTTTATACTTTCTAGATTACTTCCATAAGTGGCCGTATTTGCAATAGCTATATAAAGATTTTTATTTTGAAAATGCTTTCCCTTTAAACTATAAGTTGGATTGTTTAGGAAAAGGTTATTGTCAAAATAAAGACTGCCATCTATCAATAAATAATTATCAAACATTTCGGGATGCTTGGTTAGCGCATGCATAACGACTAAACCTCCAAAAGAGTGTCCAATAATTGTTCGGTGTTGAGCACCTGAATAATTTTGCTCTATATAAGGAAATAGTTCAGTTTTTATAAATTCTAGAAACTGAGATCCTCCTCCAAACTGTTTTGGTTTTCGGGCTGTAGTTGGAGAGAAATCCATCATTCGGCTTTCATTATTAATATTAGATATGCCTACTACAATCATTTCAGGTAGGATTTTAGTATCATGCATTTCACTATACTGTTTCAGCATTCCCACAAACGGAACAAAATTATAACGACCATCCAACAAATAAACTACTGGATACTGTTTTCTTTTCCTGTTAGGGTCTTTTGCGCTCTCCGGAATATAGATAATAAGTTCTCGCTCTTGGTTGAGCATTTTGGAATATATTGTATCTATTATACCTAGTTGGAGTCCCGAGTTTGAAGTCGCAGATGATTTTTCTAATATATCTTTCTTTTTATGTTGTATACATGAAACACTAGCCAAAACTAAGATAATAAGGATTTGATTTTTAAATTTCGGCATGGAAGCTTGGTGTCATTTAGTGATTGCCATAAAAATAAACACTTAAAAATAAACATCACTTAAATCTGAGATTTGTTTTTTGAAAATAAAACTCCTAAAACTCCTAAAACTCCTAAAACGAATAGCGAAAAGCCACAATTTTAGGAGTTGTTATTTTAAATTTACTATTTAGTTATTTGACGTTCCCAGCTAGCTCCACTAATATCAGTCATTTTTAAAGTGTAAGTCCCTCTTGGTAAATTCAGAATGGTAGACGTATTCAATTTTAGTTTAGCTTTTGCACCTAAAGGCACAATTAAACTGTGCTTTCCGGATTTAATTTTTGCGATATAATAATTATCTATAACATGTTCAGGTAAGTTGGCCAACTGATTTTGAGTATAGTTTGTAACCACATTGCCGTTCTTATCTTTAAGTTCTATTCCAATAATCCAAGCTCCATAAACATCAACACCTTCAACTCTAAAAACATCAAAAGAAAGTCCGTTTTTATCCAATTTTCCTTCCGTAATTTCAAGTTTAGGTTTTACAGATTTGTTGTGCAAAGTTCCCCAAAGTCCACCATGAAACACTTGATTTGTATAGAGGGTTAGTCCTAATATAAAAAATGAACCCACAATTACAACTTTACCAAATAGATTGTCTTTAATAGGATGTAAGCCAGAACCTAACCAAGCAAACCATTTCTTTTTAGTGAAAGCGACATTCTTATTCATTAAATAATTATCTAAAGAAAATCGTCCGCTTCCTGTTAGGAATAAAACAAAACCAGTGGCTATACCAAGCACTCCAATTTGCCATTCATCTAAGCACGTTGTGCCAATCCAACCCGAACCTAAAAGGATTCCCATGGCCAATCCAAAGACTCCAATACTCATTAATCTGGTGAATAATCCGAATATGATAAACAAACCAACAATACCTTCAATTATAGTAAAAGCCACCATATTATAATAGAGTATATCTGGATTTTCTACCAAATATTGAATAATAGGTTTTATGCCTAAAGCGTTGGGGAGGAAATGGTTAAATTTTTCTCCAATATAACCAGGTAATTCTGGATCTAATTTGTTGGCTAAAATGGTGCGTCTAAAAAATGCAGAAAAATACGTCCAACCAATGACCATTCTGACTGCAAGGGCTAAGAAACCCGAATCGTTTTTAATATGTAAATTCATGTTGTATATCTATAATTTGAGTAATAATTTTCTACTAGCTAGAATGCTAGACTTAGGTGTGAAGAAAATTAGTTATAGATATGCTTTATTATTTTGAAAGAGAATATAGTAAGGAGCTAAAGGCGGAATTTCGGCTCTAGCATTGTAATATTGTGTTATAGGTCTATCAGCAAGTGAAGCCGTTTTAATATTAAATTGCTTGTGCTTTATTAAAATAGCTTTCGAAAGTTGAAGGCTCTGATTAGCTGTTGAAATTATCGTTTCTGTATCTGTAGAAATATCACAACTGCCATTTTTTAGAGACGATATGCTTTTGTTTGAAACTTCTGTTTTGGGAGTTTCAAAAACCTCTTGAATAGAATTTCGGACTTTACAAGGGGAAAAAATCAATAGGACAACCAACCCAATTATGGATAGGATAGAGGTCAGCTGTTTTATGTAGTTTGAAATTTTCACTTCGCAAATATGCTATTTACAATTTTACAATTTTTAAAAAAAATGTTAATTGTTGGAAAAAGGGTATCAAGGTTCTCGATACAAATTTCTTTTGTACCTCTTGAAATTAACTCGAACTGACATAAGGTACTATTTAAACTATTGTTTAGGTAAATAAGCTTCAGGAATAGGAACTTCTTTAGATTCTTGTTTCCAATATAAATTAATAATCCACCAACGCGTGCCATCATTAAATAATTGAATACTATTAATACCGCGCATAAATGGTTGTTCGTCGTCTTTGTTTTTGTAAGATTCGTAAGTACTAAAAACGTGTGCAAAGTCTCCAAAAGTTTGTGTTTCTCGTTTTATTTCAACTTCATGAAAGCCATTATCGACTAACCATTGTCCAGAAGTTTTAATATAATCTTCTGTAGACATGTAACGCACCGTTATTTTTTTATCTTTTTTTCCTATTGGAATAAGTTTAGCATCTTCTCTGAATAAATGCTTAAATAGGTCCCAATTTCGCGCTTCTCCTTTGTTCCCGGAAATTACGGAGTATAAGGTCGCTATGGTACTATCTATGGTGGTGACTTTGCTAGAATAATCTATCTTTTCTTGAGCTGAAATACTTACCGTGATAAGAAATAAAAGTAGTGTGGTTTTTGTTTTCATATTAATTTTTTAGATTGGCTTATTTATTAATTTAGTCCCCAAGTTGCTCTTTTTGTACTAAATACCATTTTCCGTTTTTGCCTTCAAAATAGTATTTGGAATCACCTCCTGTTTCAACCCCATACCAATGAATAACACGTTCGTTTGTCGGTCGTAAAATTAAATCAAAGTTATCATATATTTGGGTTCTTTCACTAGCTGTATTTATATAAAATGAATTGTATTTCCATTTGTTTTTAGGTAATGATAGAGTATCAATAGGTCCACCTAAATCATCTTTCCATGTTATATAAGTGAGTGGAAACTTTATTCGATTCATTTGAAAAGTGGAGTCAGTCATAAAACTCCAAAAGAAAGAATCAAAATTTTCATTATTGTATTTAGGTTCTATTATTTTGTTAGCTTCTCCTTTAAGTGAATTTATAATATTATTAGCGTTTAAAAGTTCTACTTTAAGACTGTCTATTGTGTGATTTAAATTAGTCCTTTCATTAGTTGTTTTAGATTCGCAATTAAATATACAAATAACAAAAATTAGAAATAGGGATTTTTTCATCGCATTTTATTTCTTATAAAATTAAAAGAATTTCAAACCAAACACAATAGCATCACTCTGAAATCCGCTTTGGTAAGAGCGCAAATAATCAACTCTTAAGAATCTCCATTTTCCCCAACCGATATTATCAATACCAACGGAATATTCCTGATGCGGTTTAAAATCTGGTGTGGCTAATACATGTGCGCCAATGACTAAGTTAAAATTCAACTTATTTAATAATGGCATTTTCCCGAGTAAAAAGCCGTTAAAATCGTGTTCTACATGTGCTTCAAAATAGGAATCATTGGTGCTCGCCGCATAATAATCTAAATTGTTGAATACATTGGTATAATTCCCTACTGTGCTAACGTGCGTTTGGTTACCATTAAAATGTTGGTAATCCATAAAGGCCATATCATCGGCATTAAAAAAGGTGCCGGCCTTTAGATTGTACATCAATCGACCTTTGTCTTTTACATTAAACGATTGTATAAGGCTTGCTTTAATTTTATCAAAATTATAATCGCTATTGGTGGCGCCAAATCCTTTTTCGTAACCTAAGTACAGGGTTGGGTAATCGTCGTTACCAACATTGTATTTAGCATCAGGATAACTCAAATATTCTTGCCCAAAATTGATTCTGGCATCAATATTCGCTTTAATAATATTATGGGTTTGAAAAGGGGCAATTCCAAAAGCAGTTTCATCTAGTGGATTGTTACTCGTATATACATCGTTCTCTTCATTAATAAATGTTTGGTCTGTAGTGTTGAAAAGTGCTTTTCGTCTTTCGTAACTTACACCTGTATATAATCTGAAGCCGTTAAATAGTTCTTCCGAATAATTTAAAGCAACATAACTCTTGTCATATAGCTTCATGTAATTATCTTCAAAAAAGAGTGTGCTTACGGAGTTGATTAATGGAGAAATAGGATTGGATGGATTAAATTGTTCTGCAGAAACTCCACCAGAGACCCTTAAAAAGGAATTACTAATACTGTTGAATTTATACAATAACGCAACTGTTGCACGTAAACGTTCATCAGAAAATCCATATTGAATATTTCCACTAGCTCTAAAAAAGCGTTTAAAATCGTCATAATTCTTTGTGTAAAACACATTGGCATTAGCCGTATAACCTTGAACGGTATTAAATTGCACTCCTAGCAATGGAATGTCATAACCTAAGCGATAATCTTTATGAGAATTTTGATAGGTATAGCCTAAGATACTTCCTAGTTTGAATTTGTTTCTTACAGCATCTATAGAATCTAAGTATGGTTTAGACTCGCGTAGAATTTGAATACTATCTTTTTTTATATAATCGGTACGTTCCTCAGCAGTTAAAGGCACAGGTCTAATAGCATTCCAGAATATAGAATCTTTCTTGTTGGCTTCTTTTTCGAAAGCCACAATTTCGCGACTAAAATCTTTTCTAGTAAGGCCAGTATTAAATTCGTAATTACTGTAAACTGCCGTAAAACGACCTTCACCTTTAATGCCGAAAAGTGCATATTTAAAATTGATACTTTGCGAAATTTGAGCCCAGATATCATCTGATTCAGAATACGAAAAACTCTGTTGCAGAGAAATGACATCTACCATAGGAATACGTGCTTGAACACCAGTAATATCTAATTCAATAGCAAAAATATCCCACTGATCTTCCACAATATAAATGAAGCCAGAAAATACAGGGTCATTTTTACGTTTGGGTATAACTTTTACTTTGTTTATGAGGTTTCCTCTGTCGTCGTAAAAAATACCTTCAAGCTTGTAGCGGTAATAATTAAAAGCATTATTAGCAATAGGAGAAACAATTTCATTACCAAAACGAATGGTGTTATTATAAAAATTAAAGTCTACATCTAAAGCACTATTAAAGCTAAAGCCGTTGCTATCTCCACTAATTTTTGATGCTGTAATGTTTTCTTTAAGCTTATCAGGATTCAGAAACTGAATTTTAGAAATGGTTTCCGATAAATAGATGATTCCGCTTCTTGTGGAATCTAAGCCACCTCCTAAATCACCAACATCTTGACCCATTATTTTTTCGGGTGCATCCTTAATTTTAATTAAGCCTCTAGAATAGAAATCGGCCTTAAATGAATTAATCTTTTCAAGATTGGCTTTTCGTTGTTCAATGGCTTGGCGCATTATGGCTATTGCTGGATCGTTTTCAGAGTCGATTACAACTTCGTTGAGCGATACTGATTCTTCTACTAAAATGATATCTAATTCAAACGGGAATTTTTCTATCGTAATGGTCTTTTTTACCGTTTTATAGCCGAGATAACTATATACAATAGTATAAGTTTTTGGTGTTGAAATATTGAGTTCATAATAACCGTCATCATTGCTCGTAGTACCTTTGTAAGTATTCTCGATTAAGATATTTACAAATGGAAGCGGTTCGTTGTTATGGTCTGTAATATTTCCTTTGATTTGTGCAGAAACTAGCGTAGTGAAAACAATTAGGAAGATACTGAGTAGTTTTTTAGTCATATTGATTTGATTGATGATATATAAAGGCATAGATTCCAAAGATTAAATGAATCAAAAATAAAACGAATATTAATCGTTATTATTTATTTAGAAGCAAATAAAAATGAAATGGTTGCCTAGCTCATGTCAAACTTAGACTAAAATTTGTTGTAGAAAAGTTATAGCAATCTTAAAGTTATCGGAAATCTTTTTTGATACGATCTAAGTTTCGCTTATTGTCACGATCTTTAATGGTCTCGCGTTTATCGTAGAGTTTTTTACCTTTCCCTAATCCAATAATAAGCTTAGCCAAACCTCTGTCGTTAAGAAATAATTTTAAAGGAATGATAGCATTACCTTTTACATCCATTTCTTTCTTCAGTTTTTTAAGCTCTTTTTTATTAAGTAAAAGTTTACGTTCGGCTTTTGGTCTGTGGTTGTAATAGGTACCATATTTGTATTCTTCAACCGTCATATTAATAACAAACAATTCACCCTTGTCATTAAATTCACAAAAACTTTCAGCAATAGATGCTTGGCTAGATCTTATGGATTTAATCTCAGTTCCTGTAAGTACAATTCCAGCCGTATATTTATCTAATATTTCGTACTGAAATTTGGCCTTCTTGTTTAATATGTTAACCTTTTTTTGCATGGGAGGCAAAGATAACAAAGTAAGATAGAAGTTTGAGGGTCGAAGTACACAAAAAAGTTTAATGCTTATAGAACGCAGCACAACTATTGTATGTTTCGTTATACAGAGGCCATTTTAAGAAAGGGCATACGTGCGTAACGAAACATTTAATTTCTAAAAATAAATTGTATTTATTTGGAGAAGCTTATCCTTCAGCAGGAACAAACTTCAACGCATCTCCATTAATGCAATGACGTTTGCCTGTGGTTTCTCTTGGGCCATCATTAAATACATGTCCTAAATGTCCTCCACAAGTTGCACAGTGTTCTTCATCTCTAGTATAACCAATTTTGGTATCTGTTCCAAAGGCAACATTACCCTCAATTACACGGTCAAAACTTGGCCAACCTGTGCCAGAATCAAATTTGTGCTCACTTTTAAAAAGCGGTGTGTCGCAAGCGGCACAATGGTAAACACCTTTTTCGTAATTTTTATCTAAAGGGCTAGAAAAAGGACGTTCAGTTCCCGCTTCTCTTAAAACATGATATTGTTCTGCTGAGAGTTGCGCTTTCCATTCGGCTTCCGTTTTTGTAATATCAAAGGTTTCTTTAGTTTTAGTTTCCGTTTTTTGAGCTGAACTATTACAGCTGAAAAACAAACTAATAATCATTATTAATGCTATCTTTTTCAAAATCTAATTTTTTTAAATTATTCTTTATGGGTTTAGTCGATATGATGTATAATTCATTACAATGTATTGTCAATGTTATTTTTAAATTACATCCAAAATAATGCGTGAATTTATTTTAATTATTGTTAAATTTAACAGCAACAACAATAAGTTTATAAATGTCAATGAAAATATTTCATATAAGTGCAGAATGTTACCCAATTGCTAAAGTAGGTGGTTTGGCTGATGTTGTAGGCGCTTTACCTAAGTACCAAAATGAAATTGGTGCTAATAGTGCTGTGATAATGCCTTTTTATAACAATAAGTTTACGCAATCACATAAATTCACATCCGTTTACGAATCTAATTTGAGATTGGGTAATCAAGAATTACATTATAATATTTTAAAAATTGAAGATTCTAATATTTTAGAATTCGATATTTTCTTTATTCATATTGGTGATTTACTTTATACGGAAAGTGTTTACACTGATAATGATACTAATCGCTTTTTAGCATTTCAAATAGCCGTTTTAGATTGGATACTAACTTTGGAAGAGAAACCTAACTTTATTCATTGTCATGACCATCACACAGGCTTAATTCCGTTTATGGCTCAAGAAAGTTATAAGTACGAGTCTTTAAATAAAATTCCTGTTATTACGACTATTCATAATGCACAATATCAAGGATGGATGGCGTATGATAACTTGTATAAGATTCCACAATTTAATATTGAAAAGGTAGGCCTATTAATGTGGGAAGGTATGATTAACCCATTAGCAGCAGCTATAAAATGTGCTTGGCGTGTGACTACGGTTTCCCCAAGTTACATGGAAGAATTAAAATATAGCGCTAATGGACTAGAGTCATTGTTGTCTCATGAAAATTTTAAGGCTGTAGGTATTTTAAATGGTATAGATTCTGAAGTATGGAATCCAGAGACTGATAAATATATTATAAAGAATTATAAAAAAGCAACAGTTGAAGTTGGTAAAAAAGCGAATAAAAAATGGTTATGCTCACAATTTAATTTAGATGAAAGTAAACCTTTATTTGCCTTTATTGGGCGTTTAGTAGGTGAAAAAGGAGCCGAGCTTTTGCCTTATGCACTAGACTATGCGTTGCGTTCTAAAGATGTGTCAGTCATTGTTTTAGGATCTGGATCTAAGGATACAGAGCGCCAATTGTTTGAACTTATACCAAGGCATAGCGGACATTATAATGCCTACATCGGTTATGATGAAAAGCTTTCACATATCATTTATGCAGGAGCAGACTTTTTATTAATGCCATCGCGTGTAGAGCCGTGCGGACTAAACCAAATGTATTCTCTAAGATACGGAACAGTGCCTGTCGTAAGACGCATTGGAGGTTTAAAAGACACGGTAATAGATATAGGTGATCATGGTTTTGGTATTTGTCATAATGAAGTATCTATTCAAGATATTGTGTATTCAATAAATAGAGGAAAAGAGTTCTATAATAATCAAAAAGATTTTAAAGCCAACCGAAAACATATTATGAGTATCGACCACTCTTGGAAGGTCTCAGCGAAAGCCTATATTGACTTATATAATTCAATAACCTAAATAACTAAATAAAACGAAGCTAATTTTAATTAAACAAGAACTATGATAAACGATAAAGTATTGTCAATTATACTAGGAGGAGGCCAAGGGTCTCGATTATATCCATTAACAGAAAAACGTTCCAAACCTGCAGTGCCAATAGCTGGTAAATATAGATTAGTAGATATACCAATTTCAAACTGTATAAATTCTGATATGAAGCGTATGTATGTCTTAACGCAGTTTAATTCTGCCTCTCTAAATAGACATATTAAAAACACGTATCATTTTAGTTTTTTTAGTTCTGCATTTGTAGATGTACTTGCTGCGGAGCAAACTATTAAAAGTGATAAGTGGTTTCAAGGTACAGCTGATGCAGTGAGACAAAGTATGGATCATTTTCTGCAACACGAATTTGAATATGCCCTAATTTTATCCGGAGATCAATTGTATCAAATGGATTATAATGACATTATTCAAAAGCATATAGAAAGTAATGCAGATATTTCTGTGGCAACATATCCTGTAAACGCCAAAGATGCAACGTCATTTGGAATTTTAAAATCTAATGAGGAAAACGTCATCACGTCGTTTATTGAAAAACCATCTTCGGATTTATTAGTTGATTGGAAATCTGATGTTGGTGAAGAAATGCGAAATCAAGGTCGAGAATATTTAGGATCGATGGGCATATACGTTTTCAATAGAGAGTTGCTAATTAAGCTTATGGCAGATGAAAGCACTGTGGATTTTGGAAAAGAAATTATTCCACAGTCTATCTCTAAATATAAAACGGTGAGTTATCCGTTTGAAGGGTATTGGACAGATATTGGAAATATAGATTCATTTTTTGAAGCAAACATCGGTCTAACTGACGATATACCTCAATTCAATCTTTACGATTCTAAGCAACGTGTATATACAAATGCGCGTATACTTCCTACCTCTAAGATTTCAGGGACTAGTTTAGATAAAGCCGTAGTATCAGAAGGCTGTATAATTGGAGCAGCTAAAATAGAGAAATCTGTGATTGGTATTCGTTCTCGAATCGGTAAAGATTCTACGATTATTAATACCTATATGATGGGTAATGATGATTATGAATCATTAGAAGGTATCAATAAAAATAATACTGAAATTCTTGTAGGAATAGGTGAACGCTGCTTCATTAAAAATACCATTATCGATAAAAATGTTAGAATTGGAGATGATGTAAGAATCAATGGAGGTCCTCATCTTGAAGATACAGAAACAGAAAATTATGTTATTAAAGAAGGTATTGTAGTTATTAAAAAAGGTGCAGTTATTCCTAAAGGGTTTGTACTTTAATATATGGCAGAAGTTATAGCATATAGTCGTTTCACAGATTTTGATGTAGATCTTTTTAAGTCTGGAAAGCACTATCGTTTATATGAGAAATTTGGATCTCACATTACTACTATAGATGGAGTAGAAGGTGTTTACTTTGCTGTTTGGGCACCAAGTGCAAAAATGGTATCTGTAATTGGGGATTTTAATTATTGGACTGAAGGCGAGCATAAATTAAATGTTCGCTGGGATTCTAGCGGAATTTGGGAAGGTTTTATTCCTGGTGCAGGAAAAGGCAGCAAGTACAAGTACAAGATTCTTAGTAGCAACAATGATATAAAAACTGAAAAAGCAGATCCTTACGCAAGACGTGCAGAACATAATCCACAAACAGCATCAATTGTTTGGGATGATCACTATAAATGGAAGGATACCAAATGGATGAAAAAGCGTAAAAAGAACAACGCTTTAGACGCACCATTTTCTGTTTATGAAGTGCATTTAGGTTCTTGGAAAAAACAGGTTGAAGAGAATCGATTTATGTCTTATGTAGAGTTGGCTGATGACTTGGTCAATTATGTAAAAGAGATGAATTTTACGCATGTAGAGTTAATGCCAATTATGGAATTTCCTTATGATCCTTCTTGGGGTTACCAGGTGACGGGTTACTTTGCACCAACATCACGTTTTGGCTATCCTGAAGAATTCAAACTATTAGTCGATAAATTACACCAGAACGATATAGGGATTATTCTCGATTGGGTACCATCACATTTCCCTGAAGACGCACATGGACTTGGTTATTTTGATGGTTCTGCGCTTTACGAACATCCAGATAGAAGAAAAGGCTACCACCAAGATTGGAAGAGTTTAATTTTTAATTATGGACGTAACGAAGTCAAATCATTTTTAATCAGTAATGCCATTTTTTGGTTAGATCAATATCATGCTGATGGTTTCAGAGTAGATGCTGTGGCATCCATGTTATTTTTAGATTACAGTAGAGAAGAAGGAGAATGGGAGCCAAACATGTTTGGTGGACGAGAAAATCTGGAAGCCATGTCATTTTTAAGAGAAATGAATGAAGCTGTGTATTCGGCCTTTCCAGATGTACAAACTATTGCAGAAGAATCAACAGCATTTCCTCTAGTGTCTAAGCCTGTTTTTATGGGAGGTTTAGGATTCGGAATGAAATGGATGATGGGTTGGATGCATGATACACTAGATTATTTTAGTAAAGAACCAGTGTATAGGCAATTCCATCAAAATGATTTAACGTTCTCAATGACTTATGCGTTTACAGAGAATTTTATGTTGCCACTAAGTCATGATGAAGTTGTATACGGAAAAGCTTCTATCTTAGGAAAAATGCCAGGTGATGAATGGCAGCGTTTTGCTAACTTAAGATTGTTGTATAGTTATATGTTTACGCATCCTGGGACCAATTTATTGTTTCAAGGTTCTGAGTTTGGACAAAGTAGTGAGTGGAATTTTAAAACTAGTCTCGATTGGCATTTACTGCAATACGACCCACATAAAGGAGTACAAGAATTAGTTAAAGATTTGAATACACTTTATAAAAACGAACCAGCATTGTATGAAAAGCAGTTTGAAGCAGAAGGTTTTGAATGGATAGATTATGGTGATTCTCAGAATTCTGTTTTTACCTATATTAGAAAAGGAAATGATGAGAAGGACGATGTGATTATTGCTTGTAATATGACACCAAACCCTAAAGAAAATTACAAATTAGGTGTACCAAGAAAAGGGAAGCTTAAAGAAGTTTTTAATAGTGATTTAAAGAAATACTATGGATCTGGAGATTACAAGAATAAATTAAAAACCACGAAAGCTGAAGCTTGGCATTATAGAGATCATTCGGTAGATATTAATATTCCACCATTAGGAATGGTTGCTTTTAGGTATAATAAGGCAGTAAAACCTAAGACAAAAACGAAATCCGATACAAAAACAATTAAAACAAGAAAGACCAAGACAAGTTAGATTATCGTTGTCATATGAATACTTAGACCTGTTATTTTTTTTTAAAATTTATCAGGTCTTTTTTGTCGCTCAGTATCAGTATTTTAATACAAAATCAATAATATAATTGATTAAAGATTTCTATAATCGTAAAAACTGAACCCGAAAACGTAATAGTTAACAACAATTGTTATTATAGATGACTAACCCTTTCAAAAGTTTAAATTTTTCCGTTTTTTTGCGGGTAATTTTTGCTTAAAAATTAACTTATGATTATAAATACTGAATTAGAAAATAAAGGAAATTTATTTCCTTCAAAAATAATAGACTTTAAAAAAGATGTAGATAAACTGTATTTTACAGCAGACAATGATGTCATTTTAGAGTTGACAGTTGTTAGAGATAGTTTGTTACGCTTTAGATATACTACAGTTGGTAATTTTGATAATGATTTCTCTTATGCAATTACTAAATACGCTAGTATAGGATATAATAAGCTAGAAATAGAAGATAAAGAAGAGTATTATGAAGTCATTACAACTAAATTAGTTTGTAAGATTTTAAAGGAAGATATGAGAATATCAATCTATGATGCCATTGATGGAGTACTTATTAACCAAGATGAAGGTGGATTTCATTGGGAAGAAAGCTACGAATATGGTGGAAACATAGTTAAAATGAGTAAAGTCTCTAATGATGGAGAAAGTTACTATGGTCTTGGAGATAAACCAAATCATTTAAATCTTAAAGGTAAGCGTTATAATAATTGGGTAACTGATTCTTATGCATATGGAAAAGATACAGATCCTATTTATAAAACGATTCCATTTTACACAGGTTTACATCATGGAAAAGCCTATGGTATTTTCTTTGATAATACATTTAAATCATCTTTCGATTTTGCTCACGAACGAAGAAACGTTACTAGTTTCTGGTCTCAAGGGGGTGAAATGAATTATTACTTTTTCTACGGTCCTAAAATGAATGATGTTGTAGAGAGTTATACGGATTTAACAGGGAAACCACATCATTTACCACCACTTTGGGCCTTAGGTTTTCACCAATGTAAATGGAGTTATTATCCAGAAAGCAAAGTAAAGGAGATTACGTCAACTTTTAGAAAACTTCAGATTCCTTGTGATGCTATTTATTTAGATATCGATTACATGGAAGGGTTTCGTTGTTTCACTTGGAACAAAGAATATTTTCCAGATCCTAAACGAATGGTTAAGGAATTATTAGACGATGGGTTTAAAACCGTTGCGATTATAGATCCAGGTATTAAAATTGACAAAGAGTATTCTGTATTTAAAGAGGCTTTAGAAAAAGATTATTTCTGTAAACGTGCAGATGGTGATTATATGAAAGGTAAAGTATGGCCTGGTGAATGTTATTTTCCGGATTTTACAAATCCTGAAGTGAGAGATTGGTGGTCTGGATTATTTCAAGAACTTATTGAAGATATTGGCATCAAAGGTGTTTGGAATGACATGAATGAGCCAGCCGTTATGGAAGTGCCAAACAAAACATTTCCAGATGATGTACGTCACGATTATGATGGTAATCCTTGTAGCCACAGAAAAGCCCATAATATTTATGGTATGCAGATGGCAAGAGCAACGTACCAAGGTCTGAAAAAATATTCATATCCAAAACGTCCCTTTGTTATTACACGAGCCGCTTATTCTGGTACGCAGCGTTACACGTCTACTTGGACAGGAGATAACGTAGCAACGTGGGAGCACTTATGGATTGCAAATATCCAGGCTCAACGTATGGCTATGTCTGGTTTCTCTTTTGCTGGTAGTGATATCGGTGGATTTGCAGAACAACCACAAGGGGAATTATTTACACGATGGATTCAGTTAGGGATTTTTCATCCATTTTTTAGAGTCCATTCTTCAGGTGATCATGGAGACCAAGAACCTTGGGCTTTTGATGAAGATGTAACGGCAATAGTAAAGAAATTTATAGAAATTAGATATCAATTATTACCTTATTTATACACGGCTTTTTGGAATTATGTAGATCACGGAACACCATTATTAAAATCATTGGTGCTATACGATCAAGCAGATGTACAAACACATTACAGAACAGACGAGTTTATTTTTGGAGAGCAAATTTTAGCTTGTCCTGTATTAGAGCCAAATGCTAAAGGTCGTAGAATGTATATTCCTCAAGGGAATTGGTATAATTTCTGGACCGATGAGGTTGTAAAAGGAGGTAAAGAAATGTGGGTAGATGCTGATATTGATAGTGTACCATTTTTCGTAAAAGAAGGGGCTATTATTCCTAAATACCCAATCCAACAATATGTAGGTGAAAAGGAAATTACTGAAATTACGTTAGATGTTTATTATAAAGATGGTAAAGAAGAAAGCGAACTTTATAGTGATGCTAATGATGGCTTTGATTATACAAAAGGTCGTTACAGTTTAAGAAATTTTAAACTCACAGGAAAAGCTAACGAACTAATCATCAATCAACATAAAGAAGGGAAATTTACAACACCTTATGAAACTTTTAATATTCAATTCCATGGTCTACCTTTCGATATTGTTGAGGTTCAATTAGATAATGAAAAAATAATTCATAAAAGTTTAATAGCGAACGGAATAGAATCTATTGTTGTGGATAAGAATTTTTCTGAGTTACATATAAAAGGAATTAAGTCAAAGGCATAGTGACCATTTGCTTATTTTAGTGTCATATTATTTAGAAATGAAGATTTTCATTTCAATAATTTTAATTTATTATTACTTATGAAATTTAATAAAATAACCTTGAGTTTTTTAATTGTTGCTGTCATAGTTTCATGTGCAACAAATCCTTTCACAGGAAAAAAAACGATGGCATTTGTTGGTAACGACCAATTATTTCCATCTGCATTTGCTCAGTACGATCAAGTATTAGCTGAAAGTAAAGTCATTACTGGTACATCTGATGCCGAAATGATTAAGCGTGTTGGCGAACGTATATCAGTTGCTGCAGAGCGTTGGTTAGTGGCTAATGGTCATCATGGCTATTTAGATGATTACAAATGGGAATATAACCTTATAGAGTCAGAACAAGTTAATGCATGGTGTATGCCAGGCGGAAAAATTGCTTTTTATACAGGTATTTTACCAATTGCAGAAAATGAAACTGCGATAGCAGCTATTATGGGCCATGAGGTTGTACATGCGTTAGCTAATCATGGACAACAACGAATGAGTGCAGCTTATGTACAACAGGGATTAGCTGTTGTTGGGAATGTTGCTTTATCTAATGATGAGCAATCATTAGGGATTTTTAATCAATCTTTTGGTATTGCTTCTAATGTTGTTGGAATGTTACCATTTAGTAGAGCTCATGAAACTGAAGCAGATAAAGTAGGTATAATTATTATGGCAATAGCAGGATATAATCCCGATGAGGCAGCCGAATTATGGAAACGTATGGAAGCGAACAGTGGTGGGCAATCTACACCAGAATTTTTGAGTTCTCACCCAGCTAATGATACAAGGATTCAGAATTTACAAGCGATGGCACCAGAAGCAAAAGCTGAAGCGAAAAAGTTTGGAGTGACATCATTTAGACCAATAAACTAAGATTATAAATATATTTGTTTACTTTAGAAGCTGCTCAATTTGAGCAGCTTTTTTTATGAATTTTTATATATATATACGAGATAACTAATCAGCATTTATGAGTGAAATTAAAAAAGGAAGTAAAAAACTTCTCAACGCATGGGCATTTTATGATTGGGCAAATTCAGTGTATACCTTAACGATTGCTTCGTCCATATTTCCTCTGTTTTATTCTTCATTATTTGACTCTAAAGAGACATTAGTGTCTGCCTTTGGATTTACAATGAAACAAGAAACATTAATTACAATTGTTACAGCTTTTACGTTTTTAGTGGTTGCAGTATTATCTCCAATTCTTTCTGGTATTGCGGATTATGTTGGTAACAAAAAGAACTTCATGAAGTTCTTTTGTTATGTAGGGTCAATTGGCTGTATTGGATTATATTGGTTTAATCTAAGTTTTATTCACTTCAGTTTATTGTTCTATTTTATGGGGCTGATAGGCTATTGGGGAAGTTTAGTTTTTTATAATTCTTACCTTCCAGATATTGCCTTTGAGGATCAGCAAGACAGTATTAGTGCCAAAGGATTTTCAATGGGATATATAGGAAGTGTTCTTTTACTAATTGCAAATTTAATTATGGTAATGACCCAAGAAGAAGATGCTGATAAAATTGAAATGATGCGTTATTCGTTTATTACTGTAGGAATATGGTGGGCATTATTTAGTCAATACACATTTAGAATTTTACCAAATGGAGTGTCTTCTGGTCATAAAGTTACAAAAGATATTGTATTTAATGGTTTTAAAGAATTAAAGGCTGTTTGGGTTCAGTTGAAGCAAAATTTAAGATTAAAACGCTACTTAAATGCCTTTTTTGTGTTTAGCATGGCTGTGCAAACCATTATGTTAATGGCAGTTTATTTTGGGGAAAAAGAAATTAATTGGGCTTCGGATGGTGAAAAAACTATTGGACTAATTGTTAGTATTTTAGTTATTCAGTTGGTTGCTATTCTTGGAGCTATTTTAACATCTCGAGCAGCTTCAAAATTCGGTAATATAAATTCACTTATTGTAATTAATTTTATGTGGATGTGTCTTTGTGTATATGCCTATTTTATGGTCTCTCCAATGCAATTTTATATAGCAGCTGGTTTAGTTGGTTTGGTAATGGGAGGGGTTCAGTCTTTGGGCCGTTCTACCTATTCTAAATATTTGCCTGAAACAGACGATACAACTTCTTACTTTAGTTTTTATGATGTAGCAGAAAAAATAGGCATTGTTATCGGTATGTTTATTTTTGCTTTTGTTTCTGAATATTCCTCAATGCGATATGCTATTTTATTCTTATTTGTTTTCTTTTTAATAGGTATTATCCTTCTCTTTAGAGTGCCAAAAGAAGAATAGGTGATGTTGTCTTCAATCGTTTGATGCGTTATGATTATAAATCATTTCAATAATCAATTATATTATGCGTCTTGTTTTTATTACATAACATTAGAATATTAATTACAGTCACTTAAGAAAGGAAGTCATTAGATCATTTGTAAGAATGAATTATAAAAAAAAGGACAAGCAAATTGCTCGTCCTTTTCTTAGATATATGTAATTATAAAATTTAATTACTAACACTGCCAGAACCTGAAATCTTAGTGTCTTTATGAATTGGTTTTCCTGAGTATTTAACATCTCCAGAACCTGAAATTCTTACTTTTAATTCACCGCTACAATGCACACTAATATCTCCTGAGCCAGAAATTGTAGCATCGACATTAGTGCTCTTTAAATCATCTCCATCAAAATCACCAGATCCTGCGATTGTCGTTTTTAAGTTTGTTGTTTTTCCTTTTAGTTCAATATCGCCAGAGCCAGCAATGCTACTCTCTATTGATTTAGATTCAATTTGTAAATCAATATCGCCAGAGCCAGCTAACGTTACTTTAAAATGATTGGCCTTTATAGTGCCCGTGTTTTCTACATCACCAGATCCTGCAAGAGATACTACGTTTATGGATTCATAAGGAATCGTTATTACAATGGTTTGTGTAGGCTTTAAATTGTAACCCTTTTTTATTTTGACTAATAAGGTGTTGTCCTTTACTTCTGTAACAATGTAAGACATTAGATTAGAGTCTCCTTTAATTGAAATGTCCCCTTCTTTGCCTTTAATAAGTCTAAAGTCCATAGAGCCAGCAGTACTTATAGCGTCGTAATCTGTTGTGGAGATGGTTGTAGTTGTAATATGACCATCACCTTTAATCTTTTTAGACTTTCCCCATTGCGCAGATACTAATGTTGTGCTTAAAAGAAAAATTAATACTGTAATTGATTTTAATAGTTTCATGTTTTTGATTTTAATTGATTGATTTAATTATTTTTAAAAGTGATGCTTCCATATTCCGACTTTATAAACACAAGATTGTCTGAATTTGGCTGACCATGATAACCTATGTATTTCTTTCCAAAATTATCTATGTTTTTTTCTGTAAAATGAAACCCATCAGATTCTCTTAAGGATCCAAAGTCAATATCGATATTAAAATCAAAGTTGTATTCATTATCAATTCCGATAGTGATACCAACAAATTCAGTATCAATATCTAATTTTTTAGTGTTTGGAGCTAAACGATCAATTTTTATCGAGCCATAATCGGCTTTTATAGTTGCAGTTTTAAAAATTGTACCAAGCCGTAGCGCTAAATAATCGCCTTCTCCATCTAAATTATTCACATTGTCTATTTTGAGTGAACCGTAATCACATTCATACACTACATTTTCAGCAATTTCAATTACAGAGGTTGTATAATCGGCTTCTACGTTCAAATCTTTGGCTTTAGCGACAGTAAATTCGCTATAATCGGCTTCAATTGTACCGTTGTTGATGTATTCAAAATAACTGTTTCTAGTATAATCTAATCGTAGTGTGTTAGATTTGCCCATAAGCTCTTTGGTAGTCACTTTGCCATAATCACATTTGATATAGGCATTGCCTTCTAGCTTATCTAAATTGATATAACCATAATCATTAAATAACCGTACATTATTTGTAATGGGCATTTTTACGACATAATTGACTTCCATTTTTATAGTGTTACCTATTTTTTTATTCCACCAAGAAGTATCCGAACTATTACCATCAATGGCAGTAATTGCTGAAACTTTAGAAGGTGATGCTTGGAAAGCAACATCTAATTCGTTTAGTTTTTCGTTTACCTTATTTTCACTATTACCTTCAACTTTTATAGTGACTTCGATGTCAATACGGTTTTCATTCCATGTGATGATATCAATATTTCCGTAGCGATTGGTAATATTAAATGTAGCATCAGCATTTACATTAAAGGATTTTTTAATGGTTTTCTTTTTTTCGTGTTTTGGGATTTCAGGCTTCTCATTGGATGCTAGCATAGGCACTGGCATCATTATTAAGAAGAAACACACTTTATAAAATATTTTCATTTGAGTTGGATTTGAATTGTTTAACAGTTTCAATTTGTTCTAAAACCGTATTTAAAATATCTATTCTAGTTTGAAAGTTGGTAATCATCGCATAAATAACGCGTTGGTTTTTTCCGCTTTCGGTTAAATCTGTTTTTAATTTTTGGTAATCGGTTTCTAAAAGTTGAATTTGAATTAAAGCATCCGAAATAATTTGTTCTGTTAAAGGGGAACGTTCTTTATTCAGTTTCTTCAGTTCATTTTCAATAGTTACGGTAAAAAAGTTTTGTGTTTCTGACATTTCAGCTGATACACTTGCTAAATCGAATTCTTCAGGCGGTTGTTGTAATGTTGTAAACAACCCAAAACAAATTACTATAGTCGCTGCAATTGCTAAATAAGGTTTCCAGTTAAAACCAGATTGCTTTTTAATTTTGGTGGAAGTGGTATCATTTGCTTTCAGCTTTTCTAAAAAGCGTTGCTCATGATTATTTTGAGGTGTTTCAACATCAAATTGATCCTTCAAATTATCAAATAAGCTTTCTAAACTATCTTTTTTCATAATTAATTCAATACTAGTTTCTTACGTAAACTCTCTTTTGCTCGTGAAATTAACGTTCTGCAATTGGCATAAGACAAATTCATAATTTCACCGATTTCTTCATAATCGTAACCTTCAATTAAATGTAATGATAAGCTTAAACTATAGTTGGGTTTTAAGGTTTTCATGGCGTCTAAAATCAGTTTTACTTTTTCACTGTGTTGCTCTGTTTCATTAATGCCGTTGTCGTCTTCAACTTTATAGATAACGTTATCTAAAGGGACTTCATTTTGCTTCACCGCTTTGTTATAATACCCAATGCTGTTATTCACAACAATACGTTTTAACCATGCGCCAAATAAATTGGTGTCTTGTAGCGTGTTCAATTTTGTAAAAGCCGTTAAAAAAGACTCTTGCATAATGTCTTCAGCCTTAAAAGAATCTTTTACAATTCTAATGGCTGTGTTATACATGGCTTTGTTATATCTGTTGTAAATTTCCAACTGTGCACGTTGGTTTCCAGACTGACAAAGCTGTAATAACTGTTCGATATTTTGATTGGTTGATGTCAAAAAAACAATTGCTTTTACTTATAGAGTGCTACTTTTTTAAAGTGTTACAGTTTATTTAGATAAAAAATGTTTTAAAAATTGAAAACCTTTTCTGTCAATCAAAGGTAATGGCATAACAATTGAAATTACAGTAGTGTGAATAACTTTGAATATCTTATAACGTTTTGATATTCAGTATGAAGTTAATTATTAATACATTTAAAATAATATTGTTCTGTTGTAGTTAATGACAGAATGGCTCAAATATATATATGGCAAAATCAAATTTTTTAAACTTAGACAATCTGTCATTTCAGGATTTTGATGAGAATTCAGAATTAATTCCATTAATGACACCTGAAGATGAAGAATTAATAAACAACGAATCTTTACCAGAATCGTTACCAATTTTACCGTTGCGAAATACGGTTTTATTTCCTGGCGTCGTCATTCCGATTACAGCGGGTAGAGATGCTTCAATTAAGCTGATTAATGATGCTAACAAAGGCGGAAAAGTAATTGGTGTTGTGTCTCAAAAGGACGAAGCAGTAGAAAATCCAACAGCTAAAGATATTTACAAAACAGGTACTGTTGCACGAATCTTAAAAGTGCTTAAAATGCCAGATGGTAACACAACGGTTGTTATTCAGGGTAAAAAGCGTTTTGCAATTAACGAAGTGATTACAGAAAAGCCTTATTTAACGGCTACAATTTCTGATATTCCTGAAGCTAAACCGGCAAAAGAGAATGAAGAATTCAGAGCTATTATAGACTCTATTAAGGATTTGTCTTTAGACATTATTAAAGAAAGTCCAAACATTCCATCTGAAGCGAGTTTTGCGATTAAGAATATTGAAAGTGATTCATTCTTAGTGAACTTTGTGTCGTCTAACATGAATCTTAAAGTAGAGGAGAAGCAAGAATTGTTGAAGATTAATGATCTTAAAGAACGAGCGCTTCAAACCTTGAAATTTATGAATCTCGAGTTTCAAAAGCTTGAGCTTAAAAATGATATTCAGAGTAAGGTTCAAAGTGATATGAACCAACAGCAACGTGAGTATTTCTTACACCAACAAATGAAAACCATTCAGGAAGAATTGGGTGGCGGTGTCTCTTCTGGTGAGGAAATAGAAGACATGAAAGCACGTGCTAAGAAAAAGAAATGGGACGATAAAGTAAAAGAACATTTTGAGAAAGAATTAGCTAAAATGCAACGAATGAATCCTCAGGTAGCTGAGTATTCTATTCAACGTAACTATTTAGATCTATTTTTAGATTTACCATGGAATGAATTTAGCAAGGATAAATTCGATCTAAAACGTGCAGTGAAAATCTTAGATCGTGATCATTTTGGATTGGAAGATGTAAAGAAACGAATCATAGAATACTTAGCAGTTTTAAAGCTTCGTAATGATATGAAGTCACCAATCTTGTGTCTTTACGGACCTCCTGGAGTTGGTAAAACATCTTTAGGAAAATCTATTGCTGAAGCTTTAGGTAGAGAATATGTTCGAATTTCATTAGGTGGTTTACGTGACGAGGCGGAAATCCGTGGTCATAGAAAAACTTATATTGGGGCGATGCCTGGACGAATTATTCAGAGTTTAAAGAAAGCCGGCTCGTCAAACCCTGTATTTGTATTAGATGAAATAGATAAATTGTCAACAGGCAATCAAGGTGATCCATCTTCTGCAATGCTTGAGGTCTTAGATCCAGAGCAAAACAATGAATTTTACGATAATTTCCTAGAAATGGGATATGATTTATCTAAAGTAATGTTTATTGCAACGTCTAACAGTATGAATACTATTCAGCCAGCATTAAGAGACCGAATGGAAATCATTAATGTTACGGGTTATACTATTGAAGAAAAAGTAGAAATTGCTAAGCGTCATTTGTTGCCAAAGCAACTAAAAGAACATGGTTTAGATGATAAAGCTTTAAAAATAGCAAAACCTCAATTAGAAAAAATTGTTGAAGGTTATACACGAGAATCTGGAGTTAGAGGCTTAGAAAAACAAATTGCAAAAATGGTGCGTTATGCTGCCAAGAATATTGCAATGGAAGAAGCGTATAATATTAAGGTTTCTAATGATGATGTGATTGAAATTCTAGGAAGTCCTAGAATGGAACGCGATAAATACGAAAACAATGATGTTGCAGGAGTCGTTACAGGTTTAGCATGGACGAGTGTAGGAGGTGATATTTTGTTTATTGAATCTATTTTATCTAAAGGAAAAGGGACTTTATCTATTACTGGTAACTTAGGAAAAGTAATGAAGGAATCTGCCACTATTGCTATGGAATACATTAAGGCAAATGCAGATGAATTTGGTATTGATCCAGAAGTTTTTGGAAAATATAATGTACACATTCACGTGCCAGAAGGAGCAACACCAAAAGATGGTCCAAGTGCAGGTGTTACTATGTTAACATCTTTAGTATCTTTGTTTACACAACGTAAAGTTAAAAAGAGCTTAGCGATGACAGGTGAAATTACGTTAAGAGGTAAAGTGTTACCTGTAGGTGGTATCAAAGAAAAAATCTTAGCAGCCAAGCGTGCTCGTATTAAAGAGATTTTACTTTGTGAAGATAACCGCAGAGATATTGAGGAAATTAAACCAGAATATTTAAAAGGTTTAACCTTCCATTATGTGAAAGATATGAGTGATGTTTTAAAACTAGCACTGACAAAGCAAAAAGTAAATAATGCAAAAAAGCTTTAAACTAATATTGACATTTTTAATAAGTTTTACTTCGTTCATGGGTATCAATGCTCAAGACGAAGTAAAATTTAAAGATGTTATATTAGATGGAAAGCCTGCTAAATTAAATATAGTTACAGGGGAAATTACCCTTGTGAAATTAAAAGATAAAGTTGTTGAGACCAAAATAGATTCAGTCGAAACAAAACCGATATTAGTAACTGATTCTAACGTTATTAATGCGTCAACTAATACAGAGGTTAGTACGGATTATAGTTCCGATTTTCATATTGTGAAGGAAGGTGACAATTTATTCAAATTATCCGTAAAGTATAAGGCGAGTTTAGGTGAATTAAAAAAAGCGAATAATTTAGAGACCACACTTATAAAAACAGGACAAAAATTAAGAGTGCGAAACTTTGATAAGGTTAGTGAAGATGAAAACGCTTTAGTTTGGGTTGTAAAAAAAGGTGATAATTTATATAGAATTGCTCTAGAAAAAGGAACAACAGTCAAGGAACTTAAACGTATTAACGGTTTAAAGTCTGATGTCATTAAAATTGGTCAAAAATTACAATTGAAATAAAAAAAACAAAATTCAAAAAAGCATTGAATATTTAAAAATATTTTATGAATTACACTTTTAAGGTAAGGACAGAAGTAATGAAATAAATTAAAATGTTTAACGGAATAAAAAATAAAAAAATCATATCCTCGTTTTAAGATAGATTTAGTTATTTTGCAAAATCTATGATTAAGAGGATTACTACCTTATTTTTAATGCTTTTGACACTGCCATTGTTTGCACAATTGGGTGGTGAGGCGACCTATCAGTTTTTGAATTTAGTATCTTCTCCAAGACAAGCTGCTTTAGGAGGAAAAATAATTACCAACTTTGATCATGATGTAACGGAAGCGCTTTATAATCCTGCGTCTATAAATTACAAAATGGGCAATCAATTAGCCGTAAATTATTCTAGCTATTTAGGCGGTATCAGCTACGGAACTGCTGCTTATGCTTATACTTGGGATAGACATGTGCAAACCTTTCATTTTGGAGTCACCTATATAAATTATGGATCATTTGATGGTTATGATTTAAGTGGAAACTCCACAGGAACTTTTACAGGTAATGAAACCGCTATATCTGCGGGTTATAATTATAAAATCCCATACACTGATTTTTATGTTGGAGCTAATGTTAAAGTCATTACATCGGCATTAGAACAATACAATTCCATAGGTGGAGCATTAGATTTTGGTGCGATGTATATTAATGAAAAACTCGATTTTCATGCTGCATTAACGATTAGAAATCTAGGAACACAGTTTTCAACTTACGCAGGACAAAAAGAGCCATTACCGCTCGAGGTTAATTTTGGAATGTCCCAAACTCTAGAAAACGTGCCATTACGTTGGCATGTCACTTTAGAGAACTTACAAAAATGGCCAATAGGAGTATCCAATCCAGCAAGAGCTACAACGGATTTAGATGGAAACCAAACCGAAGAAAAAGTTAGTTTTTTTAATAAAGGATTACGTCATTTAATTTTAGGAGCAGAATTATTTCCCGAAGGCGGTTTTAATGTACGATTTGGTTATAATTTTAGACGTGCCGAAGAATTAAGAATAGAGGATCAAAGAAACTTTTCTGGACTCTCTGTTGGTATCGGAATTAAATTAAATAAGATGCGTTTTAATTATACACATGCGAGATATACGGGAGCTTCTAATACTAGTTTTTTCGGAATTCAAATAGACTTAGAAGGTCGAAGACGATAAATGTTTAGAACTGAATATTTAAAGTCAATTAAAAAAAAATCCCATTTTTACAGTAATAGTTACTGAATTAAATTCAGCATAAAATGAATAAAATAATCATTGCCATAGATGGATTTTCATCAACAGGAAAAAGTACAGTAGCGAAACAACTCGCCAAAAACCTAAACTATATTTATGTAGATACAGGTGCGATGTATAGAGCTGTGGCGTATTTTGCTTTGGAACACGATTTAATAGGTGATGATTTTTTTAAAGAAGAAGCCTTAGTAAATCGACTTGAAGATATTAGTATCAATTTCAAGTTTAATAAAGAAGCTGGTTTTGCGGAAGTGTACTTAAACGGAGAAAATATTGAATCTGCTATTAGAACCCTTAGAGTTTCAAAGTTTGTGAGTCCTGTGGCAACCTTATCAGCAGTACGCCGAAAATTAGTTGAGCAACAACAACTCATGGGAAAAGACAAAGGCATTGTAATGGATGGTCGCGATATTGGGACTGTTGTTTTTCCTGATGCTGAATTAAAAATCTTTATGACTGCTTCTGCAGAAACGAGAGCTAAACGTCGTTACAAAGAATTGATAGATCGTGGGCATAATCTCAGTTATGATGATGTCTTAGAAAATGTAACGACACGAGATCACATAGATTCTACACGAGAAGATTCTCCGTTAGTAAAAGCAGAGGATGCTATTGAAATTGATAATTCAGATTTGACGATAGAGGAGCAGTTGGAAACTATTGTTGGTTTGGCTGAAGATCTTATTTTGAATTAGTTAGTAGTAATTAGTTGAAAGTAGAATTGCTTTTTGAATTAATTATTGGTAGTTTACTAAGGCAACAAAATGAATAGAATTCTACATCAAAAACATAATAAACAGACCTTTTATTACAGTTTATCAAGATTGTTTGAAAGAGCATCTTATTATGGATTGCGTACACTTCTCATCATATATATGACAGGTGAAATTCTGAAAATGGATAGAGATGAAGCTTTATCCATTTATGGGTGGTTTATTTTGGGATTCACTATATTTCAGATTATAGGTGCATTACTTGGCGATTTAGTTATCGGAAATAGAAAAACCATAATCATTGGAGGCGTACTTCAAGCCATTGGATCATTTACTCTTTGTTTACCTTCTGCAATGGGATTATATGTTGGATTGGCTCTGGTTGTTTTAGGTAGTGGGTTTTATTCTCCAAATATGGTTTCAAATTTTGGAAAATTATATTTGAATAAAACCAAACTATTAGATTCAGGATTTACCTTATTATATTTAGCTGTGAATTTAGGTTCGTTTTTAGGTATTTTATTGATAGGTTATTTGGGTGAAAAATTCGGTTATAATATTGGGTTTATTACAGCAGGTCTACTTATGTTAATCTCTATAATTCCCATAGTAATATCAAAAGAAGAAGTTACTATTATAACCTCAAATAGTGAATGGTCTCTAAATAAGAGAATCTTAAAAATTTCTATAGTCTTTATATTAGTAGGTCTATATTGGGGTATTTACCAAATTACTGGCTTTCGACATTATGATTTACAACATGATTTTCGTGAAATGACCATATTAAATATGTCAGATAATATTTGGTCTTCAATTAATACCATTTTCATTTTACCTATTGGTATAATCGCTGTAATTGTATGGACGTATTTCTATAGCTCGCAATACTTTAAGCTCATGATAGGTTTTATTTCAGGAGCTATTTCATTTGGTATTTTATACCTAATACCAGAAATACCTACCGAAAAGCATGTAACACTTTATTTCTTGTTCTTATTTTTTCTTGGAATAGCTGAAATACATATTGCTCCAATAATACATTCAAAACTTACAAAATATTCTAACCCAAAATATCTATCAATTTTAGTGAGTCTCATTTTTTTACCTACAGGGTTGATTTCGTTATTTTTTGGTTGGTTTAATGAGCGATTTTATGACCATCCTATTTATGGTTTAAAGTTCGGAATTATTGCCATGGCAATTTTAAGTATTGTACTTGTTGGATTGGTTTTATGGAATAAAAAAACTTTTAATAAAGAAGTCGCTAATTAATCGCTAGCGCGTAATCTTGTTTAGATAATAACTTCAAAGTAGAAAACAAAAAAAGCGATAAACATAATGTTTATCGCTTTAATAATTTTAGAAGTCTTTTGAGTCATTTAAGAAGTCACTCTTTATGACATCTAATATAATTAAAATTTCCTAATTACAAATTAGGAATAATTAATTCCTGACCAGGATGAATTACATCCGGATTCTTTAAGATATCAGTATTTGCTTGGAAGATTTTCTGATATTTACCAGGCTCTCCATAATACTGCTTAGCAATTTTTCCCAAAGTTTCACCAGAAGCAACGGTATGTCTTGCATACACAGATTCGTCTGCTACTTTAATGTCTGCCATAATATCAGAAGGTGAATCACCACCTGCTTCTTTAATCTTATCCCAGATTAGGTTTTTATCATATTGTGTAGCAGCAGTACCTTTTACTTGTAGCACTCCATCTTTTTCACTTACTTCACCATTCTGAATGTTTAATTGTTCTCCTAAGTCAAGAACATCTTGATATTTTGCTTTTACCATAATTGTATAATTTAAATTGTTAATAGTTTATTGTAAAGATACCAAATAATGTACTATTGTTTATGACTCAAAGCATCAAATTGTTACCCTATTATATAAGACACTAAAATAAAAGTAAAGTCACATTATTTAGTGTTTGGTTATCAGAATAATATATAGTACTTTTGCACTCCTTTTTAGCGACGTTAAGAAAGTAGAAAAGGAAGAAAAACAAATTTAATAATAACTTCTGTAGATTTTTCGCTAATCTTTCATAAAATACAGAATACAAATTTTAATTCAGCACATGTCTGAAAAAGAAACAAATCAAGCTGAAGTTGAAGCAACTGAAGCAGTAACAGTAGAAGCTCCTGTAGTATCTGAAGCTCAAGCAAATCCAGAAAAATTCTTAGCAGAGTTCGATTGGCACAATTACGAAGAAGGAATTGAGCAAGTTGCAGACACTAAATTAGAAGAGTTCGAAAAATTAGTATCAGAAAATTTCGTTGACACTTTAGATGACGAAGTTGTAGAAGGTACTGTTATCACAATCACAGATCGTGATGCAATTATTGACATTAACGCAAAGTCTGAAGGTGTAATTTCTCTTAATGAGTTCCGTTACAACCCTAACTTAGCTGTTGGTGACAAAGTTGAAGTATTAATTGATGTGCGTGAAGATGCAACTGGTCAATTAGTATTATCTCACAGAAAAGCGAGAGTAATCAAAGCATGGGATCGTGTAAACAATGCACATGATACTGGCGAAATCGTTAACGGTTTTGTAAAATGTAGAACTAAAGGTGGTATGATCGTAGATGTATTTGGTATAGAAGCTTTCTTACCAGGTTCTCAAATCGATGTGAAACCTATTAGAGATTACGATCAGTATGTAAATAAAACTATGGAATTTAAAGTTGTGAAAATCAACCACGAATTCAAAAACATAGTTGTTTCTCATAAAGCTTTAATTGAAGCTGATATCGAAGAACAAAAGAAAGAAATCATTGGTCAACTAGAAAAAGGACAAGTATTAGAAGGTATTGTAAAAAATATTACTTCTTATGGTGTGTTTATCGATTTAGGTGGTGTAGATGGTTTAGTTCACATTACAGATTTATCTTGGTCACGTATCAACCATCCAAATGAGATTGTTGAGTTAGATCAGAAATTAAATGTTGTAATCCTTGATTTTGATGAAAACAAATCAAGAATCCAATTAGGTCTTAAACAATTATCTAAGCATCCTTGGGAAGCTTTAGGTGAAACTGTAAAAGTTGGAGATAAAGTAAAAGGTAAAGTAGTAGTTATCGCTGATTACGGTGCTTTTGTTGAAGTAGAAGAAGGTGTAGAAGGCTTAGTTCACGTAAGTGAAATGTCTTGGTCAACACATTTACGTTCAGCTCAAGATTTCGTATCTGTAGGAGATGAAATCGATGCTGTTATCTTAACTTTAGATAGAGAAGATAGAAAAATGTCTCTTGGTATTAAGCAATTAACGCCAGATCCATGGACTGATATCACAACGAAGTATCCAGTAGGTTCTAAACATTCTGGTATTGTACGTAACTTTACAAACTTTGGTGTTTTTGTTGAATTAGAAGAAGGAATTGATGGATTAATTTACATCTCAGATTTATCTTGGACTAAGAAAATTAAGCATCCATCTGAGTTCTGTAACGTAGGTGATACTTTAGATGTCGTAGTATTAGAATTAGATGTTGAAGGTCGTAAATTATCTTTAGGTCATAAACAAACTACTGATAACCCTTGGGATAAGTACGAAACTGAATTCGCTTTAGGTACAGTGCACAAAGCTGCTATTACTGAAATGGTAGATAAAGGAGCAACAATTGATTTTAACGAAGATATCGTTGCCTTTGTACCAGCACGTCATTTAGAAAAAGAAGATGGTTCTAAAGTCGCTAAAGGTGAAGAAGCAGAATTCAAGATCATTGAATTTAATAAAGAATTCAAACGTGTTGTAGCATCTCATACAGCAGTATTTAGAGAAGAAGAAGCGAAAATCGTTAAGCAAGCTGTTAGAAAACAGGAAGCTCAAGCGGCAGAAGCTAAACCAACTTTAGGTGATGCAAATGATGCTTTACAAGCGCTTAAAGATAAAATGGACGGGAAGAAATAATTTCCTTTATTCCTGCGGAAGCAGGAATTTCATTAATCTATAATATAAAGCCTCTCGATTTTCGAGAGGCTTTTTTTTATTCAATATTTGATTTTATGAAAGCAGTATTTTCTTTAATGGTTACAATAGTGTTATTCAAAAAGTAAGCTTTTAAACTTAGTTTTTATGATTGAGATTATTCAAGCCCAGTTTAGTCATAACATTTCTCTTCATAGTTTTCTTATCGTATTTCCATCTTCAATTTCATAAATAATATAATGCTGTAGTTGTGTTTTAATCATGATATTGATGAAACTAAGAAAGGCTTCCGTTATGGAAACCTTTATATGTTTACGATCAAGAACTCGTTTTTAAATCATCAGTAAATGATGGGAAGTCTTACTTAATATTTCGCTGATTTCCCTTTAGAAAGTGAATTGGCAATAAATTCACGTAAATCGTCATTAGCTTTAATTAAGTCTTCATTTCTTAAGTACATCATGTGGCCACTTCTGTAACCTTTAAATGAAAAGCGATCTTTCATTTTACCACTAGGATCAACTTGCCATTGCGAATATTTTGCAGAAAAATAGGTCGTTGCACCATCATAATAACCAGATTGGGTCAATACTTTTAAATAGGGGTTTTGAGCCATAGCTTGACGTAAATCGTCTCTGGTCGTATCATTAGAATCATCCCAACGTCCTGTGTTACCAAAAACGTTATATTTTACATCGGTTTTAAAGCCTAATTCATTCTGAATATAATAATTAATAGCAGGAGTAAAGGAATGTAACCAAGAGGTGAGCTCTGCACTATAATCCGGACTTGACCCTGTTTCAACTTTATCTATGCCGATATATCTTGAATCTAATCGTCCTATAGTTTCACCCGTTTTATCGCGCAATAATTCTTTCCAGAAAAAACGTGTAGGGACATTTAGATTTTGTTGTAAAATTACGTTTTCAGATAAACCAGAATAGTAACTTACCTGCTTTGCAATCGCATTCTTTTCGGCATCTAAAATAAAACCACCTTTAGCCATGGCTGGCATTAAATCGTTGACTGCAAAATGTTCTACTTCTGGTAATATGTCTAATAAATCTTTGTCTTGAAGTGCAGGTGGAAGCATTTTATGATACCACGCAGCAGCTGTAAAGTAAGGTAAATTCAAACTTGAAGCCAATGGACCACCAACACGAAGCACTTTATAATCTGCAGGTGATACCATAATAACACCATTAAGATACATCCATTGGCTATTTTGAAGTTCTAA
Source organism: Winogradskyella helgolandensis (assembly GCF_013404085.1). Taxonomy (NCBI): domain Bacteria; kingdom Pseudomonadati; phylum Bacteroidota; class Flavobacteriia; order Flavobacteriales; family Flavobacteriaceae; genus Winogradskyella; species Winogradskyella helgolandensis. Next base: position 3,443,175 of record NZ_JABFHO010000001.1, on the reverse strand, counting down.
GGATAATCCCATAACACGTGTGCCACCATAACTTTCTCCAATAATATATTTTGGTGATTGCCATTTATTATGTCTAGTGGTAAACGTATTCATCCAACTAGCGAGGTATTTAATGTCAGCATTAACGCCAAAGAATAATTTATCGTCTGGCATTTTTCCATCTTTATCAGCTACTTTTTTAGAATAGCCTGTGTTTACTGGATTTATAAATACAATATCAGCAACATCTAAAATAGAATTTGGATTGTCTTTTACACCATAAGGTTGCGTTGGATAACCTTCATCATCAATATTTAGAACCTTTGGTCCAGTATAAGCAATATGCATCCAAAGGGATGCTGAACCTGGTCCACCATTAAAAGAATAGACAATTGGTCTGTTGTTGTCTTTGGTATCGTTAGTGCGTTTATAATAGGTATAATAAAGTGAAGCAATCATTTTACCTTCAGCATCCCAAACCGGTTGAAATCCAGTTTCAGCTTTGTAATTAATTTGTTTGCCTTTAATGGTCACAGAATGATTGGTGACATAAGCTGTATCAACAGGAATTTTTAAATCTTGAGAAAAACTAAAGGTAAAACTAAGACACAAAAGAATAATAAGTCGATTTTTCATATGGATTGGATTTTGTTTGAAAAACTTAAAGATACTAAAATGAAATCTGAATTTAGCTACCATAAAAAGGCCTAAATTAACAGTATATATTGATTGTCAATTTTATACCACAACCACATTAACCATTATAAACCTGATTTTCTTGTTCAGCCACACGAATAAACGTTGTGCGTTTGGTTAATTCTTTTAAACGTGCTGCACCAACATACGTACATGTACTTCGTAAACCGCCTAAAATATCTTGTAATGTGTTTCTAACATCACCTTTGTATGGTACATCAACAGTTTTGCCTTCACTAGCTCTGTATTCTGCAACACCACCTACATATTTATCCATAGCAGTAGCAGAGCTCATGCCGTAAAATTGTTTGTATTGTTCTCCATCTCGTGTTATAAGTTCTCCTCCACTTTCTGTGTGCCCAGCAAACATGCCACCAAGCATTACAAAGTCTGCTCCGGCACCAAAGGCTTTAGCCACATCACCTGGAGTAGAACAACCACCATCACTAATAATTTGTCCACCTAAGCCATGAGCTGCATCCGCACATTCTATTATAGCGGATAATTGTGGATAACCTACACCAGTTTTTACGCGTGTTGTACAAACACTACCAGGACCAATACCAACTTTTACGATGTCTGCACCAGAGAGCAATAATTGTTCTACCATTTCTCCTGTAACCACATTGCCGGCGATGATAACCTTATCTGGATATTGTGCTCGTGTTTGTTGCAAAAATTCTACAAAATGTTCAGAGTAGCCATTAGCAACATCAATACAGATAAATTTCAATTCAGGATGACTTTTAAAAACAGCTTTAAGTTTTTCTGAATCTTCCGTTCCTGTACCACTACTAATAGCAATATAGTTTATAACATCTTTTGGTGCTGTATTTAAAAAGGTGTTCCATTGTTCGGTAGAATAGTGCTTATGAATGGCTGTAAATAGTTTCTGTTGTGATAAAACTAACGCCATTTCAAAAGTACCAACAGTATCCATATTGGCAGCCATTATTGGTATACCTGTCCAAGTTGCTGTACTATTTAAAAACGTAAAATTACGTTCTAAAGTCACTTGAGATCTGCTTTTTAGTGTCGACCGTTTTGGACGAATCATGACATCTTTAAAGCCTAATTTTATTTCATGTTCTATATACATCTTTGGAGTGAATTTGGTGTTATCCAAAAATACAAGTTCTTTGAAAGAAGGATGTTTACAATTGCATTTGTCTTAAAATGTTTTATTAACAATTGTTTATAGTTGAATTCCGAAACAACCATAAAGTTAAGTGTGAGTTGTTTTGTGAATTTATTATAGAATGTCGATGTGGTTAATTTGTGTTAAATGAATACTGATGATTAACAAGAGAGATGAACATAAAGTTGATGTATTGAAAAAAACATTCCGCATCATGACTACAAATTTATGATGCGGAATGGTTGAATGTGCTTATTATGTAATAGTAATTAGCGTATAAAATAAACGTTTTGGCTATTTTGAGGTTTATTACTTTCTGCTCGAAAATAAGCAGCTGCAATTTGTTTTATGGCCTCAATTCTTGATAATTCTATTTCCTTTTTATTGTTTCTTATTTCATTTCGTTCTGCAATTCTTTGTTTTATAGCTTGCTGTTTGTCATCATAATCTCGTTGTTCAATTCTAGAAATTTCTTTATCAATTTCAGAAATTAAAACTTCTGCGTTTGTAAAACATTTTGATTCACTGTCTACATTTGTTAATGTATTTAGAGCTTTTGTATAGGCTTTTTTTGCAATTTCAGATTTAGCTTGTAACATTGTAGCGTCGCAAATGTTATTCTGATAAGCTAGATAAGCATTTACGGTTTCGTCTTGAATTTTTTGATAACAATTTTGAACCTCTTCTGGCACACTCATTAATAAACCAATAGCTTCTTGGTATTGTTGTTTTTTTACTAAAGATTTGGCTTTACTAGCTATTAATTCACAATTGCTTTCGTAATAGCTAATAATTTTTGATTTAGATTCTTTAAAAAAAGGAGCAAGTTTATCGTCTCTAGTATCAATACGGCTGATAGCATTTAAAATAGCTTTATCTTTTTTTTCTCCTATTCCCATTATATTTAGGGAAACAGTGTTAAAGATTAAGTTATTACTAGCTTGACTTACATAGAGACTTAGTTCTCCTTTAACATAAGTTTTGGGCGTTAAGCCGGCATCAATTGTTTCTTCCTCAAAAATTTCGAATTTTGGATAGATTACAAAATTTGAATAATATCCATTTCCAGAAATTCCGTTAGCAGCGGTCATTTGTTGGATTTTAGATTTTAATTTTTCAAATTCTTTATAGTCTATACTATCCGTATTAGTTGACATAACAACAGATAGGGCTATTTTTCCTACATCGTCTGCTGTTTGCGAAAATGTTGAATAACAAATAAAAGTAAAAATAAATAATAGATTAATTTTTCTCATTTTGAACGATTTTAAGGTAATACTATTTTAATGGTTCCTTCTTGAACTATAGAGGTGAATTTTGCGCCTTTACCATCTTTTTTAGCAATAATTCGGCGGATAGATTTCCTTAATGACTTTTCATAATCATTGATACTATAATTATTACCATATTCATCTCGTAATGGGATTTTAACTTCATCAAAATAAAGTGTTTGTTCACTGGTTCTCCCTATTTTGAATTGATTTTTATAAGCCGATTTTTTAACCCATTCTATTATTAAATCGGAAACGGTATCAAAATCGTCAGTTACTTCATCGTCTAGTTTATACAGACCCTCGTTAGGGGATTCTATGCTTATTGTTATTGATAAACCATTTGCTACAGTATCACCAAAGCCTCTATTAACATCATTAAGAAAACCTTCTAACGCGTTATCTGTATCTAATAAACGTTTTACAAGATAACCGTAGTCATCTGTTTTAAAATGTGGAGAACTTATTTGTGGTAGTGTGGCTAAAACACCTCGACTAGATACTTCTATAGCATTAAGGATAATTTGAACACTGATCCCGGAACTAGTATCATGTAAGTTTATTTGAGCTTTTATTAATATATCGGGTCTAGCTTCTTGTAAAAGCTCTTCTTCAATATTAAAACTTGCCATTTTTAACGTATTAATACCTTTATTCTTTTTGACCTGATTAATTGTTTCTTGAAGATCTTTGGGTTTAAACCCTCTATCTTGTATGCCTTTATTTATAGTAGCAACTATAGATTTCCATTCTTGTTTTTCTTCGTAAAAGTTTATTGCACTTTCTCCGGTATCGGTATATGGTAAAACCATTATAGAGGGTTGCACTTGCACCACTTCTTCCTGAGAAAAGCTAATGGCGGTAAAACATAGAAATAATAGTAGTATTTTTTTCATTTTAATATCCAAATTTTCTGATTATACCATTACTTTCCAAATCACGTTTTAAAGCCTCAATATTGACTTTAATGGTCGCTTTTATACCCTTATTTCCGTTCTCTAATTTTTTAATTGGTGTATTACTTACCGATTGTGTTATAAAAGAGGTATATCTTTTATTAGCATAAAATTCTTCAAAGTAACTTTGATGGGTTTGTTTGGCATTGCTTTCGTTAGTGCCAACCAAAGGTGTATTTAGACTTGAGTTAGGCACTCCACGAAACAAAATGACATCGATAGCATTTTTTTGCGCATTTTCTAAGGCAGTTTCAAGTTTTGACCCATAACCAATAGAGGCTACACTCATTATTTGTTTTTCGTAAGACTTGTAGGTTACGTCAGCAACTAATGGGGTTGGGGTTGCTTTGCATGCTATGAGCATGAGAACAGCGCATGCTACTATAATTGTGTTTTTCATGTTTAATTTTCTAATTCGTTAATAATTTTGTCACTAGCTGTAAAATGTTTTAAAATTTCTTCTCCACCTTTTATAACTTTTGCTTTTGAAAATTTTTCATTGACTACCTCAGTGATTTTTACTTTACCAATTGATACAGGATAAGGGCTACCCATAGAATAATCTATGAATTTAGAGGTGTAAACTTGTCCTTTTTTAATACCATTTTCAGTGCCACCATTGAGAATTATAATTAAGGCTTTTCCCTTTTTTTCTTCTTCAATTTTGGCAATTGAAACTTTAATAGGAAATGAGTTTTTTATATAAGTTTTAAATTCCTCACTTGTTGTGTCAATAGCATTTTGTAAAGCTGTTTCTGGAGTTAGTTTAATGTCGCTTTCTGATGAGGACAAGGTTAGGGTACCATTGTTTATATATTTACCACTTTCGGTGTTTAAAATTTTTATAGTATAAGTAATGGTGGCTTTATAGCCCTTCCCTCCATTTAATTTAAGAAACTTAATATTTCCTATAAATGCAGTTAGCGTATGCTCTGCATTTATAGATTTATTACCTTCAATCCAATTTGACTTATAATTTTCAGCAGCTTTATCTATAGACTGTTGTCTAGCGGAACCTTCAATGTCTACTAATTTAAATCTTCCGGTTTGGTTTAATAGGTCAATTACACGTTCTTTTAAAACACCGGCGAATTGTTCTTGCTGTTCTGTGTTTGCAGTAAAGTCCGCAATACCAAGAATAAGTTGTGTTTCACTTTGTGCAAAAGAAAGACCAAAACAGAATAGGAAGCACAGGTGTATATAGGGTCTATTCATTTTCCAGTTGTTTTAAAATTTCTTTTGTTTTATTAGCATTTGCGCTTACTTTAGGTATTTCTAAAATTAAAGCAGCGGAAACAAGTTTCGCATTAAGATAATTTTTTTGAGCTGTAAGTACTGTTAAGCCCGTTAGGGTTTCTAACTCAGTATTTGCACTAGCCGAAAGTACGCTTAGTTGGGTTTGATAATCTGTTAATTCTACTATAACGTTCATTGTTTTTCCTAAACTAGAAAGTGCTTTAGGTTTTAATGCTAATAACTCTTCCTCGTTTAGTTCTTTACATTTGCTGTCATAGTAAGTGTATTCTGTTACGGTACCTAAGGTAGCATCTTCTACTTCTTCAGTGGATACTTTAATATAATTGGCATCTTCTGCCGCTACTTTTAATCTTTTATAGGCCTCAAAAACAGCATTAACGTAATTATCAACATGAGTAGCTCCAGAATCCTTTTTAGGGGCTTTAAATGGTGTTTTTATTTTTTTTACTTCGATAATGTCGTCATTAAAAGTACCTACAACTGTAACACCTTCTACAATGTTATCATTTCTTTTTAGTTTTTTTGTCCATTTTTTTAATCCTTTTTTATCGAACTCAAGTTTTATAATGTTATTTCCTGAAAATTCACAGCTGGAAGTTTCAAGGGAAATATCGTCTCCATTCATAACCACATTTCCCGAATATTTTTCTATGGATGAATCTTCCAAGATGATATCGTTATTAACATCGATTTCTTCTTGAGCAAATAAAGTAGCGTTAACACTTAATAATAGAATTAGTAAAGATTTTTTCATTGTAATATAGATTTGATTTAAAGCAAATATTAGAAATTCAAACTTTTCTTTTTAGACCGATTAGTTAACGTTTATATATGACTGTGATAGTGCACTTTTTCAATTTTAACGTTTAGCTAAATTCATGTTTTTTAATAAAATTTTAACATTGCTAGGTTGGGCTTATGTGTCTATATTTGAAATAAGCTGTATTAATTTGTAGCTTATTATGAAAGTTGCTACAAGTAAATGTATAGTGTTATAAGTGTAATTTAGGTAGTTTATCCTTAGTGAAAATAGTGAAGTTAGAAAGCATTAAAATTAATGCTATCTAAATATAAAAGGATTGGAGATTGGTAATACAGCATTTTTTAAATGCACTTCTGCTCTTTAAGCGGGCTTAGAAAGCGGTATATTGAATAATGATAGTGTGCTATTGCAATTTTTGAGAAATAGTTGTTGTAATTAAAATTAATTATCAAAAGGGATAAATAAGGTTGTAATGGTCCCTTTATCTGTAGATGTTATAGTGATTAATTTATGGATAGGCACATTACTAATTAACGATAAGCGTTCTTTAATGATACCTATAGCTTTAGGAGTATGATGTGGTATTTGTGTTGTTTTTTTTATGCTAGTGCCATTGTCTTTAACTTCACATTTTAAGAAATCATTTTCTTTACTAAAAGTAATGGTAAGCTTATAGGGGTGATGTGCTATGTTGAAGGCGTGGTGAAATGAATTTTCTATTAGCGGTTGAATAAGCATTGGAGGAATATACTCATCAAAGGTATCTAAGTCTTTATGATTAATTTCTACTTTTATAGCATCTTCAAATCGCATGTTTTCTATGGTAACATAGGTGTTAATATAGTCTATTTCTTCTTGTAACGTTATTCTTGTTTCACTAGAATTATCTAATGTTTTTCTCATTAATTTAGAAAATTTACCGATATACATCAAAGCCTTATCAATATCGTTGTCTATAACATAATTTTGAATAGAATTCATAGCATTAAAAGTAAAATGAGGATTCATTTGACTTTGTAAGGCTTCTAATTTGGTTTCGGCGATGCGTTTATTTAATTTGGTTTTTAAGGCTTCTTGCTTTTTTATTTTTTTGATGCTTAACTTATACTTTACATATAGCGCACCGAGAATTAATAAAATGCTAATAGATATAAACCACCAAGTTTTCCAAAAGGGAGGTTTAATATGAAGTGTAATTATTTTTTTACAATAAATTTCAGCATTATTATGGTCTCTAACCTCTATGAGTATAGGATATATTCCGCTGGCTAAATAAGAAAAATTAAGTTGTTTTTTTGTACTCCATTGGCTCCATTTGTCACTGTCTAAGCCCTCTATTTTATAACGATATTCTAAATTTTCAGCATAAGGATGATTATTAACTTTAAACGATATAGAGAGGTTGTTCTTTTGATATGGTAAAACGACCATTTTGTCTTGGTAAGTATACCAATGGAAATTTTTAGAAGCTATACTCTCATAGTTAGCCTGAATATCTGTAATATTAATATTATAATTAGGTGTAGTGGTCTTTAAAATTTTATTTAAATCTAATCTATAATACCCTTTTTCTGACCCAACAATTAAATTGTCTTTATCTAATGCAGCACTTGTTAGATATTCGCTTTTAATCCCATGCGCTTTATTGATAATTTTTATTTTGTTTGAGCGATAAAAATTAATACCCTTCTCAGTTCCAATAATAATATAGTCTTTGTAAGTTTTTAAGAATTTTATGGAGTTACCATGGAGTTGGTCTCTGCATATTTTAGTGATGACTCTAAAGCCGTTTTTAACGTCAATGATAAATACTTCTCCTTTAGTATTGGCAATGACTAAATTATTCTTAGGACTAACAGTGGCTAATATTAATTCCTTTTCTGACCATATACCCTTATCTTTAAACGATGTAAAAACACCATTTTTTAATTTGTATAGTCCAATAAATTGACTTAAAAAATAGAGTTCGTTATCAATTTTAATTATAGAATTAACATCGGAAGGAGCGTTGATAATGAATTTTTTAATTGACTTTTTGAGTGTAAGAGCGTCATATATATTGTTTATATATACTAAATTTCTGTATGGATATTGAAAATACCCTGAGTTATCGTTGAATAGGATGAATCCATTCGTTATTATGTGGTGAAATTCTAAGGTATTAGTTTTTATATTCATACTGAATATTCCAATAGTGGTACTTATCCAAACCGTATCATTGAAAAGTTTAATATTTTTAAATTCTAAGTCCGATAGTCGAGTATTGTTAAAACGGTCTTCACTAGCCAAATTTAATTTCTTTTTAAATTCTGAAATCTTTTTAAAAAAATCGTGTTTAGTAATGTCGATAGTATCATCGCTCGCTTTTATTTTTAAGCCCTCTTGCGTTAAAAAATAGGTGTGTTCGTTTTGGATTTTTACATCGATAATATTGGTGATATCTTCATTAAATAACACTTTATTATCTAGTTTTACTTCAAATAATCCCTGGTCTAAAGTTCCAATATAGAGTAGCTCATTATTAGTGTTATAGGCTATAGACCAACATTTTGTACTATTTATGTTAAAATTTGAATTCTCATTTTTCACCCTATTTTGTTCAATTTTAAAAACACCTCCTGTTGGATAGTTTATGCCATCGGCAACCGCATAAATGTTATTATTTTTATCAATATTATAGTCCCAAACTACACTATTACCAAAAGCTTTAGCAGGTGATTTATTGGATAAATAATCATTAATATGAAATGTTTTAATGGCCTTGTTCTTTTGGTAATAACCGTCAAAACTAACTAAAATCGAATCTTTATGCTTAAGTACAGAAAACACACTAGAGTGTTTATCTGTAATTAACGATAAGTTATTTTCATTGGTGTTATGTTTCCAAACACCATTCTTATAGCTTTGAATATAAACCGTGTTGTTATATTCAAAAAAACCCATGATTTGTAATTCTAAATCCTTGGCAGTTTGTAGGTTTTGGATTTTTTTAGTGCTTGTATTAATAATAGAAACGCCTTTCTTTGTACCTACATACAACTTGTCTTTATAAACAAATAATTTCCTAACTCTATCGTTTATTAAACCATTCGTATTATTTATAATTTTAAAAGTATTACCGTCGTAATATGTAACACCTCCACCATAACTGCCAAACCATAAGTTGTTGTTGCTATCTTCTACAATTGCCCAGCAGTTATTGTAAGCAATGCCATCACTTTCATAATAATTGGTAGTGCTACCATTTTCTACTTTTGAGATTCCTTTATCGGTACCAGCCCATATAATGTTTCTACTATCAATGAATACAGAATAGATAGCATTGCTAGGTAAGCCATCTATGACAGAATAATTTTTTGTAATTGCCTTTTGAGAAAAACAGAACTGAATTACAAAGAGTAGCAGTAATTGAAAACAGAAGTTATTCTTTTTGAAGTATCGCATTTATAAACTGTTCGTTTTTTCTAACAGAAACGGGTAATTGTTCGTTAGTATTTAGCATTAAAACATGGTCAGCTCTAGAGTAAGACGCTATGTAATTTAAGTTCACTAGAAAAGATTTATGTGTTCTACAAAAAATCTGTTTTGGTAAAATTTCTTCGATATGCTTTAAGGTTTTAGAAAGTAAAATTTCTCGGTTGTCGTTAGTTTTAATTAAAGCATAATTATTTTGAGCTTTACAATACACAATATCTCCAATTTTTTCTAATACGAATCCATCTAATGTTGGGAAAGCAATTTTATTATAGGCCAAAGAATCGGTGCCTATATTATTCATTAGGGTGTTTATTTTTAGTTTATTATTGTTGGTTTCTGTCCTGTTTTCTAAGCGTTTTAAGGTAGAGTTAAGGTCAATAAAATTGATAGGTTTTAATAAGTAATCGAAAGCAGAAAATTTAATAGCATTAATAGCATAATCTTTGTATGCTGTTGTGAAAATGACATCAGGCGTAATATCTCTTATATGTTTAAATAATTCAAAGCCATTTTCTTGGGGCATATGTATATCTAAAAACACAATGTTTAAAGCCGATTTATATTTCTTAATAGCTTCCACACCTTTAGCGACAGAATTGACAGCGTCAAGCACAACAAGTTTGTCAGAGAAATTTCGGACAATTAATTTTTCTAAAAACTCTCTGGAGTTTTTTTCATCTTCAATTATTAAGGCTGTAAGCATGCTGTTATGGATTCAGATTAAATAAGTTATAAAAATAAATGATTATGTTTCTTATTTTGAATCCAAATATTTAAAGTTCTGATTTAGTTATTAACGTATAATCTTACAAAGTTAGCGTTAGTGTTGTGAGTTGTTTTTGATGTGAAACAGAGTGGGGAAGTGGTCGTTTTTTAGTACTTTGAGCTATGAAATACTTTAAATAGTATTAATATCTAATATTGGTGTTAAAAACTCTCAAAAACGCCGAGTCCGAATAAAGCAAAATCGTATTTTACAGGATCAGTAGGATCTAGTTTTCTTAAGGCTTTATCTAATTCGGCTAAAGCTTTTCCATCATTTTGCTTTCGGGTTAGTAAACCTAATTTACGTGCTACATTGCCAGAATGCACATCCAAAGGACAACTTAATTGAGAAGGTGAAAGTGATTTCCATATTCCAAAATCAACACCATTATTATCGTTTCGTATCATCCAACGTAAATACATATTAATCCGCTTCGCAGCAGAATTTTTAAGTGGATCACTCACATGTTTTTGTGTTCGCTTCAAATGTGGAATTTCAAAAAATACGTTTTTGAACTGATGAATACTTTTTTGAAGGGAATCCTTTTCAGCATATTTAGAAAATACAGCTTCTAAGCCATTATGGTTTTTGTAAAGGTGTTGTAAACTTTCAACAAACTGCATAAAATCATTTCCATTAAATGTACGATGCACAAAAGGACTTAGTTTTTCTAAATCAGATTCTTCGTGTTGCATAATAAACTCAAAAGGGGAGTGGTCTAACAATTCCATCATTCTATTGGCATTTTTAATAATACTCTTTCTATTTCCCCATGCAATGGTGGCCGCTAAAAAGGCAGCAATCTCAATATCTTCTTTTTTAGAGAATTGATGTGGAATTTGAATAGGGTCGCTTTCAATAAATTTTGGATTATTGTAGAGGTTAACCTTTTCGTCTAAGAAATCTTTAAGTTCTGATGTTTTGAGTTTCAATTTTATGGAATGATTTGAATGTAAAAATACAGCTTCTTTATAAATCGGGTTTAATAAGAGTAAATGATGTTTACTATTAAAATGTTAACTTCGTTTTTGAGTAAGTCGGAAAATCTCCTTTAAGACGTTTATGAACGAAAAAGACATTAGGAAACAAATAACAAAAGATATTAGCGACGGAGCTATAAAGTCAGCGCTATATAATCAGTACAAAGACAAAATAGATGATAAAAATCTTAGAAACATTCTAGCATCTCGCCCTTCTTATGAACTTTGGAAAAAATTTAAAAATAGTCATGTAGTGTTGTCTTTAATTTGGGGGTTTTATCTCTTATTTGAGTTAATCGGCATATTTGAATTAATGATTGAATTTAATGTTATTCAACTCATTTCAATTTTACTTTCTATTTATATCACACTAAGTATTTGGAAATTTGATGGCCGTTTTTTCTTGCCAGGAATAGTTTGGTTCTCTGTAACAATAATACGATCGTTTAGCGAATTAAATTCAGTCTTTAATAGTGATATTGATTATAAGGCTGCTTTCATATTCGTTGTGATATATGGTTCGATTCTTGCATTAGGAATATATCTAATGGTTTATATAAGAAAGCGTGTGTTTTATTATATGAAGTGGTTTAAGCCTATTTTAAATGATGATGGTGATATTCAATATGAATAAAAAGTTTAAACAATCAGGCAAATTCATTAGTAAATGAATATAAATTTAGATTCAGCATGAAATTAGTTTTCACAACTTTCCTTATTTGTTTATTTCAAATTGGTTTTTGTCAACAAGGTAAAAACTATTTAAAATTAATGAATGACTTAAACTTGATAGATTCCATTCAGATACAAGAATGTTATAAAGATGGGAAACCTAAACAACGTGGCCTTATAAAAATTTATAAGCATGGGGATTTCTATTATGAAATGAATGTAGAGAAACATACACGTTTTTTCAAAAGTGGCTCAAAAACGGTATCAATTTATGATGATTGGGGAACAAATTTATCGAATAATTATTATGATTCAGGAGGCTATTTGATAATGGAACAATTAACTACTAAAATAGAAACGAATGCGTCTAACTTAGATGTTTTTCTAGATTCTAATAATCATATGACATTCAATGTTTATTTTAATAATTATAGTTATGATTTTAAATTATGTAAATATTATTTAAGAAAAGAAGGTCAGTATTCTAACGGGAAGAAGGTTGGAGTTTGGAAATTCTATCTACCAACAGGTCGTCTTAAAAAGGAAAAATCATATAACTAGTAAAAGTTAAACTCAAGATCAACTGTTATATCTTTTAGTGAATTTCTGTTGTTTAAATAATGCAATCAGTTAAAGCTAAATATCAATAATTCAGAAAGAGACGCCATATAAGAGATGGATTTTATGGGTGCGCGATATGCAGGAAAATATCCAATATCAAGTTCATGGTCTTCTAATTCGGTATTAAGATGATTTTCTGTTAATGTTTTATAAGCATTTCTATCAACTATGTATTTCCAGATTTTAAAGACTTTGTAGTTTTTTGAGAATTTGCTTTTAAATCTATAAAGGGAGTCTTCTTTACTGCCTTTTCCTCCACCTAAATTTAAATATTGATATCCTTTTTTGGTAGAATAAATGGACATTTCATCAATTATGAGTTTAATAGGTTGGAGACTAAAGTAGTCTTCATTAATTCCGGATAAATGATACTGAACAATATTACCCTTTTTTGTAAAAATGGCTCCTGCAATAATCTCTTGTGTTTCATTATGCTTACAAAGCATTAGTTTCGACTCATAGTCCTTACTCGATAGAAGTTTATAAAAATACTCAGAGTTAAAGAGGTAACTCTCATCAGCACCAATACGCTTCATATTCTTTATATATAGTTGAATGAAAGTTTGAATGTGTTCATCAGTATGGCCTTCTATAACCGTGCAAAGTTTTCGTGCTTTATTTAGGTATGTTTTTAAACGTCTGTTGTAAGTTGCTCTCTGATCTACTAGTGTTTTACTTAGATCAATATAAACCACTTTACCAAGCGAAACGATTTTTCCTAACCCTTCGAGAGCTGTCTCCCGTGCTTCTATAAATGGATGCAATCTTGAAAATACAGCGATAATTTTATTTTTATTAAAAAAGGCATTTAATGATTTATGGAAATTTTTAATTTTGAAATTATCGTCAATATTAATAGATAATAATCCTGAATAACCATACACAGAAGTAATATCTTTATAATCAGAGTTATCTATGTTTCTTATAAGAAAAGGTAAGGCAATAGTTGTGCTACCATCAGTATATTTTAAGAGTATAGGTAATTCTCCTTCTTTTTTTGAAAGCTGATGGTAGTCATAAGTATGGTAAAAATCGGTATGCTCTACTTTAGATAGTAAAGTTCTCCATTCATTCTTATCCTTTATAACTTCAATCAATTTATTAAAAAATTATGACTAAAGTTACTATAATAATTGCACTTAATATAGTAATGTTAATAAGTTAAGTTCCTTATTTAGTGTGTACTATAATGATTTTGAATCAGATGCACTCCATTAATTATTGCTTAGACTGTGGATTACGATATGTGACTATATAGAATAGTAATAGTTTTAATTAATTAAAATATGATGAATCAAATCAGATTAATGAATTTATACGGTATGCTATTTTTTATATAGCGTTTTTTGCTCTGGTTTCACAGCAATCATACTAATTTCAACATTCACAAATTTAGGTAAGTTGGCAACTTCAACTGTTTCTCTAGCAGGTGCGGTAGCTTCGTTAAAATACTTTCCGTACACGTCGTTGATTTGCTTAAAGTTATTCATATCACTAATAAAAATGGAAGATTTAATAACATTTTCAAACGTCATATTTGCCGCTTCTAAAACCGCTTTCATGTTTTCCATAACTTGCTTGGTTTCGGTTTTTATATCGTCTATCACTAATTCCATAGTTTTAGGATCTAACGCTATTTGTCCTGAAGTATATAGTGTGTTTCCTGATAAAACAGCTTGATTGTATGGTCCTATTGGAGCAGGTGCCTTGGAAGTATTTATTATTTTTTTCATCTTTTAATACCCATGAAAATGGTACTTTTTTTTAGTTATACTTAAGACAAATTTAGTAATACAATTTCATTTCAACAAGTTCAATGGTAGGTGTTATTAACAAAATAAAAAGTTTATTGAGCGTTAAGTAAGATAAATAAAACTTTAGTGTTGGTTGCTTGCTTAAGGTTTAAATGTATACTCGAAAACCGGTCGATTAGAATACTATTTAATTTCCAACTTGTTGGTCTGCTTGCTTACGTTTATCGTATTTTAAATCCTTAAGCAAGTTAGATTTTATTCCGATAAAGAAGTTCCAAGAGGTACGGTCACTAAATGGTATCCAAGAAAAATTCATACGCCAACTTAATAAGTCGCGCTCAAAGCGCAATTGCGTATAGGTAAATCCTTTATTAAGAAAATCGTATCCAGAAGAAGCACCAAGGCTCCATTTAGGAGAAATATCAACATCACCAGAAAACATTAGAGAATTTGAAGATATGGTATTATCACGTTTTGTGTTTGTATAATTTGCAGAATACGCTAATCTTAAACTCCAAGGCATTTTGTAATTATAAAATTCATTATTTTCTTCTTTCTCATCTCCTGCCTCTCTATCGGAAAGCCGTTTGTCTGCGTAGTCTTCGGACCTTCCAAATAGGTCATCGGTTCTCCCTCCTGAACGTGCTGATTCTTTTGCGGATGCTTCCTTTTCTGAAGACTCTTCGCCAGAAAAACTTTCGTTAGATAAGGTGTAGCTCATACTTACGTTAGCAGAGGTTAATCTAAAAAGACTTCCTCCATTATTTATATTAAAAGTATTAACGACACTATTATTACTATCTAAAGCATAAGGGTTAAGCGTCATTCCAAAGTTAATACTCATCTTATTATTCAAAATTTGTGTACCACCACTCACGCGTAAAGGACTCCATTGTAATGAATCGGCAGCAATATCATAAGCCGTAGAAAAATTTAGATTGTTTAATATTGTTATTTTTTCAGGTTCTGTATTTGTAGAATCTTTAGCTCGAATTTTTGCTTCAAGATTATTTCCTAAAGTCATCCCTATACTACTAGAGTAGTTGTTGCCTGGACTTCCGTATAAGGAATTTTCGAACCGCGTATATTCTACTTGGTCTGAAGTTGTTCCGTCTGCATCAATAACATCGTAGGTTTCATAATACTGATCAAAGGCAGGACTAATAGAATAGCTCAATGAAGGCCTCATAACATGTCTTATCGCTTTTACCTTAGCTGTTTTTTCTTCATTCTCTAAATCATACATACCATATATTGTCGTACCAATACTTGCTCCTACATTATAAGTTAAGAAGCGGTCAAAACCACTTTGGTCTATGGAAACGACTTCTTCTAAGGTTTGGTCGTAGAATTTTTTTACGGTTTCAAGTGTCCAAGATTCTTCTAAATTAGCACTTGCGCTCACACTAAAATAATCAAAGACTTTAAAATTGGTCGTTAATGGGATACTATGTTTCATTCCAGTTATAGCATCGTCAAACATTTCAGCTTTACCAAAAATAGAATCATTTGTTTCTATTCTATATTCTGCCCTAGAGGTCACCTGGAAGTTTATATTATCAATAGCGCCTTGTTTTGTTCCCGTTTTTGGAGCGAATGGATAAATTCTACCCATAGACGCCTGCATTGTAGGTAAGGTTAAATTAATGTCACCTGTATTTGTGTTTTGGCTATGTGTTGCCGTTAAGCTTAGATTGACTTGTGGTTCGCCTGAAAATGTTTTAGAATAAGAAACCGAAGATGCTAAGGTGTTATTTAAGAAATTAGATTGGTTAGATTGATTAATTGATTCTTGAAAATATGAACTACTACCTAAGTTAACAGAGGCTGAAAATCGTGAATTAGGACTTGCCTTGGTATCTTGGCTATGTGACCACCTAAGATTGTAAATAGTACTTTGTGAGAAATCGGGAAATCCACGTTCTTGATTTAATAAATTTTCATATCTAAAACTTAAATTACCTCTAAATTTATAGCGTACCGCATAATTGTTTTCTATACGTAATCCATAACTACCATTAGTATAGTAATCTCCAAGAACTGCCAAATCTAAGTAATCATTTATAGCAAAATAATAACCACCATTTTGTAAATTATAACCTTTGTTACTGTCTTCTCCAAACGTTGGAAAAATAATACCAGAGGTTTGCGTTTGTGTCATAGGAAAAAATGCAAATGGTAAAGCGATTGGAGTGGGAATCCCATAAATTTCCATGTATGTTGGACCAACGACGACCTTTTTGTTAGGAACCATTTTCATTTTGGTCGTTACAAATTGATATTCCGGATCGTCTTCATCTTCAGCCGTTGTAAATCGACCGTTTTTCATAAAATAAACGGAATCGTTTTCTTTTTTAGTTATTGGAGAATATACTTTAAAACCTTGTTGTTCAGTTCTAGAATTAAAAACTAATGCTTTTTTAGTTTCAGTATTAAAAACAATAGAATCGGGCTCAATAACATTCTCTCCTTGTGTGAAAACAGGACGTTGAGAATATCCTGTAGAGTCTTTTAATCGACCAGCATACACTAAGTTTTTGCTGTAATCAATAACAATAACTCCGGCCCTAATTTCCATGTCTTGGTATAACACTTCGGCTTCATTATATAGATATATTTTTTTCTTTTTCTGACTTAAGGATACGTAATCCGAAGCTTTGTATTTTACAGTTCCTTCTAATAACCCTTTTTGCTTAACGGAATCTTTTTTTGTGGAATCAATTTCCTTTGAGTTTATAGGAGGTTTAATAATTGTATCGATAGCAATAGTGGCAGAATCCTTGAGTTGTTCTACAGGAATTGTTCCGTTCTTTTTTGGTAATTCTTGGGCGAAGCTAAAAGTGTTGATAAACACTGTAAAACTCAAGAGAAAAAGTATGTATAAGCTTTTTGTATGCAATGCTTTTAAATGTATTTTTGTAAAAGTATGGCTCGGTTTTTGAATCGCCAAAAGTACAGCTATTTTTTTGTGATTAATTTATAATAATTAGAAATTAAAAAATACTGTTTTACTAAAGGGCTCAATGTAATAAACCGAATTGATAAACCGTTAAATTCTATATGCAAACGACACTAAAACCTACAATAGTATTTTTAAGCTTTTTATTTATAAGTACTTTAACATCTTATACAACCTTGCATGCGCAAGAAGATAAATTTGTTGTGGTCTTGGATGCAGGACATGGAGGACATGATTCAGGTAACGTGGGTAATGGACACAGTGAAAAAAATATTGCGCTAAAAGTTACTTTAGAAGTTGGAAAAGAGCTAGAGAAAAACCCAGATATAAAGGTAATATATACACGTAAAACCGATGTTTTCATAGAGTTGCATGAACGTGCCAATATTGCAAATAGAGCCGATGCCGATTTATTTGTATCTATTCATTGTAATGCTCACAGTTCACAAGCTAGCGGAACAGAAACTTTTGTTTTAGGTGAAAAAAATACAGGCCGTAATTTTGAAGTTGCTAAGAAAGAGAATGAAGTGATTTTTTTAGAGGATAATTATGAAGAGAATTATGCCGGTTTTGATCCAAGCTCACCAGAGTCTACAGTCGCTATTACTATTGAACAAGAAGTCTATGTGGAGCAAAGTATTGTTTTAGCTAGAAAAATTGAAGACAATTTTATTAATAAGGCTAAGCGTAAGAGTAGAGGATTAAAACAAGCGAGTTTATTAGTTATTAGAAATACGTATATGCCAAGTGTATTGGTTGAAGTTGGATTTTTAACTAACAATAGTGAAGGTAATTACCTTAATACTAAAGCCGGACAATCTAAAATGGCAAGCGCTATTAAAACAGCAATACTCGATTACAAAAAAGAACTCGATCAGAACGTTGGAAGTCATATCCTTAATGTGGATGCTGAAACCATGGTAGAAACTGAAGAATCACCAAGAATTATAGAGGGAGTTACCTTTAAAGTTCAAATCGCGGCAAGTTCTCGAGAATTGGAAGCTAAATCCTATAATTTTAAAGGTCTTTCTGATATTTCAAGAGAAAAATCGGGAACAATTTATAAATATTATTGTGGAAATACCTCTGATTATAATAAAGTAAAACAACTTCAAAACGAAGCTAAATTAGCAGGCTATTCAGGTGCTTTTATTGTAGCTTACCAGGGAAATAAAAAAATTGACGTCGCAGATGCGTTAAAAACAGAATCAAATTAGAAACATTATTAGTATATTTATTCCTAATTTTGTTAGCAAACTAAATTAAAGCCCATTGAAAATTTCAAGAGAAGTTAAAACAGCAATATTAGTCATAGCTGGTATCACCTTTTGTATATACCTATTTACATTCCTTAAAGGTGAGGACTTGTTTGATAATACAAATACTTATTATACAGAGTTCGATTATAATGCGTTAAAAATGTCGTCTCCTGTAACGATTAAAGGCAATAAGGTTGGTGAAATCGATGACATAAAATACGATTTCGATTCTGGTAAAACACGTGTTTCATTTACGGTAACTCCTGAATTAAAATTTTCTAAAAACAGTACAGTTCGTCTATATCAAGATGGTTTAATGGGCGGAAATGCCTTATCGATTGTTGAGGCTAGCGATAATGAAATAGCAAAATCTGGTGATTTTATTAAATCAGAAGTAAAGCCAGGAATGATTTCCACATTAGAAAAGAATTTCTCTGGTATTAGTGAAGACTTAGGAACTACGCTTCGTTCTTCAGATACATTAATTACAAATTTAAATGCATTGGTTGTTGATGAGTCGGATGATGGCTTAAAACAAACCATTGCAGAATTAAACGCTACTTTAAAAACATTTAAAGGTGTCGGTTTTAAGGCGAATAATCTTCTTAGTAAAAACGATGAAAAAATAGCTTCCGTATTAGAGAATTTTGATAAAACAAGTGCAGAATTGGCCATTTTAATTAAAGATCTAAACGACGCAAATCTTTCTAATACCGTTAAGAATTTGGATGACATGATACTAAAGCTTAACCAATTAGTAACTGGTCTTGCTGCAGGTGAAGGCTCTATGGGTAAATTATTAACTGACGACGCACTTTATAATAATTTAGATAATGCATCAAAAGAACTTCAACTCTTACTTTTAGATATAAAATTGCATCCTGCGAGATACAGACGTATTTTGTCTAAAAAAGAGATTCCTTATGAGGAACCAACACAAGAGCAATTAAACAATAATTAGATCCATCCAATCATGGAATACTTACCAAATATCATTTTTGCTATTCTCTTAATTGCAGGTATTGGCTATTTTGCTAGTAATGTCAAAAAGCTAATCCGTAATATTAAATTAGGTCATAAGGTTAATGCCAGTGATCACAAACCAGAACGTTGGAAAAACGTTGTTAACATCGCGTTAGGTCAAAGCAAATTGGTAAAACGACCAGTTTCTGGTTTCCTACATGCTATTGTTTACGTAGGTTTTATAATTATTAATATCGAAGTCCTAGAGATTATTGTCGATGGACTTTTTGGAACACACAGAGTAGGACAAGAACTTTTACCAACAGCTTTATATGGTTTTTTAATTGGATCATTTGAAGTTTTAGCTGTTTTAGTTTTAGTGTCAGTTATTATATTTTGGATTAGGAGAAATATCATTAAAGTGAAGCGTTTCTTAAGTTCAGAAATGAAAGGATGGCCAAAGAGTGATGGTAATATTATTCTTTATTTTGAAGTCGTTTTAATGTGTTTATTTTTGGTAATGAATGCAACGGATACTGTTTTTCAGACGGCAGGATCTGGTAATATAATTTCACAATTTATCGCACCATGGTTTAGTGGTTTTGAATTAGAGACTTTACATACTATTGAAAGAGCTGCTTGGTGGCTTCATATTGTCGGAATTCTTATTTTCTTGAATTATTTATACTTCTCAAAACATTTACATATTCTTTTAGCATTTCCAAATGTGTATTTTGGAAAAGTGGAGCCGAAAGGAAAATTAAATAATCTTGAAGCTGTTACAGCTGAAGTAAAATTAATGATGGATCCTGATGCCGATCCTTATGCTACACCTCCTGAAACGTCAGAAGATGAAGTGCCTGCTAAATTTGGTGCAAGTGATGTCATGGATTTAAGTCAAGTGCAATTGCTTAATGCCTATACATGTACGGAGTGTGGGCGTTGTACAAGTGAATGTCCTGCAAATCTTACAGGCAAAAAGTTATCGCCGCGTAAGATTATGATGGATACGAGAGATCGATTAGAAGAAGTCGGGAAAAATATAGACCTTAATAAAGGGAAGTTTGTAGATGATGGCAAACAACTTTTAGGGGATTATGTCACAAACGAAGAACTTTGGGCTTGTACCACATGTAATGCGTGTGTAGAAGCATGTCCTGTGAGTATAGATCCATTATCAATTATTATAGAAATGCGTCGTTATTTAGTGATGGAGCAAAGTGCGGCTCCAATGGAATTAAATAATATGATGACCAATATAGAAAATAACGGTGCACCATGGCCTTATAACCAAATGGATCGTTTGAATTGGAAAGATGAATAATTTATTAGAACAATTAAGTCCTAGAAAGAAGTTAACTATAGGAATTATAGCAGCTATTGTAGCTTTAATTTTGTTGTATATAATGAATGAAAATGAAAGTGGATTTTTAGTCGGTGCTATTTGTGGCATATTTACGGCAATGGCTTTCTTTTTTCTGGTCACTTACAAGAACAATAGTAATTAGATTTACATAATCATTATTTTGATTAATGTTGAAAAACCTTGAATCTTAAACTAAAAGTATGAGCGAGCAATTAACAGTGCCAACTATGGCAGAAATGATGGCAGAAGGCAAACAACCAGAAATTTTATTTTGGGTAGGTTCTGCTGGTAGTTATGATGATAGAGCAAAGAAAATCACCAAAGCTTTTGTGAAGATTTTAAATAAAGCAAATGTCAATTTTGCTGTTTTAGGGACTGAAGAAAGTAATACAGGAGATGTGGCAAAACGCGCAGGCAATGAATTCTTATTTCAAATGCAAGCCGTTATGAATATTGAAGTGCTTAATGCTTATGAAATAAAACGAATTGTGACATGCGACCCTCACTCTTTTAATTGTATTAAAAATGAGTATCCTGGTTTGGGTGGAAACTATGACGTTATCCATCACACACAATATATAAAAGAACTGATGAGTTCTGGACGTTTAACTTTAGAAGAGAATACGTATAAAGGCAAACGGATCACATTCCACGATCCGTGTTATTTAGGAAGAGGAAATGGAGTTTACGATGCACCACGAGATGTCCTTAAAAAAACAAATGCCACATTAGTAGAAATGAAACGCCATAAAGGAACGGCTTTATGTTGTGGTGCTGGTGGTGCGCAAATGTTTAAAGATGCAGAACCAGGAAACAAGGAAATCAATGTGCTTAGGACCGAAGATGCACTAGAGACACAACCAGAAATCATTGCTACAGGTTGTCCTTATTGTAATACCATGATGACCGATGGTGTAAAATTCAAAGAAAAAGAAGCTGACATTAAAGTCATGGATATTGCAGAGCTCATTGCCGACGCATAATAGCTACTACGATGGATAATTATTTTAAGAAAATATCATTGCGAAAGCGAATTATTATTGGCATTTTTAGTGGTGTTTTCTTTGCCGTTTTTATGGCTTCTTTTGATTATTTTGACCATACTGCATTTTCATTACCTAAATTTATTTTCCATAGTTTCTATTTTGGACTGTTTATGAGTATTGCATTGCGATATAGGGTTCCTAGAAATAAGGTGTAAAGTCAGAGTAAAAACAGCAGTTGTTCTCTTATGTAAATGCTGTTCGTAATTTAAACCAATGCAAAAAACGAAAAATCTTTTTAAATGGATTATAATATTTGCAATCCTAATTTTCTCACAAAATAGTTTTGCAAGTCCTCAGGTGCCAGATTATATAATTTATAAAGGGGATACAATTCCGATTTATAATTTAATACTTGAAAAATATTTTCAGAAAATAGAAAAGTCAGATAAGGGAAGTTTATTCGGTCTAAAATTTAGAGAAGGAGCTACTTTAAATTGTTGGAGAGGTTACCAAGCCATTTATTTAATTGAAAATGACAGTTTGTTTCTAAAAAATATTATCGATTGTGGAGAAAGAAAAATTGACCAATTAGCATCATCAAAAAGAATTTTAGAAATTTTTGGCCACAATGAAAATAACGAAAAAGTATTTATTGATTGGTTTTCAGGTTATTTCAATATACCCAATGGAGATTTATTACGATGGGATGGAGTTTTTCACAAATCATTCGAAAACGAAATATTAGTTAAAGTGCAAAAGGGGAAAGTGTGTAAGATTTCCGAAATCCAAAATTATGTTGATGACCCAAAACGAATTAATAGAAAATATGGAGACACAATTTCTAAAGTGATATTCAATGAGTTGTCTAAACTAAATTGGAAAAATAAAAATGATTTTGATTGCTCAGAAAAATATCTTGTGACGATTGGAAAAAACGGCGAAGTGACTAAGGTAATTATGCCAGAATATCGAACCAAGGAGGAAATAAAGAGGTTTTGGGAACCAAAAGAATACAAGCATTGTATTAAAACAGTACAGAAAGGTCTAAAAGATTTGAAATTTGACATTTTAAAAGTCAATAGAAAAGCTATTGAGGAACGTTATTATGTTGATATTTGGATTGAAGATGATGGAACACTTGAAGATTGGACGGAATAAAAAATTACAAACAAAACAGCATGTAATTCGTTGTTTACGAAAGCCCAATTATTAAAATCCTATAAGATTCTATTTAGTTTTTAATTGCTAAATTAGAGGTTAATCATTCATCCAATACATATAAACACTTTAAAATTAATTTGGAAAAACAGAATAGTGTTAAAAAGGATAGTTTACAAAATGATTTTAATACTGCCATTACATGGTGGGAACGAAAAAGATTAGTTTATAATATTATAACGCTTTTTGGAGCATTGTTAGTCATTTTTGGTAGAGGTGAGGTGCCCAATGGAATTTCATCATATAAGGATTTAGTTATCGTGTTCTATTGGCTTTTTGGGGCGAATGTTTTTTATACATTCGGTTGGGGCTTCGAGGCAATTTTAAACTACTATTTCAAAACTCCTTTTTTTGGAAAAACCACTCGCACTTTATGCTTTGTTTAGGTGCCTTTTTCTCTCTTGTCTGGATGTTTATTTTAGCAAGTCAAATAAATTAAAATATCTATAATGAAAATTGTAAAACCATATACAGAAATTAATCAAGCTATTTTATCACTAGACAATGGCGGTCGGTTTTATAACTTACTTACCAAAGCCGAAGATGGAGTAATTAGTCAGGCGGAATTAGCTAAGACAGGTGGAATTTTTAACGATAAACAGAAAATGATACTTTTTTTAGAATTATCAATTTCAAAATTAAAACCTACTGAAAAAGAAATGATTATTTCAAAATTAGATGAGAATTTAAAAGCAGATTATATCAAGTACCAACCGCAAACACTACTCCCTTCCGAAGTGAATGATAAAGGTAAATTATCCTCTAATATGATTTTAAATGGAGTGCCTAAATTAATAGATTCCAAATCTGATTTTAACGGTTTTATTATGATTCCTATTATGACAGGGAAAGTGATGACCTTTTCCTTAATTCCTTTAATTGACAATTACGATGTTTATGAGTTGAGAGATGAAAAAACTTCTGAAACCTTTATAATTGCTCATTCTAAAAGTTCAGAAAAACTACCAAATGAAAAAATGATTGTTGCAGGAGTATTAAAAGAACTAAAAGAGAATGAAAGTGGTGTTAAAAAAAAATTCTTAGAGGCCATTTATTATATGAAAAATGAATAGAAGTAGAGTTCTTGGTTAGAACTCTTTTCTATTACTTAATAATAGCAAACTGTTAAAATAAAGCAACTATCATATTTGCTATAGCGTTTAAAGCTATGTGTTATTGGTGCTTCTTCGTGAGTCGTTAAGCTGTTGTTATAATGAAAATATGGAATAATATCGCGTATGAATAATGGTTAGTTTCTCAACTAGTTAAGATATTTATTCAGAATTTTATCAGATTGGATTTATTTAATTGCTAGTTCTTGTCTACTTACGTATATTTCATCTGAATATAGTATTCGGTTTTTAATTACTAAATATGTAGCTTTACAATGTAATTCTGCGGAAGAATATGTTTCTAAAGACGCATGCCTAATGAATAATTTCAGCATTAAAACACCTAATTAGATTATTATAAAAATGACTTTCACAAACCCTCAAATACAGGTAGAAGACTTACCAAATATTGAAGATGTTGCATTAAAACCTATTTCAAAATCGTATTTAAAGATCATTGCTTTAAATAGTTTGGCGTTATACAGTCTAGTTTTAGGTGGTGTATTTGGACTAAAGTACCTCATTAAGGAAGATGGTTATCAAGCTAATTTCTGGTATGTGTTTTTAGGAGTATTGATCATCTGTATCATCAATTTTATCATTTCTATTCTTGCCTTTAAAAAACGAAAGTATGCGGTTCGTGGTTTTGATGTCATCTATGCAAAGGGCTTAATTGTACATTCTGTAACCACAGTGCCTATTTCTAGAATTCAGCATGTGGAGGAATCTCGTAGCTGGTTAGCAAGACATTTTGGTTTGTCAACGCTCAAAATATATACTGCTGGTGAAGCTGGTAGTGACCTAAGTATAAAAGGTCTTCCTCACTTAGAAGCGAAAGGTATCAATGATTTTATAAGCTCTCAGGTTAATGGAAATAACTGATTTCTCACAACCCATAAGGCAATCTATTAAGGGCATTATTGTAATTTTTGCATTTAATGTTGTTACGTTTGTTAAAAAGTTTTTCGTCCTTTTTATAGCATTTGGAGTTTCAATTCTTAGAAGTAAAACCATCGGAAATGTGACACCAACGATGATGATATTGGCTTTAATAGGAGTTTTAATAAGTCTTCTCTTCATTGCTATTTTAAAATATCTCAATTTTAAATTTTATATAAGTAATGAGGATTTTCATTTAGCCACAGGAATTATTAATAAAGACAATACCATTATTCCAAAATCTAAAATTCAGAACGTCTATATCAAACAAAACTTTCTACAACAAATTATAAATGTGGTTTCCGTTAAAATAGAAACAGCAGGAGATAAGAAATCTGAAATTGAAATCAGTGCTTTAGATAAACCAACGGCTTTATTATTAAAGAAAAAACTATTCAGTAAAACAGCTATTGTAACAGGAGAAACAGAGCAGCTGGAAGCCATTGAAGAACCAGAAGTGTTTTTTAAGGTGACACCAAAGCGTTTGCTATTAGAAGGTTTGTCTCAAAATCATTTTAAGAGTTTTCTATTAATATTTACGTTTGCTTTTGGCCTTTACAGTGAATTCAAGGATTTTTTACAAGAATTAGAGTTAGAACAACATGTTGAAGGTTTGGTAGAATTAGATGAGGCCACTATTTTAAATTTAATTATCACTAACGTTATAATTGTAATTGGAGTGGTGTTGATTTCATTTTTGTTTTCAATTGTAAAAACCTTTATCATCAATTTTAATCTTGAAGTTGTTGAGCATCAAAAAACAATAGAGATTAATAAAGGACTTTTTAATAAAGTGTCATTGAGTTTAACACCAAGCCGTATTCAGAATTTAGTGATTACGACCAATCGTGTGAAGCAGTATTTTGGTTTGCACACCTTAGCTGTTAAACAAGCCATGGTGAATGTAAAGCAGCAAAAGAACTTCAATATTGTTGCGTTAGAGAAAGAGCAGCTCAATTATTTGGTAAATAAACTCGTATCTAATTATAATGAAGATCAAGGGGAAATGGCAAAGCCAAGACCTTATTATATGCGAATTTTATCTTTAGAAATGTTGCTTTTGGGGAGTTTTATCAATGGATTTGCATTAGCTATTTTCGGCATAGAAATGTTGTGGGTTAATGCCATCTTTATACCATTAGCTGCGCTGTATGTTTGTTTTGCCTATAAAAAAGCGTATTATAGAATTTCGGAAAATTTTGTAACTATTGGAAGTGGTGTGATTGAAACCACAACGAATATCCTCGAAATTCATAAAATTCAAAGCGTAAAGCTAAAACAGACCATTTTCCAAAAGCCTCGAGATATTGCTTCTATAGTAATTTCAACAGCTTCTAAATCGGTAACTATTCCGTATGCATCAAAATCTGAAGCCACAATAATTTACAATTTCTTGTTATATAAGGTGGAATCTCAAGAGCGAGATTGGATGTAAATCCGTACTTTTACAGTCAGAAAAAAGATTAATTTATGTTAGTGGATTTTAATACGTTGCCAGAGGAATCTAGAGTTTGGATATACCAAGCTAACCGTTCATTTTCGGATGAAGAAATAGAACAGTTAAAAGGACAGCTCGATACCTTTATTGAAGCATGGACAGCGCACGGAAAAGATTTGAAGGCAGGTTATAAGATTGTTTATAAGCGCTTTATTGTTATTGCAATGGACCAAAGCTTGAATAGTGCAACAGGTTGTTCTATAGACTCGTCGGTTGCTTTTATTCAACAATTAGAGCAACAATATGATGTAGATTTAATGGATAAAATGAATGTGTCTTACAAGCAAGGTGAATTCATTGCATACAAACCATTGATCGACTTCAAAAAAATGGCACAACAAAAAGCAGTGTCTAAAAACACCATTGTTTTTAATAATCTTGTCACCAATATTTCGGAATTCAATGAAAATTGGGAAGTTCCTGCAAGTGAAAGCTGGCACAACCGATTTATTAAATAATTTAGATTTTTCTCATTTTAACTTCTTACAACAAATTACAAACCCTTTACAAGTGGCTACAGACATTTTTTTATTAAATATTTCAGGACAAGATAAACCAGGATTAACATCATCACTTACTAGTGTTTTAGCAGAATACGATGCTAAAATATTAGATATAGGTCAGGCTAACATTCATGATACCTTATCTTTAGGAATTATGTTTGAAATTAAAAAAGGTAAAAAATCGTCGGCTGTGCTTAAGGATTTGTTATTTAAAGCCTATGAATTGGGGATTAAAGCCAAATTTACACCTATTTCGCTTGAAGACTACGAAAACTGGGTCAACGAGCAAGGTAAAGATCGCTACATCGTTACTATTTTGGGCGAAAAATTAGCAGCAGAACAAATATCTGAAGTCACTAAAATAATTTCGGAAAAGAATTTAAACATCGATTCTATAAAACGATTAACAGGACGATTATCACTTGTTAAAAAAACAGAATATCCTAGAGCCTCTATTCAATTATCAATTAGAGGGGAAATAGGAGATAAGTCTGATTTCACTAAGAAATTCATGGAGATTTCAAGAGAATTAGATGCAGATATTGCTTTTCAAGAAGATAATATTTTTAGGCGTAACAGACGTTTGGTTTGTTTTGATATGGACTCAACACTAATTCAAACGGAAGTTATTGATGAACTTGCAGAATTAGCAGGAGTAGGAGCGCAAGTAAAAGCTATTACAGAATCTGCCATGCAAGGTGAAATAGATTTCAACGAAAGTTTTAAGCAACGTATGAAACTCCTAGAAGGTTTAAGTGAATCTGTATTACAAGAAGTTGCAGAGCGCTTACCAATTACCAAAGGTGCCAAACGATTAATCGATACGCTTCATTATTACGGATTTAAAACCGCTATTTTATCTGGTGGATTTACGTATTTCGGACATTATCTTCAGAAAAAACTAGATATTGATTATGTTTTCGCTAATCAACTTGAAATTAAAGATGGTGCTCTAACAGGTGGTTATCTTGGTGACATTGTAGATGGTAATAAAAAAGCTGAATATCTTCAACAGTTAGCAGAAGAAATGGGAATTGATATCAGTCAAACCATTGCTGTTGGTGATGGAGCTAATGACTTACAAATGCTTAATCTTGCTGGTTTAGGTATTGCGTTTCACGCAAAACCGAAAGTAAAAGATAACGCACAAAGTTCTATTTCTAGTATTGGATTAGATGGTGTATTGTATTTGTTGGGTTATCATGATCGTCAGATTGATTTATTATCTTAAACTTAATGATGTAAAGTAGATTTCATAGTTTATAAATCTATCTTAAAGTCTTTATACTTCTTCCTAAATATGCTAATTTGGCACAATATTCGTTATGAATGATGTGTTCAACCTATAAACGAAAAATGATTGCTAATGCGTAACCTTGCCCTTATTTTTATATGTACTTGTTTTCAATTTAATTTTGGGCAAGACCTTTTCAAAAATCCATTGCTATCTAAAGATCCCATTCAACAACAGAAATGGGTAGATAGTTTGTACACGTCTATGACTATTGAAGAAAAAATAGGTCAGTTATTTATGGTTCAGGTCTTTTCAGATAAAGGAAAAGCACATGAGGATGGAATTGCTAAACTGATAAACAATCAGCATATTGGAGGCTTAATATATTCTAACGGAGGACCAGTTCGTCAAGCGAAATTAAATAACGAATTACAAGCCGCTTCTAAAATTCCATTGTTAATAGGTATGGATGCAGAATGGGGTTTG
The DNA here is from genome assembly GCF_013404085.1 of Winogradskyella helgolandensis. Taxonomy (NCBI): domain Bacteria; kingdom Pseudomonadati; phylum Bacteroidota; class Flavobacteriia; order Flavobacteriales; family Flavobacteriaceae; genus Winogradskyella; species Winogradskyella helgolandensis. The sequence goes on along the minus strand of NZ_JABFHO010000001.1, from coordinate 3,414,322 downwards.
AGTATGCGATTAGATTCTACTTACGCGTTTCCATGGAATATGACTCTTGGTGCGATTACCGATAATGAATTGGTAGAACAAGCCGGACGACAAATAGGAGAGCATTGTAAACGCTTAGGTGTGCATTTTAATTTTGCACCAGCCGTAGATATTAATACCAATCCTAAAAACCCTATCATTGGAAACCGCTCTTTCGGTGAGGATAGAGACAATGTTACAGAAAAAGGTTTGGCCTTTATGAAAGGTATGCAAAGTGCTGGAACATTAGCAAACGCAAAACATTTTCCAGGTCATGGAGATACTGAAGAGGATTCTCATTTAAAATTACCTACTATCAATTTTAGTGCAAAACGTATTGATTCAATTGAACTATATCCATATAGAAAGCTCATTAAACAAGGTTTAGCGAGTGTTATGGTAGCACATTTAAACGTGCCGAGTTTAGAATCGCGACGCGATTTTCCATCGTCTTTATCTAAACACATCGTTACCGATATTTTAAAAGATAGCTTAGGGTTTAATGGTTTAATTTTTACTGATGCCTTAACCATGAAAGGTGCAGCAGATTATGTGGAAAAAGGTGTAGATGGTTCAAGAGTAAAAAGTTTAATTCAAGGAGGCGAAATTGATTTAATGGCATTTTTAGCAGGAAATGATGTGATGCTAATGTCTGAAGATCCGGAAAAAGGCATTGCTAAATTTGTTGAAGCATTTAATAATGGGACTATAACTGAAGAACGTTTAGCACATTCAGTAAAGAAAATATTGATGGCTAAATACAAAGTTGGTTTAAATAATTATTCACCAATCGGAATTTACAATTTAGTGGAGGATCTAAACAGGTTAAAAGACGATTTACTCTATGAGGAACTCATGGAAAATGCCATTACAGTAGTTAAAAACACCAATGAGATATTACCGCTTAGAGATTTAGAAACTAAGAAAATTGCTTATGTATCTTTAGGTGATGACGATGGTTCTGCATTTTTAGATGAACTAAAAAAGTACACCAAAGTCCACGAGATTAAAGGCGTTAAACTCGATGAGATAATTACAAAACTTCAAAATTATAATACGGTTGTTGTTGGTTATCATAAATCTAATGCCAATCCATGGAAAAGCTTTGAATTTTCACAAAAGGAAATGGCATGGTTGTATGAAATTGCAAGAACCAATACTATTATTTTAGATGTTTTTGCGAGACCTTATGCTTTAAATGATTTACTGTCTGTTGAAAATATTGACGGGATTGTAATGAGTTATCAAAACAGTAAAATAGCTCAAGAAAAATCGGCTCAGCTTATCTTTGGCGCCATTGCAGCAAAAGGTAAATTACCCGTTAGTACAGGTCAATTTTTTCCTGTCGGAACTGGTGAAGCGTATAATTCTTTATTGAGTTTGAGTTATGGTTTGCCAGAACGTGTTGGTATGGACTCGCATCTTTTAAGTCGAATAGATTCTGTTGCTAATCGTGCTGTAGATGGTAAAATGACACCAGGAATTCAATTAATAGTAGCTCGGAAAGGTAAAGTGATTTACAATAAGAATTTTGGCTATCATACCTATGCGAAAAAAGAAAAAGTGAATTTTGATGATTTATATGATGTCGCTTCATTGACAAAAATATTAGCAACACTTCCTGTACTTATGGAATTGGAAGAACAAGGTTCGTTATCCTTAGATGATAAATTAAGTAATCTAATCCCTGAGTATAAAAACACGAATAAGAAAAATGTGACGCTAAAAAAAATGCTGTCGCATTATGCGCAACTCAAGCCATGGATTCCATTTTATTATGCCACTCTAGATTCGGTTACTAAAAAACCAAATCCACGATATTACAGAAATATACGTTCAGAGGGTTTTACAGTAGAAGTAACTAACACACTCTTTATGCGTGATGATTACCAAGATTCTATTCAAAAAGTCATTCGTGATAGTGATTTATTATCAAGCTTAAGATACCGTTATAGCGATTTACCTTATTATATTCTTAAAGGGTATCTCGAAGATTTTTATGATAAACCACTAAGCGAAATCACCGAAGATCGTTTTTATAAATCTTTAGGTGCGAATTACACCACGTATAATCCAAGAAAGAAATTCAGCTTAAAAAAAATAATACCTACTGAAATTGATGATTACTATCGTTTTAAAGAAGTACATGGGTATGTACATGATATGGGAGCAGCTATGCAAGGTGGAGTTGGAGGCCATGCTGGTATTTTTAGTAATGCTAATGATGTTGCCAAAATAATGCAGATGTACCTTCAAAAAGGGTTTTATGGAGGTAAACGCTATCTTAAAAGTGAAACTATTGATAAGTTTAATTACTGTTATTACTGTGCAAAGAATAACAGACGAGGCATAGGCTTTGACAAACCACAATTAGGAGAAGAAGGTCCAACTTGTGGGTGTTTATCTATGACGAGTTTTGGACATTCTGGTTTTACAGGTACCTATGCTTGGGCAGATCCTGAAGAAGAAATTGTATATGTATTTTTAGCTAATAGAACGTATCCAGAAGCGGGAAAAAATCTATTGCTAAGAGAAAATATTAGAACTGATATTCAGCGCTTAATTTATGAGGCAATTATAGATTAAATTTTAAAGTTGTAAGTTTTTAAATCCATTTTAGACTATTAATTAAATTTTAATGTCTGGTTGAGTATAGTCGAAATATTAATGTCATACGGCAGCGCTCAAAGAGACATCATTGATATAATATAAACATGAAAATAGGAATAGTTTGTTACCCAACATTTGGAGGCAGTGGAGTTGTAGCTACAGAATTAGGCATAGAGCTTTCAAAACGTGGTCACGAGATTCATTTTATAACGTATAGTCAGCCTGTACGATTAGAATTGTTGAGTAATAATGTTCATTTTCATGAAGTACACGTACCAGAATATCCATTATTTCTTTACCAACCATACGAGTTAGCATTATCGAGTAAATTGGTAGATATGGTAAAGTTGTATGGTATAGAGTTATTGCACGTGCATTATGCCATTCCTCACGCTTATGCAGCGTATATGGCGCAGCAAATGTTAAAAGACGAAGGTATTTTTGTTCCTATTGTAACCACCTTGCATGGTACAGATATTACCTTAGTTGGTAGTCATCCTTTTTATAAGCCTGCAGTAACGTTTAGTATCAATAAATCTAACGCAGTAACATCTGTTTCAGAAAGCTTGAAGAGCGATACCATGCGTTTATTTAATATAAAAAGAGAAATTCATGTCGTACCAAATTTTATAGATTTAGAAAAGCACGCTCATAGTTTTACCGATTGCCAGCGTGGCATGATGGCAGAGGATGATGAACGCATTATAACACATATAAGTAATTTTAGACCTGTAAAACGTATTTCCGATGTGATTAAAGTGTTTTATAATATCCAAAAGGAATTACCAGCGAAATTAATGATGGTAGGTGAAGGACCAGAAAAGGAAGCTGCAGAAATGTTAGTTGAAGAACTAGGTATTACTGATCGTGTCATTTTCTTTGGGAATAGTAATGAAATAGATCGAATTTTATGCTTTAGTGATTTGTTTCTTTTACCGTCACAAACCGAGAGTTTTGGTTTGGCAGCGTTAGAAGCTATGGCTAGTGGAGTACCTGTTATTTCAACAAATACAGGTGGATTATCGGAAGTTAATGAAGATGGTTTCTCAGGATACTTGAGTGATGTAGCTTCTATTAATGATATGTCTGAAAATGCTATAAAAATACTATTAGATATTGATACTTTAAATCAGTTTAAAGCCAATGCAAAAATTCAATCTCAAAAATTTGACCTGCACAATATTGTACCAATGTATGAGGCTATATATGAGGAAACCCTTAAGGAATTTTTAGTGCACTAAGTTATTTTAAGACCTAGTTTTTTTATTTTCTTCAGTATTCAGTATTCAGTATTCAGTATTCAGTGTTCAGTGTTCAGTATTCAGTATTCGGTATTCGGTATTTTAGGTTGGGTTGTTAACCGTATTTTAAATATTTCTGCGTAATTTTTTAGAACTTCTAACAATCTAACAATCTAACAATCTAACAATCTAACAATCTAACAATCTAACAATCTAACAATCTAACAATCTAACAATCTAACAATCTAACAATCTAACAATCTAACTACCACATCTCACTAACTTCTTGTTTTATGAAAGCAAGGGCTGCATTACTAGGTGCTGGTTTATCCATAAGATCGGTTAAAACGACTTCGCGAAGTTTATTTGCGGTATCAGTTTGTTCTTGTAGAGTGGCTTTTCTAATCAACTGAATAGTCGCATTTTTAGCCGCTTGTGTTATGGACCAACATTGATCACTAACGTAGATTTGTTGAGATAAATTATGTTCGAATTCTTGCTCTATTGTTGCAATAAGTAAACTTTCGTAATCCTCTTTATTAGAAGATGTTGGATTCACTCTTGTAAGAAGTTTTGAAGGTGCAATTCGCTCTAAGAAAAGTGACATGCGTTCGTAGGCTTGCAAGCGTAATGGAAAACTTTCTTTTTGCAAATCCTTCTGCAATAAAAATCGCCTTCTGCTATTTTCATTCTCTACATGCTGCTTAAAAAAATAGTAGGCAACTAAACCTACAATAGCAGCAGGAGCAATGTTAAAAAGTAATTCGATAATGTTGTCAATATCCATAGCATAAATTTAGAATACAAACTTAAAACCTTTCAATCTATTGTACAAACAAAACAGGTAATTGAATGAACACTATGTTTAATGGAATGAAGTCGCGTTTACAGCTAATGGTTGGGTCTCGTTTATGTCTTTCAGGTTAATTTGCCTTAGCTATTGATTTTATTTTTTATAAAATACATACAGTGCCAAATAGTCTATAACCTGCTTAACATAATGATACTGCTAATTAGTAATTCTATACGAAATAATACTGTATTTATTGGTTATACAACTAGGGAATTAACGAAACACTAATTATATAGATGTATCCAGAACTATTCAAATTCTCGTTGTCAGATTTTATGACTGGCCTATTTAACATAGGGCAAGTAACGGTGTATAGTTATGCAACTTTAATTGTACTCGGTACTCTAATTGCCGCGTTATATACCAAATGGAGTGCGAAAAGGGAATTAGGCATAAGTAATTTACCTAATAGCTTTTTCTATATGATATTCATTGCAGGTTTTATCGGAGGAAAATTGTTTTTCTATCTACAAGATCCCTTATTGTACATTAAAAATCAGAGCCTATTGTTAAATAATTTCTCTGGTGGTTTTGTGTTTTATGGTTCATTTGTAATCATTATACCTTACGTTATTTGGTTTTTGAAAAAACAAAACTTCCCCATTCTACCAATGCTAGATATTTTAGCTATTACTACAACAATAGTGCATAGCATAGGACGCCTAGGTTGTTTTTTAGCGGGTTGCTGTTTTGGTTCTCCAACAGATAGCAGCTTTGGATTGGTGTTTCCAACAACACATACTATATCGGTTCATCCTACACAATTATATGAAGTTACGCTGTTAGTGGCCATCATGTGTATTCTTTTTATAATCAAAAATCATCAACAATTTAAAGGCCAATTATTTCTAATTTACTTAATGCTTTATGCCTTTGGAAGAGGAGTTCTAGAACTCTTTAGAGGCGATGATAGAGGCTATATTATAGAAAATACACTTTCGCATGCACAATTTATAGCGCTTTGTTTTATTGCTATTGCGGGCTATTTCTATTATAAATTTCACAACCAAATTAATATAAGATCAACTAATACTTAAGATTATGAGAACCCATGTGTTAAAAACAATTTTGCCAACGTTGTTACTACTAGTAGCTGTATTTATTATTGGTTCAGGCTGTACAGGTGAACCTCAAGACTACTCCTATCATTGGTATCCTGACTTAGACCAAGATGGTTTTGGTGATAATTCCGTAAGTCCAACTATTCAGCACGATCAACCATTAAATTATACGAAGGATAATCACTCCGATTGTGATGATACCAACGCTGATATAAATCCAGATGCCATAGAAATACCTGATAATATTATTGATGAGAACTGTAATGGGGCATTCGGAATTACTTTTTATAAGGACTCAGATAATGACGGTTTTGGTGATCCAGAATCAGGTTCTATTTTCGAAATTGAACTAGGAGCTGATGCTCCAAACGGTATGGTTTATAATAATGCAGATTGTGATGATACTAATGATATGATTAACCCCTTAGCAGATGAAATTGTAGGCAATGATATAGACGATAACTGTAATGGCGAGATTGATATTGATGATATTAGATATATTGACGCTGATGGAGATGGCTATGGCTCAAGTGAACAATCTCCTGCAGAAGGTGTGTTTAATAGCTTAGATTGTGATGATACTAATCCTCTTATTCATCCTTATGCTAAGGAAAATAAAGAGAATGGAATTGATGATGATTGCGACGGTACGGTGGATGAAATCGTCTAAAAAAATAAAATTTTAAAAATAATAAGAATTAGAGGGTAACAATTTATCGATTGACTTGATATAACCTCGAACGTCAGTTTTCAAAGCGTTAACTGAATTATAAAAAACAAAAATATAAGAATTATGAAATCAATTTTAAAAACCATTTTATTACTAGCCATTACACTTACTCTATTTAACTGTGACAACGATGATGACAATGCGCCAAACATAAGTGTTTGTAGTTATGAAGGACTTACCGCAGAATTACAAGGGGTCCTAACGTTAATACCAGCATCGGACTTGGTTACGGATTATTTTCCAAATAATTATGGACCAGGTGTTGGAGCGTATGAAGTGAATCAAATTAGCAATATGGGCGGTACGTTCGTTGTAACAAGAGCTGTTACTAATGGTGCTGTAGATTCAAATCCAGAAATTAGAATCAATGATACAAATTATTCTGGTGTGGTGACTTGTCAAAGAGCAGGAAGTGCTGTAGGGGATGAGATTCGATTAGATATTGTACTAGCCTCAGGTGAAGAGGTAGAATTATGTGTTGTAATTGATTATGTAGCCCCTTAAAAAGCTAATTATGAAATCATTAAAAAAAACCGTATTGATGTCGGTTATAATACTGACTTTTTTTAACTGCGACAATAATGATGATGCGACGTCAGCAGCTTCAACAGATGGATTTACAATAAACTCAACATTTCACGAATCTGTAAATGCATACGTCACTATAGATCAATTAGACAGCAATGCAGATGGTAATCCGGATCATTACAACTTTATGTTTACTGATGGAAGAATCACAGATTCTTTTGGAGATGTAGGTCTTGGTTATGCGTATGCCTATTCGGTTAATACAACTTCAAAATTGGCTTTAATAAAAATATCCGTAGATGATAATGCAAGTTTATCTACGAGTTTAATTTCTACTGGTAATACGTATATTGGTTCTAGCTTAAGTACTGGTGTACCTAATTACTCAGCAGATTCTTTAATAGCTTATGACGGAGTTGTTTCCTCTTCTTTCGGAACAGAAAATGGAATTAATTATGGTCACCTTCCAGAAACAAGTGGAGTTTGGTATACTGTAGGAACTATAGGACCGACGGTGATCATAAATGCAATAAACATTGATACAAATGTGCCATCAAATAGCACAATCGATGTAGACTATACTTTTTTAGCTTCAGATGGCACTTCTATTACTGGTCATTACGAGGGAACTTTAGGAATAATATTAGATTAAAACAATTACTATGAAATCATTTTTTAAATCGATGCTTTTAATGGCATTAGTGCTCTTGAGTTTTAGCTGTAGTAGTGACGACGATACAATTATACCAACCTTAAATACGAGTGAGTATTTTAAATATTCAATAAATAATGGTCCTGACCGTATTTTTGATGCTTACGCTAGAGGACGGTATGAGCCAAATCCCAATTCTACGTTTGAGAAATTTTATTTTAGAGCAGGTGCGGCAACGGCAGATGGTGCGACTGTTATTGTTGATGCCGATTTTACGTTTCAAGATTTTACATCATTCACTAATACGACTAATTTTAATTGGGGAGTATCGGATGGTCTAACGGCTAATTTTTATTTCACAGAATTAACTCCTGGTCATACGTTTTTGTCTAGTTGGACGGTCATGCCAAGTAATCCTATTGTGTGCACAATTACCGTGCACCCAGTGAATGTAGGAGACTATATAGAATTTACTTTTCAAGGTGATTTTTTACTTGCGACGGATAATTCTATTCAAGGATCGATAGTAGGAGAGGGTAGAGTTTTAAGAGAATAAGTGATTCAAATAAATAATAAAAATTATGAAACGCGCATGTTAAAATTATTAATAACAAAGATCTGATTAATAACGAACAGCATGTGACCTTCGAAAAAAATAAACACATGAAAACAAATATAAAAACGATAGTATCAACATTAGTCGTATTATTGGCTTTTAGTTGTAGTGATAATAGCTCTTCAAGCGGTTCTGGAAGCACCATAAATGCGGAGTATGCCTATATCACAGATGGTACAGATTTAAAAATTATTGATATTACGGTACCAACCGCACCAACTTTAGTAAATAGTATTGCGGTAAATACCTCTTACTTTGTAAGTGTATCTCCGGATGTGGCATATGTTGCTCAATATGATGTTACTGAACCTTATTTAAGTATCATAGATATTAGTAATGTAGCATTGCCAAGTATTCAGGCAGAGATTCAAAAAAATAATACACTTGCTTTTAGTTTATTAAGTGATATGTATACGGTTAACAATGTGGCTTATTTAACAGATGTTTATAGAGGTTTACATGTTGTAGATATCGCTAGTTTTAATTTTACTAGTCAATTAAATTCTGGTGGAGATGCTATGAGCCTCACAAAGGTTCAAAATGAATTATTTGTCATAGATCAAGCCAACGGTTTACATTCTTACGATGTTACAACACCAGGAACTCCTGCGGCAACAGGAACAACAAATACCACAGATGTTGATACGGCTTCTTATGGTGATGCTCCTTTTGGTCAATATCATTCTTGGGTTGAAACCGATGGAACTTACCTTTTTGTTGCTAATACAATAGATAAGAAAATAAAACAATTCGATGCTGCGACGCTTACGTTAGTTAACGAGGTTAATATAGAAGGATATCCTACAGCTTTCGCAATTCATAATGGTAATGCTTATGTAACCATGAAAGCTAGTGCAAATGCTCCTCTGCAAAATAGTTCTGATAGTGTTAGAATGTATGATTTGGCTACACTTTCCTTACAAGATATGAAAATATTATCGAGATCAAGTGGTGTAGCATTACATGGAAATTACGCTTATGTAACAGATGCAAATGGACTTCATATTTATGATATCAGTGGTAATGATTTTGTATTAGAATCTTCTTTAGGAACTGGTTTCGGAAATTTTATAGCATTAGGTCAATAAAAACAAACAAACGTTACATAGAGCTTGATTGCTAAGTTTATAATGTAAAACAGAAATTGTATTTCGACTAAAAAAATAATTAAAGATTAAATTTACAGTTATATTTAGCCTTCATACAACTAAGAAATAAAGACAAACAATTTTATTGAAACATAACAAACTCTATATCACAATTTATTTTCTTCTGATATGGAGTTTTTCATTCGCACAACAATATACCAATTATGCGACAAGGGACGGTTTGCCTAGTAATCACGTCTATACTATTATGCAAGATGCTAAAGGCTTTATGTGGTTTTTAACCGATAAAGGCATGGTGAGATATAATGGTAAAACATTTAAAACCTTTACTACAAAACAAGGTTTACCTAATAATGATGTTTGGGATGCTTTTCCCACGCCAGATGGTAAAATTTGGTACATGTCTAAATCAACTCATTTAGGATATATAGAGAATGATAGTGTGTTATCATTTCCTAATGAAAATGAAGAAGAAACCATAAACCCTATATACTCAATTCAGCTAAATAATGAAGTTTATCCGGCAGGACCCAAAAAGATTTATAAGTTAAAAAATAACGTATGGAGAAGTTTTGAAATTCAAATAGAAAATAAAACAAGAGAAGATTATACCACTGTTTTTAATGATAAGGTGGCTTATTTAGGCATGAGGTTAGAAGATGAAATCCTAAATGTTTATGATAACCAAAATCATATTTTAAGTAAAAGCTCTACTAAAGGTATTATTAATCAAAATAGTTCTCGAGGTCAGATAAGTGATAGCTTATTTTTTTGGGCTTCGGAAAAAACTTATAGTATTTTAAATCTAAAAACATATGCTTTAAAAAGTTTTAAATTTATAGATGAAGTTGGTATAGAAACTTTAAAATACCCTAGAATTAATTTAATTGGAAATTCAATTCAAATCTCAGGAGATCGCTTTGTAGGCACACTGAATAGGGATCTACATATCTCAAATCCTTTTTTCTTTCCGCCAGAGTTAAATGCACATTTTGGTTTTATAGACCAACAGAATACGGTATGGCTAGCTACGTTTACTAACGGAGTTTATAAATTATCTTACATAAAGCAAAACATAGTTTACCGCTTTAATAATGAAAAAGTTCAAAACTTAAATTATATAAATAACGAGTTGTTTGCAAGTGTTTATAATAAAGGATTCTTCAAATACAATCCTATAAATAAAACCTTTGATCCCTATATCGCTTCTGACGATTATAATTTTGGCGGAGTTTACATTGATAGCCTTAAGCGCACGTATTTCTTAAAACATTCAGGCATTATTTCCGAAGGAGAACAAAAAAGAGTAGACATCAACTTTAATGAAAATGCAAAATCATCACGACATATTAACTCGTTTGTAAAGAAACTGACTTTTTTTAAGTCCAATTTATATGGTATTTATTCTTTTGGAATTTTTAAAATAAATGCTGAGAGCTTTAATATAGAAAAAGATATCATTCTAAAAGGAGCTAATGATTTCTTAGTTTTTAATTCCCGATTGATCATAGCCACCAATAATGGCTTAAAGGAATTAGAAAGCGATACTATAAAAAAAATAGAGTTCGACGATGGAATTTTTAATAAACCATTACTCAGTATTAAAGCATTATCGGAATCAGATATTTTAATTAATACCGATGGTTTTGGGAGCTATATTTCGGATTTAAGAACGATGAAGCCTTTAGAATATTCTGAATTTTTAATCGTTCAAGATGCATTTATTCAAGACAACGCGATTTGGTTAGCAACTAATTCTGGAGTGTTGCATTATACCAGGATCAACAACGAATACAAATTAGTTAGAACGTATAATAGTAACGATGGTTTACCAAATAACAATGTTAATACCGTTAGTGTTGTCAAAGAAGACTTAATTGTTGGGACTAATAATGGATTGGCCATTGTGCCAATTAATCAGACAAAAAAGGATTTATTAATTGATGTCTTCATCACTGAAGCCACATATAATGAACAATCCATTACCAAAGGTCATACTGCATTTCATTATGACAATAACAATGCGGTAAATTTTAAATTTGAAACTATCGATTATTCCGAAGATAGGCTTAAAAATGAAGGGTATTTCTATAAGTTAGAACCCTTGCAAACCGATTGGGTTCATACCACAATTAATTCCGTAAATTATAATAATCTTCAGCCAGGAAATTATGTGTTTCAGGTATATAATAAGTCCATTTCAAAGGATATAAGTTTCAAAGTTAAAGCCTTGTGGTGGCAAACGTTTTGGTTTAAACTCATAGTAGTATTAATCGGTATTTTTCTTATTGTTTTAATATCGAGATTCATTGTTAAAAAATCTGAATTCAAAAAGAATCAAAAAATATTTGAAGATAAACGTCTAATAGAGCTTCAGCTAAAAGCCTTACGCTCACAGATGAATCCACATTTTGTGTTCAATTCCTTAGCGGCAATTCAATTTTATATTAACGAAAATGATTTTGAAGCATCAGAAAGGTATCTGGTGAAATTCTCTAAACTTATCAGACAGTTTTTCGAACTCTCTAAAGAAAACGAGATCTCTTTAGCTTCAGAAATAAGCTTACTTCAAAGTTATTTAGAAATAGAAAAACTGCGTTTTAAGGAGAAACTAAGTTTTAAAATTAATGTTGATGACGGTTTATTTGTGGAAGATATAAAAGTGCCGACAATGATTTTACAACCTATTATTGAAAATGCCATCAATCATGGTTTATTTAATAAGGAAGACAAGGGGACAGTTACCGTTAATTTTAAAAAAGGAGATGAGGGTAGTTTAATTGTAGAAATTATAGATGATGGAGTAGGATTTGTAAATACAGCTAAGGGACAACGACAAGGGGTGAAGTCATCGAGTGTTTTAAAAGACCGATTGCATTTTCTGAATAATTCTAAAAAATGGAATATCTCGTATTCAGAGCAAGAACTTTATCCAGATCAATACGAAAAGGGGAATAAATCCATATTTATAATGCAAAAATTATGATTGAAAATCTTACCGCGGTAATTGTCGATGATGAAATTTCGAATATTAAAGGCCTGCATAAAAAAATTAAAAATTTATTTCCAGATATTCACGTTGTAGGTAGTTACCAAAAACCAGAATTGGCTATAGCAGCCATAAAAGAGTTAAAGCCGCAATTGGTCTTTTTAGACATACAAATGCCAAGAATAAATGGTTTTGAATTGTTAGAAGCTGTTGAGGTGATTGATTTTCAGGTCATATTTGTAACAGCATACAGCGAATATGCGATACAAGCATTTAAGCAAAACGCGATTGACTATATTCTAAAGCCGATTGACGACATAGAATTAAAGTTTGCCGTTGAGAAAGCGATTAAAAGCGTGGAAGCTCAAGATAATGTAGAACTAAATTCAAAGTTGTTAAAGTTAATTTCAACTACAGTTACAGACAATAATAAGCTGATTGTTCCTACCGTTAAGGGCTTATCCTTTATTCCCCAAGATGAAGTTTTACATATTGAAGGCTATGAAGGTTATACTAAAATCCATTTAGAAGATAATTCTACTTTAATGAGTTCTTATAACTTAGGGAAGTTTGAAAAAGTGGTGTCCTCTAATTTTTTTAAATGCCATAAATCGCATATCGTAAATCTCAATAAGGTGAGACATTTTGAAAACGAAGGGTATTTGGTATTAGAAAATAAACAACGTATTCCAATTTCTAGAGCTAATAAAAAAGCGTTTCTAGAGCTATTTAATTAAGTAGACTTACGAGCAAAATAAGATAGAAGCGCAATGCAATTTCAAGCCATTAGCAATTAAAATTTCAATTTAATTTAAAAAATAGGGTAACAAATCGAAGCTTGTTTTGATATAAGGGTGATAATAAATTAACAACACTCTTAACTCAAAACAATATGAAAACAAGACAAGCAATTTCAAAAATTTCACTAGCGTTAGTTCTAGTGTTTAGCGTTCTATTTACATCCTGTGAAAAAGAGGAAGGTTTCAACGACACATCTTCTGACAGTGACCACAATGACATAGGCGTTATAGATCAAGGCGCAAGTATTCAAAGGGACTTTATGGGTAAAATAATAGATGAATCTTCTATGCCTTTAAGTGATGTAAGCGTCGTAATAGGAAGCAAGGTAGCGACAACGGATGCCAATGGTATTTTTATGATTAAAAATGCTTCTGTTAATGAAAGGCAAGCTTATGTAACGGCAGAAAAAGCAGGTTTTATTATAGGCTTAAAAACGGTAGTGCCTACAGAGGGTATAAGTAATGTGCGTATTATGCTTGTTGCTAAAAACCTAACAGGTTCTGTGTCTTCAGGAACAAATAGTGAAGTGTCTCTAGGTAACGGTGCTAAAGTAAAGTTCGATGGTGCTTTTAAAGATGAAGATGGAAATGCGTACTCTGGTAATGTTGATGTGTATATGTATCATTTAGACCCTGCGCATGCTAATGTATATGATGTAATGCCTGGAAATTTGCAAGCTATAAACAATGACGATGATGAGCAATTACTAGAAACGTATGGTATGTTAAACGTGGAGTTAAAAGGTGATTCTGGTCAGAAATTAAATATAGCAGATGGTCATTTGGCTGAAATACATATGCCATTAGATCCTGCACAAAGTGGAGTAGCACCTTCAACAATTCCATTATGGCATTTTGATGAGGTCAATGGGTATTGGGTAGAAGATGGTGAAGCCGATTTAATTGGTGGTGTATATATTGGAGACGTTTCTCATTTTTCTTGGTGGAATTGTGATGCCCCTTTTCCAACGGTATCGTTTTGTTTAAATGTTGTAGATGATGTAAACGTACCAATTTCTAATGTAAAAGTATCATTAGGAAGAGCAGGAGAGGTCTATCCTAGATATGGGTTCTCAAATGCAAATGGTGAAATTTGTGGATTAATTCCAACAAACGAAACCATAACGCTCACGGCATATGATCAGTGTGGAGCAGTCGTGTTTTCAACACTTATTGGCCCATTTTCAACGGATACTAATTATGGCGACATTGTACTTTCAGGTACTGTAACCGAAGTCATATCAGGTAACTTAGTAAACTGTAGTAATGCTAATGTTACGGACGGTTATGTGAATTTAACTTACGGAAATCAGGAGGCATTGGCTGAAGTTACTAGTGGAGCTTTTGCAATGAATATTATTAAATGTGCTTCCATAAATACGTTTTCTTTAGAAGGAGTAGATTACGATGCATTTCAATCAACAACCGTTTTACCTTTCAATTTAAGCACGCCTAATGTTGGTAGTATTATGGCTTGTAGTACGGTAACGGAGTTTATTTCTGTGCAAGTAGATAGTGATCCTGCAGAGTATCTTTTAATGGGGCTCTATGCGTATCAAGAAGGACCAGTAGGCGGCATGTTTATAGTGTCTGGTCAATCCGAAGATGGTTCAATTGGAGTAGGTGGTGATACAACCACACCAGGTACCTATACAACTCCAGACTTTTGGGTACAATCGTCTATGTTAGATATGGATTATAATGCACCAGATACGCTGCAATTTACTATATCAAATTTTGGACCGATAGGAGGTTATGTCGATATGACTATAACTGGGACCTATACGGATACGAGCGGTGCCGTAAGAAACTTAGCAATCACTATTCATGTGCTAAGAGATAGTTAATAGAAAAAGAAGAATAATACCTAAAGAGCCATTTCATAGTTTGAAATGGCTCTTTTTGAGTTAACATAAATAGGGTATTGGTTAATGGTTTTAAAAGCGTTTAGGTAGATTCATCCATAATATTTCAGGACTGAATAAAATGACAAAACCAAAACATAAAAAAGCGATCATTGTAATAGCTATTATAGTAATCGTTACTGTGCTACTATCA
The DNA here is from genome assembly GCF_013404085.1 of Winogradskyella helgolandensis. NCBI lineage: Bacteria > Pseudomonadati > Bacteroidota > Flavobacteriia > Flavobacteriales > Flavobacteriaceae > Winogradskyella > Winogradskyella helgolandensis. The sequence goes on along the minus strand of NZ_JABFHO010000001.1, from coordinate 3,399,057 downwards.
TTCTTAGCAAATAGTTTTATTGAACAAAAAATAGGTGAGGAGCTTCAAAATGTTTCCGAATCCACTAAAATCGAGTATACAACTATTTATGCTAATATATGGACAGGTCATGTTGAGGTGAAATCCCCAACAATCCTTGTCTCAGGAGAAACAACTAACAAAACCATTTTAGACGCAAAACTTAAATCTATAGAAATCAATGATGTTGGCTATTGGGATTTACTTTTTAATGATAAAATAACGATTGAATCCCTTGTAATCGATGAGTTGGTAGCAAAATACAAACATAACTCAGTGGTGAAGAATGAGGATTACCAAAGTAGTTTTCTAGATAAGATCAAACAAATTATTCATGCCGAAAAAATCGCAATTACTAAGGCCGATGTATTAATAACGAATTATGAAAGTGATTCTATAATTTTGAGTATTCCTAACTTAAATTTCGAAGTTCTCGACTTACAAATAGATCCTAAAGCATCAACAGCAAACAAGAAAATTACATATAATAATTTTGAATTAAAGGCTGAAAATCTAAAATGGGCAACCAATACCTATGATGATATCTTGGCTGATGCCATACAAATCACCAACAATAGAGCTACATTTAAAGCCTTCAAATTAAAAACTAAATATTCTAAATCAGAATATTCAAAAATTCTCACTAAAGAACGCGACCATTTTAACTTAAACATAGAAGAGATACTGGTTTCAGATATGGATTTTGGACTCAATAGTTCTGAAGACTTTTATTTCAATTCCAAAAAAGTGAATTTAACCGCACCTAAAGCCGAAATATATAGAGATAAATTGGTAGCAGATGATTTGTCGTATAAACCATTATATGGAACATCTCTTAGAGATTTAAACTTCAATTTGGGGATTAATACGGTTGAAATAACTGATGGAAGTCTTTCATATTTAGAAAAAGTAAATGTAGATGAAGAAGCTGGTCGTTTAGATTTTAACAACCTAAATGCTACATTTACTAATTTAGGAAACACATTTGGAAATGATGATACGGCTATTGAAATACAATCAACCTTTATGGAGGATTCACCTTTAAAAGTAAATTGGAATTTTAAAGTTGCTGACACTACAGATCAATTTGTCTTCAAAGCTGATTTAGGTTTTTTCAATGCAGCTCAAATGGATCAGTTTACAAAACCTAATCTTAATGTGGATTTAAATGGTGAATTAAAACAAACCTACTTTACAATTAGTGGTAACCCACAAAATTCTCGTATAGATTTAAAAATGAAATATGATGATTTTGAAGTGTCAATCCTAAAAAAAGACGGTAGAGAAAAGAATAAATTTTTATCGGGTTTAGTCAATCTATTTGTTTCTGAAGATAGTGAGGATGATAAAAAGAATTTCCGTTATGGCCAATCCGAAAATGTAGAACGAGAAACTAACAAATCTGTATTTAACTTTACATGGTTAAATATAAAAGCGGCCTTACTTTCTGCCATGGCAGGCGATGGAGACAAGAAGAAAGATTAATAACTATTCAAATAATCTAATGTCAATTGCGTAAATGCTTTTACTCCGAGTAACATACTACTATCATCAATTTTAAAATCTGGAGTATGATGTGGAAATGATTCAGTTGTACTAGGTGTCATACCTCCTAAGAAAAAATATACGCCAGGAACTACTTCTTGGAAATAAGAAAAGTCTTCGCCGCCAGTTGTTGCCTTTATTATAGAAACATTAGAGTCGCCTGCTGCTTTTTGTAAAGAAGGTAATACCTGTGCTGTTAAGTCAGGATCATTAAATGTGATAGACGTAAAATTTTGAAATGTAATAGAAGCCTCACCACCATAAGCTTTGGCGATCGTCTGCACCATTTCCGTCATGCGTTTTTCAATGTGAACACGCATTTTTGGATCTAAAGTTCTAACAGTTCCAATCATTTCTGCTGATTCCGGAATGATATTAAAACGTGTACCAGACGTAATTTTACCAACAGTAATTACCGCAGCTTCGTTAGTTAGATCCGATTCTCTACTAATAATTGTTTGCAAACCATCTATTATTTTTGCCGAAATCAAAATCGGGTCCACTCCTGACCAAGGTTGAGAGCCATGCGTTTGTTTCCCCTTTACATCAATTACAAAGCGCTCTACAGCAGCCATAATGCCACCCGTTTTATAAGTTATAGAACCAACAGGAGTTCCAGAGTCAATATGAAGACCAAATATAGCATCTACTTTAGGGTTTTCTAAAACCCCTTCTTTGATCATTAATTTTGCTCCACCTTCTTCGCCTGGTGGAGGGCCTTCTTCTGCAGGTTGAAAAATAAATTTGATTGTCCCTTTTATTTTGTCCTTATGTTTTGATAACACTTCAGCCGTAGCCATTAAAATTGAAATGTGCGTATCATGCCCACAAGCATGCATCACTCCGGTTTCCGTATTTAAAAATGTAGTTTTCACTTCAGATTTAAACGTTAAATCGTTTCGTTCTGTAACAGGTAGTGCATCGATGTCTGCTCGCAAAGCAATAACTTTTCCCGGTTGGTCTCCTTTTAAAAGCGCCACAACTCCCGTTTTCGCAATCCCAGTTTCAACGTCTAATCCTAAAGATTTTAAATGTTCTGCTATTTTTTCAGCCGTTTTAAATTCTCTATTTGATAATTCTGGATGCTCATGGAAATGATGTCTCCAAGCTATCATTTTGTTTTCAATAGCATTGATATCGCTTTCAATGGAATTTTGAGCATTAGAAAATAGTGATAAAAACGTGAGGAGTACGGCTAATTGTTTCATGTTAAAAAGATTTCCACTAATATATTGAAATTTAATCAACTAGAATTCTTAATAGTTTGTTTATAATTTATAGTGTTTCTATGCGGAAAACTATGGTACTATCCGTAATTTTACTGATTCAAAAATTTATAGCTTGGAAAAGTATCTCAGTCAGCTTAATGAAGCACAATTAGAACCCACTGTTCAGATCAATGGCCCAATGATAATCATTGCAGGTGCAGGTTCTGGTAAAACTCGTGTACTTACTTATCGTATTGCTTATTTAATGAGTAAAGGCATTGATTCTTTCAATATTTTGGCATTAACCTTTACGAATAAGGCTGCCAAAGAAATGAAAGGAAGAATTGCAGATATTGTTGGTGATGAAGCCAAGAACCTTTGGATGGGGACATTTCACTCTGTTTTTGCTAAGATTTTACGTTTTGAAGGTCATCATTTAGGCTACCCAAGTAACTTTACGATTTACGATACTCAAGATTCGCAAAAATTAATGGGTGCCATTATTAGAGAAATGGGACTCGATAAAGATATTTATAAAACTAAGCAGGTTTATAGTCGAATTTCATCTTATAAAAACAGTCTCGTTACAGTAAAAGCCTACTTTAAAAATCCAGAATTAATGGAAGCTGATGCTATGGCAAGGCGACCAAAAATGGGTGAAATTTATAAAGAATATGTAGATCGCTGTTTTAAAGCAGGAGCTATGGATTTTGATGATTTATTGTTGAGAACCAACGAATTATTAACACGTTTTCCGAATGTGTTAGCGCAGTATCAAGATAAGTTTCGTTATATTTTGGTAGATGAGTACCAGGATACTAACCATTCGCAATATTTAATTGTTCGTGCTTTAGCAGATCGTTTTCAAAATATCTGTGTGGTAGGTGACGATGCACAAAGTATATATGCTTTCCGTGGTGCAAATATTAATAACATTTTGAATTTCCAAAAGGATTATGATGGTGTTAAAATGTTTCGATTAGAACAGAATTACCGCTCAACAAAAAATATTGTTGGTGCGGCAAACTCAGTTATCGAACATAATAAAACTAAGATTGATAAAATAGTTTGGACAGCTAATATAGAGGGAGAAAAAGTAATTGTTCATCGTGCAATGACAGATGCTGATGAAGGTCGTTATGTCGCAAGTACCATTTGGGAAACTAAAATGAATAACCAGCTTAGTAATAGTGAATTTGCTGTATTATATCGTACTAATGCACAATCTAGAGCTATTGAAGATGCCCTAAGAAAACGAGATTTACCATATAGAATTTATGGAGGTTTGTCATTTTACCAAAGAAAAGAAATTAAGGATGTTACGGCTTATTTACGTTTAATTCTGAATTCTGCGGATGAAGAGGCATTAAAACGTATTATAAATTATCCTGCTAGAGGTATTGGCCAAACCACAATAGATAGGTTAGTCGTAGCAGCAAATGCAACAGGTAAAACCATTTATGATGTCATAAAAGATATTGATTCCGTGTCTATAAACATTAATAACGGAACAAAAAATAAGCTTCGTGATTTTATAATGCTTATAGAGAGTTATAAAGTGATGAATCAGACTGCAAATGCATTTGATTTATCCGAACATGTTTCTAAAACAAGTGGATTAATTAGAGAACTCGGAAAAGACGGAACACCAGAAGGTGTAATTAAATTAGACAACGTACAAGAGTTACTTAATGGTATAAAAGATTTTGTAGAAGGGCAAATTGAGTTGGCAGATGCAGGAGATTCTTTAGCTGAATTTTTAGAAGATGTGGCTTTGGCAACAGATTTAGATGGAGATAAAGGTGATCCAGATCATGTGGCTTTAATGAGTATTCACATGGCAAAAGGCTTAGAATTTGGACATGTATTTATTGTGGGAATGGAAGAAGATTTGTTTCCAAGTGCCATGAGTATGAATACTAGAAGTGAACTTGAAGAAGAACGTCGATTATTTTACGTAGCTTTGACACGAGCAGAAAAACAAGCCTATTTAACCTATACACTATCGCGTTACCGTTGGGGAAAGCTGATAGATGCAGAGCCAAGTCGTTTTATTGAAGAAATAGATGATGAGTTTATAGATATCGTTACCCCTTTAAAAGAAAGCCATAATCCAATGTTAGATGCGTCTATATTTGGAGATATTGAACCTAATAGAGTAAGGTTCGCAAAACCGAAAACAGCAAAACTTCAGAAAAAAGAATCTATGAAGACCACGAAGAAACCTGAGAAATTTATTATCAGCACGCCAAAAAAATTGAAACGCGTAAAACATGCGAAAGTTAGTGATGCTTCTAATATTGTAGACTCTAAACTTACCGTAGGTAATACTGTAAACCACCAACGTTTTGGTCGTGGACAAGTTATTAAATTAGAAGGAACTGGAGCGGACGCTAAAGCTGAGATTAAATTTCAGAATGGTGATACTAAAAACTTACTCTTACGTTTTGCTAAGCTCGAAATCTTAAGAACAAAGCAAGACTAAAGATGCGTTTCGATAAACGTTTTTAGTTTTATAGTGGTATCCAATAAATTTAGCCCATCCCAACCATGCCCTTCGTTAGGGTATAAGGTGAATTGGTGGGTAACATTTAACTCCTCAAGTTTATCTCGCATTGCAGTACCTTGAGTTGTTGGAATTAAAGGATCTTCTCCTCCATAGAATAAAATAGTAGGAGGAGAGCTAGACGTTGCTCTATGGTAAGGACTGACCTCTTCTAGAAAATCGGTAGAAGCATTAATTCCATAACTATCTAAAATCTCTTGAAGCTCTAGATTCGTGTTATTTAAGTAAGCAGGATCCGTAAAGTTTGTTGGACCAACAATACTAGCTACCATGTCAACTTTATTTTCTGTATCAAAAGCATAACTCCATAATAAGGATAAATGTGCGCCAGCACTAGCACCTACAAAACCTAAATTATCAGAAACGGTATAGTATGATTGATTGGTCTTTAAATAATTAATTACACTTGTTATATCATTAATTTGCATCGGATAAGGTGGGTTGTTTTCATCTGCCAATCTGTAATTAATATTTATAACAGCATAATTAGGCATTTGATCTTTTATAAAATTCTTAATTTCGTTCATGTCTCCTTTATCTCCAGAAGTCCAGCCTCCTCCATGAACCAAAACAATCGTTTTTGTATCCGTAGTTCGGTTCGCAGGTAAGTACAAATCAAAAACTTGATCGTCATCATTACCATAAGAGATATTAAGTGCTTCGTAAGATTCTGTCGTGTTTAAAGGGGCTAAGCCATCATCATCAGAAGGTTCAGAAGAGCAAGACGTTACTATTGAAAATGACAACAAAAAGATGAATACAAGTTTTAAATGGTTCATATTGAAAAAAATATAGTTACTTTGTATAACGTATTTGAAAGATACATATTATGGCGGAGTTTATTAAAATATATCCTGAAAACCCAAATGCTAGGGAAATTCAAAAAGTAGTTAAAGTATTGAAAAATGGTGGATTAGTAATTTATCCAACAGATACGGTTTATGGCTTAGGTTGTGATATTACCAACATGAAAGCATTAGAGCGTATTGCTCAAATTAAAGGTGTAAAGCTAGAAAAGTCTAATTTCTCATTTGTATGTGAGGATTTAAGTAATCTAAGCGATTACGTAAAACAAATTGATACAACTACTTTTAAAATTTTGAAGCGTGCCTTACCTGGACCCTACACTTTTATTCTCCCAGGATCTAAAAACTTACCAAATCCTTTCAAAAAACGAAAAACAGTAGGTATCAGAGTACCAGATAATTCCATTGCATTGGCTATAGTGGCAGCATTGGGAAATCCTATTGTTTCAACATCTATAAGAGACGACGATGACGTTTTAGAATATACCACAGACCCAGAGTTAATTCATGAAAAATGGGATAAATTAGTGGATTTAGTAATTGATGGTGGCTATGGTGATAATGAAGCATCAACTATTATAGATTTATCTGTAGATCCACCAGAGGTTATTAGGGAAGGTAAAGGTGGTTTAGAAATTTTTTAGACCGTGTTTACTTTTTTTGCCTATAAATTTCTTCAAGGTATAGAATATAACCAACCCAATAATTAGTATTCTTTATATAAAAGGAGCATAATTAAGTTGTACAATTCCTTTTATGTTTTTCTCACTTAAAAATACATTTAAGCGTGTTTATTTGCTTTTCATAGAGTTTTTATGTATTTTTACCGACAAATTAATTTATACCCTTAAGATTTTGAATACAAAAGTAAAAATTTACACAGCTCTTTCGTTATTATTATCAACTTACAGTTTCTCTCAAACAGGACCAGGAGGAGTCACAACGGATAACGAAATATGGCTAAAGGCCGAAAATAGTACTTATACAGATGCTGGTACAACTGAAGGTGCTAATGATTCTGCGATACAACAGTGGAATGATGCATCCGGAAACGGTAACAACGCCTTACAGAGTTCATTTGCTCTTAGACCTAGATTAAAAACGAACGCTATAAATGGCTATTCAGCGTTATATTTTGATGGTAACGATGATAGAATCTTAGCAACTGGTATAGGACAAAACGGTCAAGTAAGTTTATTTGTTGTGCTGCAAGCAACATCTTTTGATAGTAACACTAGAGGTATTATTCAAGCAGGACCATCGGGAACGGCATTCTCAGATGCTATAAATGATAAATCTATTGGAATGTGGGCTACAAATGGAAATATATGGGGAAGAGGTATACAATCTAATGTAACTGTAAAATCATTTAGTAAGACAGGAGGAATAAAGTTACTTGGTAATACTCCGTATATTATTACGCAAGATTATAATGGTACCGATATAATTCAGTATGTGAATGCAACAGATTCTGAAACACTCGGATATGATGGAACTCTACAAAACTTTAGTGATTTCGGAATTGGTAGACAATCTACTACAAGTTTTAAAGGAGACATAGCTGAAGTTATTTTATACAAAAGATCACTTAATCTAGCAGAAACAACAATTGTTGAAAATTATTTATCAGCAAAATATGGTACAGCTTTAGACGGCATTAAAGATTTTTATGTACAAGATAATACTGGTAATGGAGATTTTGACCACAATGTAGCAGGTATTGGTCAAGCATCAGATGGTTCTAATCATTCAGCTTCTAGAGGAACAGGAATTGTTAGTATCAGTACTGCTTCAGATTTAAATGATAGCGAGTATTTGTTTTGGGGAGAAGATACTAAAGACCCAGCATATGATTTTGCATTTAATTCAAACAACAATTCTCAAGAGTTAACGTCAAAGTGGCGCGTTAGTAAAGTAGGTGATTTAGGTACAGTAACAGTAGAGTTTGACATTTCAACTATTACTGCAGCCACAGAAGGCTGTGAAGGCTTACAATTAGTAGTAGCTAATAATGATACTTTTGCTACATCAACAGCTTATAATTTATCAGTTTCAGGAACTACAGCAACAGCAACAGGTGTTTCTTTTGCTGACGACGATTATTTTACGTTAAGTTTCATTTCTGATATTGTTTGGGATGGTACGGATTACTTTAAAGGTTTAGCTGTTACCGACGCTCCAGATACAGGAGATGCTTGTTATCGATTTTTGGTGAAATCAGGTGAGAATGCAGTTCTTAGTGCAAATGCAACTGTGCAATCAGTATTGGTAGAAGCAGGAGGAAGCTTAACTATTGATTCTGGAGTTACTTTATCAGTTACCGATGCGGTGAATTTAACATCTGTTTCTGATAGTTATTCAAGCTTAATTTTAAATGGTAATATTTCTGGTACAATAAATTACGAACGCCATGTGAATATGTTAGGTACAGCTTCAGGTGCTGGAAATGATTTAATTGCAGCACCATTAAGTGGACTTAACTTTGATACTTTTATCGCTTTGGGTTCTCCAACAAACGCATCTAAACTAGCAACTAACGGAACACATTATGCTTTTGGTCCCTATAATAACGCTTCAGGTACTACCGCTTATGAAATTTTTGAAGTAGCTGCTACCACAGCTTTAGAATCAGGAAAAGGATATAGAGCTGCAACTACAACTAGCGACCAAGTATTAACTTTTACAGGAAATGTCGTTACAGGTAATGTTAATACTGCTATTAGTAGTCCTGTTGGTGGAAATGAATGGAATTTAGTTGGTAATCCTTACCCAAGTTATCTTAGTGCTTCTGAGTTTTTAACTGCCAATGCGGCCGCTTTAGATGATGATGCTGAAGCCATTTATGCTTATAATAGCGGGACATATACAGGAAGTGAAGCTACCACTGGTAATTTTACTATTATAAATGCAGCGACTACTGAAACATTAAATATTGCACCTGGTCAAGGATTTTTGGTTGCCTCTAAAAACGCTTCTGGTAATGTGGTTTTTAATAACGGAACATCTAGTACTACAGATATGAGAACATTGACTGGTTCTGATGATTACATTGTAGGTAGATCTCCATCTATGAGTTACAATCTTAAATTAGATCTTGTAGGTTCTGATACGTACAGAACAAGTTTCTACTTTAATGAGGATTCTAGCTTAGGATTAGATCCTGGTTATGATGCTAAAGTGTTTGGTGCAGCACCTGCATTTGCACTTTATTCTCAGTTAGTAGAAAGTAATGAAAACGTTAATTTTGCACTTCAATCTTTAAATACTTCAAATATAAGTGATGTTACTATTCCACTTGGTGTGAATGCTAACCAAGGTGAGCAAATTTCGTTTACTATTTCACAATCTACATTACCAAACACTGTAGAAGTATATTTAGAGGATACGGTTAATAACACCACAACATTGTTAAATTCAGGGGATTATGTATTAACGCCAAATGCAAACTTAAATGGTATTGGTCGTTTCTATCTACGTTTAAGTAATAGTACATTATCTACAAATGTAAATACTTTAGATGCATTAACTATTTACACAAATACAGCCGATAAAACAATTGTTGTTGCAGGTCAGTTAGCAGACGCAACAAAGGCTACGATTTATGATTTACAAGGTCGTATTGTTATTTCGAAAAACTTAATTACCTCTAGTAGATCTCAAGCTATTGATGTGAGTGGATTAAGTACAGGTGTGTATGTTGTAGAGTTGAATAATAATACTCAAAATAAAACACAAAAAGTTATATTGAAATAAGCATGGTAAACGCCATGAATTAAAAGTAACTAAAAGAGTGAAAGCGATGATTTAAATATTAAGCTTTCACTCTTATTGGTTTCTTCACACTATAGAATAAAATCAAACCAATAATTCCTGTTACAAAAAAGCCTATAAAAAGTGGCAATACTGAAGTTTTAATAAAACTACCAATAAAGTTAGCTATAGGGACAGCCATAACGGTAGAAATAAATCCGTTTAATGCGGCTCCAACACCAGCAATATGTCCCATGGGTTCCATAGCTAAGGCTCTATAGTTTCCAAATAAGAAGGCTACACTCGCAAATTGTAACATTAAAAACACCATCAAAACTTCTATTGGTGGATTGATGCCTGACCAAAACGTAATAACAAAAATCAGAGAATTAACGACAAATACAATTAAGGCTATATGGACTAAATTCCACATGCCAAATCGTATAACAATCGCACTATTTAAGAATGTTGATAGTCCAATAGTGACAGCTAAACTGGCAAAAATGTAAGGAAATAAATCTCCTAATTGATACTGCACTTGAAAGATTTGTTGTGATGTACTTAAATACACCATAAAAGAGCCTGTAACAAGTCCTGAAAGTAACGTGTAAATAACAGCAGATTTTATTCTGAAAAAAGTAATAGCGCCAGATTTAAAATTTGCGAGCCGAAACGTTTTTTTGTATTTCTCATGTAATGTTTCTGGTTGTCGTTTCCAAAACCAAAATATTATTAACGATCCAAAAGCTAAGTTTACCGTAAAAATGGAGTGCCATCCAAAGTGATTTAACAAAAACTGACCTAACATTGGAGCAATTACAGGCACTAAAATAAAGGTCATGGTGACAACGGATAAAATTTTTGCCATATGATCTCCACTGTAAGAATCTCTAACAATAGCAGTACTCATTGTTCTTGGAGATGACAAACCAATACCTTGTAAAACCCGACCAAAAAGCATCATTTCAAAACTCCGTGTTGTGATACAAATAATGGAAGCTATAATAAAGACACCAAAACCAAAATACACCATAGGCTTACGTCCAAAACTATCGGATAAGGGGCCAAAAATGAGCTGCCCAAAACCTAAACCTAAAAATATCGTTGTAATTAATTTTTGATTTTCGGTTTCGTTGACACTATTTAAGTAATCTCCAATTTTAGGTAAAGCAGGCAGAACGGCATCAATCGATAATGCTACTATAGACATTAACGCTGCCATTAATACTACAAATTCTAGTTGAGATCGTTTTTGATTTTGCATTGGGCAAAAGTAAGGCAATTATTACCTATTTTTGAATTGATGTTATTCTTATATCAGATATTAATATTCAATAATTACATAGTATGCTAACAGACGCATTAATAAAGTTATTCAAAAGAGATCTTAATCAAGTGATTGAAGAAATTAGACTGTATAAGCATGAATCTAATCTTTGGAAGATAGAAGGAGCAGTAACCAATTCTGCAGGAAGTTTATGTACTCATCTTATTGGAAACCTGAATCATTTTATAGGAGCAATTATTGGTAATTCAGGCTATGTAAGACGGCGTGATTTAGAACTTTCATTAAGAGATGTTCCAAAACAGGAATTAATTCAACAGCTGGAAGATACTTTACGTATTGTAGAAAGTACTATAAAAAGTTTAACTCTTAAGGATTTAGAAAGTGAATATAAGCTTCATGTTTTTGGAGCACCTATGACTACTGAATATTTCTTAGTTCATTTAAGCTCGCACTTAGCCTATCATTTGGGACAAATAAATTATCACAGACGATTGCTAGATAAATAGAATACTACTCTTAATTACAAAGGAATATTCCCATGCTTGCGATTAGGTTTCACAACATCCTTATTTTCAAGCATGCTAAACGCTTTAATTAATTTGCGTCGAGTGTTTTCAGGTAGAATAACATCATCTACAAAACCACGTTCGGCAGCACTATAAGGGTTGGCAAACAATCTAGCATATTCCGCTTCTTTTTCTTTCAATTTAGCATTTTTATCGTCTGCTTGAGAAATTTCACGTTTAAAGATAATTTCAGCTGCTCCTTTTGCTCCCATAACGGCAATTTCGGCATTTGGCCAAGCGAAGTTCATGTCAGCTCCAATATGTTTAGAATTCATTACATCATAAGCTCCTCCATAGGCTTTTCTTGTGATTACTGTAATTCTAGGCACTGTTGCTTCGCTAAACGCATATAGTAATTTGGCACCATTAACGATAATACCATTCCATTCTTGGTCAGTTCCTGGTAAGAATCCTGGTACATCTTCTAATACTAATAAAGGTATATTAAAGCAATCACAGAAACGTACAAAACGCGCTGCTTTCTTAGAACTATTAACGTCTAAAACTCCAGCTAAAAACATTGGTTGATTAGCAACAATACCAATACTTTTTCCACCTAAACGCGCAAAACCGACGATGATATTTTCGGCATAATCTTTATGGATTTCATAAAAGGAGTCTTCATCAATAATACCTTTTATAACATCATGCATGTCATAAGGTTTATTTGGATTCTCTGGAACAATTGAAGATAACACATCTCTAACTTCGTCTTTAAGTTCAAAAGGAATATCGTCTGCTTTTTCCTTATTGCTCTGTGGTAAATAGCTCAATAGTTGTTTAATGTCCTCTAAACATTCCACATCATTAGACGCCGTTTTATGAGCCACACCAGATTTAGATGAATGCACACTGGCTCCACCTAATTCCTCACTTGTTACTTCTTCATTAGTAACCGTTTTTACAACATTTGGACCAGTAACAAACATATAACTTGTATCTTGAACCATAAGCGTAAAGTCCGTCATAGCAGGCGAATAAACGGCTCCACCAGCACAAGGTCCCATAATAGCAGAAATCTGCGGAATTACTCCAGAAGATTGGACGTTTCTATAAAAAATATCAGCATAACCACCCAATGAACGCACGCCTTCTTGGATTCGCGCTCCACCAGAATCGTTAAGACCAATAAGTGGTGCGCCTACATTAACGGCCATGTCCATTATTTTACATATTTTTTCCGCATGGGTTTCGGATAATGAACCACCGAAAACCGTAAAATCTTGAGCAAATACATATATCAATTTGCCATTTACGGTGCCATAACCTGTCACAACACCATCACCATAAAATTGCAGATCAGCCATACCAAAATCTTTAGTTCTATGAGTCACTAAGGCACCAATTTCTTCAAAAGAACCTTCGTCGAGTAGGTACATAACGCGTTCTCTTGCGGTTAGTTTTTTATTTTCGTGTTGTTTGTATATTCTAGGTTGTCCTCCTCCTAATTTGGCTAAAGCTAATTTATCGTTAAGAATTTTGATCTTGTCTTCCATGCTTATTATTTTTTCTCGCGAAAGCGCAAAGGCGCAAAAGTTGTATATGATGTTGTTAAGTTGTTTGTCGTTTAGTGGACTTTAATAATTGAAAATTCTGTAAACTAAGATTGTGATTGAAAACTAATTTGGTACTTTTAATAGTTTCTGCTCCATTAAAAAATGTTTCAAAGCAATTTTTGCAGCAATTTCAGCTTCTAACATTTCCTGATCTTCTAAAAGACTTTGAGAAAAATGTTTTTTTACAAAATGGGTATCAAAATTTCCGCTTCTAAAGGCTTCATGCTCAAAAACAAAGCGTCCAAATGGTAAGGTAGTTTCAACTCCTTTTATATGATAATTGTCTATAGCTTTTATCATGAGTTCAATCGCTTCTTCACGTGTTTTACCATAAGTAATTAATTTCGAAAGCATTGGGTCGTAATAAATTGGGATGTCCATGCCTTGTTCAAAACCATTATCAACCCTTATGTTTTCTCCTTCGGGTAGTGTGTATACTTCAAGATTTCCAACACTTGGTAGGAAATCATTCATAGGATCTTCAGCATAAACACGAAGTTCTAATGCATGACCATTGATTTTTAAATCCTCTTGCTTTAGATCTAATTTTTCACCTCTCGCCACCTTTATTTGAAGTTCAACTAAATCGACTCCAGCAATCCATTCGGAAACAGGATGTTCAACTTGAAGTCTGGTATTCATTTCAAGGAAATAGAAATTAAGGTTTTCGTCTAAAAGGAATTCAACGGTTCCAGCTCCGATATAATCACACGACCGTGCGACATTAATAGCAGCTTGTCCCATTTTCTCTCTTAATTCTGGAGTTAAGGCAACAGAAGGTGCTTCTTCAACTACTTTTTGATGGCGACGTTGAATGGAGCACTCGCGTTCAAACAAATGAATAACATGGCCATGCATATCAGCCATAATTTGAATTTCGATATGTCTTGGTGAAGCCACATATTTTTCAATAAATACGGAACCATCACCAAAAGCATTTTTAGCTTCACTGATTGCTCTGTCCATTTGCGATTCAAATTCAGCTTCGTTTTCAACAATACGCATGCCTTTTCCACCTCCTCCAGCAGAAGCTTTTATCAGAATAGGAAAACCAATACCTTTCGCTATCTTTTTAGCTTCAGGAATGTCTGTAATGGCCTCGTCTGTACCCGGAACCATTGGAATATCATAAGCTTTTACGGTTTCTTTCGCCGCTAATTTGCTTCCCATTACTCGAATAGCTTTTGAACGTGGTCCAATGAATAGGATATTATTCGCTTCACATAATTCGGCAAAATCAGCATTCTCACTTAAGAAACCATAGCCAGGATGAATGGCATCAACATTGAGCTCTTTTGAAACTTCAATAATTTTATCACCTCGTAAATAAGATTCATTTGAAGGTGCTGGACCAATACAAACTGCTTGGTCTGCATGTTTAACATGTGGTGAATTTCGGTCTGCTTCAGAAAATACTGCAACGGTTTTAATACCCATTTTCTTTGCGGTTCGCATGACTCTTATGGCAATTTCTCCTCGGTTTGCTACTAGTAGTTTTTTCATCTTAAAGGCCTGCGAAAGCAGGTGTCTTTTTTAATTATACTTATTTATCTAAAGGTGCTCGATACATTCTAACTAAATAGTCAGAACACTCGAACTGATGATTGGTTTATTCAAACTCAATTAAAAGTGAATTCTTATCCACGGTTTGTCCTTGTTTTACCTGAATGGACTTTATCACACCATGACGTGGTGACTTAAGAACATTTTCCATTTTCATGGCTTCTAAAATCATTAAAGCATCATTATCTTGTACCTCTTGGCCTACTTTTACGTTGATTTCCAGAATTAAACCAGGCATTGGTGCTTTTATGTTATTGACTTGTTTTGACGCTCCAATTTCAAAACCTAATTCTTCAATTTGCAGATCTAAAGCATCATATATATCCACTTCATAAGTGCTATTGTTTACTTTAATAGTATATAGTTTATTATTGAAATCAGCAGATATGATTTCAGCTGTTATAGGCGTATGATTTTGAAGAATATGGTATTGATTATGGGCTGTTTCTACAGTGTCTAGTTGTTGACTATCTTCATTTGAGACATTAAAAATATAGGAAGTATTAACTTTGATTTTGTACATGAAATTGCGTTTTTTAGGTGATTTATATTAATATATCACTAAATCCACTGCAAAATATGAAATTTATCAGGTTTCTTATGTTATAATTATGAATATTATAAAGATTTAAAGTATGAATTTTCCTGATGTCGTTTTATTGCTTTTCGTGATAATACGATTCCAATAATTAAAGACACAAAAGCACCAATGGAAATTCCAGGAATAAAATTAATAAACAAGAAGAAGTCATAGGCTCCGTGAAACAAAACGGCTAATAATAATCCTGCTATGTTAAGTAGAACTCTGTTATTTGAGAATTTAGCTTTGCCCATGAAATAACCCATAAGTATTCCGAAGGTCGCATGAGCAGGAACGGCTGTAAATGCTCTAAGTATCGCCGTTTGATATCCACCATCAATCACATACATTATGTTTTCAGTACACGCAAATCCCATAGAAACCATAACAGCATAGATGATACCGTCATAAGGTTCGTTAAACGCTTTTTTGGGTTGTGCATAATATTTTACAATTACATATTTACTGAATTCTTCAGATAAGGCAACCACTATAAAGGCTTGTATAAACTGTTGACCAACACTAAATTGATCCGTAATGGGTATAAGTCGTCCTGTGAAAAAGTATAATACAAAAACAATAAAAACACTAATGATAGCTCCAAAAAGAAAGCTTTTAATCAAAAGGCCTCTTGGTTCTTTTTCGTGTTTATCTTGAACGTAAATATATAGAAGAACGGCACAGATAGGAGCGATGGCTAATACGAGTAGATTCATAAATCAAAAATAATTAAAAAAGCAATAAAAGTTGCTTTCTGCTTTTTGTGTCTAAAAAAACATACACTATGTTAGTTATAAAGTGACTTGTTAAAACAGCAATAGCAGCACCTGTAACATGCCAAATAGGAATTAGTAAGTAACATAAAATCACATTAGAAACGCAACCAATAATGAATCTGTATACGTTTTTCTGAAGATCGTTTGTATTGATTAGGTGTTTTTCGTAAATCATTCCTATAAACACAAAAAGGGGAGCCCAACAGAATATTAATAAAGGAGTTTTAGCTTCGGCAAAGCTCTCTGTAAAATAAGTGCTTAAAATAATAGTCCCGAAGAGTGTATATAGGACACCGATGATTATGGCCAAAGTGCACATAATTTTTAGTAGCCTTCTTATTTTTTTGATATAAAGTGGCCTGTTATTTTGAAAGGATTCTGCAAGAGAGGGGTATAGTGCATTGATGATAGAAAATCCGATGTTCCAACTCAAAGCGATCACTAAAAATTGAACGGTAGCAAAGATGCCATTGGCATGATCTCCTAGAAAATATTTTAAAAACAGCTCGTCAATTGTGATATAAAACATAATTAAACTGTTCGAAATTATCAAAGGAAAAGACATCTTTAGCAATGATTTTCCTAAAGGCCAAGAAAAGGTCCATTGTTGAAAAGAAAACTGCTTTTTATACTTTAAAATGAGCGTGTAAATTAAACCTTGAATAAAAAAATCGAGGATTATAAGTTTGGCAAAATAATAGACATCTAGCTGATGTTTAACACCATAATATTGCAACGACACAATAATAATTAAGCTCGTTATTTTACTCAGGAATATAATTTTTGTCTGTTTTTTTGCTAGTAAATAATATTCAAAAACATCAGTAAGCTTAAAAAGATAACTAATGGTTATGATATAATACAATCCTTTTAAAGGACTACTTTCGGAGACGTTAAAATAGATAAGTACTCCCATTATAATAATAATCCAACTTATAAGGCGAAGGTAAAACGCAGTCGCTAATATTTGCTGACTTCGTTTGGGATGAAATACAATTTCTCTGATACAAATACTAGATAGACCTAAAAAAAACAATGGAGTCAACATCCCCAAAACGGATTCCACAAATTTGAGTTTTCCTATATCCACAGTACCTAACAGGCTAAAAATTTGAGGAACAATTAAAACACCTGTAATAAGTTGTATAAGTTTTTCTAAAGTAAACCATTTGGTCGCAATAAAATCTTTTTTACTAAAAACCGATGTCATGTAGTATATTTAGGTGTTCAAAGATATAAAAACCAATTCCTTTTAGTCATTTCAAAGTTTATTATTACATTCGTTTTTCAATCCATTAGATGACTCCAGAGTTTCTTCGTCGCTATTATATATTACGCATTATTTCAAACCCTAAAGTTTATGGTATTGAAAAAAATGGGTTTATCCCTTTGGAAGATTTACAAAGGTCTTTAGATCAGTTGCGTGCCGATAATATGGACGATCCGCTTTACGATAAACTGAATCTACACAGTCAAAAAACCATTAAGCGTGATCTGGATAAAATTAAATCCTATTCCCAAGTTATTATTTTACACAAGCGGAATTACGGCTATTATATAGAAGGTTATGACATTAGCGATGCCTTAAAAGAAATTTACGAGAAAACAGAACTTTATCTCTTACATCATCATGCTCATGCATGGAAAACGTATGTAACCACAGCACGTAGTTCGTTGAGTTCGCAAGTGGATCTGGTACCTCTAATTCATGCTATAGAGCAACATTTGTTAATTGAAATAACCTATCATGGTTGGTATGATGATAGTTTTAAAACCATAAGTGGCTTTTTTCAGGCGCTGCACATTAAGGAAATTAATAAAGCTTGGTATTTAATGGCGTATAATGAGCGCTATGGCATTTATGCCTTTTGTTTAGATAATAGAATAAAGAGTTTATCTATAAGCAAGCAAAAAGTTAAAGAACCCGTAGTTTTTAGCTCTGAAGACTATTTTAAAAATGTTATTGGCATTTTAAAATCAGACATCAATGCGGAATGGATTCATATACAAGTAGCCAATCACCATTTTAAGTATTTAGAAAATAATCCATTACATCACTCTCAACAAATTGTAACACGTCCTAAAGAACTAGACACGCACAATTTAGACTACAAAAACTCTAATATTTGGGGAGAAATAAAAGTGTATGTGGAACCTAATTACGAGTTTTTAATGGAAATCTTAAAGTACAACCTTTGGGTTAAGGTGGTGAGTCCATTACATGTAAAAGCTTATGTAAAGCATCATTTGGAGTTGATGCTAAACTATTATAAATAAAATCTTATCTTCTAGAGTTGCTTGTCTTGTTGTTTTTTAGGACATACTGAATTTAATTAATTATCGAATCTTAAAGACTTGTATTGAAACGAACACATTTTGTCTATTTCATAAATAGATTTGTATATTATTAAATACAATCTAGGTATGGCAACATATAAATGTCTTAAGTGTGGCATTCATAAAAATGACACATTAAACTCTCAATTAAATACTAGTCTTACTTGTGATGTTTCGGATAATAATACTGAAACTATGTTCCATAATTGGACTAAGATTTCAGAGGAAGATTGGGACTTTAATTAACTTGTTAAAAAAAAATCAATTGCCAAACCCAACCCGCCCATACCACCGCACTGAAATATACCTGCTTTTCACCAACGTAAAAGCACAAATGCATCAACAAGCTTTAACTAGAGGTGGAGATGGTGTAGCGCTTTACACAGATTGCTATACCGGTGAAACGTTGCGTGGTGGCGATAGATATGATTACGAACACATCCGCTCATCAGAAAGTATATTTATGATGTATAGAGATCGTTTAACTAATACAGAAATTGCAGAAGTAGTTAATTGTCCAGAAAATGTCGCAGTGACATTAAGAACGATTAATCAATCGAAAGGAAAAATGAGAATGGAGGCTTGGATGGCTAATTCTACTAATATTTCAAATCACAACATAAATGCGACTATAGCTAAAAGCGCTATTTCTAATGCTGATTTAGGAATACAGAATAAGGTAGAAGAAATATTGTCTCGCAGGTAAAATTATGTTTTTAAACAAAGAGATCTTTCTAATATTGATAAAAAACTAATTCGCCTAAAATATGAAACAGACATGTTTTGACTATTTCAGGTTTACTTTTGAAAAAGCTAATATTTAGGGGGTTTTCTTTTGAAAATTGAATTCTAAGTTTATAAAATATTTACGATTTGAAGCCATTAAATACGATGTAGGGATCGCTATTTAAATATTGATTAATAGGTTTCAGCCGTAATTAGCTGAAAAAAGCCTCAACCGAATAGGTTGGGGTTTTTATTTTAATAGGATTATTAATTATTTCAGCTTAAGTAATTTGTTCTTTATGGCCTTATGTACTTTAAGGTAATAGTCATAATTACTCGCAACAAAATGCATATTAGTTTTACTGTTTTTTAATAGAGATTCAAAGTCATCAAGTGTTACTAATTTTAGTGCTTCAACTTCTGATTCTTGTTTGACTAAGGTGTTTAATGGCACTGTCAATTCAGCGCTATAAACTTGATGAAATTCATTATCTTGAATTTTACCATCGGCATAACGCGTTTCATGAAGAAATGTCCCGATTTTATCAAGATGTTGTGGTTCCAGCTTTAAACCAATTTCCTCTTCAGTTTCTCGTAAAGCCGCTTCAATAAAAGTTTCACCAGCATCAATGTGTCCAGCTACAGAAACATCCCAAAGTAAAGGGTAAATAACTTTTTTGTGAGAGCGTTGTTGTAAAAGAATTTCACCTTTAGTGGTGTACAACCATAAATGAATAGTGTTATGGTACAACCCTTTAGCATGTGCTTCTGATTTTAAAGCGGTTTTCCCTGTAGGTTGACCTTGTTTTGTAACAATATCTAGTAGTTCGTCCATAGTTGTAAGAAGACCTCAGAGGTTTTGGAAATCTTTGAGGTCTTGAAAATTATTATTTTGCTAAATCTAGCTTAGCTAGTTATTTAAAATAACTAAACGTTTCTCCGTCTTCTATTTTCAATAATGTTTCATAAATTAACTTAATCACATTTTCTACATCGTCTCTATGTACCATTTCTACTGTGGTGTGCATGTAACGTAAAGGCAATGATATCAGTGCAGAAGCGACACCACCATTGCTATAAGCAAAAGCATCAGTATCAGTTCCTGTTGCTCTAGAAAGTGCAGCACGTTGAAAAGGTATTTTATTGGCTTCAGCAGTATCTGTAATTAAATCTCTTAATTTTTGTTGAACAGCTGGAGCGTAAGCGATAACTGGACCTTTTCCGATTTCAGCATAACCTTGTGTTTTTTGCTCAATCATTGGAGTCGTTGTATCGTGCGTTACATCTGTAACAATGGCAACATTAGGCTTAATAGTTTGTGTAATCATTTCAGCACCACGTAAACCTATTTCTTCTTGTACAGAATTGGTAATATAAAGTCCGAATGGTAATGTCTTTTTATTTTCTTTCAATAAACGCGCAACTTCAGCAATCATAAAACCACCCATTCTATTATCTAAAGCTCTGCAAACAAATTTGTCTTTGTTTAGAATATGAAATTCATCTGGATACGTAATTACACACCCCACATGAACACCCATTTTTTCAACTTCTTCTTTGTCTTTTGCTCCGATATCAATGGTAATATTATCTGGTTTTGGAGCTTGTTCTTTAGCTTTACTTCTGGTATGAATTGCTGGCCAACCAAAAACACCTTTAACGATACCATTTTTGGTGTGGATATTTACAATTTTACTCGGAGCAATTTGATGATCACTTCCTCCGTTTCTAATCACGTAGATTAATCCGTTATCCGATATATAATTGACATACCAAGAGATTTCATCAGCGTGTCCTTCAATAACAACTTTGTATTTTGCCTTCGGATTGATAACTCCAACCGCAGAACCATAGGTATCCGTGATAAATTCATCTACATATGGTTTAAGGTAATCCATCCAGATTTTCTGTCCTTCCCATTCATAACCCGTAGGAGAGGCATTATTTAAATATTTTTCGAGGAAATCGATTGATTTTTTATTGAGAATGCTTTTTGAAGCCATAATAACTATTTTGAATTTCTGTAAAAATAAAAGGATTTCCTAAGCTTTTAATGTCTTTTGAAAAAATTTTGTAACAAATTCGTCTATTTTTACACTAATTCATCAACGAACCTTAAACTTAAATTCAAAATCATGAAACATTCATCCTGAAAATTTGATGATCCTTCGAATTATTAATTAGGATGTTCCATGTAACCTTAAAAAATAAATAAAAATAAACTCATGAAGCTAGTTATAACCAACCTTACTAAAACATATAAAAATGGTGTTAAAGCCATTGATAATCTTAACCTTGAAATCGGAACAGGAATGTTTGGGCTTTTAGGACCAAACGGAGCTGGTAAGTCCTCATTAATGCGAACAATCTCTACATTGCAAAGTCCGGATTCTGGGTCTATAATGTTTGGTGATATCAACGTCTTAGAAGATAAAATGGCATTACGAAAAGTATTAGGTTATTTACCACAGTCATTTGGAGTGTATCCAAAAATGTCAGCAGAAGCATTATTAGATTATTTTGCGACTTTAAAAGGTATCAGTTCAAAAACGGACCGACAGGCCATCGTAAAAGAAGTTTTGGATATTACCAATTTATATGATGTACGTAAAAAACATGTGGCTGGTTATTCTGGTGGTATGAAACAGCGTTTTGGTATTGCACAATTGTTATTAAATAATCCAAAATTAATTATCGTAGATGAACCAACCGCAGGATTAGATCCCGCAGAACGTCATCGATTTTTAAATGTTCTAAGAGAAGTAGGTACCAATTGTACAGTAATTTTTTCAACCCATATTGTTGAAGATGTAAAGGAACTTTGTAACGATATGGCAATTTTAAATGGTGGACGCATTTTAAAACAAGCCACACCATCTCAGGCAAGAGCAGAATTACAAGGTCGTATTTGGACGAAAGTTATAGATAGAGATGATTTAGAAGCGCACGAAGCACAATACAATTTATTGTCTTCTAATTATAATGAAGATAATTCACTTAATATTCGTGTTTTTAATGATTCGCAACCCAATGAGGACTTTAAATCTGTTGAAGCACAATTAGACGATGTGTACTTTATAGCACTAAAGCAAGACGAACCAGTAAGTGCCGTTTAATTTTTTAATCTAAAAAGTACATCTATGTTTTCTACAATATTTTTTTATGAATTAAAGTACTGGTTAAAACGACCTGCGACTTATATTTATATGGCGATTTTCTTTATGTTATCTTTATTTATGGCTGCAACAACAGCGGGTATATTTGATAGTATTACAGCCACAACGAGTTCTGCAAGGATTGTGAATTCTCCAATCGGAATTTCTAACCTTTTTAATGGGCTTACTATTTTAATTTTCTTTCTATTTCCGTCTATTATAGGAGCTTCTATTAATAGAGATTTTAAAAGTGAAATGCATTCTATTTTATATTCGTATCCATTTACAAAAGCCAATTATTTATTTGCTAAATTCTTTAGTGCTATAGTGGTTGTAACGCTTATTGTTTTAATGATTGGAGTCGGAATGTTCATTGGTTTTAGATTACCTGGCACTAATTCTGATTTGATAATAGCCTTTGATTTTAAGTCGTATTTTGATGCGTATTGGCTATTTATTTTGCCTAATATTTTATTGTTTGGAGCTATTGTTTTTGCCGTAGTAACCTTTACTCGAAATATTGCCGCAGGCTTCATAACAGTGATACTATTATTGTTTGTTCAAGGAGTCACAGAAAGTTTATTGTCCGATCCAGATAGTCGCTACTTAGCAGCCTTATTAGATCCTTTCGGAGCCTCAGCTTCTAGTTATTACACACAATATTGGACAGCTTATGAACAAAACGAATTACATATTCCGATTAAAGAAGTGATTCTGTATAACCGATTAATATGGTTAGGTGTAGCAAGTTTAGTGTTTGGTTTAGTCTATAAGTTTTTTACGTTCAGCCAAAATGCGATGTCATTTTCACTTTTCAAAAAAGTAAAAGGAGAGCGTTCTATAAAACGTAATTTTGGTGGTATTACTAAAATAAATTTACCAAAAGTATCCTATGATTATTCTTTTATTCAGAACTTAAAAGCAACCTGGAAAATTTCGAATGTAGAATTTAAATACATCGTTAAAAGTTGGCCATTTATAAGTATTGTTTTAGTTGGATTAATAATTGTTTTTATTGCTTTAGCAGACGTAGGTAATCCATACGGAACATCAACGTATCCTAGAACTTGGCTCATGTTACGAGGTGGTAGTGCATTTGTGTTTGCTATTAATATTTGTACATTTTTATATGCAGGTATGTTGGTGAACAGAAGCAAAATTGCTAATGTTAATGGCTTAGAAGATGTGACTCCAATACCAAATTGGTCCTTATTCTTATCTAAGTTTATTGCGATAGTTAAAATGCAAATATTGTTGCTTACTGTTATTATGGTTTCAGGTATTTTGTTTCAATTGTATAAAGGGTATTTTGATATTGAACTTGGTTTATATATAAAAGAACTATACGGTTTAAAACTAATTAATTATGTGGTTTGGGCTTTCTTAGCATTATCGATTCAAACATTAATTAGAAATCCATACTTAGGTCTGTTTGTGCTTTTAGTGATTTCTATAGCTATCCCATTTTTAAGTTTGGCAGGTGTAGAACAAGCCGTATTCAAATACAACGAAGGCCCTGGGTTTGGGTTCAATGATATGAATGGTTACGGAGATTCATTGGCCAATTATTTAACTTATAAATTTTATTGGGTACTTGGAGGCTTAGTTCTAATGCTTATTGCTGCTCTGTTTTGGGTACGTGGTTTACCGCATTCATTTAGAGAGCGTTTATCGATTGCTATAGCAAGATTTACAGCACCAATTGCCATTACGTTTGTAGTGCTTTTAGGAGGTTTTTTAACAATGGGTTACACTATTTATAACGCTACAAATATTAATAACGACCGTTATTCTTCTAAAGAAATAGAAGAAATGACTGTGGATTGGGAAAAAACCTATAAGAAATACGAAAACTATGCGCAACCTCGGATTGTTTCTGTTAAAGTAAACATGGATTTATTTATAGATGATCGTAATTTTGAATCGTCTGGTGAGTACGCCATGATTAACAAAACAGATACGGCAATCGATAGTATTTTCTTAAATCATAATGATTATCCAAGTACGTTTAAATTTAATCGTGAAAACACCTTGGTTTCAGAAGATACGCTTTACAATTTTGATATTTATAGGTTGAAACAACCATTGATGCCAGGTGACTCCATGACGTTAAACTTCACGGTAAAAAATAAACCTAATACGTTTCTCGTTTCTAATTCACCTATTATTGAAAACGGAACATTCATTAATAATATGGTATTGTTTCCAAGTTTAGGATATAACGGAGGAGAGCTTACAGATGATAAAACACGCGAAAAATATGATCTACCTCCAAACGCGTTAAAACCGTTGCCTTCAGATTCCACAGCATTAGGAAACACTTATATTTCTAAGGATAGTGATTGGATCGATTTTGAAGCGACAGTGAGTACTAGTGAAGATCAAATTGCAATTGCTCCAGGTTATCTTCAAAAGGAATGGGTAGAGGATGGAAGACGCTATTTTCATTATAAAATGGATAGTAAAATCTTGAATTTTTACGCCTTCAATTCCGCAAAGTATGAAGTGAAAAAAGATAAATGGAACGACGTTAGTCTCGAAATATATTATCATAAAGGACATGAATATAATCTGGAACGCATGATGGATGGCATGAAAGCCTCATTAGAATATAACAGCGAGAATTTTAGTCCATATCAACACAGACAATTGCGTATTGTAGAATTCCCAAGTGGTGGTTTTGCTCAGTCATTTCCAAATACCATTCCTTTTGGTGGAGATACTGGTTTTATTGCTGATATAGATGATAGTGAAGATGGCGGAATTGATTATACGTATGCCGTTACAGTTCATGAGGTAGCACATCAATGGTGGGCACACCAAGTAATTGGAGCTGATGTTTTAGGAGCTACCATGTTGTCAGAAAGCTTATCGGAATATGTGTCTTTAAAGGTTCTTGAAAAAGAATTAGGAATGTCACAAATGCGTAAATTCTTGAAAAAAGCTTTAGACGATTATTTATTGAGAAGAACGTTTGAGCGAAAACGTGAAAATGCACTAATGTATAACGATGGCCAAGGTTATATTCATTATCAGAAAGGGTCATTGGTATTATATGCACTTAGCGATTATATTGGGGAAGATGTTTTAAATGGAGCCTTAAAAACCTATATTGAAAAAGTGAAGTTTCAAGAGCCACCTTATACAACGTCTATTGATATGGTGAATCATTTTAAAGCGGTAACTCCAGATAGTTTACAGTATGTCATTAAAGATATGTTTGAAACCATTACGGTTTATGACAATAAAATTAAAAGTGCGACGTCTACCGAATTAGATAACGGTAAGTATAAAGTAGATATAGAATTTGAAGTTAGTAAATACAGAAATGACGACAAAGGAAAACAAATATTTTCGGAAGTCGGAAGAGATTCTATTTCATATTTGCCAGAAGGAAAAACAAAACCGATTATATCGCTTCAACTTAAAGATTATATTGATATCGGAATTTTTACAGAGAAAGATGTAGATGGAACAATGAAAGAAGAGCAACTCTATCTTAAGAAGCATAAAGTTACCGCTATTGATAATAAAATAACCATTATTGTTGATGAGAAACCGGCTGAAGTTGGTGTTGATCCTTACAATAAATTAATTGATAGAAATTCTGGTGACAACCGTCAGAAGTTATAATTAGTTTCACTATTTACATTTAAGACCTTTCAGATATAATTAATTTGAAAGGTCTTTTTTATTGAAATATGTTTTTCTATGTATATCAGCGAAATCTGCGCGAAATAAACATAATATTAATAAGAAATTATGGTTATAGACTTTAAATATTATTAATTTTGAATTTGGTTAAAATCACGATTTTGGAATGGTTTTAGCACTAAAGAATTTCATGAGATATATCGTTTACATAGCATTGTTATTTTCATTTGCGTTAACTGCGCAAGAAGATCCTGTAAAACAAGATTCTACAGAAGTGCATTATATGTATATTGAAGGAGATTCTATTCCTGTAACTTCTGTAGAATTAAGAGAAGTTTTAGTACTACCTAATTTAAAATTTGAAGATCGAGAAGCTAGAATTCGTTATATTATTCTAAGACGAAAAACGTTGAAAGTGTATCCGTATGCTAAGTTGGCAGCAGAACGTTTAGAGGCTTTACAAGAACGCCTGGATGGCTTAGAACGTAAACGTGATAAAAAACGTTATGCTAAGATTATTCAGAATTACATTGAAGAAGAATTTTCGGCAGAACTGAAGAAACTCACAAAAACTGAAGGTCAGATTTTAGTAAAGCTCATTCACAGGCAAACGGGAAAAACAACGTTTGAGCTCATTAAAGAATTACGCAGTGGCTGGCGCGCCTTTTGGTTTAACAGTACGGCAAGTTTATTTGATATTTCATTGAAAAAAGAATTTAGCCCAATAAATGAAGAGGAAGATTATTTAATTGAAGATATTCTACAACGAGCATTTCAAAGTGAGCGATTAAAACGACAAGAGCCAGCTTTTGAAATTGATTTTTATGACAGCCTCAATAAATGGACTAAAAAAGCTAAAGAACCTAGTAATTCTAAAAGTTAAATTATGCGCGTTCAAACAAAATTAGAGGAACAATTAAATGCTTGGACACATGGTTTCGGAGCGCTCTTAGGTATCGTAGCTTTAGTTTTACTCATTATAAATACAGATGGAGAAAAGCCTTGGAGTTTATTTAGTGTAATCGTTTATGGAGCTTCCATCATAACCTTATTTTTAGCATCAACATTTTACCATGCGGTAAAAGGGGAGAAGCGCAAACATTATTTTAGAATTGTGGATCATGTGAGCATCTATTTGCTTATTGCTGGTACATACACTCCAGTTTTATTAATTCTACTGACAGATAGTTTAGGGTGGCCATTGTTTTGGACCGTTTGGGGAATTGCTGCTTTTGGAGTGATTCTAAAACTCTTTTTTACAGGACGTTTTGAAGTGTTTTCAACTCTGTTATATTTGGTAATGGGTTGGTTAATTGTTTTCGATTTTACTAACGCCTCTGAAGCTCTTGGACCCAATGGAATTTTGTGGTTATTTGCAGGTGGTTTGTTTTATACGGTCGGTATTATTTTCTATGCCATTCATAGAATTCCTTACAATCACGTCATTTGGCATTTATTTGTATTAGCTGGTGCGATTTGTCATTTTTTTATGGTTTATCTTCATGTCATTTAAAACCATTTTAGTTATTATAATGATTCAATGACAGCATCTATTTCATTATGAATTCTATCTAACTCATCGTTGTAATTATCGGAATCATAAGTGATTAATTTTTTAAATAGCTCAAAGGCTTCTAGTCTTAATTCTGAATATTTAAGTAGTTTTTTATTCTGCTCTAAGAATTCTAGTGGTAAATCTTCAATGGCATTAGTTCTTTTAATGATGGCTATATTATCTTTCCATTTAGGAATGGCTATAGTATTAATTTCATTTAAAAGAGAGAGGTCGTCTTCGGTGCTAAAATGCTCGTAAAACACTAATGATTCTTCTTCATTTATTGTGAATTGCTCTAGTTCAGCATCATAGGCATCATATACTTTATCAGGAATTAAAAAGATAGATGAAAAAATAATTGCCATTAGAACAACTAGTGAAATTAGACCAAGGCCTGCTGCTTTCCAACCTGAGTAAAATGCGTTATTATGTGCTTCATGTGTATCTAGTATTGTACCGTGAATTTTATTTACGATAAGGTAGATAATTCCTGTGTAAACTGCTGGAATTACCATGTTAGGAACTTTATCCATTATAGCTTCTGGAATAAGAAAAAGGGTTCCAAAGAGTGCTACTGTTGCTATAATTGAAATGATTAATGCTGTTTTTCCTTTGTCATTTTCATTTAAAGCTTTGTAGTTTTCTTTAATTAAATAACCTGCTGCCATCGGACCACCAATAAACGTAGCGATTCCTATAGATTGTTGCGAATAAAATTTTAAGTCTTTGGTCGTATTGTTTGGTTCAGTCATTTTTGGGGTTTAAGGTTTTAAAAGTAACTTATTTAGAATTATTATTTGTCCAAGATGGTAATGTGTATGTTCAATGAGACCTAAAATATTACACGCATAAGTACCATATTTTTTATCTGTAAATGGAGTGTCTAAAGTAGTGTTTGGTAATTCTGATAGTAACTCAGTTAAGCGTTCAGCCTCATTCCACATGGTTTTTTGAAGTGTTTCCCATTCGTTTTGTGATGAAATATTTGGGTGCTTATAACTTTCGCTATCGTTTCCAATAAGTCGGCCGTCTTCAAAAACTCTAAGTTGCACTTTGGTGAAATAATGAATATGATAGGTGAGCGCCAAGATGGTATTAAAACCTTCTATGTTCTTAATTGCCGTTTCCCAAGTTATGTTAGAAACGGTATCTCTAACATTGACCTCCGTCCAATTGCCACCAAAATAAACTTGATGAATATGTTTGGCGAGTTGTTTTGAGGTTGGCATTTTTTTATATTAGTGATTTAGTGAATTCAAATTTATAAAAAATGTGTTGGCTGTTGTTAGTTCTTGCTTTTTCTTGAACTAGCTCCTGCTTTTATCTTTTCTTCAAGCACAAGAATAACGGTCTTTTTTAAATCGTCATAATCAAAATCCTCTTCAAATCCATATCTAAATGTAGAATGTGTTCCATTTTTGTCCATACCAAGGACGTACTTTGAGCCTCCAAGTTCTATTGAGATTGGCGAATTTTCAGTTTGAATGGTAAATTCAGTTTCACCTTTATCATTAGTAATGTAGAATATATGTTTATAATACAATTCTCCTTCTTTCTCTTCAAATCGTTCGTAAGCATATATTAATTTTCCATTCCATTCAAATTGATCAAAACAAAACATACTTTTTAAAGTGTCTGTTAATTTGCCTTTATCATAAGCTACATATAACTGTTCTTTAAGTGGTTCTGCTTTTTTGTAGTCTTTTTGACCATAGTAAACTTGAATTAATTTAGCATAAGTCCCATAATCGTTCGGAACCCTTTCAAGTAATTCTTTATAGGCAATTTCAGACTTTGTATACTCTTTTTTTAGAAACTCATATAAGCCAATGTTATAAAGTGCAATGATGTACGAATCAGATTCATTGGAAATCATGTCTTTCGATTTGTAAAAAGCGTCTAATGCTTTATCAGGCTGATTCAGTTCTGCATAGATTTGAGGAATCATTGTAAACGGTCTTTCCATAGGTTTGTGCTTTTCGGTTGCAGTGGTATAAGCTGAAAGCGCTTGGTCTAATTTATCTTGACTAATAAATGCATCACCTAAACCGCTATAATAATTAGAGTCATTAGAATTTAACGCAATAGCTTTATTAAAGGATGAGATAGCGTTATCGAACTGCCCCATATAATTATAGGTCATTCCTTTTATAAAATAAGCATCTGGATCAGTGCTGTCTTTTTGGATGGATAAATCCATTAATTTTAGCACATTATCATCATCTGCTTTCATATAATACGCCATACCAATGTAATAAATGGCTTTGGCTGAATAGTCATTTGCTTTATCAGCGTGTTCGCTAATGATATTATCGTATTGTTCTTCATTTAAAGCGACTTCTAATTCAGTTGTAATTTGATCTTGAGCATAATTGCTTAAACTGAAAAGGCAAATAAGTAAGGTGAGTATAATTTTTTTCATAATTCTACGTAATGATATGGTCTTTTTTTTAGCTGAGTTATGAATGCATTTATACATCATTCCCATAAATAAGATCAATAAAATCGGACTTTTCTAACGTACCAAAATAATCTTCAATAGAAACGTCTTTTAGGATTTTATTGATTTCATTTTTGTCATAAGGAACATTAATAAGTAAAGTTTCAAGATCAGAAACCGGTTGTCTTCCAAAGAAATCACCAAAAACTTTAAAATCTGAAATATGGCCTTTTTCAACAAAAATACGAAGGTCAATTTCACCTATAGGAAAACGTTTGCTGCGTTGGATGTTGAATTTAGGGGAACGTCCAAAATTCCACTCCCATAAATCATATTTTTTAGCTTTTAAATCATGAACAGCTTTCCATTCTGCTTCCGTTAATTTATAGGTTTCAAAAGGTTCACTGGCTTCATATAAACCAACGAGAAGTTGCTTTTTAAAGTCAGCCATTGAAATAGGTGTTTTTAAGAAATCACTGATATTTGCTACACGACTTCGTACCGATTTATGACCTTTAGATTGTATTTTACTCATTTTTACCTGAAGCGCTTTAGCTACTTCACTCATGTCTGTATCAAATAATAACGTGCCATGACTAATCATTCGTTTTCCGGTAGAAAATTGAGCAGTTCCAGAGATCTTTTTTTCTTCAACCAAAATATCATTTCGTCCTTTTAGTTCTGCAGAAACTCCCATGTCATTTAATACTCTAATAACGGGAGCTGTAAACTTTTTAAAGTTACTGATGCTTTTACCATCATGATTTGTGATAAAACTAAAATTTAAATTTCCTAAATCGTGATACACAGCGCCACCACCAGAAACGCGCCTCACCACATGGATATTATTAGCGTCAATATACTCTTGATTAATTTCTTCTAAGGTATTCTGGTTACGTCCTATAATAATAGAAGGTTCGTTGATGTAAAATAATAGGTAGTCGGTAGACGCATCAAAATGTCTTAAAATATACTCTTCTAACGCTAAGTTTAATTTTGGGTTGGTCTGTCCTTCGTTATCAATAAAAATCATAAGGTTTAACTAATTTTGTCCTAAACAAAGATAATAATTTGAAATGGCTGACTTGTGAAGGATTCGTTTTATTTAAACGTGTTGTGGTTTTGTAACTTGAAGCGCTATTGTGATAAATACTATTGCCAAATAAGGATTATTATTTGATGTCTTTAATTACGAATAGAAATCCGTTTTTATACCACAGAATTTAATTTTTCAAACCATTTAAAACTCAACATATTAAATTTATTCCTTTTTAATTAAAGTGTCTACTTTCGCGAAAATATTTATAATCCCTAAGATAAGACCAGTTATAATGCCAACAAAAAGTCCTTTTGCAAATGTTTTCAAAATAGTAGAACTGTTGTAAAGTTCTAAATCAAACAAATCACGAACAATTACAAATATGGCCATTGGAATACTAAGCATCAAAGCTCTTTTAAAATAATATAAGCTGTTTTTTTTCATTGGTTTTGTTTTTAGTTACGGTATCACATTATTTTGAAAGTAGGTGAGAACAAGATATTAATTATATAAGGTGTTTTTACCTCATTATTTTTTCTTTTCCAATTCTTTCAATTTATCTTTAGAAAGAGAATCTATATTTAAGGAAACTGATTTTTTATAATTTTCAATAGCCTTTTCTTTATTTTCAATAGCTAGATAAAAATCTCCAAGTGAATGATAAGCGTTAAAACTTTCAGGATAATTCTTCACATTAAGATTAAAAAATTGTTCCGAATTCTCAAATTCTTTTTTACTCATCAACCAATAACCTAGCATATTTGATAATTCTTCTTCTGGTTTTATCTCTCTACCAAACTCTCTTGATAATTTCTTGTAGTGATTTTCAACTTTTTTTAAAGTCACACTTTTAGGATGAACAAAATCAAGCTTTAAGAGATAGAATTCGAAAATAAACCGCAAAGCATCATATACGGCAATTAATGGGACAGAACCGTGGTGGTCGTCTTTATAATATTCTCCTTTAAACGATATATTTTTTTCAGTGTCATTCTTCAAGTAATCATTAAGTTCTAAGATAGCACGTATATGCCTTGTTCCGGCAGTGGTATCTTTTTTTACAGTTACTGTATCCATATCTTCACTCATAGTATTTGCAATTCCTAGAAAAAGATTTTTGCTACTATACTTTCCGTCGAGAGACGTTTTCTTAATTTTTCTTAACAAATTTTTATTATCCCACGACATTGATGGGTCAATTGCAACATAAGAATTAAATAAATAGGGTTTTTCTATTAATGTATTCATTACAGTAAGACCTCCAAATGAATGACCAATAAAGGTGCGATATAAATCTGTAGGATAATTAGATTCCATATAAGGAATTAGCTCTTTTTCAATAAATAGCATAAAATTCTCACCTCCACCTGAATTAGCAATCATATTACTGTCTGTAGAAGAGTCGGGTTTTCCCTTTGTAGGTGTCAAATCTCTTGTTCTATTTGTATTAAGAATTCCAACCACAATCATTTTTGGAAAAACTGAACCTCCACCTAAAGAACTTAATTGTTGAATCATTCCAACGACTGCGTGAAAATGAGTATCTCCATCTAGAAGATAAACAACAGGGTAATTTTTCTTTTCTATTAATCCATCTGAATATTCTTTCGGGATATGAACCCAAATATTTCTCTGTTCTTTTAATATTTTTGAATTTAAGCTATCCGTTTTGCCGATAATAATATCATTATTATTCTGTCCATTCGCAGTAAATAGAGTTAAACATAGAAAGTAAATTAAATGTAGTTTTTTCATTTGTTAGTTCGTTTGTTTTAATGAGGTAAACGTGTTAAATACTTATAGATATACATTTTATCTCATACTGTTTTCTCGATAGGAAGAGTTTTTGACTCTACAATCATTTTAAAACGAGTTTAATTCTAATTAAACCTAGATCCACTTAATACCACAACCCATGCTAGGCTTTTGATCTGGGTTTACAGCTTCTTTATTAACTAAAGCTGTCATGGCGGCTCTTAGGTCTTCTCCAGTTATAGGGTTTCCATTTCCTGGTCTAGAATCATCTAATTGACCTGTGTAAACTAATTTTAAATTGGAATCAAATAAGAAGAAATCTGGTGTACAAGCAGCATCATATGCTTTGGCAACCTCTTGAGTTTGGTCGTACAAATACGGAAAAATATAATCGTTATCTATGGCGTTTTTAGCCATTAGTTCTGGCCGATCTTGTGGATAATTTTCAGCATCATTGCTCGAAATGGCTATACAATTAATGCCTTTTGAAACATAATCTTTAGCCAATTGCGATAATTCTGTGCTGACATGAATTACAAAAGGGCAGTGGTTACAAATAAACATCACCAATGTGCCTGTGATACCTTTTAGTTCGCTGAGTGATTTTTTTGTATTATCTAAAGTATCTATGATATTAAAATCTGGTGCTTTGGTGCCCAAAGGCAGCATATTAGATTCGGTTCTGGCCATTATATAATGTCTATTTTATTCGTTAATTTTACTAAATGGAAAAGATAATAACATTTGAAGACTTTACAAAGGTAGATTTACGAATTGGGACAATTATAGAAGTAAACGATTTTCCAAATGCTCATAGGCCTGCGTATCAGTTGTCAATAGATTTTGGAGCATTAGGGGTAAAAAAGTCGTCTGCTCAAATAACAACACAATACCAAAAAGATGGTTTGTTGAGTCGTCAAATTGTAGCTGTGGTTAATTTTCCTAAAAAGCAAATAGCCAATTTTATGAGCGAATGTTTGGTTGTAGGTGCTGTAAAAGAAAATGACGTGTTTCTTCTGCATCCAGAAACTAAGGTTAAAAATGGTTCTCAGGTGTCTTAAGTTTTTTTAATTTCAAAGTTTTAAAGTCTTGAAATTTTAGATTTTAAAAATAAAAATATAAGAGGTCAGGAAAATATTATTTTCAACAACCAACAACCAACAACCAACTACATCTCTTCTCTAAAGAAAATAGCATTCATTAACAGCTTATTAGTACCATACCAAAAGGCTCTAAAATTAGTATTGTCTGTAAAGCCTATAATTTTTCCTCTACCGATTTTTCCGATTTTAAAAGGCACGGTTTTACTAATACTATCTAAATTTTGTCCTGAAATATAACCACTTAACAATGGGTTTTTAGAGTACTGAATAGGATTGTTATAACTGTTTTTGTCTTCATTTATGAATAAAGTCGAATTTCTAAACAACGCCAATTTATCATTTTTATAACCAAAACTAATAGGATGGGAGCGGTCTAATTCGGTTTCAAAAATAGCACCACCAATCACTTGTGCACCTCTAAAATCACTACGTTCTTCGTAGCTAATGTTTTTTGCTTTGAGTTTACTTTTCTTAAAATCAATGGTCATTATTTTTTTGGAGTTCAACCATTTTAAAGCATTTTTATAAGCGACTAAAGTGCCTCCATTTGAAATCCACGATTGCAATTTCTTAGTGCTGCTTTCGCTTAATCCAGAATTAGAATTCACCATGATAATAGTATTATACCGGCTTAAATCTGCTCTGCTAATGCTTTTCGTATCTAGTTTGGTAGCTATAATATCGTATCGTGTATCAAATAAATGCCAGATTTCTCCAGCGTCATAAGAGGTCATCCCATCACCAACTAAAAGGGCGATTTTTGGTAATTCTAGGTTGCTAAAATTTCGACTTCCCAAATCAATACCGTCGTTTAAACCTGTTGAAACTGTAGTAATTGTAATATGACTTTCTTGTGCTGTTTCATTTAAAAAATTATATATTTCAGTAGTGGTTAAATTTTGATTTTTAGCTGGAATCATAATCGTTCCATAGTCGTAAGATTTACCATTAGCTTTAAAACGTTTCATAGCAACCTTGGCTCTTAAACCTTTCTTTAAAATTGCATTTAATAATTTTGGTGAGTAATACTCGTGCCATTCAAATAAATAAGCGTATTCACTTTTTGAACTGACACCTCCTTGGTGTTGTTTTAAATCGGTGACTTCATTTCCTGCTTTGGCAGTCGTGGTTTCTGTATAATCTAAGTTGAACGCTAAGGGAAATGTCCATGCTGAAATGTCATAAAATAAGCTATCTTCAAACGTGGTTCGTTTTTCGAACATGGCATTGATTAAACGTGTATTCTTTTGATTCTTTGGAACCACATAACTATAACCTTTCTTATAGTTTTTTCCGTCCTTAGTAAAATCTGATTTTAAATGGTGAAACGAAATGCGATGACGTTTCAATATTTCTGCTAAGTGATAGGTTTTAGCGGCATCTTTTTCATCTCCAAAAACAATAGCATTTTTACCTTCTTTAGAAGCCTCAGTTCTTGCATTTTTGAAGAAGCTATGTTGATACTCTAAAATGTCTTTCCGCATGCTATTGGCAGCTTCAAGTGTAGAAAAAGCAGCTGTATATTGATTTTTAATCGTGAATGGAAAGGTTAACAACCCATTCTCACTTTCTTGTACATGGCCACGAGAACTTGCCTGTTCAAACAAAATCCCAATGCCTCCGTTAATATCTGGAAATGTTGATCCTTTTCCGTAGTAGAAGTCATCAAAACTTTCTTCAGAATAATATAAAGAGCCTATTTTGTCTAAAGCCTTCGCGTGATAGGTCGCTATACCTTTAGTTAAATCTTGATTTAATTGCGGAGTTAAAGGATGTGTACGCGACGGAATACCAGGTTGAAAAAAGAAACTGGCATTGGTTCCCATTTCATGATGATCTGTTAAAATATTTGGTAACCAATTATGATAGGTTTCTATGCGTGCTCTAGATTCTGGAAGTTGCACAGGTAGCCAATCTCTATTCATATCAAACCAATAATGATTGGTACGTCCACCAGGCCAAATTTCACTGTATTCTCTATCGTTAGGATCTGGATTTAGATGAATATTTTTGTTTGTATTTGCCCAATAGGCGAAGCGTTGTAAACCATCTGGATTTAAAGAAGGATCAAACAAAATTACCGTGTTTTTTAATAAATCATCAATTTCTGAACCTTCAGCTGCTGCCAAATAATAGGCGACTAATAAAGCAGCATTAGATCCACTTGGTTCATTACCATGGATTGAAAACCCTTGGTAAACTACAATGGGTCTGTTTTCTATGTTTGCCGAATTGGATTCGGTAGCTTCAATATGAGCAAATTGAATGGCCTCTAAATTTTTATGATTTTCTGATGATGTTATGGTAAGTAGAAGAAGTGGTCTGTCTTCAAAAGTTTTACCTCTGTCTTCTATTGTTATTCTATCTGAGGCATTTGCTAAAGCCTTCATGTATTCTACCAATTTGTCGTGTGTAACATGCCACTCACCAACGTTATGTCCGATAACACTTTGTGGTGTTGGTATGATTGGATTTAATTGTATATTTTGTGGTAAGTAATAGGATAATTCCGTTTGCGATTGTGAAAAAATTGTGGTGGTTGTAAGAATTAGGAGTAGAAGAATGCGTTGCATAGGAATAAGCTTGGTTAGTGCTTAAAAATAGAAAAACCCTGACAATTATTGCCAAGGTTTGTTATAATTTAACAGATGCAGTTTTTTAGATATCGTCGAAACTAATATCTGTAAAGCTATCAATGCTCTTCGTATCTTCTGGTGTTTTTGCTTCTTGAGCTACAAAATCATCTTCACGTTTAAAGTCTTTTTGGTGACGTTCGCTAATGACTTCCTGACCTTTTTCATTAATGATATAATCGGTCATTTCAGCTAAAATTTCTTTAAACTCAGTAAAATCTTCTTTATAAAGATAAATTTTATGTTTTTTATAATGAAAAGATCCATCATCGTTAGTGAATTTTTTACTTTCCGTAACCGTTAAATAATAATCACCAGCTTTTGTAGCTCTCACATCAAAGAAATAGGTTCTTCTTCCTGCACGCAATACTTTGGAATATATTTCTTCCTTATCCATCATTTCATAATCACTCATAACTCAATCTATTTTTTTAATTTCAATCCAAAAATCTAAAAAAAAAGTAACGTAAACAACAAATAATTACATTTCTTTTTCGGAGAGTTGTTTCTTGTATAATTCGTTGTAGTAGCTGTCTGTATTTATAAGGCTTTTGTGGTTTCCAGACTCTATGACTTTTCCGTCGTCTAAAACAATAATGTGATCTGCATTTTTAGCCGAAGACACACGATGACTCACAATAATCGTTGTTTTATCTTTAGTAAGCTTTACTAAATTCTTAAGTATTTTTTCTTCCGTTTCAGTATCTACAGCAGACAAACAATCATCAAATAATAAAATCTCTGGTTTTTTAATAATAGCTCTGGCTATCGATACACGCTGCTTTTGTCCTCCAGATAATGTTAATCCACGTTCTCCTAAAATAGTATCATAGCCTTTGCTGAAACCAATAATGTTTTTATGAACTTTAGCATTTTGTGCAGCTTCTATGACTTCATCATCTGTAGCATCTTCCTTTCCAAATTTTATGTTGTTTTTTATACTATCTGAAAACAAGAAGGCATCTTGTGGTACATATCCAATACTTTCTCTTAAGCTGAAAAGATTCAACTCAGAAATAACGGTGTTATCAATTAAAATAGAGCCTTTATCAATATCATATAAGCGACCTATTAAATCTAATATGGTCGATTTTCCTGAGCCTGTTTTTCCGAGAATCACTAAAGTTTCTCCTGATTTTAATTTGAAACTGACATCTTTCAAAGCTTCAATATTAGTGTCAGGGTATACAAAGGACACATTTTTAAATTCGATATCTCCTTTAATTGTGGAGCGTTCGGTTGCTGTATTTTTTATATCTGGTTCCGTATTTAAAAATTCGTTAATACGCTCTTGTGATGCTTCAGCTTGTTGTATCAATGAGGTTACCCAGCCTATAGTTGCCACTGGCCAAGTTAACATATTAACGTAAATAATGAACTCTGCGATGGTTCCTATTTGTTCAATTTCTCCATTCATATATTGCATACCTCCAACATAAATTACAATAAGGTTACTGACTCCAATTAGTAATACCATCATTGGAAAAAACAAGGCTTGTACTTTAGTTAGATTGATTTGTTTCTGACGGTTTTCTGCAGATAGTTTCTCAAATTCGACATTTGTTCTCGGCTCAATACCATAAGATTTTATAACCGAAATACCACTAAATGTTTCTTGCGAATAAGTAGAAAGTGTAGATAAGGATTGCTGAACAATAGTACTTCGTTTATTAATTAAACGACTTAATTTATAAATAGCAACAGACAAAAAGGGTAGTGGGAGTAAGGTATATAATGTTAATGAAGGAGATCGGTCTACCATATAAATTATAGCCACTGCAAATAAAGTGATGGTATTAATAGTGTACATAATGGCAGGACCAACATACATTCTTACTTTACCAACATCTTCACTAATACGGTTCATTAAATCACCAGTTCTATTGGCTTTATAAAATTTTAAAGAGAGAACTTGGTAATGTTGATAAATTTCATTTTTAAGATCAAATTCTACATAACGAGAAACATTAATAATGGTTTGACGCATTAAAAAAGTAAAGATTCCGGCTACTACAGCGGCTCCAACGAGATATAGAATGTTTATTATTAACTCACTTCTGAAAATTTCTTCAGAGATGTTTCCATCTAATCGGTCAGAAACAATATTAATAGAGGCACCAACTAAACGTGGTGTAAAGAGCGCAAATATCTTAGAGATGATGGTGATAAAGATGCCTATAATAATACGATACCTGTATTTATAGAAATATTTATTGAGATGTTTTAATGCTTTCATTATGTACTTTAGTAGGTCAAAGGTATTGTGACAATCGTATTTAATAGTTAATATTTTGCTAATCCTTTATTTATAATTTACTTTTGCGAGTTGTTTTTAGAAAATCTTAAAACACCCTAAAATTTAATGAACATGACTTCAGAAATTATATCTTCAAAGGAACTTAATAAAATGGATCCGGTTTTCGGACAGCAGTCTTTTGACGATCATGAGCAAATTGTTTTTTGCAACGACAAAGATACTGGTTTAAAAGCTATAATTGGTATTCACAACACAGTTTTAGGACCAGCATTAGGTGGTACAAGAATGTGGAATTACGCTAACGAATGGGAAGCACTTAATGATGTATTGCGTTTATCTCGTGGTATGACATTTAAATCTGCAATCACGGGTTTAAACCTTGGTGGAGGTAAAGCGGTAATAATTGGTGATGCTAAAACACAAAAAACACCAGAATTAATGAGACGCTTTGGTGAGTTTGTACATTCATTAAGCGGACGCTATATTACGGCAGAAGATGTTGGGATGACTACCGAAGATATGGAT
Organism: Winogradskyella helgolandensis; assembly: GCF_013404085.1. NCBI lineage: Bacteria > Pseudomonadati > Bacteroidota > Flavobacteriia > Flavobacteriales > Flavobacteriaceae > Winogradskyella > Winogradskyella helgolandensis. The sequence goes on along the minus strand of NZ_JABFHO010000001.1, from coordinate 3,359,656 downwards.
ACCGTAAGAGAAGTAACTCCTTATGTAACCGGTATTTCAGAAAGCAAAGGTGGAGCAGGTAATCCATCACCAATCACTGCTTATGGTGTATTTATGGGAATGAAAGCTGCTGCAAAATTTAAGTATGGATCAGATATCTTAGAAGGTAAAAATGTGTATGTCCAAGGTATTGGAAATGTTGGTGAAGCCCTTGTAGAACATTTAGTTAACGAAGGTGCTAATGTTACTATTGCAGATATTAGTCAAGATCGTTTAGAAGAAGTCCGCACTAAATACGGAGTTACGATTTATGGTGGTAATGATATTTATAGTGAAGACATGGATATTTACGCACCATGTGCATTAGGAGCCACCATAAATGACAGTACTATTTATAAGTTGAAGGCCAAAATAATTGCAGGAGCTGCCAATAATCAATTAGCAGAAGAGCAAAGTCATGGTTTAATTTTACAAGAAAGAGGTATTGTTTATGCTCCTGATTTTTTAATTAATGCAGGTGGAATTATTAATGTTTACGCCGAATTAGAAAATTACGACAGACAAGAGATAATGCGTAAAACGGAGAATATCTATAACACTACACTCGAAATTTTAGATAACGCTAAAGTGAATAATTTAACAACAAATAATGCTGCTCTAAATATTGCTAGAGAGCGTATTGAAACACGTAAACGAGAAAACTCAAAATAGTCTTAATTATTTTCTGTTATAAAAATTAAATAATAGTATTTTTGCAAGGTGAATCTTAAATAGGTTCACCTTTTTTAATAATCAAATACTAAAAGTGAGTTCTTACACATGCTAAACCGAAGACACATCAGAATTAAAGCTATGCAATCTATGTATGCTTTTAAAGGGACCGAAAGTGATGACTTAATAAAAGAACAAAAGTTTTTGTTACACAGTTTGGATAGCATGTATGACTTATACTTGTCGATTTTAGCTTTGCTCACTGAACTACACAAAAAGAGCAAGAATCATAACGAAAAAATACAAAATAAACTTGTAAAGTCAGATGCTGATAATAATTTAGACTTTAAGTTTCAAGAAAATCAACTGTTACACCTTGTTAGCAGTAATAAGATGTTGCAAGAAGCGATTGCAAACCGTAAGTTGAATTATTGGGATTTAGATTTCGAATACGTAGATATTCTCTTTAAAGCCATCTTAAAAAGTGATATCTATGAAAGTTACACTGCCGATTCTGAAACGAACTTTAAAAAAGATAAAAGTTTTGTGATCGATGTGTTTACAGAGATTATAGCTCCTAACGAAAAACTTTATGACTTTTTTGAAGATAAGAAATTAACTTGGGTAGATGATTTACCAGTGGTTAATACTGCCATGTTAAAAGTACTACGAAAGTTGAAGTTAACGTCTCCAGAAACTGCTCTGTTACCAGATTTGTATAAAGATGATGACGATAAAGAATTTGCAATAGAATTATTTAAAAAGACCTTTTTAAATAGCTCTAAGTTTGCTGAAGAAATAAGCAAAAAAACGACGAATTGGGATTCTGAACGTTTAGCGAGTTTAGACGGTGTATTATTAAAAATGGCACTTTGCGAATTTCAAAAATTCCCATCTATTCCTCATAAAGTCACTATTAACGAATATCTTGAAATTGCCAAAGAATACTCTACTCCAAAAAGTAGTTTATTTATCAATGGTATATTAGATAAAATAGTAAAGGAATATCAATCTGAAAATATCCACCTTAAAACGGGAAGAGGTTTAATGTAGACTTCAATAAAAGAGCAATTCTAATTGGGTATTACGCTTAGTAGATGTTAAAATTGTTTCTTATTTAAAGTTAATTATTTAAACCAAAATTGTTTTGAAAGCTATTTCTTACAAATATTTGTTAAGAAGTACGTAAAAATTTTAATTCGTTGAAATAATTATTAACTTCGCGAATCGATTATAAATTTTAATAAAAAAAATAAGGTAATGAAAAAAGTAATTTTAGGACTTAGTGCATTATGTATGGTGGCTTTTACATCTTGTAAAGACGATGCTGCAAGTAAAATTAAAACTGAAAATATCGCAGCAGCAGCTGATAGAGATGCAAATGCTGGTGATTTTGCGGTTTTAACTTTAGATAAAACAGAGCATGATTTTGGTACCATCGCTAATGGAACTCCTGTTGAAACAATATTCAAGTATACAAATACAGGAAATTCTATGTTAGTAGTTAGTGATATCAAAAGTACTTGTGGATGTACAGTACCTACAAACTATACTAAAGAAGTTCAGCCAGGTGAAACAGGTGAATTTACGGTAAAGTTTAACGGAAAAGGTAACGGTAAAACAACGAAGTCTTTAACAATGATAACTAATACTGAAAAAGGACAATTACCAGTTAAGATTACTGCTTATATTGAGGCTGATCCAAATGCTGCTGCTAAACAAGCTGTAAAACCAGCTGGTACTGCTAACATTAATCCTTTAGCTACAGATAATGGAGCCGCTGCTGCACCAAGAAAGTATTCTACTCAACCAGGTCACGAAGGACATAACCACGATTAATAATTATTACTGATATATACTAAATGGACGCAATAGGATCATTTTTACCGTTTATCGCAATTTTCGCAGTGATGTATTTCTTTATGATTGCGCCACAGATGAAACGTGCTAAACAAGAAAAAAAGTTTGCCAGCGAGTTAACTCGTGGTACTCGTGTTATTACTAAAAGTGGTATGCACGGAAAAGTTGTAGAATTAATGGATAAAGATAATAGTTGTATTATTGAAACATTAGCAGGTAAAATTAAATTTGACCGCTCTGCAATTTCTATGGAAATGAGTAATAAATTAAATGCTCCAGCTGTTGTAAAATAAGCCGGTTAGTATTATAAATTATAAAAGACTGTTCATGTATTTGAACAGTCTTTTTTTTGTTTAAAACTATTAAAATATCAGCAAACAACCATCCACTAACAGTTTCTGTATTTATCATGTAACCCAATGCCACTGTTAATCATAGATTTAATTTTATCTAAGCGTGCTTGTTTTGTAGTTTCTCTTTTGGCATCTGCAATGTACTTACAATAGTCGCGTTGTTTAGCCACAGTAAGTGATTTAAAAGATAATTTTAGACCGTCATCAGTTTTTAAAACTTCTTTTAATTCAACAGGAATTATCACAACTTTTGTATCTCGTTGTGGCTTTAGTTCGCGTCCTAATCGTTTATTGTCTATCGCTTCTTTTACGTATAATAAAACAGCTTCTTTGTTGATATCTGCGTTAATTTCAAAACGCATTTGTCGCATGGCTTTTGTTTTTTCCTCTTGAGCATTGTGAAGCAAGTGTTGCTCATCTTTTAAAAATACACCTTGATGAAACCAAATGCAAAAATGATTTTTAAACGCTGCAATACCTAAAACATTTTTACCATTTAGGACATATGTTGGCATACTCCACTTAATGGTTTCTACTAATTCTGTGGAATTAATGATACGTCTCAAAACACTAAGTGCATCAGAGAAATGATGATTAACTTCAAGGTATTCTTCTACTGAGGTTACTTTTTTCATTTGAATTAATCAGTTTCCAAAAAGGCGTTTAAAGAATCCTTTTTTACTTTTTTTAATCCCCCAAATTAACTCTTTTGGATGGCGTTTTATATCACTATTTGGTCCAAACTTTCCCCATGCAAATCCTGTTTTATTTTTAGCATTTCTTAAATCTGCTATAACCCAATCATTATCTTCCAATTGGTTTAAAAATGAGAAATAAGATGTATTAGCCTTTTCAAAATCGATTTTATCAACGAACAGACCATTATTTTCCCAAATGTCATAGACGATGTTATCATGAATGTCATTCAGGTAATTCTGTGCTGGCGACTCGTGGAATTCTAATAAACTACTTAAAAACCCATTTAAATCATCAGCGTATCTTATAAAAACAGCAGGATCATGACAAGCATAGTAAACATGTCCAAGTGATCCATCATTTGAAATATCTAAAACCCAATGATTACCAAATCCATCATGTCCGAGAGTCACAGAATGAGGGCATAACTCAGTAAATCCAAATTGCCCTATTGATGAAAAATCAATGTCATCTAAACCATAATCTTCCCAGCCACGCGTCTCTTTTAAAATTTCAATGAGTTCATTGTCAATTGTGTTATTGGGAAATAAGAGCTTTAATTTTTCAATATCTTCTGTTGTTAATCCAGGTTTAAAATCTAAAGTGTAGTTCTCTCCATCTTCATCTGTAAAAGCTGATGACTTTAGTTTTTTAATGATTTCTATATTTTTCATGATTAGACGCTGATATTTAGTGTCAGTATTTCCTATTATTTGATGCTACGTAAAATCTTTTCCATCTTCCGTCCTTTTGCTAATTCATCAACCAATTTATCTAAATATCGTACTTCTCGTGTTAATTTAGTTTCAATATTTTCAATTCTGTAGCCACAAATTACACCTTTAATGAGATGTGCACTAGGATGTAATTTCGCTTTTTTAAAAAAGGTTTCGAAAGTAACTTTATCTGCAATGAGTAACTGAAGTTTTGCATCATCAAAACCGGTTAACCAAGTAATGACTTGGTGTAATTCTGCTTTTGTTCTACCTTTCTTTTCTACTTTAGTAATATAATGAGGATAAACAGATGCAAATGTCATTTTGATAATGCGTTCATCATGTTCTGGTGTTGTAGTCATAATGGATGTATTGTAATTAAAGCTAAAGACTTTTAATTCTTAAATTTAAGAATAAAAAAATAAGCAGTAAACTAAAATATATAGTTTACTGCTTACTAAAAAGGTTAACAGAGATAAAGACTATTTCTGTTGAGCCGTTAACTCTGCAATCTTACAAATAACCTCTACAGCTTTTTGCATACTTTCTACGGGCACATACTCATAGCGTCCATGAAAATTATGACCACCTGCAAAAATGTTTGGGCAAGGTAACCCCATATAAGAGAGTTGAGAACCATCAGTTCCACCACGTATTGCTTTAATTAATGGAGTAATTCCAACTTCTTTCATGGCTTTTTCTGCAATATCTACAATATGCATTACAGGTTCCACTTTTTCTTTCATGTTGAAGTACTGATCTTTTATTTCAATCTGAAAAACTTCACGTTGATATTTGGTGTTTAAATCTAAAACAACCTTTTCTAATAGCGCTTTTCGAGCTTCAAATTTGTCCTTGTCATGATCTCTAATAATATATTGCAATGTCGTTTCTTCAACATCACCTTCTATATTATGCAAATGGAAAAATCCTTCGTAACCTTCAGTACATTCTGGTGTTTCTAATCGTGGTAAAATATTAATAAATTCAGAAGCATAATACATTGAATTTATCATTTTTCCTTTGGCATAACCAGGATGAACAATTTTACCTTTTACTTTAATCTTAGCTCCCGCAGCATTAAAATTTTCATATTCTAACTCACCAACTTGACTACCATCCATGGTGTAAGCCCAATCGGCACCAAATTTTTCAACATCAAATTTATGTGCTCCTCTTCCAATTTCTTCATCTGGCGTGAATCCAATTCGTATTGTTCCATGCTTAATTTCAGGATGATTAATTAGGTATTCCATGGCTGTTACAATTTCTGTAATACCAGCTTTATCATCGGCTCCTAAAAGGGTCGTGCCATCAGTTGTTATTAAGGTCTGACCTTTATAAAGTAATAAATCTTCAAAATAATCTGGTGACAGAATAATATTCTCTTCAGCATTTAGAACAATGTCTTTTCCATCATAATCGTTAACAATTTGAGGTTTCACATGAGCACCGGTAAAATCTGGTGACGTATCAAAATGTGATACGAATCCTATAACAGGAACATTATGAGATACATTACTCGGTAAGGTTGCCATGATATATGCATTCTCATCTATAGTTACATCACTTAGACCTATCGCTTTAAGTTCTTCAACTAATTTATTAGCCAAGTCCCATTGTTTTTTGGTGCTCGGTGTGCTTTGCGATTCTTGATCTGATTCCGTATCAATTATAACGTAACTTATAAAACGATCTATTATATGCTGCATAAAATTATTTGTTTGAAAAATTATAGTTTAAAAGTTATAACTGGAAGTTTAGAATGGTTAACCACATCTTCAGAAATACTACCAGAGAAATAATGGTTTAAGCCTTTTCTTCCATGGGTAATCATAGATAACGCATCTGATTTATTTCTTTTTGCGAAACTTATTATACCATCTTCAACAGAATGATCTGAAATACGAGCAATATTAACATCGGTTTCATTTAATTTTGCAAGCTGTAAAAAGGTTTCAATTCTTTCATCAATTTCATCCGTACTTAAAAATGATAAGTTTGGAGAATTGATATGTAACAAGGTTGTTTTATTTCCTAATTCAGCTAAAATTTTTAAAGCCTTTTTTACAGAAGGAACACTATCGCCAGCAAAATCAGTAGCTAATACAATGTGCTCAAAATTAGAAGTTTTTGGCTTAGACTTCACTACTAAAACGGGTGTGTTACTATAACGCACTACTTTCTCAGTGTTAGAACCTGTAAAAACCCCATCGTGATCGCTATGTCCTCTAGAGCCCATAACAATTAGGTCAGCACTTACCTCAGTTGCAACTTCTGCAACTTCTTTTAATACTTTATGATATTTAACCATTGGATTTACTTCCAATCCTTCAAGGTACGGTTGATCTAAAAATGTTTCAAATTTTTTGTTGGCAACCATGAGCATAAATGCATTTTCTTGACCTCTTTCACTACTAGAAGCTGAGAAAATAGATTCAGACATCTCTAACATATGCATAACAATTAACTCAGAGTCATGTTGTTTTGCTAATGCAGCGGCTGTTTCTAAAGCATATTCAGAATGTTTAGAAAAATCGACAGGGACTATAATTTTTTTCATGATATTTTATTTTTGATTAGTGATTCAAAGTTAGTAAAATTCTTAAGCATAAATAATGATATATAACAGTTTCTACTAAAATTAATGGCTTATAGCATGGTTTAATTTAAATTAGAGTTCCTTATTTTTGCAATGTAAAACCGTTTTCATGTACAAAGCTTTAGTCAGACCCATTTTATTTCTTTTTGATCCTGAAAAAGTACATTATTTTACCTTTTCTTTAATTCGGAATTTATCTAAATTTCCCGGAGTTAAAAGCCTTTTTAAATCGCTTTATGTTATTGAAGACAAACGTTTAGAACGTGAGTTGTTTGGATTAAAGTTTAAAAATCCAGTGGGTTTAGCAGCAGGTTTTGATAAAAATGCCGTGTTATATAACGAATTGGCCAACTTTGGATTTGGCTTTATTGAAATAGGGACGGTGACACCAATAGCTCAAGAAGGAAATCCTAAAAAGCGATTATTTAGATTGAAGGATGACCAAGGCATTATTAACCGCATGGGTTTTAATAATGAAGGCTTACAAGCTGCAATTTCACAACTGAAGAAAAATAAAGGACAACTGATTATTGGCGGAAATATTGGGAAAAATACCCAAACACTTCCTGAAAATTACACCAAGGATTATCTTGAATGTTTTAATGCTTTGCATCCGTATGTGGACTATTTTGTTCTTAATGTGAGCTGTCCAAATGTGGGAAGTCATGCAAAACTAAATGACAAAGATTATTTGTTAGAATTAATCTCTACGGTACAGAAAGCGAATAAAACTTTTGAAAAACAAAGACCAATTCTTTTAAAAATTGCGCCAGATTTAAACGACGTGCAATTAGATGAAATCATAGAATTAATTGCTGAAACAAATCTCGATGGTGTTATTGCTAGTAACACCTCTATTGATAGAACAGGCTTAAAAGCAACTGATGCCAGATTAACGGAAATTGGAAATGGTGGTTTGAGCGGACAACCAATTAAAACGAAATCGACAAAAGTCATAAAATATTTAGCAGATAAAAGCAATAAAGCATTTCCGATTATTGGAGTAGGTGGTATACATTCCGCAAAAGATGCTTTAGAAAAATTAGAAGCAGGAGCAGATTTGGTTCAGGTGTATACAGGTTTTATTTATGAAGGGCCTGCATTAATCAAGCAGATTAATAAGGCCTTGTTAAATTAAATTATTCTAATTAATTATAAGCCTTTTGTTGCTTGTATTTCCTGAAGTATTTTCTAATCGTACAATGTAAACTCCTTTATTTAAATCTGAAATATCTACAGTAAGATTGTCTTTGGTATCGGAGTTATCAATTTGCTTAACTTTTTTTCCTAAGATATCATAAAAGACAACTGTATTTAGTAAACTCGAATTGGTGATATTCACTTTAGCAGTATTATTTGGATTAGGGAATAATTGAATCACTTCATTTTTATTAAAATCATCCGTACTTAATGAGATAGCGATTAGTGTTATAGTTAAAGTTCCTATTTTTTCCGAATTAAAAGGGTAGCCTTCTACACCTGCCACATTGGTAATAACACCACTAGGCTCTGTAGCTATATTGTCTCCAGAATAATTATATCCTTCCTTTGTTCCAGCATCATAAGGATATAAATCAATTGTAAATGTCTCTTTCCAATTGTTTGTATTGGTATCCCATAAATTAAGATTACTCACAGCAATCATCCAATCTGGACTTGGGGCAATCATAGACGTTAATGTTAGCAAAGGATACTCTATGGACATAACGACGTCCACTAAGCTGGCAGATGATATGGCTGCATAATCATCAAAAGATACAGAAAGCCATTGTTCTGCATCACCAGCATTTATTGCCGTTTGCACTTCTGTATTAAAAATAACATTATCTCCTAACTCAGCAACATCTTTAATACCAGGCGAAGCTGAACCACCTATATCTATAAATGTAACACTGCTGTTATGATTAGTGCCTACTAAATCAGACCAGTGTGCATTACTCGGTAAGGGACCATGATCATTAGAATTCCACGTACTCGTAAATTCAATATCGTAACTTGCAAAAGACTGAGCATTAAAACTATTTGAAAAAATAATTATAAAAAAGGAAAGAAATGCGAGTGTAGTTTTTTTCATAACAAATTTTTAAGTGTCTTGAAGTTTAGTTCGATTTTATTCATAAAACTAACATATTTTTTTGTTTTAACTTACTTTCGAAAAAATTTAGATATTGAATTACGATATTCTCATATCATTCGCATTAGCGACATCTGCATTAGCCATTTCGCCAGGACCAGATAATATTTATGTTTTAGTACAAAGTATTTCGAACGGAAAATCTTATGGTTTAGCTACAGTTTGCGGATTAATTACAGGTTGTATTATTCATACCACATTACTTGCGTTTGGTGTTTCTGCGATAATAGCAGCCAATGAAAACTTATTCTTTGGTATTAAACTTTTAGGATCAATTTACTTATTGTATTTAGCATATAAAGTTTTTAAGTCTGCTAGTCAGCTAGATTTAGATTCCAATATTGCACCCAAAAAAAGCCTGAAGCAATTATTCGTACAAGGTTTTTTTATGAATGTGCTTAATCCCAAAGTGACTATTTTCTTTTTAGCTTTTTTTCCTGGGTTTTTGTTTAGCGATTCTATGAGTACCGTGATTCAGTTTTATATTTTGGGAGGTATTTTTATGTTGGTGTCTTTTGTGATTTTTTCATCAATTGCCTTGTTAGCAGGTCAAATTAAAACCTACACATTAAAACATAAAAATTCTGGATTAGTATTAAAATGGCTTCAGATTGTGGTATTTGTTGGGATTGCGGTATTTATTTTAATTTAATAGCATGGTAAGATTCAAGTTTCTTCCTAGGTTTTCTTTCATCATTTTCTTTTGCTTTATTCTATTTACGGTAATAGGAACGCTAACACATGAGATTGGTCATATTGCTGTTGCTAAATATTTAGGTTATGAAACAACCCTAAGCTATGGAAGTATGAGTTACTCTCAAGATTTTTCACAAGATGAAGATGTACAGGAAATTAAGGAAATTTCAGAACCATATATAAATATTGATTACGAAGAATGGCCAGAAGACGTAAAACTAAAGTTAGAAGCTTTAGAAAAAATAGTGATGGAACGATATCCTCATAATGAAACCTATAAGTTACATGAGTTATTAATAACTATAGGAGGTCCTGTTCAAACGTTACTTACAAGTTTTATAGGCTTATTAATTTTATTTTTAAGACGAAAAAAATGGAAAGAACAATTTAAAGTTGTGGATTGGTTAGCTGTTGTTATGTCATTATTTTCACTTCGTGAAGTGTTCAATTTTGTTCAAGTCTCTTATTATTCATTATTTAATTCTGAATCAAATTTTCATGCAGATGAATATAGAATATCAAGATATATGGGTTATAATGAGTGGATTATTCCAACGATTACCTTGTTGATTGGACTTCTAATTTCTTGTTATGTTATTTTCAAAATCATTCCTATTAAATATCGATTTACGTTTATACTATCTGGATTAATTGGTGGAATTTTAGGTTTTGCAATGTGGTTTGGTTTTTTAGGGGAAGTACTAGTCAATTTATAAAAAAAAACGGCAGAAACTAAACCTCATATCCATATTGATAAATTCAATTTCGAATTCAATTTCAGTTTCAATTAATGTATATTTGAACCAATGAATAAAGCCGTTAAAATAATAGAGTGTCCTAGAGATGCTATGCAAGGCATCAAGGATTTTATTCCTACAGAAAAGAAGGTGCAATACATTCAGTCATTGCTACGTGTAGGTTTTGATACTATTGATTTTGGTAGTTTTGTGTCAGCTAAAGCGATTCCGCAAATGGTTGATACCGCTGAAGTTCTAGCGCAATTAGACCTAAGTAAAACTGAAAGTAAATTGCTCGCAATTATAGCAAATACACGAGGAGCAGTTGATGCTTCGGTGCATTCTGAAATTGATTATTTAGGATTTCCATTTTCAATTTCTGAAAACTTTCAGATGCGTAATACACATAAAACAATAGCTCAATCTGTGGTTACATTGTCTGAAATTTTAGAAGTCGCAGACAAAAGCAGTAAGCAAGTTGTGGTTTACATTTCTATGGGCTTTGGTAATCCGTATGGAGATCCGTGGAATGTGGATATTGTTGGTGAGTGGACAGAACGTTTATCTAAAATGGGAGTTAAAATTTTATCATTAAGTGATACTATTGGAAGTTCAGATCCAGAGAATATTAACTATTTATTTTCAAATTTAATTCCCGAATATTTAAATATAGAATTTGGTGCACATTTACATACCACACCAACATCTTGGTTCGAAAAAATTGACGCCGCTTATAAAGCCGGTTGCCGACGTTTTGATGGTGCTATTCAAGGTTTTGGAGGTTGTCCAATGGCTACGGACGACCTAACAGGTAATATGCCTACTGAAAAAATGTTCTCCTATTTCACACAAAAAAAAGCTCATGACTTAAATGCCATGAGCTTTGAGAGTGCTTATAATGAAGCGACTAAGATATTTTCAGTGTATCATTAAGGTTTAATCTTCTAGCAATTCATATTGAAATTGAGGGTAACCTCTTTCGCCTGTTTCACTTTCAACTGCCGTAAATCTTAACTTATAATAGTTATCATCAGTGTCTTTTACAACGTAGTAACGATCTTCTCTTACGGATGTTTCACCTGTCATATAATCTACACTTCTCCAACCGCTACCAACTACAGCACGATCGTTATATATGAAATTAGCTTCATTTATATCTGTTAAGGTAAAATTAGTATAGTTTGGAGTTGCATCATCTTCAATAGTTATTTGATATAAACCAACACCACTAAGTGTATTGTGTAATGTATAATCGGAGTATGTTAATCCTGCAGCTATAGTTCCTTGCAAACCGTAATAAGAAAAGACACCACCAAAATCAATATCCCAATGATCAGCTTCTGGTTCTACACTAACAATTTGCCCATCCGTTAAACTTACCGCGGTAATGTTGTAGCTGTTATCTTTTGTTACAGTGATTTCAGAATAATCAGTAGTGTTGCTTAGTTGTGCATATTGAATAGTGTAACTATTTCCAGTTGTTAAAACTCTAACTTTCATAAAACCCCTAGAGTCTCCCGTGGTGTTTATAGTACCATTATTTTCAGTAGGAATGGTGTTACCTAAATTTACAATGTATACGTTATTATCACTATCCGTAGTAGAAATTTCATCAAATGCAGTACCGGCTAATTCACCTTCTTTACTATCGGTAAAAGAAATACCAGCATCTAAATCTCCGTATTGATAATAACCCACAGGTAGTCCTTGCATTAACTCAGCAACTGTAGAAACCGTCACTGTGGTTGACGTAAAAGTTTGGTCTAGCGCGTTTAAAGTTACAGGAGATGTTAACGTTGTTGTTTCTGTAACTGTAGTGATATCTGTAATACCTTCTAGTTCTACTGCAGAAACTAATAAGGTGCTGTTAAGATATACTCTATTTTGAGAACCGTTATATACAGCTATTTCCCAAGAGTCGCGACGAGATGAAATTTGAGTACCAGTACTTAAATCGACGTACACGCGATTAGCCTGATTAAACCCTCCAACTTCAGGGTCTATAATTCCACCTGTAGAAGGAGGTGTAACTGGTGTTATAGTTCCATTATCATCACTGCTGCAACCTATAAAAAGAGCAGCACCTATAAATAATATTAATGTTAAAAATTTGTTTGTCATAATAGTTAGTGTTAAAAATTTAAGTTATATAATAGTTTTAAAAAATAGGATCGGCCGTTACCGATAAGTCGCGATGTTGATGTTGAACCCGTATGACTTCCAGCAGAAGTAGTAGAGTTTATATTTACAACATCAAATATGTTTCTAGCTCCAAGTGTGGCCTCGATATGAGGTGTGATTTTAGTTCGGATGGAAGCGTTTAACCAAGTAAAAGATTCTGTTACGCCAGTAAAAGTATTACCATCACTGTCACTAAAAAGACCTTCGGTTTCACCTGTGTATTTCAATTGGGCAGAAACAGTAGTATTCCAGTTTGGTAGTTGGTAAGCCAAAGACGTTTGAAGATTAAAACTCCACAAATAATCAGAGTCATTATATTCATATTCTTGGATGTCATTTTTAACTCCGAGATAAGTACCTCCAAGACCAACATTCCAGTTTTTGTAGATAAAACTATTATCTAAGGTAAACCCTAATCTTGAGCTATAATCTATGTTATCTTGTGTAAATAATGTTCTTCCATCATTATCTTCAGTGGTAATACTAGAAATAGCGTCTTTTAAATAGATATGAAAAAAGTTGAAGTTGGTATTTAAATACCCTTCTTTAGTAATTTTGAAGTTGTCTTTTAAATTAACAAAAACAGAAACTCCATCTTCAGGTTGTAAATCTTCGTTTCCTTGTACGTTGTGATTCGCATCTACAAAATAGAAGAAAAGTTCTTCAAAATTAGGTGCCCTATAGGCTGAGCCTACTACAGCTTTTAATTTTAATTTTTCTGAAAAGTTATAATTAGAAGATAAAGACCATATTAAATGATTATCAAATTGAGAACTATGCGTAAATCTCGCCCCTGGATTTATGGCTAGTTTTTTAGAAGGTTGAAATTCAGCTATACCAAATACTTCGTAGTTAGTGATGGTATTTTCTACCACATTATTAGAATAAGCGCCAGAAGCATTAGCATCAAAACCAGATTGATTCGTAAACTCATAACCCAATTGTAAATCAAAAAAACGGGATTGTGATACAATGTTATTTACAAAAGCTTTAGAGTACCAAACCTCACTAGATTGGCTTAACGCATCCGTTTCTACAGATTGTGTTTGTTGTTCAAATATGTTGTAAACAAATTCTTTATAGTTTCGTTTTTGATTTTGATACGACAACGAAAAATTATATTTAGTTGCCCCTTTTAAAGGACCTGAAACATTTATATTATTTACCCATCTATCTGTTTTGTAATTCTCATCTAATGCTGTTGGGTTAAGGGTTCCGTTTTGATATCTTCCGTTTACATTATGATTATATATGTCTAAATCCTCATTAAAGTATTGTAATTTATAAAATACATTGTGTTTACCTAAGTCTAAATTAGCATTTGCAGATGCTGTAATTTGTTCTTTAGGATTCCATTCTGTACCACGTAAACTATCATTTACAACAATGTTATCTTGAATATTCACATAATTTTGACCTTTATATCCATTATAATAACCTGCAAAATCATTTCGAGATACACCAAAGGAGTATGATAATTTTTCATTGACTTGATTCGTAGCTCTAAAATTTTGAATATGTCTGCCTTCATCAAAAAATTCAAATTCATTTCCTACAGTTTCCTCTTGTAAGGACACTTGTAATTGCCAACCTTCTTCTTTTAAACCTCGTTTCGTTATTATATTTATTACACCAGCAACAGCATTATCTCCATATAATACTCCCATAGAACCTTCTACGATTTCTACACGTTCAATATCATCAATATTTATTTGAGAGATATCTATATTATTTCCTAGACCATTATCGCTTACTATAGGAATGCCATCGATTAGAATTTTTACATATTGTCCATCGAGACCAAATAAGCTAACTGTTGAGCGACCAGAAGAAGCATCTGGGTTTACCGTAATATTTAAGCTGTTAAATAAGATGTCTGCTAAATTAGAGCCTGCCACGTTATCAATATCAGCCCTCTTAATAGTGCTTACTGTAAATAGCTTTTTACTTACAGACATGACGTTACTTTCGCCAACGACAACGACTTCCTTTAATTTTTCAGTTGTAATACTGTCCTTTTCTTTTCCTTGAGCTCCTAAGATGGAACTTAAAAAAAGCAAAAAATAAATTAGATTTTTATTTTTAATTAGACTCATTCTATATAAATTTGTCGCAAATATAGAATCTTATTTTAATTCATTCTAAATAAGAATAGTTTTTTTCAATTTTTTTCAAACTCAATAATAAAATCTAAAAGATGAAGAAATTCGTTCCAGTATTATCTATTATTCTTGCATTCTCTTTAAGTGTTAATGCTCAAGAGAAGAAAACACAAGACAAAGAAGCCATTAAAGAAATGTGCGGTTGTTTTGAAGTCACGTTTAATTTTACAGAGACTTTTAATTACAGTAATGATTCTCTTTATAGACCTTCTGAAACTAAGGTAGATAAAGGGTTAGAATATGCATTGGCTATTGAAGATGAGGATAATAAAATTTCTATTCAACACTTACTACAAGTAGGAAGACCAGATGATCCGATGATTATTAAACATTGGAGACAAGATTGGTTGTTTCAAAACCAAGACTTCTATATGTACAATGGTGATAATAATTGGAGATATGAAAAAAAATCTAAGGATGATGTAAAAGGACAATGGACACAGAAAGTATTTCAGGTCGATGACAGTCCACGTTACGAAGGTTCTGGAACTTGGGTTCATGTAGATGGAAAAAACTATTGGGAAAATACGACAACAGCACCATTACCAAGACGTGAATACACAAAACGTAGCGATTACAACATCACTTTAAGAGGTAACCGCCATGAAATTACTAACTTTGGCTGGGTACATGACCAAGACAATGAAAAAGTAGTACGTGTAGCAGGTTCTGAAGATGTAATTTTGGCTAAAGAAAAAGGCTATAACACCTATAAAAGAGTTGATGAAAGCAGATGTCAGGCTTCAATAGATTGGTGGAAAACACAAGAAAGAAAATGGAAATTGGTGAGATCTAAATGGGATGATGTATATGGAAGAGATAAAGACCTAACATTAGAAGAAAAAGTGGATAATAAAGTGTTATTTAAATACTTATTAGATGATGAAATCACTGCAGAAAAAGAAATTAATAGTATTATTGAATCTTTTGTAAAATAAGATTAAAAACAAACATTTATATATGAAAACAATTAAGACCGTAGTAGTATTACTTCTTGTCATATTGGCATTACCTGCTTTTGCCCAGAAGAAGAATGAAAACATCTTTTTAAATCGTGATTATTGGGGAACAAAACCAAGTGTAGAAACGGTTAAAGCAAAGATAAAAGAAGGGAATAATCCTTCAGAATCAAACGGAGCTAGTTTTGATGCTGTTGTTTTTGCAACGTTACAAGACACGCCATTAGAAACCATTAAATTTCTTTTAGCTCAAAAAGGTAATGATGTAAACAAACTAACTCACGATGGTAGAACATACATTTTTTGGGCAGCATATCAAGGTAACGATGAATTAGTTAATTACCTTTTGAAAACAGGAGCTAAAACAGATATTACTGATGATAAAGGAAACTCTATCATTAATTTTGCAGCTTCAGCAGGGCAACAAAACACTAAGGTTTATGACCTTATTTTACAGAAAGGATTAAACTTAAAAACAGATTTAACACCAGATGGTGCAAATGCTTTACTATTAGCAGCACCAAGCGATAAAGATTTTAAGCTTGTATCTTATTTTCAATCTAAAGGATTAAATATTAAAAGTGTTGATAAAAATGGAGACGGAATATTTAATTATACGACGAAAACCGGTCATTTAGAAGCTTTAAAATCTCTTGTTAAAAAAGGATTAATAGGTACAGATCAGGCTTTTATTTTTGCAGCTAATGGTGCAAGAAGATCATCTAATGGAATAGAGGTTTATGAGTATTTAGAAAGTATTGGTTTAAATCCAAATACAACAAATAAAGAAGGAGTATCACCATTACATATCTTAGCGTCAAGAAGTAAGGATGTAAAAATAATTAAGTATTTACTTGAAAAAGGATTAGATGTTAACCAAAAAGATCACAAAGGAAATACACCTTTTATTAATGCCGCTTCAGGTAATAATTTAGAAGTTGTAAAGGTATTGGCTTCAGGTTTAAAAGATATAAACGATACTAATAGAAAAGGGCAAACGGCTTTAAGTTTGGCTGTGGCTGGCAACGATGTAGATGTTGTGGCATTCTTAATTGCAAATAAAGCTAAAACAAATTTGTTAGATGCAGACGGAAATAATTTAGGCTACTACCTTATTGATTCTTATTCAGAAAGAAACAAAAAGCAATTTTACAGTAAAAAAGAGTTTTTGAATAAGAGTAAAGTAGATTTAACTACTACTCAAAAAAATGGAAACACATGGTTTCATTTAGCTGCCGAAAAAAATAGTTTGGAGTTGTTAAAAATAGCATTAGAGATGAAACAAGATATCAATGCTAAAAATAATGAAGGCAATACAGCATTGCATTTAGCGGCTCTAAAAGCTAAAGATGACAGTGTTTTAAAATTTCTATTAAAAAATGGTGCTAAGAAAGATATTGTAACAGATTTCGAAGAATCTGCTTACGACTTAGCTAAAGAGAACGAGTTGTTAGCTAAGAATAACGTTTCAGTTGAATTTTTAAAGTAATATAATTTTAAATATGAAGAATATAAAACTTATAATTTTAGTCTTTACTATGGCTTTTGGCTTGGTATCTTTTAATACCTTATCTGAATCTTCAAAGTATAAATGTATGATTCAAATGACGAATTATACAGGTGAAGGCGCCTATATTGTAATTTCATTATTAAACCCAGAAGGTGAATATGTAGAAACCCTTAATGTTATTGGAGATGATGACGAATGGTATAATACCATTGAGTCTTGGTGGGATTTTTACGGTAAAAAGCGAAACGATATCGATGCTATTACAGGAGCAACGGTAAGTGGAGGTCAGCGTACAATAAATGTCATTGAAATAGATGACGACAAATTAGACAAAGGTTATAAACTTCGTTTTGAATCTGCAGTTGAAGATCAAGAATATTACGAAAGTGATGTCGAATTAGAGTTAACTTCTGAAAGTGTGAAATCTAAAGTTGAAGGCAAAGGATTTATCCGTTACATACGTATGATGCCTCAATAAAAGCAATGCAAATGACCCTTTCTATTTGGAGATTTAGTCACCTTATGTTGGCTTTGGTGTCTTCTCTTTTTATTGTTTTAGCTTCCGTAACTGGTACTATTTTGGCTTTCGAGCCTATTTCTAATCAGTTGGAATCTTATCAAATTAATGAGGACACAACTTTAGCCACAACGATAGAAAGTTTAACTAATAGTTATGACGAAATTATTACCATCTCAACGGATGAAAATGATTTTGTCATAGCGTCGGTTATTACAAAGGAAGGTGATAGTGAAACCTTTTACATCAACCCAGAAACAGGGGAGAAGTTAGGTGAGCTTATTGAAAAATCAACACTTTTTAAGTTTACCACTAATTTACACCGTTCTTTATTTCTAAAATCTACAGGACGTTTTATTGTAGGTTTGGTATCCTTCTTTTTAATCTTAATGGCTATTACAGGTTTGGTATTAATAGCCAAAAGACAAGGCGGAATTCGTCGGTTTTTCTCTAAAATAGTTAACGAGAATTTTGAACAATATTATCATGTAGAATTAGGACGTTGGTTTCTAATTCCTGTGATCATTGTAGCCTTAACAGGTGTTTATTTATCATTAGAAAAGTTTTCCCTTTTACCAGAATCAAATATTACGCATACTTACCCTAAAGATGTATCTGAGGATATTGATAAAATACCATTTTCAGATTTCGAAGTTTTTAAGTCTACACTAATTTCTGAAGTTAAAAATTTAGAATTTCCTTTTTCTGATGATGTAGAAGATTACTTTTTTATCACATTAAAAGATAGAGAACTTTTAGTCAATCAGTTTTCTGGCGAAATTGTAAGCGAACAAACGTATCCTTTGGTTCATATGTTATCGCAATGGAGTTTGTTTCTGCATACAGGCCAAGGCACTATTTTATGGTCTATTGTTTTAGCATTGGTTGGTGTTGTCTTGTTATTCTTTATTTATTCTGGTTTTGCTATGACTTTAAAACGTCAGAAATCGAAAGTGAAAATTAAGAATAAATTTAAAAAAGAAGACGCAGAATATATTGTTCTAGTAGGTTCAGAAACAGGAAGTACATTTCGTTTTGCAACCTTATTTCACAAAGCTTTATTAGCGGGAGGAAAGAAAGCTTATATCACCGAATTAAATCAATATACAACATATCATAAAGCAAAAGAACTCATCATTTTTACAGCAACTTACGGAGAAGGAGATGCACCAATTAATGCGACTAAATTTGAAAAGTTATTGGGAACAATTGAAAATTCTAAGCTAAATTATTCAGTAGTAGGTTTTGGTTCTTTATTATATCCTGAATATTGCAAATACGCAGAAGAAGTAGATAATTTACTAAATGCACATTCAAATTTTAATCGAAAATTAGAATTAATAAAAATCAATAATCAATCTTTTGAAGCCTTTAAAAATTGGATTTTAAAATGGAATACCGTTTCTAATCAAAATCTAATTATCACACAACCGACAGAAAAATTAAATTCAAAATATACACGGACGTTTAAAGTGGTAAAACGAACGGAGTTAAATATAGATGATACTTTCTTGTTGCAGTTAAGGCCATTAAAGAAGATTAAATTTCAGTCGGGTGATTTACTAGCATTTAAGCCTAATGAAGATGAAGCTGCCAGAGAATATTCAATTGCCAAAGTAGAAGGAGATATTCTTTTGAGTATTAAAAAACATGACAAAGGACTGTGTTCTACCTATTTCAGCACACTAAATACCGCTGATACTATTACAGCAACGATAAGTGAAAATAAAGAATTTCATTTACCTACTAAAACAAAAGATGTCATTTTAATAGCCAACGGAACTGGTATTGCACCATTTCTTGGGATGATTCACGACAATAAAAAACAGAAAAATATACACTTGTTTTGGGGAGGACGAACCAAGACATCTTTAGAGTTGTATGCTGGTTTATTAGAAGAAGCAAAAAAGCAAGATAAACTATACCAATTGCAAACAGCATTTTCTCAAGAACAAGCAGAGAAAATTTACGTCCAAGATCTTTTACTTCAAAATGAAGAATTTATTGCAAAACATTTTCAGCAAAATGGAGTAGTCATGATTTGTGGGGCTATAGCCATGCAGAGTCGTGTTTTAGAAGTCTTAAATAATATTACCACAGAACAACTCAACAAACCATTAAGTGCGTTTGAAAGTAACGGGCAAATTAAAATGGATTGTTATTAAAAAAGAGAACTTATGTGTCATAATATAAAAGTTTTATCAAAAGTTAGTAATGGTGAATTGTCTATATGTAAAGGCTGTAATATTTATCATTTAGAGTTTAATAATATCTACTTTGAATTCACAGAAGAACAATACCATCGATTTAAAACTTATTTATTAGCGATAGAAGAAGATTATTGGGAAGAGATGTATGCTGATGCAAAAGTGAAACGAAAAATTCCTATTCCATCTATTCAAGAGAATTTGGTTTTAATGTTTAATAAGCAAGAAATACTAGAACTTAAAGCACTTTTTTGTCTTAGAGGTAATGTTTATGAAAATGAAATAACCTTAATTGATATTGATTATACTTTTATTTTGAACTAATAAGGTGTCAATTTTCATGCTAACTACAAGAGAATTTGTGCTTAACAATAAAATAATCTTCAAAACCTCATATAAGCGTACTTGGTTGATATTAAATCCTTACCTTTGTGCGCAATTATATCTTAATTGCCATGACAGCACACGAAAATAAAATTGTTGGAGAAGGTCTTACTTACGATGACGTACTCTTAGTTCCAGCATTCTCAGAAATACTTCCTAGAGAAGTTAGTATCAAAACAAAATTCACACGAAACATTACCATTAACATTCCTGTTATTTCAGCAGCAATGGATACGGTTACGGAAAGTAAAATGGCGATTGCCATGGCGCAAGAAGGTGGAATAGGAGTGTTACATAAAAACATGACTATTGCACAGCAAGCCGATAAGGTAAGGCGTGTAAAACGTGCAGAAAGCGGAATGATTATAGATCCTGTTACCTTACCAATGACGGCAACTGTTTTTGATGCAAAATCAAATATGGCAGAACATAGCATTGGAGGAATTCCTATTGTAGATGAAGAAGGAAAATTAAAAGGAATTGTTACTAATAGAGATTTACGTTTTGAACACGAAGGAACAAAACCAATTATTGAAGTAATGACCAAAGAAAATTTGGTAACTGCTGCTGTTGGTACGTCTTTAAAAGATGCAGAACAAATCTTACAACAAAACAAGATTGAAAAATTATTGATTGTTGATGATAATTTTAATCTAAAAGGACTTATTACTTTTAGAGATATTACTAAAGTCACTCAAAAACCAAATGCGAATAAAGATTCTTTTGGTAGATTAAGAGTTGCTGCAGCTATTGGTGTTACAGCAGATGCTGTAGAACGCGCTTCAGCTTTGGTAGCTGCAGGTGTAGATGCTGTAATTATAGATACGGCTCATGGACACACTAAAGGTGTGGTGATGGTATTGAAAGACATAAAAAAGAAATTCCCAAAGCTCGATGTTATTGTTGGAAATATAGCAACAGGTGCTGCTGCTAAATATTTAGTAGAAGCTGGAGCAGATGCTGTAAAAGTAGGAATTGGACCAGGTTCAATATGTACAACTAGAGTAGTGGCAGGTGTTGGTTTTCCTCAGTTTTCGGCGGTGTTAGAAGTTGCTGCAGCGATTAAAGGTTCTGGTGTTCCTGTCATTGCAGATGGAGGTATTCGTTATACAGGTGATATTCCTAAAGCGATTGCAGCTGGTGCAGATACGGTAATGCTAGGTTCGCTTTTAGCAGGAACAAAAGAAAGTCCTGGTGATACGATTATCTACGAAGGAAGAAAATTCAAATCTTACAGAGGGATGGGTTCTGTTGAAGCCATGAAACAAGGAAGTAAGGATCGTTATTTTCAAGATGTTGAAGATGATATTAAAAAATTAGTACCTGAGGGAATTGTTGGTCGTGTGCCATATAAAGGTGAATTGGTTGAAAGTATTCATCAATTTATTGGAGGCCTTAGAGCAGGAATGGGGTATTGTGGTGCTAAAGATATCGAGACGTTGAAAGAAACGGGACGCTTTGTGAAAATCACAAGTTCAGGGATTAATGAAAGTCACCCTCATGATGTAACGATTACTAATGAGTCGCCTAATTATTCAAGATAACTAAATTCCTGCGAAAGCAGAAATCTATATAAAAAACAAAAACAGCATCTTTTAAGATGCTGTTTTTTTGTTACTATAATAATCTAGGGGTTGTTTTAAATTTCTTTTTATCAGAAATTATTCTAGTCCTTTTTTTTCAGGGTTCCAGAAAGGTTTTGTTTTTATTCGTTTGGTGTCCCAATGCAATTCTTTCCTGAAAAAATGATTTAAAGCGATACATGTTCTGCTATCGCCAGCAATATAAGCTATCATTTTGCCCTTTAAAGTAGGAATAATTTCTTTTAATTGAACAATGATTTCATGGTATGGAAATTCAGGTAATTCATAAAAGTTAAAAGGAAAGCGTCCATCAATATCAGAAAAGAAATCGCTTTTATCAGAATTATAGATGACACTAACTATTTGCTTATCCTTGCCAATATTTCGGTTAATCATGTATAAATGAGAAAGGGCAGAAAGGTCTCCTATCATAATATAGCTATCGGCTGAATCATCTGCAGTAAAATTACCTTTCTTCCATTTGTAATGAACGATATCGCCTTCTTTACAATCTTTTGTCCATTGCGAGCCTACACCATTACTATGAGTAGCAATTGCTAAATCTAATGTGCCTTTTTCTTTATCAATATCCCAAATGCTATAGCTTCTTATTTTGTCTTTCATTGACAGTTCTTCTTTGCCAATACCTACAGCCATTCTTAAGAACGCACCAGGTGTAAACGTTGCTTTACGAATGCTGTCTCCTTGAAGACGAATTCTAAAAGCGCTCTTAGAAAGTGTAACCTTTTCTATAATAGTAGCTTCCTCTAAGACTACCGTTTTTAATATATTTTCTAAAATGCTCAATGGTCTTAAATTTAGTTTTGAACGTGTTTTTGATGGTAAGTTTCTATTAGTTTTAATGCCGGTTTATGTGCTCTACCAGTAGCTTTTTCATAATCAGAAGGCACATCATTGGCACCATTTTTAATGCCTTCGTAAATTCCGGCTATGATTGTACCTAGAAAATCACCTAGTTCTGCTATTCTATCCGCTTTATAAGCTTCTACAGAAACAGCATTATAAACTAATTTTGTGTCGTAAACCTGATTAATAAAGTCTGCAAGTTGCTTTTGCGTAATCGCTTCACCTACTAAATTATAGATGTTACCATTATGTTTTTCTTCTAATAACATTTTAGCATAGGCAAATCCCAATTCTTCACGACTCGTATAAGTACATTTTCCTTGATCTGCAGAATTTCTTATCTCACCTTCTTTTATATAGGTATCTAAATATTCTAAATCGGGTTCAATATAAATACCATTTCTACCAATAACCCAATGTAAACCGGAATTACGGATGTCTTCTTCCGTTTGACGATTACTTTGCACCACAGGACTAAAAGCATTGTTTTCTTCAGCACCCACAATACTCGTATAGACTATTTTTTGAACGCCGTTTTGTTTGGCTGCTTCAATGACATTTCGGTGTTGTTGTATTCTTTTCTTTGGATCATCCATACCAGAAACTAATAATACAGTGTCTACTCCTTTTAAAGCGGCATTGAAATCTTCACGACTGTTGTAATCTCCTTTTCTGACTTCTACGCCTAAGTGTTCTGCTTTTTCTGTGGTTCTTGCTATGGCTATAACATTTTCTTTTTTAGTGGCTTTTAAAAGCGCTTTTACAATGGCAGATCCTAAATGTCCGCTTGCTGATGTTACTGCAATTTTCATAATTAATGTTTTATGAATGTTTCGATTTTAAAGCCTCTAACTCTTTTTCAAGTTGTTCTACTTTTGTTTTAAACTTTTCAAGCGCTTTCTTCATTTGGCCAACATTTTTTAAAGCCTCTTCATCTTGTACTGCTTGATAGGTGGTTTCTCCTTCTTTTTCTTTTATTTTAGAATAACTGCCACATGTAGGGCATTTTGCAATGTCGCTCATAATATTTATTTATTACAAAGTTCTGAAAAGTACTAAAGTGGCAAAAGGTAAATGATCTGTTAAAAATGGTAAATATGAAACCTAAATCTAAAGTGTAGATTTAAATTTCTTAGGCGAGAGACCTGTATGTTTTTTGAAAAACTTGGTGAAATTAGTGACTTCATCAAAACCATTTTGATAAGCGACTTCTTTAAGACTTATAGTACTACTAAAGATTACACGCTTAATTTCTAAGATGACGTAGTTGTCAATAAAATGCTTTGCTGTATTTAATGTGGTTGCTCTAACTATGGTGTTGAGATGTTTTGTAGATATATTTAGTAGTTGAGCGTAATCTTTGACGTTCCGTGTTTTTATATAATGTTCTTCTACCAAATTCTTGAAATTGATAAAAACACTTTGGTGTGTTTTATTGAACGTTTCATCTGAGACTTTATGAGCTTCACGCTCTAATTTTAATAAAAATAGCTCTAATATTTTAGCAATTATTTCCTTTTGGGCGTAAGTGTATTTGCTTTGAATTTCTTCAGTTATCCGTGCTAAAAAAAAGTCGGTTAAAGTGCTGTTTTCAACTAATGGATCTGAGATATGATAGTTGTATAAATGCGAAATAAATTCGACCGAAGATTTTGAGAAATATTTTAAAATAAAATCCTCTGTAAATACCACTAGATACCCATCGTATTGAAAATGATCTTGAAAAGCATGAACCTGACCTTTCGCAATTTTAAGTACAGAGCCTTTTTGGATGTTGTAAGTCTTTAAATCGATTTGATGTTCACCTTTGCCTTCTGTGACAATCAATAAGGCAAAAAAGGAAATTCGGTGTGGCTGATATGGATTGTGATTAGGATCTTTTTTAATTCTTGAGAATAATTCGTCTAATGAAATACATTCAATATCTGTAGCTCCTTCGCTACTTTTAAAAGCTACATTTGGGAAATGATTCAATGATGACTTGATTTATAATTTTTGAATAAAAATAACAATAAATACTGAATGTATTAGGAATTGAAAATTAGGGAATTTTGTTCTTAGTCTCAATATATTTATACCTTTAAAGCTAGTTGTAGGTAATATCGCTTAACCAACAAACTTAATTACTAATCATTAAACAACGGAAAAACTATACCTCTTTTAAAGAAGCTTATATGCAAGAGAGCCATAATATTTGCACCGATTTTTATAGATGATTTAGCCGAGGCAATTGTTGCACATTGTAGTTATACAAATATAAATGGAGTAGATTTAACTTATGCCAAAAATTTGGGTTTGGGAGGACTCAAAGGCAATGAAGTATTTACAGACGCAAATAATCTTACAGAAACAGAACAATTAGAAGCACAAACTTTATTAGCTTATGAAAAATTTAATGACACTAGTAATGCAAAAGGAAAAAAAACTTGCAATTAAAAGTATCTGTATTTTACTTTTACTTTACTTTCCGACAATATCATCACAACAAGATGATGTAAGCAGTATTATTGAGCAATCTATAGAAAAATTTAAGTATAAAAAAGACTCAATGGTATGCTCAATGAAAAGTATAGATATTACGAATATGAAATCAGAATTAAAACATTACTATGATTTTAGGACTAAAAATAGACCGTTTTATACATTTTTCGCTATTGATAGCATTACAGGCGAAGATTATATAGATAGTATTCCGAGTGAAAATTCAATTAAATATTGGAAAAAAAAGTACGGAGCTTTAGATAGTTTATTTACCGCAAAAGAAGTAAACCATATAATAGATGTAGAACTTTCAGAAAGTAAAGATTATGTTTTTAATAGTAAACAGCAAAGTATGGTATGGTGTAAAGATTGCGAATGTACAAACAGAATATCTAAACCATTTTTTAATACGAATAGAGATGTAGTGCTAGTATTGCATAGAATAAATAATAGTTATATTTCAAATCATAAGATTGCTTATATCTATCGAAAATCAGATGGAGAATGGCTTTTGTACAGCACAATAAACACTTTTGGAAGTGGATTATAAAAAATACTGACTACAGCAATATATAAGAAATAGCAGTTAAGAGCTAAACCAAAGGTTTGGTTCTTAACTGCTATCTTTGTTTACAATCTGAAAAATAATTACATTTTACCTGCTACTTTTCATATACGGAGACGTTGAAAAATAAAAACAGCATCAAAATGATGCTGTTTTTTTATAATTGTTATTTTAAGGAACCTTAAGCCTTACTAGCTTTTACAGGACATCCTATAGCTTTTGTGAAATTAGGACTTGGTTTTTCACCTTTTTCTAAAGCCTCAATAGCATCTTTAACGTAGTTTACTTTGACGTCTTCTGGTGATTTTGAATTGTCATCAATAGTACCAATGTACTGTACTTTACGATCTGCATCTAATAAGAAAACGTGAGGTGTTCTTACAGCACCATATTGTGGATATATTTTTTGCCCTTCATCAACTAAGTAAGGAAATGTAAATCCTTTGTCTTCTGAACGTTTTTGCATTGCTGCGTAACCTTCTTTTTCATTAGTTGGACTGTTAGGATTAATAGCGATAACAGGATAACCTTTAGGTGCATATTCGTTATTTAATGCAATTAAACGGTCTTCATATAACACTGAAAATGGACACTCATTACAGGTAAAGGTTACTATATAACCTTTTGCATTTTCAATACTAGCTAACGATACCATAGAACCATCAACATTTTTTAAATTAAAATCAGTTGCAACATCACCAATCGCGTAGCCACCAATTTCTTCTAATGTTCTAGTTTGTTCTGGTAGACCTCCTTTTGGTGGTCCTTTGCGGTCACCTCCATGTGGTGGTCCTTTTCTATCACCATCATGAGGAGGACGTTCACCTTTATGTTTTTGGTTTTCAGCAGTAGCATCTCCTGTTTTATTTTCTTCATTTTTACAAGATACAAGTACACTTGCAGATAAACCAATAATGGCTATTAGGACACTGATTCTTTTCATGATTTTTTAATTAAGTTTTTTTATTTGGTTTTCTAAGTCTTCTAAATTTTCAAACGAGCGTTCATAAAATAAACGTTCGTTTTTGTTAAACATAATTGTAAATGGGATTGCACCAGACCAGTTAGGATCTATTTTATCTATCCACGCGTTAGCATCTGCATCATCCAATAGTACAACTTTTTGGGTTATGTTTTTTTCCTTTAAAAAAGGCTTAAGCTTTGTTTCAATATCTTTTGGGAAATCTAAGCTTACTAAAATGACTTCGACTTGGGGATTTTGAGCAGCGAATTGCTCAATGTATGGTAGCTCTTTGACACAAGGTGCACACCACATTGCCCAAAAATTAATGAGATAGGTTTTATCAGATTCCGTGTAAATTAAGGGTTCAAATTGATTAAAATTGTAAACAGGAATGTCTTGATTCACATTCTTCTTCTCCTCAGATGTAACGGTTTTTTCTGTGCTAGTATTATTGCAACTTGTTAAAGTAATAAGCGCAAAAATGATACACAGTGTTGATTTGAGTAGATTTATTATGTTTGTGTTCAAAATAATGGTTTGTATTAGCTTTAGTTAGACTAAAGGATGTACTAAAGGTTTAATTAGATTTTGTTTTTTCTAATTAGACCAAACCGCATAACCTTCGCGTCGCAATTCTAAGGTAATTTGTGATTCTGCTTTTAATGCTTCGGCTCTTGTAAAAAAAGGATCGATATGATTAAAAAGACTTGGGCGTAAATAGGTGCCATATTTCTCAACAATATTTGAAGATATTTTATGACCCTTTTTGTTACGATGTCCTGTTTTGTGTTGGAGAAAACGTTCTTTTGGAGTTTTACTTGTCATGCCAACATACAAACATTCTAAAACACCATTAAATTGTGGATTTGCATTTCTAAACTTCGCGTTTTCGGTATAAACGCGTTTAGAAAGTTCTATGACGTATATAGTATATAAGGTTTTTGACATTTAAGCTAAGCATTCTAGAAAACCCTTATGAGTATTATTTTAAACTAGCATCTATTAAAAATAATACGAGTTAAAGCTCAATTTTATTTTTCAAAATCGCTTTGAGATAAATTATTATTAAATTTTATATTCGTCCAACTCACCTTTATCCATGGTAAATCACTCTCTTCAGCAGACCAGTTAGAACGTTTGTACTGACGCTTTGTAGGAATTAATAAATCATCAATTTTTTCGTACTGAAGTTTCATAAGAGATGGGTTGTCCATTTTTCCAAAATCGGCAACTGTAAATAAAAACTGATCGACTAAGTTGGTTTCTTTATTGATATATAATTGATAAATGTCTGTAGGTTTATCATCTTTACTTGTAAAACTTACTTTTACAACATTATAGATTTTATTATCAATGGTTTTCTCTTCAATAAATTCATAATTTAAACCTGGATCTAACATTTTTTGAAACATTGTAAACCAATAGAAGTTTGTAGGTCTATTAAAAGCGGCTCTTTTTATATAGGCTTCATTGTCTGAAAAAGTGCCTTCGTGCTTTAACCAATACGTTTTACCATCGTAACCTTGTTCAATTAATCCTGTTAAATTTGCTAATGTTCTCTCATGTTTGCTATATGCACCATAAGATAATTCACCATCAAAAATATATTTCTCTGTAGAAGTATCTGTTTTCCCATCTGGAGTTTGGTAGGTGTAGGTATAAATAACATCTTTCTTTTTACTTAATTGATCATAGTTTCCAACTTTTTGAACCATATTATATACAATCTCATGACCTTTGTTTTGAAATACTTGTGCTATTTCTGTAGTAGATTTAGACTCCTTTTCTTTTACAAGTTTCGGATTGTCATTTTTACAAGACACTACTAAACTTGTCAATAGGATACTGAATATAATAGGAAACTTCATTTTTTGTAATTTAGATTTAGTTGATAATACGATAGAATTTGGTGTTAACTTAATAAGAAACCTTTCAGTTCATTGTAAGAATTTATTTTTATAGATACACCTTCATTATCCATTACAGCTTCTATTTGAGAAGGTAAAGCCACGCTTTCTTTAATAACGTCTTCCACAACATCTAAAAACTTTGTTGGATGGGCTGTTTCCATAAATACCACATGAGCATCATTTTCTTTTAAGTAGTCTTTGGCACCTAAATACCCAACAGCTCCATGAGGATCTGCAACATAACTATAGTCATTATACAATTCTAAAAGGGCAGCTTTTGTTTCTTCGTCTGTATAACTATATGAAGATAAATTTGCTTTTAAAGCGTCAAAATCATTGTTATGTAATTCCTGAATTCTTATAAAATTACTTGGATTCCCAACATCCATAGCGTTACTAATAGTTTGTACTGACGGTTTTGGGTTGTAGGTTTGAGAAATCATATAATTCACAACGGTATCGTTGGCATTATTTGCTGCAATGAAATGCTTAATTGGTAAGCCTAATTTTTGAGCAACCATACCGGCACAAATATTACCAAAATTACCGCTAGGAACAGAAAAAGCAATGTCTTTATGTTTCGATTTTAATTGCTTGTAAGCAAACATATAATAAAAGAGTTGCGGTAGCCAACGTGCAATATTTATTGAATTTGCAGACGTTAATTGCATTTTATCCGTTAGCTCTTTATCCATAAAAGCCTGCTTTACCATATCTTGACAATCATCAAAAACGCCATCGACTTCTAAAGCGGTAATGTTTTGTCCAAGTGTCGTTAATTGCTTTTCTTGTATGTCACTCACTTTTCCACTAGGATAAAGAATAACAACATCTACTCCTTTAACACCTAAAAAACCATTAGCAACAGCTCCTCCTGTATCACCAGAAGTGGCTACTAAGACGGTAACATCATTAGTATTGGTTTTGTTAAAATAGCCTAAACATCGCGCCATAAAACGTGCTCCAACATCTTTAAATGCCATGGTTGGTCCATGAAACAATTCAAGCGTTGAAATATTTTCATTGATTTCAACTACCGGAAAATCGAAGTTTAGCGTTTCTTCAACAATAGTTTTTAAAATGTCTTCTGGAATTTCAGGAAGGATGAATTGTTTAATGGCTTCAAAAGCAATTTCTGCATTAGATTTATCTTCAATGGTTTCAAAAAATGAAGGATCTAATGGTGTTATTGATTCAGGAAAATATAAACCTTTATCTGGTGCAAGTCCTCTGACTACTGCGTCAGCGAAGGTTGTGTTTGGTGCTTTTTTATTTAGAGAATAGTAATTCATAATATTTTTATTCTAAATTAATATAAGCTTCAATTAAGTAGACTGTTTAGAGAAAATTCTTTGTGAATCTTCGTGCCTTCTCTGTAAAGCTTTGTGTTATAATTTTAGTATTAAGTCTTCTGTCATTTTATTACAAAACCCGAATCCCTTCAACATTAATTTTAGAAACATAAGTTTCAAACAGTATACTTGTAGTTGAATATACGTTTCGTATTGCTTTTTCGACATCTTTTGCTGTTGCTTCACTTTTACTCAACATAAAAATAGAAGGTCCTGAGCCAGAAATAGCACAACCCAAAGCTCCAGCTTCTAATGCTGCTTTTTTAACGTCATCAAAATGCGGAATCAACTGTTTTCGGTACGGTTCAATTACCACATCAATTAATGACTTTTTTATTAAATCGTAATCCGAAGTATGAAGTGCATGAACCAAACTGCCCACATTTGCCCATTGGGCAATAGCATTGCTTAACGGAATTTCTTTGGGTAAAATAGCTCTAGATTCAGACGTTTTAATTTCAATCTGCGGATGAATTAATGTAGCGAATACATCTGGTGGAGTAGGTAACTCTAAAATTTGCAAAGGACAGGCACTTTTAACCAATGTAAATCCACCAAAAATAGCTGGAGCTAAATTATCTGCGTGTTCACATTTACTAGCTAAGGCTTCGCCTTTCATGGCAAAATTGGTTAATTCTGTTTTGTTTAATGGATAACCCAATAAGGCATTCATCCCAAAAACACTTCCAGCTGCACTAGCAGAGCTACTCCCAATACCACTTCCTGGTTTAATCTTTTTATAGATTTCTATTTCAAAACCACAATCGGGTTTTAAAGCGTTATACATCGCTAAAGCCGAAACTCCGGCTACATTATTTTCAGCTTCAAACGGTAAGTCGTAACCTTCAATTTTTGTAATTCTAATACCTTTTTCTTCTGTTTTTCTGATGACCATTTCGTCTCCAATAGTATCTAAACAAAAGCCAAGTACATCAAATCCACAAGCTACATTAGCTACTGTTGCTGGCGAAAATATTTTGATTTCGTTACTCATATCTAATTATTAGCAATTCTTATGATATCGGCAAATAAACCTGAAGCCGTAACATCAGCACCAGCACCAGCACCTTTAATTATTAAAGGTTGTTCTGGGTAACGCTGCGTGTAAAACATGACGATATTATCTTTTCCTTTAAGGTTATAAAATGGATGACCTTCAGGTATTTCTTGAAGTCCAACTTTTGCCTTTCCATCATTAAATTCTGCAACAAATTTTAGTTGGCAGTTATTATCTTGTGCAGACTTGAATAATCCTTGATAGTAGTCTTCATCTTCAATTAAAGTTTTGAAAAAGTCATCAACCGTATCTGAATTAGAGGCATTTTCAGTTAAGAAACTGTCACTTTCTAGCTGCGATAATTCAATAGCATGACCACTTTCTCGTGCTAAGATTAAAATCTTACGAGCCACATCAATACCGCTTAAATCTATTCTAGGATCTGGTTCTGTGTAGCCTTCTTCTTGTGCTTGTTTTACAACATCGTAAAAGGTGGTTTCAGTATTAAAATTATTGAATATAAAATTAAGACTACCTGACAAAACGGCTTGGATAGTGTTTACTTTATCTCCTGAAGCTATTAAATTACTTAGCGTATCTAAGACAGGTAAACCTGCACCAACATTGGTTTCAAACAAAAATGAGGTATTGTATTGCCTTGATAATGCTTTTAATTCTGTGTAATATTCAATATTTCCTGAACAGGCAATTTTGTTACAAGCTACAACGGAAATACTTTGTTTTAAATAGTCACTATAAATATTAGAAACGGCTTCGTTAGCTGTGATATCTACAAAAACAGAGTTTCTTAAATTTAAGCTTTTTGCATGTTCAAAAAAGCCATCTAAACTTGACTTTTCTCCATTTTCAAGTTCTTGTTTCCAATTTTTTAAATTGATGCCTTCGTCATTAACAATCATGGTTCTAGAATTAGATAAACCAGCAATTCTTAAGCTTATTTTGAAGTTCTCTTTCAAATATGCTTTTTGTTGCTTTATCTGTTCTATTAGTCGCTCGCCAACATTACCAACACCAGTTATGAAGAGGTTGATTTGTTTAGTCTTGATTTCAAAAAACTGCTCATGTAAACTATTTAATGCTTTTTTTACATCGTTTTTATGAATAACAGCAGAAATATTACGTTCCGAAGCACCTTGAGCAATAGCTCTAATATTCACATTGTTTTTACCAAGGGTACTAAACATCTTCCCACTTATACCTTGATGATTTTTCATTTTATCACCAATGACTGCGATAATAGATAAGTTAGTCTCTAGAACAATCGGATCAATTTTCTGAAGTGAAATTTCATATTCAAAAACAGCATCAATCGCTATTTTTGCGCGTTGTGCATCGCTATCTGAAATTCCGAAACAAATAGTATGCTCTGAAGATGATTGTGTAATTAAAATGATATTAATTTTTTCTTGAGCTAGGGTTTCAAATAAACGCTTACTAAAACCAGGAACTCCAACCATACCGTTACCTTGTAAAGTGAGTAACGCTACTTTATCAATATTACTAATACCTTTTACAGGAGAATTTCCGTTAGGTGTTATATTTTGAGTAATGGTAGTACCAATAGCTTCAGGATCTAATGTGTTTTTAATCACAATTGGAATCTTCTTTTTAAGCACAGGCATTACTGTTGGTGGATATAAAACTTTAGCGCCAAAATGCGATAATTCAACAGCTTCTTGATATGATAACTCTACAATAGGAGAGGCTTGTTTTACTAATTTTGGGTTGGTTGTAAACATGCCACTAACATCTGTCCATATTTGTAATTCATCGGCATCCATTGCAGCTGCGATAATGGCAGCGGTATAATCTGAACCACCACGACCAAGCGTTGTAATTTCATCATTTATAGATTTTGAAACAAAACCTGGAAACAATACAATAGCACTGTCATTAGAATTAAAAAACGATTGAATATTAGTGTTTGTAATATCAAAATTTACCGTAGCATTATTAAAGTTTGAATCTGTAACAATTAAATCTTGCGAGTTCTTTAAAGCCGCATCTATTGTTCTAGATTTTAATGTGTGATAAATAAGGGTAGATGATAAGTCTTCTCCAAAACTTAATAATTTATCTTTTGTTTTAGGCGATAATTCATTAATTAGATAAATACCATCTAATAGACTTTTTAAGTCATTTAACTTTTCGGTCATTAAATCATACAAATCATCCTGTTGTTTTTGCAGTGATTTATCGTTATCAGGATTTAAAAATAAACCTTCAATAATAGAATTATGTATAGACCAAATGGTATCATATTTCTGTTTATAATCTAAATCTTTACTGCAAGCCAAGTTTCCTGCTTCTAATAGTTTATCTGTAATACCACCAACTGCAGACACTACAACAGCAATATTAGTTGTTTGAGATTGTTGGTTTAAAATAGAAATGACTTTATTTATGTTTTCGGCTGAACCTACTGATGTTCCTCCAAATTTGAGAACTTTCATATAAAATATATTTTAAGAGAATAAAAATGTCTGTGTAGACAATAAGGGACGGAGATCATATTATAAATTACCCCAAAGGGTAATACGTGTTGAAATAAAAAACATAGACATACACATAGACTGTGAAATGGAAATCGTTGATATGTTAATTTTTTTGTTCATTACATTTCAAATGTATTATTTTTATAACAATAAAAAAACAATTCGTTTCTTTTTAGGGATTTGTTAAAAATAGCGCTTCTTATTATTAAAAATGAAACAAAACTTGTCATTTACAAAATCTTTTAAAACAATATGAGAGGCATTCATAATAAAAAGTTCTAAGTTGAAGGAGCGTCAAATTATGAGTATAAAAATTCTCTTTACTAAACAATAGATAACATTACATGAAATTATTTTCAAAAGAACAAATTTACGAAGGTGATAAGTTAACTACAGAACGCCAGAATATTTCCTCTACAGACTTAATGGAACGTGCGGGAACACAAATTTTTAATTGGATGCATACTCGCATGCAAGGGGCACAAGTACCAATTCACGTGTTTTGTGGTATCGGTAATAATGGTGGTGACGGACTTGTTTTAGCAAGGCATTTAATTACGCATGGCTATAATGTGGTTACCTATATTGTGAATTGTAGTGATAAGCGTTCTAAAGATTTTTTAATCAATTACGATCGTATTAAAAATGTGACTAAAAAATGGCCAACGATGTTGAGCTGTAAGGAAGATTTTACAGAGATTGAAATTGGTGTAGATGACATTATTGTAGATGCTATTTTTGGCATTGGCTTAAATAGACCTCCAAATGATTGGGTAAAAGCTTTATTCCAAAAATTTAAAGCTTCCAAAGCGTTTACGTTGTCTATTGATATGCCTTCTGGTTTATATACAGATAAAGCTGTAGAGGATGAAGATGCTGTCATATATGCAGGTTATACTTTGAGTTTTCAATCTCCGAAGTTGGCATTCTTTTTACCCGAAACTGAAAAATATACAATACAGTGGGAAGTTTTGGATATTGGAATAGATCGTGATTATTTAATGCAAACTGAAACAGAAGTTGAATTGATTTCTAAACTTGAAGTATTACCAATTTATAAACCTCGAAAAAAGTTTGCGCATAAAGGTGATTTTGGGCATGTAATGATTTTAGGCGGAAGTTATGGAAAAATAGGTGCTGTTAATTTGGCAAGTAGAGCGGCTTTAAGTGCTGGTGCAGGATTGGTTACTGCGTATATCCCTAAATGCGGTTATCACAGTTTACAAACCGCTATACCAGAAGTTATGGTGATTACAGATGATAATGAAACTCATATTTCAAATATTAATTTCGAATTAAAACCAACTGTAATTGGAGTTGGAGTAGGACTTGGTACTTCTGAAGAAACAGCAAAAACATTTGAGGCCTTTCTAAAGAAAAATAAAGTGCCTTTAGTTATTGATGCAGATGGTTTAAATATAATATCTCAACATAAAACGCTTTTAAAATTACTACCTAAGCAAACAGTATTAACACCTCATCCTAAGGAATTAGAGCGTTTAATAGGGAAGTGGTCTAGCGATTTTGAAAAATTGGAAAAAGTAAAAGCGTTTACTAATAAATATGATTTAATCGTTTTAATAAAAGGAGCGCATTCAATCACTGTGAATAAAAATAAGCTTTACATAAATACCACCGGAAATCCAGGTATGGCAACAGGGGGAAGTGGTGATGTGTTAACAGGGGTAATTTCTGGTTTAATAGCTCAAGGTTATACACCGTTTGCAGCTACTATTTTTGGAGTTTATTTACATGGTAAATCTGCCGATATTTCTATAGAAGATTATGGTTATCAAAGTTTAATTGCGAGTCATATAATTGAAACTTTAGGAGAGGCTTATCTCGATTTATTCAAACAACCAGAGCAACCAAAAGAAGAAAAGCAACAAAATCAATAATAAAAAAAGCCTGTTTAAATTTATTAAACAGGCTTTTTAATACAATGTATTTTAAAATTAGATATTCAACTCGTTGAATAAATCTATTAAAACAGTATTTGATGGTCTTGGAGCATCTGCACTCACAATATTTCCATTAGGATCTATTAATATGAATCTTGGAATTCCACTAACTTTATAATCTTGTATAAACTGAGACATAAAACCATTATCAGCAATTAACTGGATACCACCTAATTCCTTTTCACTTACCATTTTTCTCCATCCTTTATAAGCTTCAGCAGGATCTCCTTTATAACCTCGACCTTCATCAACAGAAATACTTACAAATTCAATATTTTTTCCTTCATATTGCTTTTCAATTTTTTTAAGCGAAGGTATTTCCTTAATACAAGGACCACACCAAGTTGCCCATAAATCTATGTATACATATTTACCTTTTAAATCAGAAAGTGATATTTTTCCACCAGCATAATTTTCGTAGTTCTCAAAAATAGGAGATGGAGACCCTTTTGGGAAGGCATTAAGTCTAGCTTGCTTACTTTCCATAAATTTAGAAAGTTGTTCTACAGTCATATTGATGTTATTGTCCATAATAGCAACATGAGTAGAATCTACATCAGCATATTTAATTTTTAAATCTTCGTAGGAAGACTTATAACCTTTAATAGCCTCTTCTACTTGACTCATATCACCTGTAGCAACAAGATCTTCGGTAAAGTGATTTTTAGAAATTAAAAATGATTGAACAGTAAAATTGTTTAAATCAGAATCATCACCTTCAAAAACAACAGAATCTATAAAGGCATTATAATCAGTTTCAAAAGAAGAGACATTATCATTTTTTAAGTAAATTTGACCATATTCTTTTCCGTGTTGAAAGTTGTAATCTCCAGCTTCAACTTTTAGTGTGTCACTAAATGTACCATCATCATTTAAGGTAATTATTTTTTCGTAAGCTCCTGGCTTAAATATTTTTAGTGTTTTACTTTCATCAGGGTTTGCAATTTTTCCAGAAAGTGTAACATAATCTTTAGGTTCTCCTTTACATGCAAATAAAGTAGCTGCAACGCAAAGTAATAATAATCGTTTCATAACTCGTTTTTTTGTTTGATAGCAAAAATAAACATTATTGGTAAGGCCTATTTTAAAATTATTATAAAATTTGATTTAATTTTTTTAAAACAAAAAGCCTTCTAATGAAGGCTTTTGAATAGTTTAAACTGCTATTTTATTTAAATATTTAATGCATCAAATAATTCTATAAGTTTTGTGTCAGATGGTCTTGGTGCATCTGCACTAACAATAGCACCATCAGGATCAATTAATAAAAATCTAGGAATACTATTAATTGCATAGGCTCCAATAAATTGAGATTTTCCGTTATTATCAGCAATCAGTTGTATGCCTCCTAATTCTTTGTCATTTACCATTTTAATCCAATTTTCATGTGCACTTTCTACATCAATTGATAAGCTAACAAAAGCGATGTTTTTTCCATGGTATTTTTTCTCAATGGCCTTAAGTGCTGGAATTTCAGCAATACATGGTCCACACCAAGTTGCCCAAACATCTATGTAAACATACTGACCTTTAAGGTCATCTAAAGATGTTGTGCCACCCTTATGATTTTCATAATTCACAAACTTAGGAGATGGCATCCCTTTAGATAGCTTCTGTATTTTATTATAATCCTTGGTTAAATTTTCTTTGAATTCTTCATCTGATGATAATGCCATAATCCCATCATAGTAAGCTTTATTATCCTCGTTATTTGGAGCTATTTTGCGTTTAAGCATACTCATTAAATCAACTTTTAATTCTGGAAAAGCTTCCTTATTAATAAAGTCAAATATTTCAGTTGGACTTTCAGTTTTATCAATTTTTTGAGAGAAATGACTTTGTACTAAGTTTTTGTAATTATCTATATTTATGTAATCGTTTTGATTACTATAATCTATGTCAGCAAGTGGTTTCAAAAATTCAGGAGAAGGTTCAAAGGCTTCATTTTTTGAATAATATCTATGTCCAGCAGTATAATTTTGAATGAAACTTAAATAATCATATTTTATGTTTTTTTCTTCTTTGGTTATAAATTCAATATCTAAATCCTTTTGACTTTTTAAAAGTTCTAGTTTAGAATTTTTAATGTCGTTAATTGCAGAAAGAAATTCTGTTTCTTCACTCGAATATAATTTTGCTACATCAATATTGGCATTTTCATTCGCCATATATTTTGCGGCTAAATAATTACTGTGTTGAGAACCTGAACCAGTGTAAGCTATGGTTTCGTCAAACATTTCTGTGTCAAGTGTAACATTTATATTATCTGTTGGAGAAAGATACATTGCTGAAGTTTCACGACCATGACTAAAATTGTAAAAACCAGCATCAACTTTTAGAGTATCGGTAAAACTTCCGTCTTTATCTAAAGTTATGTCTTTGACTTTTTCACGCCCCTTTAATATGGTAACTTTTTGATCTACCGGGTTTTTTATTTTACCGGAAAATAAGGTGTAATCTACTTTTGTTTCTTCGTTGCATGCCAATAATAGTACGGCTACAAAAAAGGCTATTAATCTTTTCATAGTGTTGTTTTGTTTAGCATCAAAAATACATAATCTAAGATTACGATTAGAATTGAATGAAATATTAATTATTGTATGGTAAAACCCAAAATAATCCTCAATTTTGAAGTCTTATAAAATACTTTTCATGGATAACTATCATATCATTTCTTCTGATGCTTTAGATATTGTTACGATCTACAATATTTTTTATAAAAACAAAAAGCTAAAACTTTCGGAAGCATCTGCCAATAATATACAGAAATGTAAAACCTATTTGGATGAAAAATTAGCTAATGAAAAAAAACCAATGTATGGTATTAATACAGGATTTGGTTCACTTTATAATGTGAAAATTTCTGATACGGACTTAAGTCAATTGCAAGAAAATTTGGTAATGTCTCACGCTTGTGGTACTGGTGATCGTGTGCCAGAGTCTATCGTAAAAGTGATGTTGCTTTTAAAAATACAGTCACTTAGTTATGGTCATAGTGGAGTTCAGTTAGCTACAGTAGAACGATTAATTGAATTTTTTAACAATGATATATTTCCGTTTGTCTTTACTCAAGGTTCTTTAGGTGCTTCAGGTGATTTGGCACCTTTAGCACATTTGGCATTACCTTTATTAGGAAAAGGTAAAGTAGTACACAACAATAAGGAATATGATGCTGCTATACTTTTAGAAGAATTTAATTGGAAACCCATTACACTTGAAGCAAAAGAAGGTTTAGCCTTATTAAATGGTACTCAGTTTATGAGTGCGTATGGAGTGTATTTGTTATTAATGTCTCATAAAACATCCTATTTGGCTGATATTATCGCTAGTATTTCGTTAGATGCTTTTGATGGTCGTTTAGATCCTTTTCATGATTTGGTACATGCTGTAAGACCACATCCTGGGCAACGTAAAGTGGCAAGACGTTTTAATGAATTTCTAAAAGGAAGTGAGCTTATTACTCGCGAAAAAGAACATGTGCAAGATCCCTATTCTTTTAGATGTATTCCACAAGTACATGGAGCAACAAAGGATACTTTAGATTTTGTTGAAAAAGTGATTTTAACTGAAATTAACTCGGTTACTGATAATCCTAATATTTTTCATGAAGAAGATTTAATTATTTCAGGTGGAAATTTTCATGGTCAACCGTTGGCTTTAGCATTAGATTATTTGAAGATTGCTATGGCTGAAATTGGAAATATATCTGAACGTCGCGTATTTCAACTTGTATCTGGTTTAAGAGGATTGCCTGCATTTTTAGTGGATAATCCAGGGTTGAATTCAGGATTTATGATTCCACAATACACAGCAGCAAGTATTGTTAGTGCAAATAAACAAATGGCATCTCCGGCAAGTATAGATAGTATTGTGTCTAGTAACGGACAAGAAGATCATGTAAGTATGGGAGCCAATGCAGCAACCCAAGCCTATACTTTAGTAAAGAATGTAGAGCGTGTTATTGCAATTGAGTTGATGAATGCGTCCCAAGCTTTAGAATTTAGGAGACCTTTAAAAACGTCACCATTATTAGAATCGTTTTTAGAACAATACCGAAAAGTGGTACCATTTATTAAGGTAGATGAAGTATTACATGATTCTATAGAAGCTTCTATTCAATTTTTAAAGGATGTAGATATTGAAATTGAAGAGTTATTTTTAAATCATTATGATTTGAAGTAAATTTAATTATTAGAAATTGTAAATATTACCAAAAAAAATCAGTTCCAATGAAACAGATTAAATACGCATTAGTAATTTTTATTAGTCTATTGGTTTTGAATTCTTGCTCAAATGATGATGATGTGGTGTCTTGTCCTCAAACCGAAAATGCCACAATGAAAATTAATGGTGAACTGATGGATTTCCAAATTTTTGGTAGAGGGATCGATTTGGATAACGACGGATCTGGTCATACTTTAAGTCTGTATTTGTCTCGTGGTGTTTATTCTCCGCAACAAGATACATATGCTATTACGTTAAAACTTCCTTTTAAAAAAACAGGCACTAATATAATAGAAGAATTTAATTATTTACGTGTTCAAAATGCAAGCTCGTCGGAAGGAGATTTTGTTCAGGCTGAATTACAAAGTAGCGTAACAGTAAATAAAAATACTTGTTTTAGTGTTACATTTTCTGGGAGTGCTACAATTAATGGAAATGAGGTTGTTATAACAGATGGAGTTATCAATCATACTTACAATGATCCGTTTGATTAAAGCGTAAATAATAATTTAGATTTATTTAACTCCAATGAACTTATCAGTTCTAGCTACAGTGTCCTCGATTTTTTTAATCTCAAATGGTTTTTTAAAAACCATTTTTTTTTCTATTTGAGTCTTAGTCTTTGCTTGGTAATTACTTGTAACTACAGAAAAGCCATTTAAGGATTCAATTTGAGGAATTTTGTAATCAATTTCTGGATTTACGGAATAAGAATTTACTCTAAGTGTAATATAAGCGAAAGGCTTGTCGGAATAATAAGTGTTGATGATTTTTAAGAACATACCGATGTGCTGATGAGAAAGTATAATACCTTCTTTAACAGTGACAATAACATAATGGTCATAAATTGTAATATCACAAAAATCGAAAGTTAGGGTTTCGTTTATGATTATGTGTAGATTTAAAACTATTAGATAAAAAAAAACTCTTCCATAAAGAAAGAGTTTTTTTTATATTAAAATCATTACTAATTATGACTCCGTAGTTTTGCTAGAAGATTTAATTTTTATACTTAAAACATCATTTTCTTCATCTAAATCCATTGAGATGGTATCGCCTTCGTGAATTTTAGAATTAATGATTTCTTCAGCTAGTGCATCTTCAACATATTTCTGAATCGCTCTGTTAAGAGGTCTCGCTCCATATTGTTTATCGAAGCCTTTTTCAGCAATGTATCCTTTGGCTTTGTCTGTTAACTTAAGTTCGTAACCTAAGTCTTTGAGTCTGTCTATAAGCTTAGCCATTTCAATATCAATAATTTTACCGATATCTTCTTTTTCTAAAGCATTAAAGACTATAACATCGTCTATTCTGTTTAAAAATTCTGGTGCAAATGCTTTTTTAAGGGCATTTTCAATCACCGCTTTGGCATGGTCCGATTCTTGCGCAACTGCTGCAGCAGTGCCAAAACCAACTCCGCTTCCAAAATCTTTTAATTTACGAGCTCCAATATTAGACGTCATAATAATGATAGTATTTCTAAAATCAATTTTACGACCTAAACTGTCTGTTAAATACCCATCGTCTAAAACTTGCAATAGCATATTAAAAACATCTGGATGTGCTTTTTCAATTTCATCTAAAAGTACCACTGCATAAGGTTTGCGTCGTATTTTTTCTGTTAATTGGCCTCCTTCCTCATATCCAACATACCCTGGAGGTGCACCAACTAATCGTGAAATCGCAAATTTTTCCATGTATTCACTCATGTCAATTCGCACTAAAGAA
Organism: Winogradskyella helgolandensis; assembly: GCF_013404085.1. NCBI lineage: Bacteria > Pseudomonadati > Bacteroidota > Flavobacteriia > Flavobacteriales > Flavobacteriaceae > Winogradskyella > Winogradskyella helgolandensis. Next base: position 3,318,104 of record NZ_JABFHO010000001.1, on the reverse strand, counting down.
TCATCACTATCAAATAACTCACGCGCTAATACTTTTGCTAATTGTGTTTTACCAACACCAGTTTGCCCTAAAAATATAAATGAACCAATTGGTTTATTTGGATCTTTAAGTCCAGCTCTATTTCGTTGAATCGCTTTAACAACCTTTGCAACAGCTTGATCTTGACCAATAACTTTCCCTTTTATTAATTCAGGTAGCTGTGATAGCTTAGTTATTTCTTTTTGCGCAATTTTATTTACCGGGATTCCTGTCATCATAGACACAACATCTGCTACATTATCTTCTGTAACAATTTCACGATGTTGTTTGGTTTCTTCTTCCCATTTTTCTTGGGCAGTTGCTAGTTCTTTTTCTAATCGTTTTTCATCATCTCTAAGCTTTGCAGCTTCTTCATATTTCTGTTTTTTAACAACGCTATTCTTAGTTTCCTTAACTTCTTCAAGTTTCTTTTCTAATTCAAGAATTTGTTTTGGGACATCTATATTTGTAATATGAACACGAGAACCGGCTTCATCTAAAGCATCAATAGCTTTATCTGGAAGAAAACGTTCCGTCATATAACGGCTCGTTAATTTTACACACGCTTCAATCGCTTCATCTGTATAATTAACATTGTGATGTTCTTCATATTTACCTTTAATATTATTAAGAATTTCTATAGTTTCTTCAATAGAAGTTGGTTCAACAATGACCTTTTGAAAACGACGTTCTAAGGCACCATCTTTTTCAATATACTGTCTGTATTCATCTAAAGTTGTTGCACCAATACATTGTATTTCACCTCTAGCTAAAGCGGGTTTAAACATGTTAGAAGCATCTAAACTTCCGGTGGCTCCACCAGCACCAACAATGGTATGAATTTCATCTATAAAAAGAATAATGTCGTCATTCTTTTCAAGCTCGTTCATAACGGCTTTCATACGTTCTTCAAACTGACCTCTATACTTTGTGCCTGCTACTAAACTTGCTAAATCTAAAGTTACCACGCGCTTATTAAATAAGGTACGAGATACTTTACGTTTTACAATTCGCAAGGCAAGACCTTCTGCTATGGCAGATTTACCAACACCAGGTTCTCCTATTAATAAAGGATTGTTTTTCTTTCTTCGACTTAAAATTTGAGAAACACGTTGTATTTCTTTTTCTCTTCCTACAACAGGATCTAATTTATCCTCTTCTGCAAGAACTGTTAAGTCCCTTCCAAAATTATCTAATACAGGTGTTTTTGACTTTTTATTCGTTTTGCTCGCTTGTCCACCAAATGGATTTTGCTTTGCTTCCTCTTCATCATTCATGCTATCATCAGAAAACGATTCTGCTTTTGGAGTGTCTAAATAATCATCTTCGCTAGTTATCATAGATTTAAATTCTTCTTTAACGTTATCATAATCTACTTTAAGCTTATTTAAAAGCTTAGTTGTAGGGTCATTTTCATTTCTTAAAATGCACAATAATAAATGTGCTGTATTAATAGATGTACTTTGAAACAATTTAGCTTCTAAAAAAGTTGTTTTCAAAGCACGTTCTGCTTGCCTTGTTAGGTGTAAGTTCTTTTTATCGTTAGATGTGGTTGTTATATTTGGGTTAGCAGGACTCAATATCTCTACTTTGCGTCTTAAGTGATTTAGATCAACGTCTAAAGCACTTAATATATCTATAGCTTTACCATTGCCATCTCTTAATAAACCAAGCATTAAATGCTCAGTTCCAATAAAATCATGACCTAATCGCAAGGCTTCCTCTTTGCTATAAGCAATCACATCTTTAACTCTTGGGGAAAAATTATCATCCATACTATATTCCTTTCTGCTTTAAAAATAATAAAAACATATTGAGTATAAGGCAAAAACTATACCTTAATTATATGTTGTAAACGAAGAGAGTAAAAAAGTGTTTTAAATCAAAGGAAATTAGCAGATACTTATTAACGAAAAAGATATTAAATATTGTTAATAAAAATTCCCAAAAAATGCATAGTTTTTATCTGTAAACAGTAGGATTTTGGTTATCTTAGCGCGTTACGAAAACTTAGGAAAAAACTAATTAAAATTATATATGGCAGAAGGAGAAAAACTCATTCCAATTAACATTGAAGATGAAATGAAATCGGCTTACATTGATTACTCAATGTCGGTCATTGTGTCACGTGCGTTACCAGATGTAAGAGATGGTTTAAAACCAGTTCATAGACGTGTACTTTACGGTATGCATGAACTTGGAATTAGAGCGAATTCGGCACATAAGAAATCAGCGAGAATAGTTGGTGAAGTTTTAGGAAAGTATCATCCACATGGAGATACCTCAGTTTATGATGCAATGGTACGTATGGCTCAAGAATGGAGTTTACGTTACATGTTAGTTGATGGACAGGGTAACTTTGGGTCTGTAGATGGTGATAGTCCTGCAGCAATGCGTTATACAGAAGCAAGAATGCGTAAGATATCTGAAGATATGTTGGCAGATATTGACAAAGAAACTGTAGATCATAAATTAAATTTTGATGACACGCTTCAAGAACCAACGGTTCTTCCAACGCGTATTCCGGGTCTTTTAGTAAATGGAGCATCTGGTATTGCCGTTGGTATGGCAACCAATATGCCTCCACATAACTTAACCGAAGTCGTTAATGGAACAATTGCTTATATCGATAATAACGATATTGAAATTGATGAATTAATTCAACATATAAAAGCACCTGATTTTCCAACAGGTGGAACCATTTATGGTTATGATGGCGTTAAGGAAGCTTTTCATACTGGTCGTGGACGTATTGTAATGCGTGCAAAAGCGATAATTGAAGAAGTGCAAGGTAGAGAGTGTGTTATTGTTACAGAGATTCCTTATCAGGTTAACAAGGCAGACATGATTAAGAAAACTGCTGACTTAGTTAACGATAAAAAGCTAGAAGGCATTGCTACCATTAGAGATGAATCGGATAGAAATGGTATGCGAATTGTTTACGTTATAAAACGTGATGCTATTCCTAATATCGTCCTTAATAAGTTATTTAAATATACGGCTTTACAAACGTCGTTTAGTGTGAATAATATTGCACTAGTTAATGGTCGTCCGCAATTATTAAACCTAAAAGAATTAATCCACTATTTCGTTGAGCATAGACATGATGTTGTTGTAAGACGTACCACTTACGAATTACGTAAGGCTGAAGAACGTGCACATATCTTAGAAGGTTTAATTATTGCTTCGGATAATATTGATGAAGTAATTAAAATTATCCGTGCATCATCTAATGCAGATGAGGCTCGTAATAATTTAATTGAGCGTTTTAAATTATCAGAGATTCAGGCAAAAGCTATTGTTGAAATGCGTTTGCGTCAGTTAACAGGTTTAGAACAAGATAAATTACGTTCTGAATATGACGAGATCATGAAAACCATTATTGACCTTAAAGATATCTTAGACAAGAAAGAACGTCGTATGGATATTATTAAAGGAGAGCTTGAAGTTGTTAGAGATAAATATGGAGATGAGCGTCGTTCAATAATAGAGTATGCAGGTGGAGATGTAAGTATTGAAGACATGATACCAGACGCACAAGTTGTCATTACTATTTCACATGCAGGTTATATTAAGAGAACTTTACTTTCAGAATATAAAACACAACATAGAGGTGGAGTTGGACAAAAGGCATCAACAACACGTAATGAAGATTTCTTAGAACATTTATTTGTAGGGACTAACCACCAATATATGTTATTCTTTACGCAAAAAGGAAAATGTTTCTGGATGCGCGTTTACGAAATCCCAGAAGGCTCTAAAACATCTAAAGGTAGAGCTATTCAGAATTTAATAAATATTGAACAAGATGATAAAGTAATGGCTTTTATCTGTACTCAAGATTTAAAAGATGAAGAGTACATTAATAATCATTATGTCATTATGGCAACTAAACAAGGTCAGGTTAAGAAAACTTCTTTAGAACAATATTCTAGACCAAGATCTAACGGTATTAATGCTATTACTATTAAGGAGGATGATGTTTTATTAGAAGCGAAGTTAACAACAGGTGAAAGCCAAGTGATGTTAGCCTTAAAATCTGGTAAAGCTATTCGTTTTGAAGAAGCCAAAACAAGACCAATGGGTAGAAATGCTTCGGGTGTTCGTGGTATTAGACTTCAAGATGAAAAGACAGATGAAGTTATCGGAATGATTGCTGTAGATGACATGGAAAGTAACATCTTAGTGGTTTCTGAAAATGGTTATGGAAAACGTTCAAGTTTAGAGGATTATAGAATTACCAATAGAGGAGGGAAAGGTGTAAAAACCATTTCTATTACGGAAAAGACCGGTAATTTAGTCTCTATTAAAAATGTAACCGATGAAGATGATTTAATGATTATTAATAAATCTGGAATAGCTATTAGAATGGCAGTAGCTGATTTACGAGTAATGGGTAGAGCAACACAAGGTGTAAAACTTATTAACTTAAAAGGAAACGATTCTATTGCAGCTGTTGCAAAAGTAATGAAAGATGAAGAGGAGGAAGCCATAATAGATATAGATGCTGAAGTATTGGACAATGAAGACTCTATTGATGATGGCACGGCTATTGATAATAATGACACAGAAAGCGAATAATTAACAACAAAAACGATTTAATACAAGATGAAAAAATTACTGACATTAGTGCTAGTTTTAGCAATTACGTCATTGTCTTTTGCGCAAAAAAATGAGATAAAGGCAATAGAGAAAGCACTTAAAAATTCAAATTTTGCTGATGCTAAATCAGCGACCGTAGCAGCTGAAGCTTTAATGGGGAGTATGGACGACAAGTCTAAAGCTAAATTTTATTTATTAAAAGCAAAGGCATTGTATGCTAATGGTGCTGGGACAGATGCTAATATCGATGAGGCTATAACAAGTTTAGATAACTTGAAAGATTTAGAATCTAAAATGGGTAAATTAAAATATACTCAAGAAGCTAATGAAATGACTACTGGTATGGTTAATACTTTTTTAACCAAAGCAAATGAGGCTTTTACTAATAAAAATTATAAAGTTGCAGCAAAACGCTTTGAGAAAGTGTACAGAATGTCTCCAAAAGATACATTATACTTATACTATGCAGCTTCATCTGCAGTTACAGTACCTGATTATGATTCAGCCTTAGATTATTACCTTCAACTTAAAAATATGGGTTATAATGGTGCAGAGATGAATTATTACGCAACTAACGTTGAAACAGGAACTGAAGAAAACTTTTCAGATAAAGCATCAAGAGATTTTTCAGTTAAGGCTAAGTTACATAAAGATCCTAGAGACCAGAAAAGTGAGTCGAAAACGGCTGAAATTGTAAAAAACATTGCTTTAATATATGTGTCTCAAGGTGAGAATGAAAAAGCTTTAGGAGCTATGGCAGATGCTAGAGCTGAAAATCCTGATGATATAGGATTATTATTATCAGAAGCTAATGTTTATCTTAAAATGGGTAACAGAGAACGTTTTAAAGATTTAATGGAAGAAGCAACTAAAAAAGATCCTAATAATGCAGAGTTACAATATAACTTGGGCGTATTAGCGGCAGAAGGAGGAAACTCTGAAGCAGCAATTAAATATTATGAAAAAGCAGTTGCAATTAACCCAAATTATGTTGATGCTTATACAAATATAGCTGTTGTTATTTTAGATGGTGAAGCCAAAATTGTTGAAGAAATGAATGGTTTAGGAACTAGTAAAGCTGATAATCTAAAGTATGATGAATTAAAAGAAGAACGTACTCAAGTTTATCAGAAAGCGATTCCTTATTTAGAGAAAGCTCTAGAGTTGAAAAACACAAATGTTGATGCAGCGAGAACTCTAATGAACATTTATAGTGCTTTAGGAGAAACAGATAAGTTTAAAATGATGAAAGCTAAAGTTGAAGCGATGGAAGCTTCTGCTAATGGCAAATAATCTTATTATTTAATAAAAAAAAAAGCGACTCTCAAAAAGGGTCGCTTTTTTTATACTATTTTTTTAATGACTCTCAGTTTATGAGTATGTACATTCTTATCAATATTATAAATACCACTGTGGTCTAAGCGATCAATTCTTACTTTACCATGTGCATGGATAATATAGTTATCTTCCATTATAATTCCAACATGTGTAATATGACCTTCGGCATTATCAAAAAATGCTAAATCACCAGGTTCACTTTCTTCTATAAAGCTTAAGGCTTCACCTTGTGTTGCTTGCTCAGAAGCATCTCTTAATAGTTTATAACCATTAATTTTATAGACCATCTGTGTAAATCCAGAACAGTCAATTCCGAATGGTGTTTTTCCTCCCCATAAATAGGGAGCATTCAAAAATAAAAATGCAGATTTTATAATATTTCCCTTATCACTTTTTGAGGTTACTGCAGTACCATCAAAATTATGGTGCAATAAGTCTAAGCCATTCAAATCCGATCCAACAGGTATTGGATATAAATTGTTGGATGTATCGGAAACAAACTCAATCAAATCTTTAGATAAATTAATATCAGATTGATTTAAATCATTATAATTAAATTCTTCAATTTCAAGATATTGTTTATTATCAATCCAACCTTCATACTTATCAAAAGCAAAACGAATACGACTCCATTTTTTACGTTGTTCAAGCACTTTAAAGTAGTCACCATACAAGGCTTGCGTTACCATTTCACTGGTATCGCTAGGTTCTAATCGTATAGGTACAATGCCAAGATTGCAAATGCCGTATTGCATAGGGTTTCGTTAAGCGCGTTCTATTACAAAAGCTGAAGCACCACCACCACCATTACATATAGCAGCTGCACCTAATTTAGCGTTGTTTTGATGTAAGACGTTAATTAGCGTCACAAGAATTCTAGCACCAGAACAACCTAATGGATGTCCTAAAGAAACAGCACCTCCATTTACATTTACGATGTTATCTTCTAATCCTAAAATTTTCATATTAGCTAAACCAACAATAGAAAAAGCTTCATTAAACTCAAAAAAGTCAACATCTTTTATATCAATATTCGCTTTTGCTAATGCTTTTGGTAATGCTTTTGAAGGGGCAGTAGTAAACCAATTTGGTTCATGTGCAGCATCTGCATAACCTTTTACGATAGCTATTGGTTTTAACCCTAATTCCTCAGCTTTTTCTCTGCTCATTAAAACTAAAGCTGCAGCTCCATCGTTAATTGTAGAAGCATTTGCCGCGGTTACCGTTCCGTCTTTTGTAAAAGCAGGACGTAAAGCAGGAATTTTATCCATTCTCACATTCGAGTATTCTTCATCTCTGTCAACAATAACAGGTTCTCCTCGACGTTGAGGAACTTCAACAGAAATCACCTCTTCGTTAAATTTACCTGCATCCCAAGCCGCTTTAGAGCGTTCGTAAGATTGAATAGCATAAGCATCTTGATCTTCTCTAGAAAACTCATATTCAGTAGCACAGTCATCTGCACAAACTCCCATTGCGTTATTGTCATAAGCGTCAACTAATCCATCTTTCTGCATACCGTCTACAAGAGTTCCAGGTCCAAATTTTGTTCCTGTACGTGCATGAAAATAATGAGGAATTAAGCTCATGTTTTCCATTCCACCAGCGACAACAATATCTGCATCTCCTAACTGTATGGCTTGTGCAGCTTGCATTACAGCTTTCATTCCAGAAGCACAAACTTTATTAATTGTAGTACAAGGAATGGTATTAGGTAATCCAGCATAAATGGCTGCTTGCCTTGCAGGTGCTTGTCCTGATCCAGCTGGCACAACATTTCCCATAATAACTTCATCTACCAAATCTGGTTTCAGGTTAATTTTATCTAAAGCTCCTTTAATTGCTGCAGCGCCTAAACGAGGTGCTGGTACAGTAGATAAGCTTCCTAAAAAACTTCCAATAGGTGTTCTAACTGCTGAAACGATAACGACTTCCTTATTCATTGTAAATATGTTTGATGTTATTTGATGCGAAATTAAACATTTTTTAAGAGATTTGAGAATGTATTAATGATATTAGACGTCTAAAATTCTAATATTTATTACATTTGATTGTATATGAATGTATTCTATAATAAGTGGTATAAGAATCACGCATTGGTCTATAAGATTTTGTTGTTCATTGTAACAACATTATTTATAGTATATCTATTTCCCAAGACAGGAAAGTTTAGATACTCGTTTGAAAAAGGGAAACCTTGGCAATCGGAGAATTTATATGCTCCTTTTAATTTTGCTATCAAAAAATCTACGGCTGAAATTGATTCAGAGAAAAATGAAATTAAAAGCAGAAGCCTTGTTTATTTTGAAATCAATAGAGACGTAGAAGCAGAGGTGTTATCTGATTATTTAACGAGGTTTAATCAGGTTTTTAAGGACTCTACTAATTTTAGCATTGAAAATTCTGATCTCTATAAAAAAGGAAAAACTATAGTCAGTAGTCTGTACAATTCTGGCATATTAGATTCAGATTACAATTATGCTGATGATAGACCTGTAAAGCTTGCAACTGCCAATAAGGTTGAAAAAGAAATTCAATACGGTAGTTTATTTGAGTTGAGTAATTTACGCGAGCGTGTAGAGTCAGATATGGGTAATACAATGCCTGTAGATGTAAAAAAACGCATGGTATCTCTTTTTTTCGATGTCATAAAACCAAATATTAAGCTTAATGCGAGCTTAACTGAAAAAGCATTAGAAGAAGAATTATCTAGAATTTCACTTACAAGAGGCAGAGTAGAGAAGGACCAACTTATTATTTCTAAAGGACAAGTTATTGAGGAAGCTCAATACGATATTTTAAGTTCGTTAAAATCGGAATATGAGTCTCAAGTTTGGAATTCAACCAATTATAATTGGGTGCTCATTGCTTATACATTGTTAGTTGCTTTAGCACTTCTTATGTTGCTGTTATTTCTTAGTAAATACAGAAAAGAGGTCTATTTAAATAATACGAAAGTGACGTTTATATTTTTCAATATAGCGTTAATGATATTGTTGAGTACTTTGGTGATCAACTTTAATTCGCAGTATATATATGTTGTGCCATTATGTATTTTACCACTAGTTTTAAAAGCCTTTTTTGATGCTAGGTTAGGATTGTTTACGCATGTACTTACTGTATTACTTTTAGGTTTTGTAGTCCCTAATAGTTATGAATATATGTTTCTACAGATTATTGCGGGTATGGTGACGATATTAACCGTTTCAGAATTGTATAAACGTGCTAACATCTTCATTTCAGTAGGTCAAATAACGTTTATTTACATTATTGCTTACTTTGCCTTTTTTGTGATTCATGAAGGACAACTAACAGGTTTAAAAATTGAGATTTTTGGAATGTTTATCCTCTGTGGTTTAGCAACGCTTTTTGTACAACCTTTAATTTATATCTATGAAAAAATCTTTGGATTAGTATCTGACGTGTCACTTTTGGAACTGTCTGATACCAATACTAAGTTATTGAAAGAATTATCCAATAGAGCACCAGGAACATTTCATCATTCGTTAAATGTGGCCAATTTAGCAGAAGCATCGGCTAACGAAATTGGAGCAAATGCTATGCTAGTCAGGGTAGGCGCTTTATATCATGATATTGGTAAGATGAATAATCCAACGTATTTCACCGAAAATCAGAGCACAGGCATTAATCCACACGATGAATTATCTAATAAAGAAAGTGCTAAAATTATTATAGACCATGTATTAAACGGCATTGAAACTGCTAAAAAATATAACTTACCAGATCGGGTAATAGATTTTATAAGAACGCATCATGGTACAAGTCTAGTTTACTATTTCTACATGAAAGAAAAGGCAGCGAATGAAAATGTTGATATTAAAGATTTTACTTATCCTGGTCCAACACCATTTAGTAAAGAAACAGCTATACTTATGATGTGTGATAGTGTGGAAGCCGCATCTAAGAGTTTAAAAGAACCAACAAGTACTAAGATTAATGATTTTGTAGAAAACATCATTAACAAACAAATGGAAAGTGGTCAGTTTCTAAATGCTGATATTACGTTTAAAGAAATTCAATCGCTTAAAAAAGTATTGAAGTTTAAGTTGGCTAATATTTATCATTTGAGGATTGAGTATCCTGAGTAAATAGAAATAAGATCTCATTATTTTAAGTAAGAATTTGTCCGTATTTTTTAATTATTATCATTTCCTCCAATTGATACACTTTAACTTCACTTGTTATATGTTGTTACGGATTATCTATTATTTAGCGTATAAATAAACAAAGTTACCAATTGCGACGATTCCTGTAAGACAGCCTAAAATTAAATTCATCTTATTGGCTATGGTTGTTAGTTTATGTTCAATTCTACTCGCAATAATAGCATATAATGCATATAGAGAAAATGAACCCAAGGTAGAACCAATTGAAAAGTACAAACTATTTAATAAAGAGTATTCAAAATAGTTTAAACTTATCAATAAAGAAATTGAAGTAAAATAAAATGGAATTGCAATAGTATTCAACAGAGACAAACCTATACCACTGAAATATGCTTTTGATTTTTTAATTTTAAATTTCTTTTTTTTGTTTTTCGGATTGAAATGTATTCTAAAAAAATTAAGCGATAAGAGTATAAGAATTCCTGTTCCTATTTTTTGTATAAGTGTAATGTATTCTGAATTCTTCATTAAAATATCAGAAAAATATGCTCCTATATTTGCTTGAAAAAATAAAACGGTAGCAAAACCACCAATGAGATAAAAAGCAGATACTTTACCACTTTTTAAACTGTATTTAACAACTGTTAGATTTAAATAACTTGGTGTAATACTGCCTAAAGCAGCTACTAAAAATCCTAATACAAGGCATAATAAAAAGTTCATTTCATTTTTTGTAGCAATAAACAATTTAATTAGTCTTAATACTATTCCTTTTAAGCATTAGATTAGCTCAAATAGTAAATAATATCAAAGTTTATAAGAAATCAGTTTAGAGGAAAGGGAAAATTATATTGATTCATTTTTTTTGATATACTACGATTTTTAATTTAAAACAAAAGCCTTACTTTTTTTAGTAAGGCTTTCAATGATCACACCATTGTATAAACTATAGGCAGAACTTATAATTATCTTCTTAAAAAGAAATATTCAATATTATTTATAAATTAGTATTATATGTCCATTAAAAAATCAGGACAATAAACAGGTATAATAAAAAACACAAATACCAAAAACATTAATGCCCAAAAGACCCACATTAATAGGGGAAACGTAATAAGTTCTTCTTTTGATTCTGGTGGACGTACAGAATGTGCAATCAATCCCTGAACACCAAAACTAAACAGTAAAAAGATAAGACTGGCGATAATAATCAATACACTATTTGCGAATGACGTTTTTGCAATAAAGAGAAACAAACCTAATACAATTGCAATTATAATTACTATTCTAAATAATCTTCTAGACATTAGTTCTAAATTTTTAAGTTGATGTATTATTCTAAATGAAATATTCCATAATTTTTCGCATTAAAACTTAGCAAAGGAATCTTACCATAAGATTCCATTCGTTTTATTAAATCCCGATGAAACACTTTTGAAGAAAAATTATTACTGTGGCGCTCAAGCATTACCATGAGATCTGCATTAGACGCTCCGAAATATATTTTTAATTCCTTAAAGGCATTGTTTGAATATAAAATGTCCAACTCCAAATTAGAGTAATCAATATGTTTTTGGATTTTATCTTCATAACCTTTCTTTTCTTCCTTATTTATAGTGTCATCTAATGGCGAAATATGAAGAATCTTAATTTTTGCATTGAATGGTTTTACTATTTCGACTAACTTATTAATAGCTCCAAAATCCTCTTCTTCAAAGTCTGTAGCATATACTACCGTGTCAATTTCTGTTTTTACAGAGTCACTAGGAATTGTTAATACAGGACATGGTGCTTTTTCAACAAGGTGTTTGGCTGTGCTACCCATAATAATTTCGCGTAGTGCACAAAGTCCTTTAATTCCAATAACAATTAATAGAGCATCAATTTTATTGGCTTTTTCAATAATACCATTAACAACAGATTTGTTCTCAATTGCTTCTATATCTAGAGTCGTTGTATCCTCTTGTAAAATGCTTTTACAAAATGCACTAAGTTGTGAATTATGCTTTTTAAAAGCATCTTTTTCAATATTAGGAAAAGCAGGTTCAGGCTTTAAGTCTATGTGATCTAAAAGCGTTGGATAATCAAAAACATGAATCACTAATAATTTAGCTTTCAGTTTTTTGCTCATGTTGTAAGCATATTTTAACGCTAATTCAGAGTTTTTGGAATAATCGGTGGCATAAAGAATCGTTTTCATGAGATGATGGTCATTTCAATTATAACTCAAAATTACAAATGCATGGTTAGTTGGTAAATGACCTAAGTCATTTCACTAATAAAACTTCATAGATACCTTTACTGTATAAGTTTTATAGTTATGAATGATTTTAGAAATAGACCCGCAGACAATTATATTAGTAAAGCCACTTGGAAGCAATTATTTGTGTTAACCGAACATTGGAAATCTGATCTTCTTTTTTATAATGATGATTTAAAATTTTTGCATCATTTGATAGATAAATATTTTATGTGGATTTCCAAAAAAGAAAATATCGAATTGGTTCAAGAAATTGAAGTTAGTTTGATTAAAATGGATAAAAAAACGACTTTATTAATGGAAAGAATAGATAAGCACCTGCATCATCTCGCTGAGTTAATTGATGATCCTTTTGTATTTGTAGCAGACACCTTTAGAAAGGAGCACCAATTACTTGAAGACGATCTCGTTCAATTTTTGAAAGACTTTAGAAAAAACCGTAAAGACGTTTTTAAAATTACAGAACATTTGATAGAAGGGGAAGAACTAGTGCGCAAGCTTCATAGTGTTTATAAAAAATAATGCCATTTAAATCCGTAAAAAAATATTATGAAAAATCTCAATAACATTTTAAATCAGATAACGCAACTCACCACTCATATAGAAACCAATTACCCTGAGTTGTATCGTTCCTTAGAAGAAAATCCTATGACTTTACCAGTTAGCGAACATCCTCACATGGATAAATATGTAATGCAAGACTATTTGGAAAGTTTGAAACAATTATTAGAACATTATTTAGAAGAAGAAAGGATAAAACATTCACTTTAATATTATGGGAGAAATAGCTACATCACGCAGGCAAATCACATTGTTCTATAGTTCAAAGTCTATAAGAGCTAAACAAACATTAGCTTATGCTAAAGCTGAAGGATTAGTGATACAAGAAATAGATATTTTAAAAATAAAACTTACAGGGACTCAAATTGTAGAACTTGCAGATCGGTTAAAAATAGAAGTAGCAGACTTGATTAACCAAGAGCATCCAGCTTACACTTCACATTTTGAGCATCATAATTTTTCAACAGACGATTGGATAAAAATGATACAACACAATCCAGAAATAATGAAACAACCAATTGCAATGCGAGGCGATGTTACAATTTTAGTTGAAACGCCTACGGATATTATTAAGATTTAAATTGCTAGTTTTTGTTCTGTCCCTTTCTATTATATTTTTTTTAAGCTCATCTCTTTATTATTAACTTCCATAAAGTATACAAAGAATGAAAAATAATATACTTATCACGCTTTTAATATTTACGCTCCTTCTAGGATGTAAATCACAACAGATCGAAAATGATTACAGTGCGTTAAGCTTAAAAACAACAAATATTCCTATTCGGGAATATGCCATTCAATCTGTTTTATGGCAACAAAATGCAGCGGAATATCGCGCATTGGCATATCAAACTTTTAACCTGGCTCAAATGCAGTTGAATCATATAATGGCTAATAAAATAGATTCTAAAAAACCTTTAGCTATTGTAACAGATATTGACGAAGCCATTTTAGATAATAGTCCTTACAATGGCAAACAAATAGAATTAGATGAAAATTTTAACTCGTTAAGATGGACAGAATGGGTAAAGAAAGAACAAGCAAAAGCAATACCAGGAGCACTTACTTTTTTTAAGTATGCAAAAAGCAAAGGTGTTGAGGTATTTTATATTTCTAATCGTTCTGAAAATCAAAAAAAAGAAACCGTTCAAAACCTACAAATAATGGGATTTCCTTTTGCTGATGACGCACATGTTCTATTAAAAGATACAATTAATACTAAAGAGCCTAGACGTTCCCAAGTAAAACAAACGCACCAAATTGTTTTATTGCTTGGCGATAATTTATCTGATTTTTCTGAAGTATTTGACGGCCATTGTACGTTAGAAAGAAACGCAAGTGTAGACAGTCTAAAAGCTGTTTTTGGAAATAAGTTTATTGTATTACCAAATCCTATTTATGGAGATTGGGAAACTAACGGTATTTTAGAAGGTAAACAAAATTGGACCAATTTTCAGAAAGATTCTATTCGTCATCAAAAATTGAAATCTTATTAATGTAGTTCTTCTATAATGACGTGGGTCATTTTAAATATGCTATTAAAATACAACCTTTGATATATAATTTTAAAAAAACAATATCATGAAAACAGAAGTTTTATACAACGATAATATGCATTTTGAGCATGTAAGTTGGAAAAGAGAACTTGCCTTTTGGGAAGATGAATTAAAATCATTCAATAACAGATTAAGTGAGCTTGTAACACGATGGACAGATAAAGATTTACTTGCAAAATTAGAACATTATCAAAATGAATTTGTGCTACATGGAGGTGTCATAGAAGATTTACAAGAAATTATTGAAGAACATGAAACACGAATTGCAGGACAAGATATTGAAGGAGAAGATGCACTAGACACACAACTTGCTAAACAACATGTTGAGTTCAGAACTAAAATGGAAAATCAAAGACATATTTACGCCGAACTTAAAAAAGAATTTTTCAGATTTCTAGAAAAATATATGTAAACAAACAGAACGTATGTTAGGTCTTAACTTTTCAAAGAAAAAGGAAATTAAAAGATATAATAAGCTTTTAAGTGTGCTAACGAAGTATGGCTTTGAGGATATTATGGCGAGTAGTCAGCTCAAAAAAATTATACCTAACATATATATTAAAAAACATCCAGAGACACAGAAAAACCTTTCGTTTTCAAAATATGAACGTATACGTTTAGTCCTAGAGGAATTAGGGCCAACTTATATTAAACTCGGTCAGGTTTTTAGTAATAGAGAAGACCTGTTACCTCCTGATTTAATTAAGGAACTCGCAAAATTGCAAGATCATGTTGCTACGTTAAAAAATTTCAGCGTCAGTGATGTGGTTGAAAAAGAATTGGATATTCAAATAACTGAGCATTTTCAATTTATAGATTCTAATCCATTAGCGGCTGCATCCCTTGCACAAGTTCACAAGGCAAGATTAATAACAGGCGAAGATGTTGTGCTTAAAATTCAACGTCCGAATATTAAAGATACAATTGGAGCCGATATTTTAATAATGAAGCAATTGGCTAAGGGTTTGCAAAAGTATAGCAACCAAGCAAAAGCCTTGCAACCTTTACAAATTGTAGCATCTTTTGAAAAGAGTATTAAAGAAGAACTTCAATTTTTAAGAGAAGTAGAAAACATGGAGCGCTTTGCCAAAAATTTTGAAGGCAATGAGGCAATCTATGTCCCAAAGGTATATCGAAACCTATGTACAGATCAACTTATTTGCATGCAATTTATTGATGGTATTAAGGTTTCGGAAATCGAGATGCTTCAATCTTTAAATATAGATACTGTTGCTGTTGCAAAAGTTGGAGTAGATTTATACTTACAACAAATATTAGAAAACGGTTTTTTTCATGCAGATCCACATCCAGGAAATATTTTTGTAATACCAGAAACAGAACAAATTTGTTTTATTGATTTTGGTATGATGGGTAGTATTATGCCAAATGATAAAGAGGCTCTAATTGATCTTTTGCAGCAATTTTTGTATAAGGATGTTAAGAAAATAATAGTCTTAATAGAAAAGATTGCTGTAAAGGTTGAGGTTACAGATTATAAAAAGTTAGAATATGATTTATATGAACTCATAGAGAGTGTCAACAATACAACGCTAGAGCATATAAAAATAAGTGTAACTCTTAACCAATTTAAAACGGTTATATTCGAAAATAAAATAACCCTTCCACATTATTTGTACATGCTAATTAGAGCACTAATTCTAATTGAAGGTGTGGGGCTTAGGTTAGATCCTTCTTTTAATATTACAGATAATTTACAGCCTTTTATTTCTAAACTCACCCGAAAGCGTTATAATATTAAGCACTTATTTAAAAAGAACCTAAATCGTTTTCAAGATTTTAATGCACTAGTAGATACGCTTCCAGAAGATATCAACAGCATTCTAAAGAAAGTAAAAGAAGGAAAGCTGGTTATCGTCCATGAGCATCGAGGGCTCGAATCTTTTAAAAACGCAACAAGTAAAGCTGTTAACCGCTTGGTTTTTGCCGTCATAATTGCGGCTTTATCCATTGGATCTTCAATTTTGGTTATAGCAAAAATGCCACCTTTAATAAATGGAGTTCCATTATTAGGAGCTATTGGGTTTTTATTATCAGCCGTATTGGGCTTTTATATCATCTTCTCTATATTTAAAAATGATCACTTTTAAAGGTTCTACCAAATGCAAATTCATGAAGACATTAGCGAGCTTATTGGTACCTACATTTTTGGAGTACTCATAAGTATGGGTATTGGGCTTATTATAGGTCTAGAAAGAGAATACGATAAACTTAAAGAAGAAAAAGGATTTGCAGGTATACGAACTTTCCCTATAGTAGCAATCCTTGGTTTTACCTTAGCTAATCTTGTTCACCTATTCACACCTTGGTTATTAATTATAGGTTTTGGAATGTTAATTTTATTTTTGGCAATAATGCATTCTTCTCAAAATCAACAAGAATATGGTCAAGGTTTAACTACTAATTTAGCACTCATCGCAACTTTTGTTTTAGGTATTATGGTTTCTGCAGGATATAATAGAGAAGCCGTTGCCACAGCAGTCATTATAGTAACACTGTTATCACTTAAAACACGCTTTATAACAATTATAAACAATATTACTTCCGACGAGCTTTTTGCATTCATAAAATTCGCTATTATTGCTTTATTGATTCTACCTTTTCTACCAGACAAAACATATGGTGCAGATAACTTATTAAACCCTTTTGAAATAGGTTCTATTATTGTCATCGTATCTTTTCTAAATTTTATAGGCTACTTTTTAGTGAAATTTGTGGGTTCCAAAAAAGGTATCATTCTTACGGCCATCCTTGGCGGACTTATATCTAGTACTGCCGTAGCCTGGAATTATGCATCTAGAAGTAAAGAATCTCCAGAACTTTCTAAAAAATACAGTGCAGGTATCATAATTGCTTCTGCTATAATGTTTCCGAGACTGGCGATTTTAGCATATATATTTAATATCGAAATTTTAAAATACATAGCGCTACCTTTTGGACTATTAACATTGGTCTGTGTGATAGCGACCTTACTATTAATGAGAAAGGACGACAACAAACCTGCTACTAATATTAAATTAGGTAATCCTTTAAATATGCTAAACGCTATTGGATTTGGATTCTTGTATGTTCTTATTCTTTTCTCCGTTTTTTATAGTAATCGGTATTTTGGAGAGAGCGGTTTGTATTATTCAGCACTTATTGCTGGTTTGGCAGATACTGATGCCATTACCATAAGTATGTTAAAGTTTGCTTTGGATGGAGAGAAGCTTAAACTCGCATCATCAGTTATTATTGCTGCTACTATAAGTAATATGTTAGTAAAGTTTGGTATTACTTATTTAAAAGGCTCAAAAATGACTAGTAAATTTGTCGGTTATGCTTTTGGAAGTGTCATTATAATAGGTATTGTTTATATCCTTATAAGTAGAACTTAGTTGCCATCTTGTCAAAATTTGTTAATGATTACTATTGAAATTGTTAGTGGTCGTACTTAGAATTCATATTGAATATAATTAAAACGTTGTAATTTTTAGCGCTTCCTTTTAGTGAAACTTTTGGAATTTCATTTTCAAACAAACTCAAATGACTACTCACAAATAAAAATTTTATTTTTTCCTTCGTGCTGACCCAAGTCAGTGTGTTGCTTTTTAGATCTCTTTAATTTTGAACTATTAATATTGAATTATGCTCAAATAATAAGACTAAGAAACAAAGTTTAACATTATAAGATATGAAAACTAAATCAGAATTTTTAAGTGAAGCTATGGTTAAGTTACTTAACTATAGAGTAGAACAAGAAGAGTATTCTTCAAGATTATACTTGGCCATGTCAACATGGTTAAATGATAAAGGATTTGTAGGATCTGCGAAGCTATTTAAACAATATAGTGACGAGGAAACCGTACATGCAACAAAAGCAAAAAATATGCTTTTATCAAATGGCATAAGACCAATAACACCAGCACTACAAAAACCAAAACAAGATTTTATAAGCCTTCCTGATGTCATAATTTCAGCTTTGGAGCACGAAAAAGAAATCACAAGACAATGTTACGACCTTACTAAAATGGCTCATGTAGAAGAAAACTATATGGTGGTAGAACTTGGTTTATGGTATTGCAAAGAACAAGCCGAAGAACTCAACAAAGTACAATACCTAATGGATAGATTAGAGGCTTTTGGAGAAGAGTTAGTTATGCTAAGAGAATTAGATGAAGAAATGGGATCATTAGCGGATTAAGAAATACGTTTTAATAATATTAATATGAACTAAATCTAGAATAAAGTTCTAGGTAAAAACACAAATAAAATGGCAAATATCATAGTTATTCCTTTTAAGGAAGAGGCAAAAGCAATAGATGCTTTACACAAAATTAAAGAACTAGATGTTTATGGAGATATTACACTTTATGAACATATGATGATTCGTAAAACAGATAACAATCAATACGAAGTACTAAATAATAAAACGGATGGATCAGGATGGAGAACACTTTCCGGAATGGCCATTGGCGGATTAGCTGGCGCATTAGCAGGTCCAATAGGATTTGCAATTGGTCTTTATACAGGGACTGTTGCAGGCGCTATTTGGGATGTTAATCACTTTGATTTCGAAAATGATTTTATTAAAAAAGTGAATAATAAAATGACTGTTGACACCATTGCTATTATAGCAGAAGTCGCAGAAGATAGTCCTGTGTTTATTGATGAAGCGCTTAAATCCACAAGTTCAGAAATTATACGAAGTCAGGCAGAATTA
Organism: Winogradskyella helgolandensis; assembly: GCF_013404085.1. Classification (NCBI taxonomy): domain Bacteria; kingdom Pseudomonadati; phylum Bacteroidota; class Flavobacteriia; order Flavobacteriales; family Flavobacteriaceae; genus Winogradskyella; species Winogradskyella helgolandensis. The sequence goes on along the minus strand of NZ_JABFHO010000001.1, from coordinate 3,298,922 downwards.
GAATACGACGATTATATAGATGAACAAATCGAAGAATTAGAAGAAGAAATTGAAGATGAACGTCAACATCTTAAAAAAGCAACTGCAGACGAAAAAACTAAGATTAAAAATAAAATTACCAGTTTAAAAGCGAAACGCAAAGCTAAAATCGCTGAGTTGGAAGAAAAAAGAAAATCCACATTAAAAGAGATTAAGGATAAGACCAATTCTCGAATCAAAAAAATGGAATCTCAACTAGAAGGCTTTGAGCACACTGTAGCTAATTCTTTTACAAAAGCAAGAAAAAATAGGTTAAAAAAGAGAATAAAAAGACAAGAAGAAAAATTATATCAATTGCATAATGCATTAGGAGAAGATATTGTGGATTAAAAAATCAAGATTAATAACCTCTCATAAATAAAGTAATCATGGGAAAATTAATGTTAGTAAGACACGGAAAAAGCGTCTGGAATATCGAAAACATATTTACTGGATGGACAGATATAGAACTTGCAAGACAAGGTATAGAAGAAGCTAAAGTAGCAGGAAACCTGATTAGAGATGAACATATAAATATTGATATTTGTTTTTCATCATATTTAAAAAGAGCGATAAAAACAGCCTCAATTATACTGGAAACAGCAGATATAACACATGTAGATTTTATTAAAAGTTGGAAGCTAAATGAACGACATTATGGGGCTTGGCAAGGACGAAATAAAGATGAGGTAAGAGCAGAAGTTGGAGAGGATCTTTTTTGGAATGTAAGACGAGGCTTTAGTTTTGCTGCTCCTGCGTTAGCCATTGATGATAGGAGATGTCCAAGATTTGATTCAAAATATAAGCTCTTAAATAGCTCAGATTTGCCACAAACAGAATCTTTAGAAGACACTAAACAAAGAGCAGTTCAGTATTATTTTGAAGCTATTGTACCAGAGTTGGTAAAAGGTAAAACCGTATTGGTTTCTGCCCACGGAAATTCCATTAGAGCCTTAATGACACAGATTTTAAATATTCCAGCTACTGAAATTTCAAAAGTAGAAGTGCAAACAGGAGTTTTAAATATTTATGATTTTGATCGTACTATGACTTTAATAGATAATTATAAATTAGAACAAAAACGAGAATTAGTAATGTAAACTAATGCTAAAAAAGTCAAACATATTATTCTTAGTTACACTAATGATTCTTATGTCTATTAGTTGTGGTTCCGTGGTAAAAAAAGATAAGAGTTCATCAATAGATTCTCAAAAAGAAATTAAAGCGACTGAAAAAGTAGATTGGAAAGAGTTTTATAATAATGCTCAGGTTGCCATAAAAGAAAGAGAATATAAAATTGAAGAATTACGAAAAGAAATTTCAATAAACAGAAAAAAGGAACAACACAAACTTAATACTTCGCTAGATTCATTAGAACATAAAAAGGACAGTTTAAAAGCGCGTTTAGCAAATTTTAATACAAAGATAAAAGCAACCTTAGAAAGCATTAATGAATCAGATAAAGTCTTAAAAACAGCTTTTGAAAATGCATTTGTAAAAGATATGAATGAACTCTTAACTGGACTTAGAGATTTTTGGAAAATAAAAAAATAAAACAAATTTTAAAACAATTAATTATGAAAACAAATATTTTATCCTTTATCATAATAGTATTTATGACAGGAACAGTATTAACAAGCTGCGGAGAAACATCTAAACAAGATGCAAAAGCTGTTAAACAAGATGCAAAAGAACTTAGTAAAGATTTAAAACAAGGAGCAGAAGATAGTAGTAAGGAGATTAAAAATGCAGTAGAGCTAGATTGGAAAAAATTTAAAGCCACATCCGAAACTGCCATTGAAAATACTGAGAACGAAATAAAAAACCTCAGAGATAAGATAGCGGAAGCAAGTAATGCTGAAAAAGAAAAATTGAACGAAGAACTCGATAAGCTTGAACAAAAAAATAATGAGCTAAAAGAAAAAGTAGCTCAAAGAGCTAAAGCGTTTAATGAAGATATGATTGATTTTAATGATACAGCAAAAGCGAATGAGAAAAAATTTGAGCGCGAATTTAATCATGATATGCAAGAGCTTGGTAACGCCCTAAAAGACCTTTTTAAAAATAACGTAAATTAAAAATGTCATGGCGAATACAGTATTCAGTTCTGCACAATCTACAGTGAGAAATTGGTGGATATCACTCGTAATTGGAGTTTTATATATTATTGCAGGAGTTTGGGTGTTTCAAACGCCATTAACAAGTTATGTATCACTAAGTATTGTCTTTAGTGTATTCATATTCGTTTCAGGTATATCTCAAATTTTATTTTCTATTACTAATAAAAAGGATATAGATAATTGGGGTTGGTATCTCGCAAGTGGTATTCTAGATCTTATTGTAGGCTTATTATTAATATCACATCCATTAATGACTATGGCCATTCTACCTTATTATGTTGGTTTTTGGTTATTATTTCAAGCTTTTATGGCCATTGGATTATCGTTTCAGTTTAAAGCCATAGAGGTTCCAAATTGGGGATGGTTATTATGTTTAGGGTTTCTCACTTTAGTGTTTGCATTTCTACTATTAGCAAATCCTGTTTTTGCCGGTTTAAGCATTGTATATATGACAGCTATGGCATTTGTAAGTGCAGGTATATTTAGAATATTTCTAGCATTTGGCTTAAGGAAAATTAAGAACGACTTCAGTTAACAACATTATAAAGCAAGGTTAAAATCGTGAAGGGACATAAGCTTTTTTGGGTTGGTATGATGTTTATTACCATTTGGACAAATTCTTTAATTGGCACCACAGATATAAAGAATTGGCTTATAGAAAATACTTTGACCATTTTAGCTTTGCTTTTTTTAATTATTAATTACAAGAAACACAGATTCAGCAATTCTAGCTATTTTTTAATCTGTGTTTTTTTATGTCTGCATGTTTATGGATCTAAATATACCTATGCTGATAATACTTTTGGCTATTGGCTTCAAGATGTTTTTGATACGTCAAGAAATCAATATGATAGATTAGTACATTTTAGTTTCGGATTTCTGTTATATTATCCTTTAAGGGAATTTTATTTAAACTGGTTAAAATTCCCAAATCGTATCGCCACAATTATACCTATTAGCACCATATTTTCTTTAAGTGCGTTTTACGAAATTCTAGAATGGCTTGTTGCCGATGTCTTTTTTGTAGAAGAAGGTGTTTCATATTTAGGCACGCAAGGCGATGTTTGGGATGCACAAAAAGATATGGCTATGGCATTTTTGGGTGTGGTAATTGCTTATGGAATTTATTATCGTTGTGTACTATCAAAACAACCAAAGTCTAACATTTAAATATATGCTGTCATTAAAAAAAGCAGTGGTTTTGTTAAAATTTTCAAAAAAAAAGCGATGCTGATGTAGGTCAGTGTCAATAGGTTAACACCGCAATACCTTTGAAGTATAAATTAATGTTTAATTAAAATCATAACGAGATGAGAACAGATTTAAGTATTAAGGAAGATGTTTTGGATGAACTACAGTGGCAGCCAAACATAGATGAGACCCAAATTGGGGTTATTGTAAAAAATGGTGTTGTAACACTATCAGGAACCGTAGATAGTTACGTAAAAAAACGCGAAGCAGAAAATGCTGCTAAAAGTGTATTTGGAGTTAAAGCCGTCGCAGAAGATATTGAAGTACAATATGGTGAAAGTTTCAAAAAATCAGATACAGAAATAGCGTTAGCAGCTGTTAATGCTTTAAAGTGGAATATTTCAGTGCCATCTAATAAAATTGAAGTCAAAGTCGAAAATGGTTGGATTTATCTTACAGGTGAAGTGATGTGGGCTTTTGAACAAAACGCTGCAAAAAAAGCAGTAGAAAACCTATCTGGTGTAAAATATGTGGTTAATAATATTACACTTAAAAATAGCGTAGATGCTAGTAATATCGAAGCAAAAATAAAAAAAGCATTTGAGCGTTCTGCAGATATTGATTCCAAAGGAATTACTGTAAAAACAGAAGGACATACGGTAACATTATCTGGTAGAGTACATTCATTAAAAGAAAAAGATGATGCTAGGAGAACAGCTTATTATTCACCAGGTGTTTGGGCTGTAGATAACGAATTAGAAGTTGTTTACTAGTTTTTCTTAATACCTATATAAGAAATTGATATTTCTTATAGAAAACTGCCCTAAATCAATTAATTGGATTAGGGCAATTTTTTTACACTGACCTAGGTCAGTATTTAACATAATCAACTAGACTAATTTTGTATAGATCAATTTAGAAGGCTTTAAAATTCAGAAATAATGAGAACAGATATAGAAATAAAACAGGACGTATTAGATGAATTTGCTTGGCAACCAATTGTTAATGAAACACATTTTAATATAGAAGTTAAATACGGAATTGTTAGGCTTTCTGGTATCGTCAGCAACTTGGCAGAAAAATTAGTCGCTGTAAATGCGGCAAAAAAAATAATAGGGGTTAAAGCTGTTGTGGATGATATCGAAGTTAAAATCAAAGCTAACGTTAGTGATACTGATCTTGCTAAAAAAATCAGTTTTGATTTAGAGTGGAATACTTCCGTACCTCAAGAAAATATTAATGTAAAAGTTGAAGATGGTCATGTTTTCTTAACGGGTAAAGTAAAGTGGGCCTATCAAAAAAGTGAAGCAGAAAAAAGTTTAGAATATATTGAAGGTATAAAAAGCATAATTAATACTATTAGTATAATCGAAGAAGTGACACCAATTGATATAGAGAAAAACATCAATAAAGCTTTTGAGCGTTCAGCAAGCATAGATGCCAATAATATTACTGTTACTATTCAAGGGAATACAGCAATACTTCAAGGTAAAGTAAATTCAATTAAAGAAAAAGACGATGCACTCATAGCGGCATATTTAGCGGAAGGTATCACTAATGTAAAAAATGAATTAAAGGTAGAATACGATGCTGTTTATATGTAAACACAAGAAATATAGAGTTTTAGAATAAAATAATTAAGAGCATAAAAACGATTAAAATGAACTACAAAAATATAACCATAGCAGGAAGCGGAGTTTTGGGCTACCAAATTGCATTTCAAAGCGCATTTCACGGATTTAATGTTACCGTTTTCGATATTAATGATGATGTTTTAGAGAAAGCAAAAGCTAAATTCAAAACGCTGAGCGAAGCCTATAAAAAAGATTTAAATGCTACACAGCAACAAATAGATAAAACGCATTTAAACTTAAATTATACATCAGATCTAGCAGAAGCTGTAAAAGATGCTGATTTACTTATTGAAGCCGTTCCAGAAAACCCAGCAATTAAAATTGATTTCTATAAAAAGCTAGCAAAAGTTGCTCCAGAAAAAACAATTTTTGCTACCAATTCTTCAACCATGTTGCCTAGTCAATTTGCAGAATCGACAGGAAGATCTTCTAAATTTTTAGCATTGCATTTTGCCAATACCATATGGATTCATAATACAGCAGAAATTATGGGACATGCAACTACTGACAAAAAAGTATTTGAAGATGTTGTTGCCTTTGCCAAAGCCATTGGTATGTTGGCACTACCTTTACATAAAGAGCAACCAGGCTATATTTTAAATTCACTATTAGTGCCTTTATTAAGCGCAGCTACGAGTTTATTAGTAAATGAGGTTGCAGATGTGCAAACCATAGATAAAACATGGATGAAAGCAACTGGCGCACCATTAGGTCCTTTTGCTATATTAGATGTTGTTGGTATAACAACCGCTTATAATATAGATAAAATAGCTGCGGATAAGACAAAAGACCCATTAAAAATTAAAACGGTAGCTTACTTAAAAGAGCACTTTATAGATAAAAATAAATTGGGCATTTCTACAGGCGAAGGGTTTTATAAATATCCAAATCCAGCATTTCGAGATTCAGATTTTTTAAAGTAAAATGTAATTCATTTTAAGTTCTACTTAAAATAATGGATAGTAGATCCATGTAAAAGTACTTATATAAAAAGCATAATAAATTATGCAATCAGGCATCGAATACTATATGTAGAAATGATATTAGTTGAGTTTTCTTAGAAATTATGTTTCTCATAAAATTGAAGAATTACGTGTGCGATTAATTATTTGAGGTCAGGCATAGTGTGAAAATTTCAAAATATTGAAAATGAAAGTTTTACATTTATAAAAACTACTTTCTCAAAACTTTTTATGCAAACCAAAAACTTTAATATAAAAGGTTTAACCAATGAAGAAGTGCTGCAAGCGCGATCTAAATATGGGTATAACAAACTAGAAGCTAAAAAAGAGTATTATTTTTTTGAGGCTATTAGAAGTTTGGTAAAAGAGCCCATGGTTATTTTATTATTGGTCGCGTCTGCTATTTACTTTATTAGTGGAAATATTGGAGATGGTATTTTTCTTTCTTCTGCAACAGTCCTCGTCGCTGCTATTTCTTTATACCAAGACTCTAGAAGTCGTAATGCTTTAGAAAAATTAAAAACTTTTTCAGAACCCAAATGTAAAGTCATTCGCAATGGTAAAACTGAAGACATAAAAAGTGAAAATTTAGTTGTTGGAGATAGTCTAATCGTAGAAGAAGGTGGCACTGTTGCAGGAGATGGTATTATTGTTCATTCCAATGATTTCTCTGTAAACGAATCTATTCTAACTGGAGAATCGTTATCTGTTTATAAAGACAAAACAAAAGCAGATCATAAAGTGTATCAAGGAACCTTAGTTTCAGGAGGATTGGCTATTGTTACGGTTACTGCTATTGGTAATGAAACGCAATTAGGTAAAATAGGTAAAAGTATAGAAGAAATACAAAAAGAAAAAACACCATTAGAATTACAGATTAACAATTTTGTAAAAAAAATGGCCATTGTTGGAGCTATTATTTTTATAATTGTTTGGGCCATTAACTATTATCATTCTCACAATATTTTAGACAGTTTACTCAAAGCCTTAACATTAGCTATGAGTATTTTACCAGAAGAAATCCCTGTGGCTTTTACCACATTTATGGCTTTAGGAGCTTGGCGACTGATGAAATTAGGAGTTATTGTTAAGCAAATAAAAACCGTGGAAACTTTAGGTAGTGCGACCATTATTTGTACAGATAAAACAGGTACTATTACCGAAAACAGAATGAGTCTCGCAAGGCTTTTTACGCTGTCTTCTAACAAAATATTCAACATAAATGACACTTTAAGTACTGCTGAAAAAGAATTGATAAAAATTGCGATGTGGGCGAGTGAACCTATTCCTTTTGACCCTATGGAAATAGCGTTACACAATGCTTATAAAAATAGTGTTCAAAGAGATGAACGTTCACAATATGCTATGGTGCATGAATATCCACTAGGAGGAAAACCGCCTATGATGACGCATATATTTAAAAACATTGAAGGCAAAAGAATAATAGCAGCAAAAGGAGCACCAGAAGCTTTAATGGCAATTTCAAATCTCTCAACCATTGAAAAGGAACATATAAATAAAGCGATAGAAACAATAACAGCAGAAGGATATCGTGTATTGGGTGTGGCTGACACCAATTTTGAAGGTGATAATTATCCAAAAACACAGCAAGATTTTCAATTCAATTTTAAAGGAATTGTTGCTTTTTACGATCCACCAAAGAAAAATATAGCATCCGTATTAGAAGATTTTCGTTTAGCAGGAATAAAAGTAAAAATCATCACTGGTGATAATGCATTAACAACTAGAGCTATTGCCAAAGAAATAGGGTTTAAAGGTTTTGAGAAAAGCATGTCTGGGGACGAATTAATGCAACTTAATGACACGGAATTGCGACAAAAAGTAGAAGACACCTCCATATTTACAAGAATGTTTCCGCAGGCTAAACTGAAAATTATTAATGCCTTAAAAGCCAATAAAGAAATTGTAGCCATGACAGGTGATGGTGTTAATGATGGTCCAGCTCTAAAAGCAGCACATATTGGAATTGCGATGGGTAAAAAAGGAACTGAAATTGCTAAGCAAGCAGCAACTTTAATTTTATTGGAAGATGATCTATCAAAAATGGTAGATGCTATTGCTATGGGAAGACGCATTTACGCTAACTTAAAAAAAGCAATTCAGTATATTATATCCATCCACATACCAATTATTTTAACCGTTTTTATTCCTTTAGCCTTGGGTTGGGAATTTCCAAATATATTTTATCCTGTACATATTATTTTCTTAGAATTAATAATGGGTCCAACATGTTCTATTATTTATGAAAATGAACCGATAGAAAAAAACAGTATGCTTCAAAAACCACGTCCGTTTACAGTTACTTTTTTTAACGGAAAAGAATTAACTACTAGTATCGTACAAGGTCTTATTATTACTTTGGGAGTGCTGATGGTATATCAATATGGCATACAACACGATTATAGTGAATCACTTACGCGAAGTATGGTTTTTACGACATTAATTGCTGCTAATATATTTCTAACCTTGGTAAATCGGTCTTTTTATTATTCGGTTCTAACGACCTTAAAATATAAAAATAAGTTAGTGCCATTGATTATTGGTATCACGATTACTATAACTGCATCCCTGCTTTTTATACCGCCATTCACAAAATTCTTCAAGTTTGAAACCTTAAGCTTTTCGCAATTATTTATTAGCATACTAACAGGTTTTATAGCTGTAATTTGGTATGAAATAGTAAAATGGAATAAGCGCAAAAAAAACAGAAACTAAGTTGTCTTAAATCTAGAAATACGAAGCAAAAAGGGCTGATACAAGTCATTTCAATTAAAACCTTCCTAAAGTAACTTTGTAGTAAACATATATCCAATAATTTAAATATAATTATTATGAGAACAGATTTAGATATTAAAAAAGATGTATTGGAGGAACTCGAATGGCAACCCAATGTAGACGAAACTCAAATTGGAGTCGTCGTAGAGAATGGAACTGTTATGCTTACAGGTGTCCTAGATGATTACCATAAAAAAGTGGCTGCAGAAGAAGCTGTAAAACGAGTGAAAGGGGTAAAGGCATTAGCAGGAGATATTGAAGTTAAGTACGGAACAAACTACCAAAAAACGGACTTAGAGATTAGTAAAGCCATTGTAAGAGCTTTTGAATGGAACACAGCAGTGCCTGAAGATAAAATTTCGATTGAAGTACGAGATGGTTGGATTAATTTATCAGGAGAAGTGGAATCCTTCTACCAAAAGGATGCCGCGAAACGTGTTGCAGAAAACATAATTGGAGTAAAGTGGATAAACAATACCATCACTATAAAACAAAGCCTACAACCATTAGATGTTAAGGAAAAAATAACTAAAGCCTTTAAACGCTCTGCAGCTATAGAAGCCAATGCAATCTCAGTTGATGCCACAGATGGTTTAGTGAAACTTAATGGCACAGTTCATTCAATAGCAGAAAAGAAAGCGGCTGAAAACGCGGCATATTTAGCACCAGGTGTTCATATTGTAATCAATGAGATCGAAGTAATTGACTAGTTGCATAAAGTGATAAAATTTAGAGAATTTTATTTTTTATTAAATAGCATTACTCCATTAGTATTACATTTAGATAAAACTTATGACTATACACAGAAAAAGAAATAAAAGTCTCGGTCTTCCAGAACTCATTGCTATAGCCTTGGGAGGAATGGTAGGTGGTGGCATCTTTACCATTTTAGGCATAGCGGTTTCCATTATTGGGAATTTGGCACCTGTTGCCATTATTATTGGGGGTTGTATAGCAACTTTAGCTGCTTATTCTTATGTTAAACTAGGACTTTATTATAAAGATGAAGGCGCAACATATTCCTTTTTTAAACGAACGTATCCTAATTCGCCTTTTTCGGCTTCAGTTGTGGGTTGGTTTGTTATTTTTGGTTACATAAGTACCTTAGCACTGTATGCCTATACATTTTCATCTTACGCTATTAGTAGTACTGATTTTGCCAATACTATTTGGATTAGAAAAGCCATTGCCATTGGTGTAATTGCTCTTTTTACAGGTATTAATGTGTGGAGCGTTAATGGTATGGGAAAAATAGAAGATGTTATGGTATATACCAAATTGGTTTTGCTCACTATTATTTCTATTGTACTCATTCAACATGGCACTACTGATTTTAGCACGTTTATTGATAATATGGTCTTGGATGCTGAAAAATCTAACCTGTTTTCCATTCTTATTGTGGCTTCGTTAACGTTTGTAGCTTTTGAAGGTTTTCAATTGGTTATTAATGCGGTTAATGAAATGACAAATCCTGAAAAAAATATTCCTAGAGCGATCTATTCAGCCATAGCCTTGGCGATACTTATCTATGTTGTGATTTCCATTGGGGCATTGTTCGCCATACCTACAGAAGAAATTATAAAGAATAAAGAATTTGCCTTAGCAGCAGGCGCGGGAACTGTATTGGGAAGTTTAGGTACCAACATTGTTATTTTGGGTGCTATACTCGCCACCAGTAGTGCCATAAGCGGAACCGTATTTGGTTCATCACGTCAAATGGCAGTTATTGCTAAAGATGGATTTTTTCCACATTGGTTGTGTGTTCGAAAAAATAATAGTCCACAAAATGCCATTATTACAATGGCTATTTTGGCAAGTATTTTAATTCTGTTAGGTGGCCTAGAATTAATTCTAGAATTTGGAAGTATTACTTTTTTATTAGTGTCTTTACTGATGGCAATTGCTAACTATAAAATAAGAACAGAAACAAATTCTTCAAAATTTATTACAATGCTTTCTATTTTAGGACTTGGAATGGGTGGACTATTGATTTTATATTATGAATTTACAAACGAATGGCAACAGATGATTGCCATTATTATTTTGTATGTTATTTTGGCTGTTTTTGCTTGGATATATTCAAAAAAGGAAGCGCAGCGCAAACTGAAATAATAAAATAGTATCTAACATTTAAAGCTACATTTTTTCGAATCTTCCCGTTTTTTCTGTCAGTTTAATTCTGTACACAACTCCTTGCAAAGCTTCAATGGATTCTTGTCCTGAGTCAGTCATTGAGTGACTCATAGTTGTCTCTCCAGTCATTAAAGGCATAACTTTATCTGTTATTATTTTCATGCCTTCTATTCGTTCCTCAGGTGTTTTTAATTCTTCAAATTTTCCCCAAGCAATGACACTTCTCCAATTACTCATATTATCTACAACATCGGCTTCAAAACAAACCATTGGATTCTTTCGCATCATGTCAATCTTCATACCTTCGTTAGTATGTCCGTAGATATATTTACCATCATAGGCATAAGTTATAGGAACGATATAGGTTTTATTATCTGTATGGCAGCCAATTCTACCAATAATTAAACTGTGTAATACATGCTCAATCTGTCTATTGTTTAAGTTGCCTAACATAATGATGATTTTTATTATCAATGATTTAAAGCATAAATTTAGTCCAATAAAACGGTTTCTGAAATGACCGAAATCAGTCTAAATACTTATTACACTTAAAACAGAATTTTAGAAAGCATGATTCTTTGAAGATGAAAGGAGACCGTGCAAAGAATTTATAGGTGTAGATTTTTTATCCTTTAACTAAGAGATTAATTTAATCATTCTCTTAAAACATGCTTCTATTACTAATGATTTTATAAAAATAATGATAACTGCCCTTTTCAATTTGAAATTAAAATTTTAAAAGGCCCATTAACACGTCAACTTGAAACGCGCTAACAGCAGGCAAACTTATGTCTGCATTCATCAATACCAGTCCATATCCCAAGTCCGAGAGTTTACAGTCTTGAATAATGCCTTCATTTAACCCACTAAAAATAGGTAAGAAGTGTTTGTGAGTTTTAATACCTGAAGCATTTGCGACTTTAATGGCAGCAGAAACAGCATCGGAAATTTGAGTAGGAGATAAGCCTTTATCTAAAAGATCGCTTGCCAAATATTTCATGTGTGTAGCATAATAGATATTCATAAAATTTTGAACAGTATCTGCTATATCATAGGTGGCTGTGTATATTGCTAATTCCATATTTAATTTTTTTTTAATTCATATTTAACTCAAAACGGAAGTGTGTTGTTTTATAACACCTATAAGTTGCTCCTTACTCTGTACACCAGATTGTCGCCAAACAATCTGTCCCTCTTTAAACAAAACCAATGTTGGAACACCTCTAACATTGTAGCGCTGTGCTACTGCTTGGTTTTTATCAATATCTATTTTTATAACGCGTACTTTGCCATTAACCTCTTGCGCTAACGCTTTTATAATTGGTGATTGCGCTTTACAAGGTCCACACCATTCGGCGAAGAAATCTACTAGAACAGGTACTTCTTCATTTACTATTTTATTGAAATCCCCTTTCATAATTTTTATAAATTTTAATTCGAATTAATAAAAGTTAGATAATTTACTAATTAAGACTTTTTGCATAATCAAATACAATTCTTTTAAAGGTTTTAAAATTTTTACTAAAAGTGTTTATTCTTAATCGAATTTGTTGATGTTTTTCTCTATAATCATTATCCGATAATCCTTTTTCAGCCAATTCTATTTTAGATAAAAGCTGTTCGTGTTCAATGATGCTTTGCTCTAAATCGTTGAACAAATCAGTGTGAATCATATTTAAATTATCCAGCATCTTTTCATAGTCTGACTTGTTGTATTTTGCCCCATCTTTTTCTTTTAATAAATTTTCAAAAAATCGAACTTCATCTTTATACAAGTCAATAGTATCTAGCCATTCTCTGCTTTCAAAATGTAAAACATCGAGTCCTGCACCTAATAAATATTGTGCTTTTGGGTTTGAAATTAATGTGTCCATAATTATCTATTTTTTTTTTAGTTTGTGTCTACGGTTTGAGGTGTTCTTAAACCTTGTAATTTTTTAAATAATTCTTCTTCTTCCTTTGTAAGCGCTTTAGGTAAATTCACGGTTAATTTCACTAACAAATCACCATGTGTTGTTGGTTTATTATATTTAGGCATGCCTTTGCCTTTTAATCTGAGTATTTTTCCTGTTTCACTACCTTTTGGAACGGTAACCTTTACAGTTCCTGTAAGCGTTGGTACTTCTATTTTACCACCTAAAATGGCGGTATATAAATCTACTGAGGCACTGTAGAGTAGGTTATCTCCATTTCTTTGAAATCGAGGATCTTGTTGTACTTTTAAAATAATATACAAATCACCTCTGTTGCCGGCTTGAACACCTTTCTGGCCTTTGCCTTTTATTTTTAATTGCTGACCGTCATATGCTCCTTTTTTAATCGATATGCGTAACGTTTCATTGTGGATTTCAAAGGTACGTTTGCTTCCTTCGTAGGCTTCCAAAAGTGTAATTGGCATTTCGGCTTGCGTGTCGCCTCCAGAATGTGCTGATCGTTGGCCTCTTGTATTTCGTCCGCCTGCTCCAAAAAAGGTTTCAAAGAAACTAGAGAAATCTTCGCCACTTTGTGCACCTTGGCCATAAAAACTAGAAGGATCTCCTTGATAAGAATAACCATTTGCTCTGCTTTGTCTTTGGTTGGCTTGATTGGCGTAATCTCGCCAGTCATCTCCTGTATTTTGGTAAGCTTCCCAGTTAGAGCCTAGTGTGTCATATTTTTCACGCTTTTCTTTATCGCTTAAAACTTCGTTAGCCTCGTTTATTTCTTTAAATTTTTCTTCAGACGCTTTATCATCAGGATTTTTATCTGGATGATGTTTCGCTGCTAATTTCCGATAGGCTTTCTTAATTTCTTTTTCGGAAGCATCTTTGCTAACTCCTAATATTTTATAATAATCCTTGTAGTTCATTTTACAAAATGATTTATTATTTCACAGGATATCTGTTCATAAAACTGACTTTAAGCGCGTTTTTCGCAGTTGCTAAATGTAGTTTTACCGTTTCAATGGTTATATTTTGTATTTGAGCAATATCACCCAATTCTAAGTGCTGAACAGTAGACAATTGAAAAACGGTTCGCATCTCTAATGGTAAGTGATGTAGCACTAATGCAATTTGGTTTTCAATGTCTTTAGCACTTAAATCCTTATCAATTTTTTCAATCCAGTCTTTCTCTTCATCTTCAATAAATACATGATTTAGGGTGTAGTCGTTATGATTGTAAGACATGTCATCTAATTCTTCAATCAACAGTAAATCGCCACCACCATCGGTACTAAATTTTTCTTGCATTTCATCCCATTCGGGTTGCGTATAAGTGTCAATGTTTTTTAGAAAGAAATCATCAAAAGATTCTTCTTCAATTTTATCATCTAATAAGTCATTAGCTTTTTTAAATAACCAAGGATAAAATTTTTTCTCGTTTTCAACCTCATTAATGTGGTCATAAACTTCAATAAACAATTGGTCTATAAAATCGTCAGCTTTATATTTGTTTTGAGGTAAATTTCCTTTAGTTAAAGCTGTACTTAATCTTTTAATGATGTAACGCTTTACTTCAAATAAGTCCGTTAATAATAATTTATTGAAAGCTGCTTGTTTGTTTTCGCTTTTATATGTCTTTAAATCGGAAAATGTACTTGCTACAAATACATCAAATTCCTTTTTACTTTCATAATATTTTAGATTGTCCATTTTAGAAAAAATTTAGTACCCAAATTTACGGCTGCTATAGATTTAGGGGAATGACCTAGGTCATTCTAACAAAAAACATATCATGCTGACTTGAATCATTTTAGATCCTAATACTCTAAGCTACTTTTGAATACTGATTTAATGTTTAATAAAAAAGTATAGATATGAGAACTGATGAAAGTATAAAAGAAGATATTTTAGAAGAACTGTCTTGGCAACCTAACATTGATGAAACTGAAATTGGTGTTATTGTAAAAAATGGTGTGGTAACTTTAAGTGGTATTGTAGATAACTATACTAAAAAACGCAACGCAGAAAAAGCAGTAAGACATGTTTCTGGTGTAAAAGCTGTAGCAGAAGGTATCGTCGTTAAATATGGTGTAGATAATAAATTTACTGATACGGAAATAGCGAAAGCAGTGGTTGATGCTTTAAAAAGAAACTCATCTGTACCTGAAGAAAAAGTTGAAGCAAAAGTTGAAAACGGTTGGGTATACTTAACTGGCAATGTAGAATGGGAATATCAAAGAATAGCTGCAAAAACTGCTGTTGAGGATTTGCTTGGTGTACATGGTGTAACCAATGAAATCACTTTAAAACCTATTGCGAAACCTGTAGATATTAAGAATAAAATTAAACAAGCATTCGAGCGTATGGCAGATATTGATGCGAAAAATATTTATGTAGATGTTGAAGGTCATACCGTAAAATTACATGGTAGAGTCAATTCAATTTTAGAAAAAGATGAAGCTAGAAAGACGGCATATTCTGCTCCTGGTGTTTATGATGTGAAAAATGAGTTGGAAATAATCTAACACAAGATTAAAACTCAAATTTAGTTTAATATATTAAGGTTTAAGAGTGCAGATTTGCTTTAGTGCAAATACAATTGTTCTTTTAAACCTTAAAAATAAAAACATGACACATTAATAATTAGATTTTAATACCTAAAAGATTCTTTAAATGGATGTACCATGTGACAGATAAAATCAATAGAAAAGACACATGAAACATCCATAACTAACTGTTTATATCTAATAGAATGATTAAATGGATGTACCATGTGACAGATAAAAAACAATAGAAAAAACACATGAAATCATTTTCGCTTTTTGCCATTTTCTTATTATGTGTTGCCCTATTTTTAGTGGATGTTACAGCATTCTATTGGTTGCAGTCCATAACACTTCTATTGGATTCAATAATTTTAAGAACGATTATTAACGTTCTATTTTGGTTGTTTACAATTGGTTTAATAGGATCTATTTTAACATTAAAAATCACTTTAGATGCTATCAGTCCAATTAGAAAACAGCGCCTTATCTCTAAGTTTTATGGACTTGCAATTTTATCATTTGTACCTAAGTTAATTTTCGTTGTTGTTATCTCAATACTATATTTTACAAATTTTATTTTCTCAGAAAGTAAATCAATTATTGTTATTCCTATTGTTGGCTTGTTCTCTGGGTTTCTTCCATTTTTTGTTATTCTTTATGGGATTTTTAAAGCGAAATATAGATTTAAAGTATATGATCATACTGTAAAGTCTAAAAAGCTACCAAAATCTTTTGATGGTTTGCGAATAGTGCAATTATCAGATGCGCATTTGGGTAGTTTTAATTATGCCTATCAAAAATTAGAGCCTGCTATTGAAATAATAAATAATATAAAACCAGATTATATTGTTTTTACAGGCGATTTGGTAAATAATTACGCATGGGAATTGCGAGGTTGGGATAAAATCTTCAATAAATTAAAAGCCAAAAAAGGTAAATATGCCATTTTGGGCAATCATGATTATGGGGATTATAGCCAATGGGAAACAGTAGAAGCAAAGCAAGAAAATTTCGTTGCCATAAAGCATTTTTTTAAAACTATAGATTTTAAATTGTTATTGAATGAAGCTGAAATAATTTCAAAAAACAATGAACAAATTGCTATAATAGGATTAGAAAATTGGGGAAAACCACCATTTAAGCAATATGGAGATTTAGATAAAGCGATGGAAGTTGTTAAAGCTATTCCGTTTAAGATTCTATTATCGCATGATCCGACGCATTGGGTGGAAGAAGTAATAGATAAAACGGATATTTCATTAACGCTTTCAGGACATACACACGGCATGCAAGCGGCTTTTCAGTATAAACATTTACAATGGAGTCCTATTAAATACAAGTTTAAACATTGGGCTGGTTTGTACAAACATAATACGCAATATCTTTATGTTAACAGAGGTTTGGGTTGGTTGGGTTTTCCTGCAAGGATTGGAATGCGTCCAGAAATAACCTTGATAGAATTAAAAACCAATTTGGGTTAACTTATATAACGCTGAAGCCTATAATAACCAAATCAAAATTCCACTCAGCTGCAGTAAAAACGGTGTAAAATATTATTATTTACAGTTAATTATTGTTTCTGCTGAGTGGCATTGATCTTTAATATTTACTTGACACCCAAAATCACTAAGTTATCTAGCGGTATATCCACCATCAATAACTAATTCACTACCCGTCGTAAATTTAGATTCATCAGAGATCAAATACAGTATACCATAGGCAATATCAATAGCTTCACCAATTTGTCCTATTGGGTGCAGACTATCAAGTTGTTCACGGAACCCTGGTTTTTCTTTACCTAACGCTTCCACTAATGGTGTCCAAATAAAACCTGGATGCACAGAATTTACTCTAATCTTATCTTTTGCGTATTGTATGGCATCGGTTTTAGACATTACTCTAACCGCACCTTTAGAAGCGTGATATGGTGGTAAATCTGCAGCGCCTACAATTCCATAAATTGACGACAGGTTTACAATACTTCCGCCACCAGATTTTTTCATAAAAGGTATTGCATGCTTGGAACAAAAGAAAACCCCTTTTAAATTAATATTCATAACAAGATCCCATTCTTTTTCGGTTACTTCATGAGATGGTTTGTCTGCGCCCGCAATTCCCGCATTATTTACAGTAGCATCAAGTCTGCCAAACTCTTTAAAAACATTTGTATATACGCTCTCAACTTCTTTTTCGTTTGTTACATCTAGATGATAGAATTGTGAGACCCCTCCGGATTTGTTTATGTCGTCAACCAACTCCTGACCTTCTTTATCAAGAATATCCGCTACGGCAACTTTTGCTCCATGTTTAGCTAACAAAAGACACGTTTCACGTCCGATACCTAATGCACCACCTGTTACAACCACAACTTTGTTTTCTACTCTTTTCATAATTTCTAAATTTTATATTACTAATTATTTCTACTATGAATTTAGAAAAACGTTTAGGAGTTAACAATGATGTAGGTCAGTGGCCATACTATTTGTCGATGATTATACGTTGGTTTGGATCAACACAGCCATTTGGTTTCTGGATATATTTTTCATGAAGTGGCTAGAGTTTGAAATTGTTGTAATACGGTCTAAAAGTGCTGCCGTTTTATGATTCTTGAAACCCGTCTTGTTCTTTAGCAAGGCTTTTATCAAGTTTTACATTGGGTAGACCAATTAATCCTCTTAATACCCCATGAATAATAGCAATTGGGATTAAACATATCCCAGCTATTAGTAGTCCTAATTCAGCTACTAACGAACTATCTTTATAAGGTTTTCCTTTTAGACGAGATTGAAATGCACTAAACGGAATACCAAACATGTTACCAATAGTCATGATCTGAATTATAGAAAGAATAATAAGGGCTTGCTTCTTTCCATATTCGGATACAATTGCATCATAAGTGAATTTTTTAGGATATCCTCTTGAGTCTGCATAATGTTGAGCAAACATAATTGCTTTTGCTTCTACCGGTTTCATAAAATGATCTTTGCCACTTAGAAAACTACTTATTTCTTTACCACTTATACCTTGACGCAAAGCCAATTTGGCATGTCCATAGGAGCAGACAGCGCATCCATTTACTTCAGTTACTGCTAATTGTAAACGTTTTGCAAAATTAATATCGATGAATTGACTTTTACTATTTTCAATCATTTTAATAATAGCCCTAGGCATATAAACCGTGGCTCGATACATTTCCCGCAAACTGAACTTATTTTTAAATTCTGTGCGAGAACTAAGGAATTCTGATATATTAATATCTGTTTTCATTTTTAAAATTTAACGGTGTTTTTGACCAAAGATTTTTAAGTAGAATTGACATAGTAACTATAGCATAGAGATAGAGTTCTAAAAAAAAACGTATGTTATTGGGCTTTTCATCCCTAAATCATTAAAGCTATTTTCTAAGCCGATTCTTTAAAATTAACGCCTATTTCCTGTAATTCACTTTTATTGCCTCTTATTACAAGTAGATAATTGCCTTTATTTAACGCTTTTGAATAAGCGAGGACGCTTTTTTTCTCAATTCCCAAGCCTCTTAAAATCCCATATAGACCTGTTGTCATTGATCCAATTGATTTACCATTAATTTTTTGTAAAAATATAGGTGTCAAAAATCCTGTAATAAAAATAGTACCTATATTAGGGTTTGACACTATTCCAAAATTTGAAGAAAGTTTCAATTCATCCTTATAATCGGCTTTTAATTCCGTCCAATAATTTGTGAAATTGGTATATAAATCAACATCTTCTAGTTTGCCTAAAACAGAAATTTGAATACCATCAATTTTCAATCGGCAAATGTGCTTTATAGCATTATTCATTTGCTTAATTGAAGGGAAAGCTTTTAATAATACGTGCTTTTCTTTTAATTCTTCAATTTTAGAATTCATCTTCTTTGTTATGCTGGCAATATTATTACCGATTATAATGCTAAAATAAAAGAATGAACGCCTATAAGAAATGACCTCCATCAATCTAGTTATTTATGATATTATTTAATTTTTTTCTAGGCTGACGTAGGTCATTCTAATCTTGGGTTAATAGTCCTAATTTTGAAGTGTAAAATTTAATTATTAACCAGTCTGCCAATGTGCAGGTCTAAAAAAACATAGAATCATGACAAGAAATAGCGAAAACACCTTATTAGCTTTATTAACAGGAGCAGCAATAGGTGCAGGTATTGGAATTTTATACGCACCAGATAAGGGTACAGAAACAAGAAGAAGAATTAAGCAAAAAGCTGAAGATATGGAACACGACATTGCTGAACGTGTATCTCATGCAAAAGAAGAATTGACGAAAACCGTAAATCATAAAAAGGAAGAGTTTGAACAAAAATTAGATGATACTATTTCTAATATGAGCGGGAAAGCTGATGATATCATTTCTGCTTTAGAAAATAAGTTGGAAGAACTTAAAAGAAGAAATGCACACCTTCAAAAAAACTAATTATGTCATTTGAAGCATTAAAAGAAAGCCTTTTAGAAACTGATGTTAATATTCATGGCTATGTAAAAAGTAGTGAAGAATACATTAAGCTAAAAAGTTTTAAAGCACTTATGGTTAGTATTGTTTTTATAACAAAAGCACTAATTATAGGTGCTTTAAGTTCTATTGCCTTACTCATTGTTTCATTTGCAGTAGCTTTTAAAATAGCTCAAATGTTAGAGAATACATTTTATGGTTTTTTAATTGTGGGCTTATTTTATGTTTTGGTAGTTGTACTTACTTATGTTTTTAGAGCTAAACTTAATGCGCCTTTGATCCGTAAATTTTCTAACTATTACTTTTCGAAAGATGATACCAAATAAATATAATTCGTTTGCCGACATCGATAATCAGTTAAAGATTTTGAGCTTGCAAAAACAGATCTATAAAGAACAGATAAAACAGAGTTTTAAAAGTTCTAAAAATAGTTTAAGACCTAATAACATTAAACATGAGTTTAAAGGTTTACTACAAGAGCGACTCGTAATGATTTTAAGAACTTATTTACTTAAAAAATTGAAAGGGAATAGAGTGGAAGAACCGGAATAAAATAAAAAGGTTATTATCCAAACTCAGCAACATCTCTCAAGCCTTCTTTATCTAACAAAACAAGTTTTCTATTAGGTTCTACTCCAATTAAACCTTCATTTTTAAATTCGGTTAACATTCTAATTGCAGTTTCAGTTGCGGTTCCAATAAGACCAGCAAAATCTTCTCTTGGCATGCTTATGCCTTTATGCTGCTTATCTTTTATTAAACCTTTGGCATCTAATTCTAATAATGCTTTGGCGGTTTTTTGACGCACTGTAGCAAATGCCATATCCACGAGTTGTTCTTGTAAATGGATTAGACTATGAGAAATCATTTCAATAAATTTATTAGAAACATCTTTATTAACATGTATGAGTTTTGTAAAATCTGCTTTTGGGATACCACAAATTTCAGCATCTTCTAAAACACTCGCTGTTTCTATATAAGTTCCGGTATCTCCTAATAATGATAATTGCCCAATGAAATCGCCTGCACCATATAAACCTGTTACAAATTCCTTACCAGATTCTGTTGTTCGGTAGGTTTTTACATTACCACTTTGTATATAAAACAATTGATGTGCTGCATTGCCTTCATCATAAATTCTTTCTTTAGTTTTATAAGATTGAATGCTGCGGTCTTTAGACAAAGCTTCCAGGTTTAAATAGTCTGATGCTTCATTTAAAAATTGATTAATACCGTCAATGTTTTTAGCATACTCTTTCTTTAAAAATGTATTTTTTCTTATTCTACATTCTATGGCATCGAGTAATTCCGTTTCTTCAAATGGTTTGGTTAAGTAATCATCAGCACCAAGATTCATACCTTTTCTTAAATCTGCTTTTTCAGATTTAGCGGTTAAAAAAACAAATGGAATACTGGCCGTTTTTAGATTATTACTTAGGCGTTCAAACACACCGTAGCCATCTAATACAGGCATCATAATGTCGCAAATAATTAAATCAGGCATAATTTCAAGTGCTTTTTCAACACCAATTTTACCATTTTCTGCAGTTGATACATCGTAGTTTTCTAATTCAAGAATTTCGGCCGTATTTTCTCTAACATCTTTGTTGTCTTCAATTAATAGTATTTTTTTCATGTGTCTAGATTTATTGTTTTCAATGATCATCTCAATAATTATCGGCAATATTTGCAATCAAACATTTGCCTGAGTGTTAAAAATATAAGCTTGCTTGTTTCATATCATTCCATTATTTAAAGGAAACTCTAGATAAAAAGTTGTTCCTACATTTAATTTACTTTTAAAGGTGATTTTTCCACCCATAAGTTCTGTATATTGTTTGGTTATATTTAATCCTAAACCAGTACCTTGTATATTGGTTGTGTTGTTGGCGCGATAAAATCGTTTAAACATATTGTCTAAATCTTCTTTTGGAATACCAATACCTTCATCAGTAACTTCTATAAATAATTGCTTAGTATTCGCTTCTATTTTCAAAGTAATCTCTTTATTCTCGTCGGAGTATTTAATGGCATTTGATATTAAATTGAAAATAATATGACGCATTAGTTTGAAATCTAAAAACACTTCTAGATGTTCTTGTTGGTGCTTAAATGAAATGATTTGACCATTTTTTTTGACGCCTTCTATTTCGTCAATGACCGATTTGGAAAAATCAATAATATTAAATAATGAGGGCTGCGCTATAACTTTACCTTCGTGAAGTTTGCTCAATGATAGAAAATCATTAAGTATAATCACTAAGTTTTTTATGTTAGATCTGATTTTTGAAACATGATTTAATCGTTTATCTTCTTTTCCTGGAGCATTTAATTTCTCTATTAAGATAGCTGATGATAAAATAGCACTTAGAGGTGTTCTAAACTCGTGTGATGCCATTGAGATGAATCGTGATTTTAATTCACTTAATTGTTTTTCTTGTTTTAAACTCTTTTGAATATTTAATTCTATCTGTTTTTGTTTAGTAATATTATGATGGACTAACAAAACCTGTGTAATGTTGTTATTTAGATCTCTTAATGGTGTGGAATTAATTAAAAAAATGCGGTCTTGATATCCCACTTCAAAAGAGCAATGCTTGCCTTTAAATGTTTTTAAAACATTTCGCTTTACTTTATCCTTTACGTTTTGTGGCACACCTACAACATTATCAATTAAAGTTTTTTCTTTTGCTAAACCTTTAAAACCTAATTCTTCTACTTCTTCGCCTTCCACCAAAAGGAGATTAAAATTTGAATCACAAACAACTACGAATCCTTTAGGGAAATTTTGTGAAATATTTTCTAGTAAAAATTTACTTTGTAGTATTTCATCTTCGGCTGCTTTTGTAAATAGAATTTGGTCTTCTAGACTTAGATTAGATTCTATTAATTTTTGAACTGTAGAGGTGAGTTCTTTGGTGCGTTCTGCTATGACTCTTTCTAAATCTAAAGTATAATCGCGTAATTTTTCTTCACTTTGTTTAAATTTTTCTTCTGCTTTTTTTTGTTTTGTAATATTGTGGGTAATACCAATCATCCGAATAGGTTTTCCATTTTTGTCTCTATAAACCTTACCTTTAGCTTCCAACCAACGCATTGATTTATCTGGTAAAACTATTCTGTATTCACTTGTATACGTTTTTTCATTCTTTAATACTTTAGAGATTGACAATTTTACCCTTGCTTTATCGTCTGGATGTACCATATCTAAAAACGAATGGAATGTAGCTGCTTGATTTTTGAATTTTGGCCCAAATAGTAAGTGTTCGTTTTCATCTCGTATTATTCTATTGGTTAGCAAATTCCAGTCCCAAGAACCAAATTCTCCAGCTTCTAGCGCAAGCCTAAGTCTTTCTTCGTTTTCTTTAAGTTCTCTTTCTGTAATTTTACTTTGGGTTACATTACGTATAACTGTTAAAAAATTTCCCTCTACTGTTTGAATAATTCGTGATTCAATATGTCTTAATCTATCGTTAATAGTAAGTGAATATTCAACGGTTATCGGCTTCTTTGTGTTTTTACAATTTACGAAACCATGTCTAATAATTTTACAAACATCCTTTGGAAGGATGGCATCTATATTTTTACCAATATGGTCATCATAAGATGCAGCAAGAGGGTGATTATCGGGTACATGAACTTCAAGATGATTACCATATTTATCATAAACTATAATTACGTCTGGTAAGGTTTGTAACAAAGCAGTAGTTCGGGCTTCGTTTTTTATAATTTTTAATTCGGCGGCCTTTTTTTCTGTAATATCCCTGACAATGGTTAATATACCGTGTTGATTTAAACAAATGACACGTGCTTCAAAAAAATCATCTTTATTCTTTAAACTATATTCAACCACCTGAAGTTGCCTGCTTTTAATGGCACGTTTATGGGCTTTATTAATAACTTTAAAAACGTGTGGTGGCAATACATTAGTCATATTCTTACCAATAACAGATTCTATAGGCATAAAAAGCTTATCATGCTCTGGCACAAAACAATCTGTATAATTTCCTTCAAAATCTTGAATAAACATTATATCTGGCATAGCTTCTAATAATGCTCTGTTTTTTGCTTTTTCTTCTCGTAATTGTAGTTCGGTTTTTTTCTTTTTAGTAATGTCTTGGACAAACCCTTCAAAAGCAATTAGAATACCATTTGTATCATATATTCCATTACCTTGTTCCAAACAATATCTAATTGTTCCATTTTTATGAGTTATTCGATATTCTAAAAGAAATGATGTTTTGTTGGTAATTGCTTTTTGTACAGCGTCTATTATAGCTTTTTTATGGTCTTCTAAAATTAATTTAGGAAGTGAAACCTTTCCCTCTACAAACTCTTCCTTTGTATATCCTGTTATAGCAAAGCAACCTTTACTTATGAATTCTACAGTCCCATTTTTATCGTTTTTTATACGATAAACAACACCTGGTAAATTATTGATGAGCGTATCAAGTTTTATGTGTTTCATATGGTATGTAGTATCAGTTGTTTTTCGTCTTCAGGGTGAACTATTTTAAGGTTTTACTCAAATCTGCAAATCTCGTTTTAGGAAAAGTATTTGGATGATTTTTTTGAATAAAATCAATTAATTTTTCTCTTACATTACATCTCAAGCTCCATATATTTGAAGCATTTTCGGCACTAAAAGTTGCTCTTAATTCCATAGTGTTTGCATCAGTGTTAGTTACTAATAACTCTGCTATATTTTTATCCCATAAGATATCGCTTTTTAAAATTTCTAATAGTTTTATTCTCATCTCTTCAATTGGGAACATATAATCGACTTGAAAAAACACGGTTCCAATAAGTTCTTGCGAGTTAAAGGTCCAATTAACGAAAGCATGATCGTTAAAATAGTTGAGTGGTAATACTAAACGTCTCCAATCCCAAGTTTTAATAACTACGTAAGTAAGGGTGATATCTTCAACAGTACCAAACTCACCTTCGATAACAACTTCATCATCAATTTTTATGGGTTGTGTAAACGCAATTTGAAATCCTGTAATTAGGTTGGCAATTGATTTTTGAGCAGCGACACCGGCTATAATTCCTATGACACCTGCCGATGTAAGTATGGTTGTGCCCAATTTTCTAACAGAAGGAATATTCCACAAAATAGTAGCTATGGCAAGTGTGATAATAATTACAATAGTAAGGCTCTTCATAAATCGCAATTGCGTTAATACTTTTCTTTCTTTTACTATAGTGTTGTTATTAACTGTGAACTTTTGTTTAATAATTTCTTCTACTGCATTTATGGATGCAATTAATAGCCATGAGAAATTAATTATAATAAGACTTTCAATCACCTTGCCCCAAATAGCGTTTATTTTGAGAAAACTAAGCGAGCTGAAAATAAAGAGGATAGGAATTAGAAATATAGTAGGTGTTTTTATATGTTGGAGTAGTTGTACTTTTAAAACTGTTGGTTTTCTCTTATTAGAAAGTTTTATGAGTGAAAATATAATCCATTGCAAAAAAAGACCAAGTAAAATGCAACCTATAATTACTAAACTGTAAGTAATCCAAGATTCTAAAGTAACTGACGTATTTAACAAGTTAATATTCATTTTTTATAAAATATATAAACCGTTTTCTATTGAAAATAACAAAAGTCATAATTAATATTTTATCTAATTTTTAGATTCTATTAAATAAATAAATTGACGTTTTTTTCAAGTTCCTTTTTAGTGGTTTTATAACCTAAGTCAAAAATAGCATCGATATTATTCATTCCAAAAGTCGCGTAATCCACTAATTCTTTAGGGCTTATAATCAAATCACAATCTAAAAATTTGTTCATGGATTCCGCAGCAACTTTAATTTTATAGGCGCGCTCAATTACGGAATAAGAATGCTTTAAATCGTTAATGCTGACTTCTTTTAAGGGATTAACATACACACCTATAATTTTATCACAGGTTGATTTTAAGGGTTCAACAGGGAAATTGTTTAGTGTGCCTCCATCAACATAATATTTTCCATTGATTTCGGTAGGGGTAAAAACGCCAGGAAAAGAGGCAGAGGCTATAATTGGTTTTATAACTTGGCCTTTGCTAAATATCTTAGATGAGCCGTCAATTATGTTGGCAGCAGTAACAAATAGCGTTTTTTTTAAAGCATTAAAATTGTCAACCGGAAAAAAGGTTTTGAGATCATCATAAAAATTCACTGAATTTAAAAATCCAGGTTTGTTTCGTGCATATCTATTGGTACTAAAAATGGTTATGGATTTGAAGAAGTCTAATATTTCAGACCATGACACACCTGCTGCATATAAGCCGCCTACAATAGCACCAGCACTGGTGCCTGCAATATGCGTAGGGAAAACATTGTGTTCTTCTAATGCTTTTATTACTCCAATATGAGCAGCGCCACGAGCGCCTCCACCAGAAAGTACTAGTCCTAAATTCATTTCTTATGATCTGTATATAATAACAAAGTTATGTGGATGATTCTAAATGAATAATGATTTTAATCAGTTGTTCATAAAACCGGACTAAACACTTTGGCAATACCTTCTTTTAAGCGTTCCGTTTTTGGTCTTTTTATATAGTTAAGATAATCTATGGGCTTACTTTTTTTACAATCGTTTAAAAAGTCGTGCTTTAGTTGAGTTGTTAGCTTCTTATCATAAATTAAAACGTTGACTTCGTAATTTTGCTCAAAGCTTCTAATATCTAAATTTGCGGTTCCAATAGTAGTGAGTTCATCATCTGAAACAATGATTTTACTATGTAAAAAACCTTCAGGATATAAGTAGATTTTGACTCCAGATTCTAACAAATCTTCAAAAATTGATCGTACAGTCCATTTTACCAATAAACTATCGGATTTTTTAGAGAGAAGCAATCTGATATCTATACCACTTAAGGCTGCAACTTGCATGGCTTCTTTTAAAGCCTCACCAGGAATGATATACGGATTGGTAATGTATACGTACTTTTTTGAACTATTAATTATTGAAAAATAAAGTTGCTGAATAGAATGAAAATCGGAATCTGGACCACCTGCTACTAATTGAGCCACTGATTTTCCAACCGTTGAAGGCTTTATAAAATATTTTGTATTTAATAAATTATCCGAGCCACTTGCAAAGCTCCAATCCATTGCAAAAACAGATTGTAAACTATTTACAATAGTTCCTTTTAATTGTAAATGCATATCGTACCAATTGCCTAAATTAGGATCTCCAGAGATGTATTTATCAGCCACATTAATACCGCCTGTAAAGCCATATACACCGTCAATGATAACAATTTTTCTATGATTTCTGTAATTTATGGACGACAGAAATCTACCTAATCGCATAGGTAAAAAACCGAAGACTTGTATGCCTTCAGTTTTAAGACTGTTTATATATTTCTTGCTTAATGTTCTACTTCCTAATGCGTCATAAAGTAAACGCACTTCAACTCCTTCTTTGGCTTTTCTAATTAAAATAGATTTAAACTTTTCGGCCAAAACACCTTCTTCAAAAATATAATATTGAATATGAATAAATGTTTTAGCTGTTTCCAAAGCTTTAAAAATAGCTTCGAAAGTAGAAGCTCCATTTTTAAGAGGCATTATGTCATTACCAACAGTTGGAACAAAATTAGAGCCTTTAATAATAAGTTTAACTAGTTTTATATGATCTTTTATGGCAGTAGGAATATTAGAATCAGAATCTATGGTTTCATAATATGCATCAACCATATTAAGATATTTAATAATTGATTCTGTTTTTTTTAAAGTGTAGAATTTATTCTTTCTTCGATTACGACCAAGTATAAAATAAAATAACATTCCGCCAACAGGAATAGTGAAAATTGCCAATAACCAAGCTAAGGTTTTTGTTGGTCTAACTCCATAAAGCAACAATCTCCCCATTAAAACGAATGCTAAAAGAAAGTATATAATAAGCGCTATCGTCATGAGAATATGAGTGTTGTTTTATAGCTATAATTTTAATTTAAAGAATCCTTTATTTTTTTTAATTCTGTATGTAATCAATATCTAGATAATTGTCTATTAAAAGCTTTGAGGTGATTTTGCGAAGCTGCTAATAAATTATTATAAACTTGTTTTATGTAATCATCTTCTGTTTTTTCTATGGCATCTTCTAAATCTGCAATATCAGTGAGCTCTATTTGTTTGCCCACTTCAAAAGCATCATATAGCGATTTTTTTCCTTTCTCAATAAGCTCGTCGTATAGTTTTTGTAGTTCTATGTTGTAAAAGATGCCTTGTTTTTCGCTTAACTTATATGTAATATTATATGCGTCTAATAGGCTTTTTATAACTTGCATATGGCGTTCTTCACTTTGTTTTATGTTACTAAAAACACGAGCATTCCACAAACCATCTAAATAGTAATAAACATCTCTAGCTACTTTTTCTTCTTCAACCATATATTTCATAGCATTCATTTCTTCTACTGAAATTTCCGATTGTTGTCCAGATTTATTTACCGTTACTAAAACGAAAACACCTGTAATTCTTTTATTAAAGATTTGATTCATAATTATAGATTTGTAAAATTATATATATCTTCAATTAATAAACAAAGTTAATTCTTATTGCTTTCAGTTGAAATGACCTTAGTCATATGATAGCGTTTTTATAAATAAATATGAGCAAATAATTTAGACGCGAATACTAATTCTAGAATTTTAATTCCTGAAAAAGACTTTCCATATGGCTTAAAACTATTGGATATTTTAGCTCTCAGTGAGCTTTTATAAATGAATTGTACTAAGGTAGTGTAGAGCATTCTGACTTAGTTAAATTTAAAAGTTAATAAACAGAAAAGAGAGATATAAATACCATTCATATCTCTCTCTCTTTTAATGAAATTTAGGATTAAGCAATTTCAATTTTCTGTGGTTTGTGTGTTTTAGCTTCTTCTTTTTTTGTAAGATTAAAGCGAAGAACTCCATCTTCATATTTTGCCTTAATGTTTTCCTCTTTTACAGAATCTGGAAGTTGCAGTTTTTTCTCAAAAGAGTTATAACTAAACTCTTTTCGAGTATAGCTATCTTCTTTTTCTTCATTAGAACTTGAGTTTTCTGCAGAAATATTTAAGTAGCCATCATCAATGGTTACTTCAAAATCTTTTTTAGAGAATCCAGGGGCAGCTAATTCTACTTCAAAAGCATCTTTAGTTTCCTTTACATTTAATGCAGGTTCATTTAAATTTTTGTTCCATAAACGATTATCAAAAAAATCGTCATTATCAAAAAAATCTGATGAGATAAGATTTCCCCAAGGTCTTCTTTTTCTAAATTTTACTAGTGACATAATTTTAATATTTAAAAGTTAAACATTTATTTATGGCTAAATTATAATGAAACTTGTGTTTTGGAAATGACCTGGGTCATTAGTATGGTTAAGGATGTGCAAACTATGTGCAAATTTTGCACCAAAAAAGCCTCAACATAAATGTTAAGGCTTTTTTGTGATTACACTAGGATTAAAACCTAAAACCGCCTGCTTGTAAGGCTGACGCTTTACCAACTGAGGACCGTCACATTTTGTAATTAAATTACTTTAATTAATGGTATTCCAATATGTAGAATCGTTGTGTTTATTTTAGATTACTTCGTTTCGTTCAGTATTCTGGATTGGTGACTCAATCCAAATGATTGTTACAAAATTGAGTTTTTGTAAATCTGCATTTAAAAATGATTTGTGGGGAGAGCAGGATTCGAACCTGCGAAGACGTAGTCAGCAGATTTACAGTCTGCCCTCGTTGGCCGCTTGAGTATCTCCCCAATACTTTAATTCAATATTTCAAACTAAAAAGACCTCTCTATTCAGGCTGTCTTTAGAGCGAGAGACCGGGTTCGAACCGGCGACATTCAGCTTGGAAGGCTGACGCTCTACCAACTGAGCTACTCTCGCATTTTTGGTAAGCGGTCGCGAATATATAAATATTTTTTAAAAATGCCTTAATTTTTCTTTTTTTTAGGCTATAAAGTTTACCGTAGGTTGAACGTAGAAATTATCTATAGATTTAGAGTTGAAATATGTGTTGTATAACATATAATTAAACACAAAAAAGCCTCACTATTTCTAGTAAGGCTTCTTGTGATCGCACTAGGATTCGAACCTAGGACCGCCTGCTTAGAAGGCAGGTGCTCTATCCAGCTGAGCTATGCGACCATTTAGAGTAAAACTCTAAAAATTCAATAAAAGTCGGGGTGGCAGGATTCGAACCTGCGGCCTCCACGTCCCAAACGTGGCGCGATAACCGGGCTACGCTACACCCCGAATTGATTATCTTATTATTACTTACAGAATCGCATATGCTGCAGTAAAAACTTGCGGAGAGACAGGGATTCGAACCCTGGGTCAGTGTTTCCACCGACGACGATTTAGCAAACCGCTCCTTTCGGCCACTCAGGCACCTCTCCAATATATAAAAGAACATTCTCTTAATTGCGGATGCAAATGTAACGCAACATTTTAAAGAACGCAACAATTTTTTTGAGTTTTTTTGTAATTTTTTTTGGAATAATTTTTAGCCTATATTTAAATGTATATTTATCAGAGGAGTATAGAAATTATACGCGTTTTTATGACCATTATTTAATGATTCATTAAACCAAAAATTAAGCAATAAGCTTTAAATTTTAAAATGTCTAATTATAAAAATGATAGAGCATTCACGGATTATGTGCATAATCACATAGCATTACCTAATATTTATAAGTTAATGCATTGGCAAGAGGTTAAGTTGAAAAAAAGTTATGCTAAATATATTGATATGACAGTGGGTATCGATTACGTTTTTATAAAAGGAGATACAGTAAAGACTGTACAAGAACGGTTTAGAGAAGAGAAATATAAAGGATTTACTGATTTTACAATTCGTTATAGACGCGATGAAAATAAGCACGAGGATCGGCAGGAATCTGAATATTTTAAAATGAAGGCACACTATTTTACTTATGGTATCTTAGATTGCTCAAAAAATAATATCAGTAAATCATCTATATTTCTAAAATATGCTATTATAGATTTGAAAAAAGTCTATGAAAAATTAGATGCTGGTGACATCTTTATTTCTGATAATGGCGAAAACAAATGTAGAATTGTAGATGAAAGTAGAATTGAATGCCCTGTGAAATATAATACTGACGGTTCTTCATCGTTTTTCCCTATAGATATTTCATATTTAGTAAAACTATGGGGAAATGATATGGTTGTTATTCAGAAAGGATTTCTATGATTTTTTGAATGATATTTAATAGGGAAATAAAGGGTTATTCTACTTTAGAACAAATGATAATAATTCTAGAATCGTTACAATCTGTGGTGAAAAATAGATAACTATTTCCGCCATCTTTTATTTTTAATTTTTTACGAATATCACTTACTGACATCGGGAAATTACGCGTTGTAACATTGGCTTTAGTTATTCTTTCTTTTGAAAAGACTTTTTTGTTGAAAGGCAATATCTTTTCAATTTTAAAGCGTCTTCCAGGAAAATCTACAAGTGCTTCTGAAGTATATAGATGCGAGTGTTTGTGTAATTTCTCAATCTTTAGAAGACTACTTACAGAATTAAAACTTCCCGATTTTAAAACCGCTGCATTAGGCTCATATAAGTAGGTGAGTGGTTCACTGTATGTGGCTATGGCTTCAGATTCGTCACTGAACATATAATTGAAATGCTGCGTGTTTGATTTTTGTAAGTTAACCGTTTGCACTTCAACATCTCCTTCAAAATTCCGTTCCAAAATCCATAGTAACTCCTTAACCTCATTATTTACAGCAACAATATAAATTATCTTTACGTTTGATAGGTCCAAAAGTGTCGCCGTTAAATCTAATAACGGAGAGGTTTTAATCATCACATTTTCGGCATATTTTAGAAATAAATCGTGATGCGTTTTTATGTTTGGTTCGCAATCTGAAAGTAGAAAAACTTTTTGTTTTGAATTGTCACGACGCGATGGATCTACATAAATCCAATCGAAGGGTTTATTAATACGTTTTAAAGCATCAATTCCATTTTCGTTAAGACATATAATGTTAGAACTATTGAGCGCTTCAACATTGTGTTTTACGAGTTCTGATAATTCAGAATTAATTTCACAATGCGTGACGTAATTTACACGTTTTGAAAAATAATAGGCATCAACACCAAAGCCTCCTGTGAGATCAATTAATGCTTCTCCAGATATTAAATTGGCTTTAAATTCAGCTGTTAGTTCTGAGGAGGTTTGTTCAATATTTAGTCTATTAGGAAAGTATATATTTTTAGTAGTAAACCAAGTTGGCAGTTTCTTTTTGCATCGTTTTTTTGCTTCAATTTGTTCTATGATTAATTTTGAATCTACCGATTTAAACGGAATGCCTTTTAATAATAAAACAGAAGTATCTGAGTTTATATGTTTATTTATAAAATCTTGAATTTCAATATTTAATAATGATCTATTCAAACTAAAACTATAGGTTCTTTGTAAACTTCTTAACGATGTTGTACTCTGATAAAAACTCTTTCAAAATTACTTTTATAGCCGTGTAAGTTGGTATGGCTACAATCATTCCTACAACACCAAATAAAATACCTGCGATGATGATAACTAAGAAGATTTCGAGTGGATGAGATTTTACACTTTTAGAAAAAATGTACGGTTGGCTGAAGAAATTATCTACCAATTGCGCTACGATAAAACCAATCATTACATAAGTTGTTTTTGGTAAAATAACCTCACTAAAACTTTCACCTAAATTACTAGACATACTTAACAAAAGCATTAAAAAACCACTCACTAAAGGACCAACATAAGGCACTAAATTAAGTAGCGCACATAAAAATGCGATAACAATTGCGTTATCAATATCAAAGACCAATAAAACGATAGTATAAATAATGAATAAGATTAATATTTGAAAAATCAGTCCTACAAAATAGCGTGATAATAAATCTTTTATGGTATTGATTGAGCGTTTAGAACGTTCTTCATTTCCGTTTGGAATGAATGTCATTAACCCATCTTCAAACAATTTACTATCTTTTAAAAAGAAAAACGAAATAAATAGTACAGAAAATAAACCTATACTAAAACTACCTAAACCGCTAACAAAACTATTTAAAAAGTTAGGTATAATAGCAAAATCGAGTTTTGAAAGTAAGTGAGAGTCTTCTATAGATTGTTCAATATCTATATTATTAAATTGAAAATAGGTGATAATTTGATCATATAGATTTTCAATATTAACTTGTAATTGTTCAATATTTAATAATGCTAAATTCTGACCTTGTTCAATAATTAAAGGGATAAAGAGTCCTATAAGACCAACTAAGAGACCTAATAAAACAACCATGGTAGTTACAACGGCAACAGTATTGTTGAATTTTAACCTATTTCTTAAAAACAAAATGATAGGTCGCCCGATTAACGATATAACAACTGCAACCGCAATGTAGACGATGACAGACTGAATTTTAAAAAGAAAATACAAAACTAAGATTATAGCCAGTATTATTCCTAATGCTCTTAAAATACCGTTTGCTATGGTTTTTGAATTCATCACGTCATTATTTAATCAAAGATGCTGAATTATATTCAGTAGGACAAATTTATGAATTAAGTTGTTTTGTAATTTCATAAAGCGCAATACTCGTGGCTTGGACTACATTCATGCTGCTATTGTTTCCAAACATGTTAATATGAACAGCGGCATCTACTTGCTTAAGTATAGTTTCAGATACTCCAAAATTTTCATCACCTAAAATAAGCGCAATAGGTTGCTTTGTTTGTAATTTAAAAGCCGTTAATGCCTGACTGTTTTCTGAAATTTCCAATGCAAGTAAATAATAGTTATTTGCTTTTAAAATGTTGATCTGAGTTTCGATATCATTTTCAACACGATGGTTTACATACTTCTCAGTAGAGCGCGACGTTTTTGTCATGCGTTTACCTAATGAAATATCTGAACCACAAAAAATGAGTTTTTCAATACCAAAAGCATCTGCAATTCTGAATAAACTTCCAATATTCGGAGCGTTAGTGACATTATCACATAGTACTGTAATTGGATGTTTTTGCTTTTTGAAGTTGGAGTTGTAGTGGTTTAATTGCATAAAGGTTGAAAACAAAATTAATTTGCACGCTATTATAAATAGGTGTTGCAGAATTTAGCATCGCAATGAATAGCTAAGTGAGTACTTATTTTTCCAACAAAACAAGAATAGGTATAATGATAACTATCAACACCTATTTTGTAAGTATGACTATTAATAGACTCCATAGATTGAAACGTAAAAGCCAGAACTAATAAAACAGCTGCTATTTTATATTTTATCGAAAGCTTCTTCATAATCTATTTAGTATTTGTTCTTAGCTCTTTTGTCTTTATTTTAAAAGATAATCAATTCTCAAAAGCATATTTAACAATATTAGCTCCCATTTTTAATGCTTTTTCTCTAACGTCTTCAGGGTCATTATGGACTTCTTGATCTTCCCAGCCATCACCTAAATCACTTTCAAACGTGAATAAAAGTACTAATCTACTATCATGAAAAATCCCAAAAGCTTGTGGTGCTTTTCCGTCGTGTTCATGGATTTTAGGTAAACCATTTGGAAATTCAAAAGCCGAACTGAATATTTTATGATCTTTAGGAATTTCAATTAATTCACTATTTGGAAATACTTTCTTCAATTCTTTAGTAATGTAAGGAGCCAATCCGTAATTGTCGTCAATATGAAGAAAACCACCAGAAACGAGATAATTTCTTAAATTTTCGGCATCATCATCACTAAAGAAGACATTACCATGACCTGTCATATGTAAAAAAGGAAACTGAAAAATATCAATACTACCTGCTTCAACAGTTTGAATACTTTCGTTAATATTTGTATCAATATTATCGTTACAATATTTTACCAAATTCGGCAAAGCCGTTGGGTTGCTGTACCAATCACCTCCGCCTTTATACTTTAGGATGGCGACATCTTGAGAAAACGAGAAAATAGTAAAAAGTAAAAAGTATAAAGTAAAAATGATTCTCATTAGTCTATTCATTTAAAAATGCAACAGAATGGCAAGCTGCAATGGCAGCTGTTTCTGTTCTTAAGCGTGTCTCACCCAAAGTTACAGGAATAAACTGGTGTTGCAAGGCCATTTCAATTTCTTTAACGCTAAAGTCTCCTTCTGGTCCAATTAAAATAGTACAATCCGATGCTAACTTTAATTGTGATTTTAAAGATTTTTTGTCTGTTTCTTCACAATGCGCAATAAAAATCTGATCAGTAAAATCTTGATTCATAAAGTCTTTAAACGCAATTGGAGTATTTAGTTTTGGTAAATAACACTGCAATGATTGTTTCATTGCAGACTGAATTATTTTCTCAAAACGTTCCGTCTTCACAATTTTTCGTTCGCTATGATCGCAAATAATAGGAGTAATAGTTTCAATACCAATTTCAGTTGCTTTTTCTAAAAACCACTCGTATCTGTCGTTCATTTTTGTTGGTGCAACCGCTAAATGTAAATTATAATGGCGTTTAGGTTGTAAACTTTTAGAGGTTATAGAAACTGTACAATGCTTTTGATCTGCTAAAGTGATTTCTGCTGTAAATAAATAACCGTTTCCATTTGTAATGTGTAAAGTATCTCCAATAGTTTTGCGTAAAACTTTTGCTATATGTCGGCTTTCGTCTTTGTCAAAACTAAAGCTTGTATCGTTTTCAGAAATATTTGGATTGTAAAATAACTGCATTACTCAATATCTTCTGTGAATTTTAAAACTGTAATTTCTTCAATAGGTGTTCTGTTTTCGGTTTTAATAACGAGGTAATATTTTTTATTTTCTAAATCGTCAATAGAAAAAATTTCGTTTAGCGTATGGTCTTCATTGAAAGCTTCGTTATCAAAAGCCTCAGACATTTCGCCAGCTTTAATCCAGCCAGTATCGCCTCCCATTTTGGCTGTTGGTCCTA
This sequence comes from Winogradskyella helgolandensis, assembly GCF_013404085.1. Taxonomy (NCBI): domain Bacteria; kingdom Pseudomonadati; phylum Bacteroidota; class Flavobacteriia; order Flavobacteriales; family Flavobacteriaceae; genus Winogradskyella; species Winogradskyella helgolandensis. The sequence continues at coordinate 3,263,177 of NZ_JABFHO010000001.1, read as the reverse complement.
CTGAATTATGTTTTGCTAAATCTTTAAAGCGATAACCAGACTCATATTGTGCGAGTACTTTACTGCGTTTAGTTTTTGCATCTTCATTAGAAGTCTTAGCAGCATCAAAAACAATGATGTTGAATTTATAATAATCCACTACCGCCTTATCAATAACCTTATAAAAGGTTTTTTTGAAATCGGTTCTCGACACTTTTTTTCCACCTTTAGAAAGGTTAAACAAGTCGTCGGCCAACCTAGTTTTATGTTTTTCTTTATTAAAAGTAAATAGCTTACCATGTGTAGGTTTGTTTTCTTTTAAAAATGATGTTGCTTCTTCTGGCGTTGAAATGGAATCTAGTTGTTTTTCAAAAGATGTTTGAGAAAAGCTGAATAAAGGCACTAAAATTAAAAGCGTAAATAAATGTTTCATAATTAAATTATTTTAGGTTTGATTTGGGTTACTGCAAAACAACTAAATTTTAAGACACTATAGAAGTAAAGATGGTAAGGATGTTAACAGATGTTTTAACAATTTTGAAGTTTACACCTCATTTTTATAAAAAAAGTATCTAATAAGACTGATTATTACATTAATAACAAATAATATTTGCGATGCTAAAATTACGACACATAGTGTTATTAGTGTTACACTTGTGTTTTCGCTTTCATCAAAAAGTGGGAATCGCGATGAGGAACCTAAAGGACTGATAAATTCGTTGAAAAGAAATATGATTACTAATAAAACAATACCAAAAATGGTTGTTAAATTATGAATATTAACTAAATTTTTAATTAGGGTAATTTTACTTTTTGAAAATAGCCAATATATTAGGCCTATTAAAAGTATAGGAATAATAAATATTACAATAATATCTGAATACTGAACAACATAATAGGTGTCTAAAATATTGAAAACAAAATTTAAATCTATAACCTTAAAAATAACCCAACAGATTGCTAAAGCGCTTATTAAAAAAATATAATATTTATAAGATTTTAATTTAAGCATTATATCTTCAATCGTGCCGTAGCCATCACATCAAAATCAGAAAAATCCTTTTCTAAATACTTTAAATAACCAACAATGGCAATCATTGCAGCATTATCTGTAGTGTATTCAAATTTTGGAATATAGCTTGTCCAACCAAATTTTTGTTCAGCGTCTTTTAATGCTTTTCTAATACCTGAATTTGCTGAAACTCCGCCACCAATCGCAATATGATTTATGCCAGTTTGCTTAACTGCTAATTTTAATTTCGCCATTAAAATACCGATGATTGTATATTGAATAGAAGCACAGATATCATTAAGATTCTCTTCAATAAAGTTCGGATTTGCTTTTACTTCGCGTTGTACAAAATAGAGAATGTTCGTTTTTAAACCTGAAAAACTGAAATTTAATCCATCTACTTTTGGTTTTGTAAATTGATACGCTTTCGGATTGCCAAGTTGTGCACGTCTGTCAATTTCTGGTCCTGCAGGATAGCCTAAACCTAAAACTTTACCACTCTTATCAAAAGCCTCACCGACAGCATCATCAATCGTTTCCCCTAAAACTTCCATTTCAAAATGACTACTCACTTTTACAATCTGTGTGTGTCCACCAGAAATAGTCATGGCTAAAAAAGGAAAAGGAGGTTTTTTATGATTTTCTTCGTCTATAAAATGTGCTAAAATATGCGCTTGCATGTGGTTAACATCAATCAATGGAATATCTAATCCGTAAGCCAGAGATTTAGCAAAAGAAGTTCCAACCAATAAGGAACCCATTAAACCAGGGCCTCTTGTAAAAGCAACAGCGCTTATTTGTTCTTTTTTAATTCCCGCTTTTTCAATAGCTTGGTGTACGACAGGAACAATGTTTTGTTGATGGGCTCGTGACGCTAGTTCTGGTACAACACCACCATATTCTGTATGTATTTTTTGATCTGCAACAACATTGCTCAGAATTTGGTCGTTACATAGTATGGCAGCTGATGTATCATCGCAAGACGACTCAATTCCGAGGATATAAATATTTTCTTTTTTCATAGTCGATATTAGGCACAATAATTGTTAATTTTACCAGTTAAAGTCCATTACCTTATTAACAACGTATTGTAAGGACAAAGGTAATAAGAAATCAGACCAAATTAATTTTAAAATGGTTGATAATAAATTTGAATTATTTTTTCTTTTTAGAATATAAAAAATCTTAGCACAGCCATAGCTACGGTTCTATTTTTGAATGAAATAAAAAGGAAAAAGAAACTAATTTAATCGATTATTTTGAAGTTTAATTGGAGTAAAAAATAAATTTCATAAATTCTATCAAACGGATACTCAAAATACTAGGTAAAATAGTAGCAATTATACTGCTGCTTTTTTTCATTTTGTTTTTGGTGCTATCTATTCCGGCTGTACAAACTAGGTTGGGTAGATACGCAACCGATAGAATTAATAACGACTTTAAAACTAATATTAATATTGGACGTGTTGGTCTTCAGCTTAATGGAGATATTGAACTGAAAGAAATACTGATTAGAGATTACAAAAAAGACACCCTTATTAGTGTTGGTGAATTAAATAGTTCCATCATTAGCTTTCAGAATTTAATGAATAGCAAACTCAATTTTGGAGATATAGATCTTCAAGATGTGATGTTTAATTTAAAAACTTATAAGGGTGAAACGGATACCAACTTAGATGTTTTTGTAGCTAAATTTGATAGTGATAACCCAAGAGTTGGTCCTAGTGAGTTTCTTTTTTCATCTAGTGATGTTTCTATTGAAGGCGGAATTTTTAGATTAATCGATGAAAACCTAGAAACTCCTAAAATCTTTGAATTTACGGAGTTAAATGCTAATACAACTAACTTTCTAATTAATGGTCCAGAGGTAAGTTCTCGAATTAATAAATTCAGTTTTATAGACAGTAGAGGTATTGCTGTTAAAAACCTAATGGCAAATTTTGAATACACCTTAGATCATATGATATTTGGTGATTTAAACATTAAAACTGAATTGTCAGAACTGAAAGGAGATTTAAGATTTAACTATAAACGTGAAGATTTAAAATACTTTACAGACAAAGTAAATGTTGAAGCGAGTTTTAGAGATTCTGATATTTCATTGACAGAATTAAACGTATTTTTCGATGAATTTGGAACGGATCAGCATGCTGATTTTAATGCAGATTTAACAGGAACGCTAAATAATCTTGAAGCTAAAAACCTCAATATAAGTACAACTTCAAATACAAGAATTATTGGAGATATTACGTTTAAAAATTTATTTAGTAAAGAGGAAGATAGTTTTGCCTTACGAGGGGATTTTGAAAATTTAGCTTCAAATTATAGAGATTTAACCGCCTTATTGCCAAGACTACTAGGGAATTCTATTCCAAGCGTGATTTCAAAGGTTGGTAATTTTAAGATAAAAGGAACATCATTTATTACGGCAAAGCGAATAGATGCAGATATCGAAATAAATACAGATTTAGGGTTTATTAAATCTAATTTACAATTGACGAATTTAGATAATATTGATAATGCCAGTTATATTGGAAATATTGTCCTAGATGAATTTAATATTGGAGAACTCATCAATGATCCATTAGTGAAAACTGCCACTTTAAATCTCGATGTTGATGGTAAAGGATTTACCATTAAGAATTTAAAAACAGAAGTAAAGGGTGATGTTTTTGTATTAGATTACAATGGGTATACGTACAGAGATATTGCACTTTCGGGAGATTTAGGGAATAGTATTTTTAACGGAATTGTAAAAGTTGAAGACCTTAATTTACAACTGGATTTTAACGGATTGGCAGATTTTTCCGAAGACCTTAAAAAATTCGATTTTAAAGCTAATGTTGGTTATGCAAACCTTAGTAATTTAAACTTTGTAAAACGAGATAGCATTTCGGAATTTAGAGGTTTAGTGACCATGTCTGCAACAGGTACAACCTTAGACAATGCCATTGGTGCCATCAATATAAAAAACACAACCTATAAGAATCAAGATAATAATTACAATTTTGAAGATTTTGATATTGTATCTTCCTTTAACGATAATGAACGTACGATTGCTATTAACTCACCAGATATTATTGATGGTAAAATAACAGGACAGTTTAAGACGAAAGATATATTAGGTTTGGTAGAAAATTCGGTTGGAAGTATTTATACCAATTTTGTACCTAATATGGTTGATAAAGATCAGTATATCGATTTTAGATTCAACATTTATTCAAAAATTGCCACTGTATTCTTTAAAGATTTAATCTTAGGAAAAAACACGTTTATTGAAGGCCGAATTGAAACCGATGAAAAAGGATTTGAACTCACCTTTAATTCACCAGAAATTAAATTTAATGATTACTTCGCAAATAATATCAACATCGATATTGATAATAGTAATCCGTTATTTAATACTTACATAGAAATAGATAGTCTTAATGCAGGTATGTACCAAGCGTCTCAATTTAGTCTTATTAACGTTACAAGGCGCGATACTTTATTAATTAAGTCTGAATTTAAAGGAGGTACAAATAATGCTGATGATTTTAATTTAAGCATGTTTTATACTATAGATAAAACGAATAAATCTGTTATAGGTTTAAAAAAATCTGAAGTAAAATTTAAAGGTTATGATTGGCTCTTAAATTCAGAAAGGGACACCTTAAATAAGGTGACTTTTGATAGGGGTTTCAAATCATTCGATATTTTTCCTATTAGAATAACACACGATGATGAGGAAATTTTAGTATCCGGAAAAGTCATAGATTCAACCAATAAAAACTTTAATGTAGGTTTTAAAGATGTTGAATTAGTAAAAATTACTCCTCGTATTGATAGTTTGGCATTAAGAGGGATTGTAAATGGTAAATTAGATGTGGTACAAAAGGAAGGTGTCTATTTACCAAAATCTAATGTAGAAATAAGTGGCTTTTTTGTAAATGATTATGATTTAGGAAACCTTAAAGCCAATATTGAAGGTAATAATTCTATAACCAATTACAATGTAGATGTAACTTTAGTTAATGATAATTTAAAATCATTAGATGCAAAGGGCACTATAGATGTTGCTAAGTCAAATCCGGAAATTGACTTAAATGTGAAATTTGAAGAGTTTCTGTTAGATCCCTTAAACCCATTAGGAGAAGGTGTTATTAATAATATCCGAGGTTTAGTGTCTGGTTATGCTAATGTCACAGGAAGCCTTAATAAACCTGCTATTTATGGAGAATTACTATTAGATAGGGCAGGCTTATCCATTCCATATCTTAATGTAGATTATGGTTTTGATTTCGATTCTAAAGTATCGCTTAGAGGTCAGCAATTTATTTTTAATGATGTTGCCATGACGGATTCTGAATACTTTTCTAAAGGCAGTCTAAATGGGTTTATCGCACATAATAACTTTTCAGATTGGAAACTAGGATTAGAATTAAACACAGACCGACTTTTAGTTTTAAACACGGAAGAATCTGAAGACGAACTATATTATGGTACAGGTTTTATTTCAGGAACAGCAGAGATTAAAGGCCCAACAGATCAATTAACTATTAAAGTTATAAATGGAAGAACAGAAGCCGGAACCGAGTTTTTTATTCCATTAAATGATTCTGAAAGTTTTGGAGACAATACTTATATTCATTTTTTAAGTCCAGAAGAAAAAGCGGCAAGACTAAAGGGAGACATTGTTGAGCAAATTGAAATCAAAGGTTTGGTGTTAGATTTTGATTTAAATGTAAATGAAAATGCAGTTATAGAAATAGTAATAGATAAAGAAGCAGGAAGTACTATAAAAGGAAGAGGAGTGGGAGGGTTAAACTTCTTAATCAATACCAACGGAACTTTTAATATGTGGGGAGATTTTGTGGTTTATGATGGAACGTATAACTTTAAGTATGGAGGCTTTGTTGAAAAGAAGTTTAAGGTAGAACAAGGAGGTAGTATTGTTTGGGAAGGTGATCCAATGGGAGCGGAAATAAACCTAAAGGCTCTATATGCAGGAAACGCAAATCCGTCAGTACTATTAGATAATCCCATTAATCAAAGTATTGATGTCGAAGTCGAAATTCATTTAACAGGTCAATTAGAACAGCCAGATCCTCAATTCGATTTTCATTTTCCTAATGTTAGTTCTACAGTAAAATCTGAGTTGGAATATAGGTTGTCATCAAAAGACGAACGCGACAATCAAGCTTTAATATTTTTAGCAACAGGAGGTTTTTCGAGTAGCTTAGGAGGTGCAAATTTTACGGGTACAATTTCAGAACGTTTAACGGGTATTGTAAATAACCTTTTTGGCACAAGTAATGGAAATTTAGACATAGGCATCGATCTTGAATTAGGACAAGACACTCCAGACTTACAAACTAATAATAAATTTGGTTTAACACTTCAAACCAAAATAAGTGATAAAATCTTGGTAAATGGTAAAGTTGGTGTACCTTTTGGAAGCGCTAGTCAGACCGTTATAAGTGGAGATGTGCAAATAGATTTATTGCTAAATGAAGACGGTACACTTAGAGCTAAAGTTTTTAACAGAGAAAACAGTATAAGAAACTTTGGTGAAGAAATTGGCTATACTCAAGGTGTAGGTTTGTCTTATAATGTTGAATTTGATTCTTTTAAAGAATTTCTTCAAATTATCTTTTCAGGAAAGAATAGAAGTGATAAAAGTGAAAAGAAAGAGAAAGCAAAGGAAGAAAATGAAGATGATTTGATGCCAGATTATATGACAATGAAAGATAAAAAGTCAAAAACTAAGTCTTAAATAGGTTATTTTTTTCATATTTATTAAATACTTATTAACGAAAACGATTGAATTGATTTGTCACTATAATTTTTATGATAATAGTCACATTTATATATATATTGTTTCTTAATTTTACTGTAAATAATTTATGAAAATGCTACAAACAATAAAAAAAATAGGTGTTTTAACATCTGGAGGAGATGCGCCAGGAATGAACGCTGCAATTAGAGCTGTAGTAAGAACTTGTGCTTTTCACGATATAAAATGCTACGGTATTTATAGAGGTTATGAGGGAATGATTGATGGAGATTTCGAAGAAATGGATGCTCGTAGTGTAAGAGGTATCATTAATAAAGGAGGCACAATTTTAAAATCAGCACGTTCTAAAGGGTTCAGAACTAAAGAAGGTAGACAAACAGCCTACGAGCAATTAAAAAAAGCTGGTATTGATGCTTTTGTTGTTATAGGTGGAGATGGTAGTTTTACTGGAGCTATGATTTTTAATAAAGAATTCAATTTTCCAGTCATGGGAATCCCTGGTACTATAGATAATGATATTTTTGGTACAACACATACATTAGGTTACGATACGGCTTTAAATACAGTTGTAGAAGTTATAGATAAAATTAGAGATACAGCCAGTTCACATAACAGATTGTTTTTTATTGAAGTTATGGGAAGAGATGTTGGACACATTGCGTTGAACGTTGGAATTGCTGGTGGTGCAGAAGAAATTTTAATTCCTGAGGAAGATTTAGGATTAGATAGACTTGTTGAGTCTTTAAAACGAAGTAAAAAATCTGGAAAAACATCTAGTATCGTAGTTGTAGCTGAAGGTGATAAAATAGGTAAAAGCGTTTTTGAACTTAAGGATTATGTTGATCAAAACATGGAAGATTACGACGTAAGAGTATCCGTACTTGGACATATGCAACGTGGAGGGCCACCATCATGTTTTGATAGAGTTTTTGCTAGCAGAATGGGAGTAAAAGCTGTAGAAAGTTTAATTACAGGTAAAAGTAATTATATGGTTGGTATGAAAAACGATGTCATAGAATTAACACCATTTGACCAAGCAGTAAAAGGAAAATCTAAAATAAACAAGGAACTTTTAAGAGTTTCTGATATAATGTCAATTTAAACAATAATAAAAATTAAAACAAAGATAGAGAAATGGCAAATTTAAAATTAGGAATCAACGGATTCGGTAGAATAGGAAGAATTGTATTTAGAGCAACAGTAAAACGTGATGACGTAGATGTTGTCGCAATTAACGATTTATTAGATGTAGAGCATTTAGCGTACTTATTAAAGTATGATTCTGTTCATGGAAGATTTGATGGAACGGTTGAAGTAAAAGATGGACACTTAGTAGTAGACGGAAAAACAATTCGTGTTACAGCAGAGAAAGATCCTAAAAATTTAAAGTGGGATGAAGCAGGAGCAACTGTTGTTGCCGAATGTACAGGTATTTTCACAACTTTAGAAACAGCTCAATATCATATTGATGGTGGTGCTAAAAAAGTAGTAATATCAGCTCCTAGTAAAGATGCTCCAATGTTTGTAATGGGAGTAAATTGTGATACATTAAAAGCTACTGATACTATTGTATCTAATGCGTCTTGTACAACTAACTGTTTAGCACCAATCGCTAAAGTAATTGAAGATAACTTCGGAATTGAAGAAGCTTTAATGACTACAATTCACGCAGCAACATCTACACAGTTTACAGTAGATGCACCTTCACGTAAAAATTACCGTTTAGGTCGTTCTGCTCTTAATAATATTATTCCTTCTTCAACAGGTGCAGCAAAAGCAGTAGGTAAAGTAATTCCTGAATTAGACGGGAAACTTACTGGTATGGCGTTTAGAGTACCAACTGTAGATGTATCGGTAGTAGATTTAACAGTGAAAACGAAAAAAGACACAACTTTAGCAGAGATTAAAGCAGCAATGAAAAAAGCAGCTGAAGGATCTATGAAAGGTGTTTTAGGATATACTGAAGATGCTGTAGTGTCTCAAGATTTTGTAAGTGAAGAAAGAACTAGTGTTTTTGATGCAGATGCGTCTATTGAACTTAATTCAAAATTCTTCAAATTAATTTCTTGGTATGATAACGAATTTGGTTATTCAAACAAATTGATTGATTTAGCTCAAAAAGCAAATAGTCTTTAAGACATAGTATTAATTCTGAAAATTCCGTAGGATTATGTATTGTCATAGACTACGGAATTTTTATATAAACTCATTATCATGATTTTAATTACAGATGGAGGTTCTACAAAATGCGATTGGATTGCAATCGACTCTGATGGTAAACAAGCCGTTGATAAAATTAGAACCAAAGGTTTAAACCCTGCAATTGTAGCAGAAAAAAAACTGAATAAAACAATTCGTAAGAGTAAAGAATTAATGGCAATTGCTAGCGATGTTACACATATTTATTTTTATGGTGCAGGCTGCGGTACGGAGAAACCAACCCTGTTATTAAAATCAATTTTGGAATCGTATTTCGTTAACGCAACAGTAGAAGTTAGAGAAGATACCTATGCAGCAGTTAGAGCATGTATTAATTCTAATGATGAAGCTGCAGTAGTTTGTATACTAGGAACAGGTTCTAATTGTAGTTATTATGATGGTGAAGATTTACACCAACGTGTAAATAGTCTTGGATTTATATTAATGGACGATGCCAGTGGAAACTATTTTGGTAAACAATTAATTAGAGATTACTACTTTAAAAAAATGCCAGATACTATTAGTGTGGCATTCGCTCATAAGCATAATTTAGAGGCCGATTTTATTAAGTATAATCTTTATAAACAAACCAATCCAAGTGCCTATTTAGCAGATCATGCGGAATTTATGTTTATTAATAAAGATTCAGAATATATTAGCAATCTTATAACTAACGGAATTCGCTTGTTTACAGAAAATATGATTCTTCAATATAAAGAGGAGTTAGAAAATGGTGTTCCAGTTCATTTTGCAGGTTCTATAGCGTATTTTGGTCAAGATGAAATTAAGCAAGTCGCTAAAGAATATGGATTTAACGTCGGTAATTTTGTAAGACGACCAATTGAAGGTTTAGTTAATTATCACGTAAAAAATCTTTAATATGATAATAGCTATTATTGCTCATGATGGAAAGAAAGCCGAAATGGTACAATTTTTAAATGAACACAGAGATATTTTACTTCAGAAGAAAATTGTATTAATTTCTACAGGAACAACCGGTGAAAAAGTAAGCAAAGCAGGTTTTGAAGTTAATGCTTTACTTTCTGGTCCCTTAGGTGGAGATGCTCAAATAGCAGCTAGAGTTGCTGAGGGTCAATGCGATATGGTATTGTTTTTTAGAGATCCATTAGATCGTCATCCACACGAACCCGATATTCTGATGTTAATGAGATTGTGTGATGTACATGATGTACCTTTGGCTACTAATCCTGCAACAGCAAATTTATTAATGAAATCTATTTAATTTTTTAATAACCTGTTGATAAAACTAGGCAAGCCTGTTGTAAAACTTATATTTTGGTTATATCTTTGTAACAATAAAACGTAAACGAAACAAGAATTATGTTCGACTTTGATCAATATTTAGGATTTTTAGCATTTTTAACCATATTAACTATTGGATTTTGGTTAATGATTTTCCTTTTAACATTTGTAGTACCTTATTGGATTTTTGGTGCTTCACTGGAACATTTTAAAGAAAAAAGAGAAGAAAAGAAAGCAAAGCGTGAAGGCTTAACGCTAGATTAGTATTCTTTAATATATAAACAAAAAAGAGCGCAAATTAAATTTGCGCTCTTTTTTATTTTATAGCTATAGTTAAATAGGTCTTCTTTTTCTATTGAAAATCCATAAACTTAAATCTTTTTGAATAGAATACTCTTTTTACTAAAATCATAGGCCGCGTTCACTACATCTTTATAAGTGTCGTAATAGTCTAAAGGCATAGTAAGTCTGTCGTAAGATTCAATAGCATTTATGGTAATTACATTGTTTGAAATAGTATAGTTGGATATAAATTGACAAGCTATTTCATTTTTTATGTCTACAGTCTTATGTATTACAATGTCATCTAAACCTTTGGCTTCATATCCTTCTGGGATAGGAATAGAAAAGGTGTATTTATAGGTTATTAAACTATTTAATTCAATAGGATTAACACGCTCAGATTCTTGATACAACTCATTTTGAGTCCCAACTACTTTCCCGAAATTTAGCATTATATCTTCGTTAACTTCATCAATCAAACTTTCTGCTTCATAACTATAATCAAAGCGAATAGGTGTGTTGTTAGCAGCTAATGATAGCCGCTCATTTTCAACGTTAAAGGTGAGAAATTCGGCATCTTCTATGCCATTTGCAGCAGTAAAAGATTTAAATTGATTTATATCTTTTGTTTTTAGATATTTATAAGCACCTCTAGCACTAGTAGCTCTATAGCCTGTGTTTATCTGATTGCAGTTAACCATTGTAACTAGATTTTCAGGATCTACAGAAATACTATAATCGCGTTGTATGACATTGTCCTCAACGTTTGGTGTTTCAATTCTACTAAATCGTCTGCCGTTAGCACTAATAAATAGTCCTTGATTGCCAATAGTTTCAGTTGGAGGAAAGTTTAGTCTTGCATTAATATCTTCCGGTTCTACGTATTTATTTTCGTCTTTAAAGAATAGTAACGGCGTTTGTAAATTACTTTGTGAAAAAAATGTAGCATCAAATTTATGTTTAAATCTATCCGATGTAAGCACAAATTCATAATCTATACTTTCTGAATTTAACAAGCAGGTATACAATCTAATAATTCCGCGTTCCGTAGCTTGCTTCTGTGCAAATATGTGTTTTAATTGAAATAATTCTTTAGATGGTGTGCGTACAACGTTATATGTAGTCGTTATATATTCACAGATATTATTTATTATTTCAGCAGAATTATCTTTCGATTTTGTTTCTACAAACGTTTTGTAATCGTTAATAAGCGCATGATGTCTTCTCGGTCTAATATCAATATAGTTGGTTTTTATATTAGCTTCTAGCCTTGCCCACATTACCGCATCGGATGGTATACCCATTGCAACTTGGTATGAAACTTTCATTCTATTAGCCGTAGGACTAGCAGATTTTTCATCCGTCATACCATCAATATTATTTATTGTTGCTGTTAAAGCTTCTTTTTTACCAGCAACTTTTTCTGTTTGCATAGACGGAAAACCATTATAGCCTTTAACACGATATTTTAAGACACGAGGTTTTCTAATAATAACAATAGCTTCTTTTACAGGATAATCTTTTTGAACCACCACTGAACCTAAATTTATAGTATTATTTTCTAGAGTATATATAATTTCTAGTTGAGAATTTGTGGTTACACCTTCTATTGCAAATATTTTATAACCACCAGCATTTTTAACATTTTCTAATTCTTTAATATTGTTTTTATCAAGGTAATTTACTTCACCATTACTTTGTGTTACACGGGCTTTGATATCAATAACTTGTTTTACATTTCGCATTGGGATGTAAACTCTATTATGATTTTTTATGCCTTTATCTGTATTTATTCTAATAATACTGTGCTTAGTTTCAAATAATCTAAATGACTTTTTTAAAACCGGTTGATAATATTGAATTAAATATTTTTCCATAATAGCAATTGAAGATTCTTCTTGTTCAGCTGCTGTGAGTTCATAAAATTCTTGATCTTCTACCCAATTATGGCTTTTGTATAATTGTGCAGAAGCAGAAAAACTAATAAATATAAGTAGGAGTGTGCTAAGAAATGTTCTCATGGTTATTGATTTGATAATACTATAGATTGTTTGCTCGCTTTATTGAAAGCTTTGATGAAGCTATTCCAGTCATTAATCGATTTAACTTCAACTTTTAAGGTGTTAACTGTAATGTATTTTTCAATTTGAAGTATTTTAGAATCTTCGGATACGTTGTAACGAATCTGAAAATTGAAATCAGGATGGTTAAATTCTGAATTCTGAGGAATAGTTTGAAGCTCATATTCCTCAGGAATACTTAATGTAGTGATAAAAGATTTTTGATATTTATATTTAATTTCTTTATCAAAATCTTTCTTTTCATTTTTTACAATTTCCGATTTTAAACTAAAATTTAAATGAGGTTGGATGTAGATATTGTTTTCTATGCGTTTTATGTAGCGTTCGGTTTCTGTTTTAAAATCAATTAAAAGGGTGTCTTTTTCTAATTCTATATTTTTATAAACTACATCTTTTATAAGCGTTCTTTTTTTTCCAAACTGAAGGGCAGATTCTAAAAAACCGATATCATCATTGTCTTTTCTTTCAAGTTTATGGTGCATGTATAATTTTTCATAGCCTGTTAAGTTCGCTTGGTGATGACCTATTAAAGTTTCATTGTCAAGTTCTAATTCTGAAGTAATATTCATAGAGTTCAAAGAAGCTGGTACTTCCGGAACTTTTATTATTTTAAAATCAGTGTTACTCAATCCAATCAATGCTTCTTTACCTTGTATAAAAGGCGAAGGAAATCCATAACCTAGGTATTTTGCAGTGGCATCTAAAAAGAGGTATTCATTATTTACTTTAACCGCTGTAATCATATGATTATCTGTCATTGGTGTAGGAAGGTCTATGTAAGAATAAGGTCTTTCGCGAGTGCCAATCCAAGTTAAATAAGAATCAATTCCAGCATAATGAAGCATTTCATTCAACAAATTAGCCATATCCTTACAGTCACCATATTTGTTAGAATAAATATTGAAGGCGTCTCTTGGGATAAAGCCATTTAGACCATCTTCAAAAGCGATATAGTTAATTACACGTTGTACATAATAGTAGATTTTTTTTATTTTGTCCTCTTCGGAATTCACATTTTTAATTAAATCTAACGTCGTATGTTTTAATTCGGTTTGGTCTGTACTATTAATGTTAAGAATTAATGATTTGTACCACGCGTATAAACCTGCAGCATCCGAGAGAATTGGATGAACACTACCTTCATTAGTGTAAGATTTAATATAAACAAAGACTTGAGGAATGTAGTATAACGGGTGAAAATCATAATTGCTATTAATTTTCGGAACCGAATTTAATGTCCATTTATAGGTCGTTTTGTTTTTATCCTTTATAATTTCAAAATTAGAATCTATAGCTTCCAAATTGAAAGTCGTGTAAGCAACATCAACATTATTAGGGAAACTAACGCTTAATTCAGCTGTTTCTATTGGAGTAGTGTCGCTGATTATAAAGGAAGGCAAAAAGTGTGGGTCACTTATTGATTTTTCATATGTCAGAGTGGTTGTTGAGCCTTCTTTAACATTAGGGAATGAAAAGATTTTCTTTTTCTGGTCAGCGAAGAAAATGCCATTTCTTATCACATCTAAATTTTCAAAATTGCTGACATTATTTTTTGAATCTTCATTTTCTGTAAAAGCATCAATACTTTCTATGCTATTAAACGTATTAAAGCTTACACTTTCGTTGGCGTGAGATAATTTTTGATTGGTGAGATAATAATCCTTTTTTACAACGGTCTCTTTAATTGATAAACTTCCGTTAGATTCAGTGATATCAATATGGTTGTTTAGAGATAAGGTAATGACATCATCTTTTGGGTATTGGGTTTTATAGTTTTCTAAATTTTGAGAGAAACAAAAAGAAGAACTAAAAATAGCGAAGAGCAATATAAGAGTTTTCAATAAAGTATGGGGTGATATAGTTCACTCAAATTTAACAAAAATCTTATGCTTTCGGTATTAAATCAATGTAAAAAAAACAGCATTATCGTCAATATTAATGCTGTTTTTGTGTTATGGATCGGTTTAATTTAATATGTGTAGTTTGCTAAACCTGTAAAACACCCATATTAAAAGGTTTCTCAATAGGAGCGTGGTTAGCAGCTTCAATTCCCATAGAAATCCAAGTTCTTGTATCTAAAGGATCAATAACTCCATCCGTCCATATACGAGAAGCAGCATAATAAGGTGACACTTGGTCGTCGTATCTGTTTTTTATTTTATTAAATAATTCCTCTTCTTTTTCCTTTGTAATTTTTTCACCTCTTTTCTTAAGTGAAGCCGTTTCAATTTGTAATAAAACTTTTGCAGCAGAATTACCACTCATTACAGCCAGTACGGCACTTGGCCAAGCTGCAATCAATCTTGGGTCATACGCTTTTCCACACATGGCATAGTTTCCGGCTCCATAACTATTACCTAAAATTATAGTGAATTTTGGGACTACAGAATTACTAACGGCATTTACCATTTTCGCACCATCCTTAATGATTCCGGAGTGTTCCGATTTACTCCCGACCATAAAGCCAGTAACATCTTGAAGAAATACCAATGGAATTTTCTTCTGATTACAATTGGCAATAAAACGTGTTGCTTTATCAGCTGAGTCGTTATAAATAACACCACCAAATTGCATTTCGCCTTTTGCGTTTTTTACTAATTTTCTTTGGTTAGCAACAATACCAACAGCCCAACCTTCAATTCTAGCATAAGCCGTTATAATTGTTTTACCATAATCTTCTTTATATTCTTCAAATTCCGAATCGTCAACTAAACGCTTTATGATGTCTTTCATATCATATTGGTCAGCGCGACTTTTTGGAAGAATTCCGTAGATGTCATCCGGATTCTCTTTTGGTTTTTTAGATTCAGCTCTATTGTAGCCAGCTTTGTCAAAATCACCAATTTTATCTACGATGTTTTTAATTTTATCTAAAGCGTCTTTATCATCTTTTGCTTTATAATCTGTAACTCCAGAAATTTCGCAATGTGTTGTGGCACCACCTAGGGTTTCATTATCTATAGTTTCGCCTATGGCAGCTTTTACCAAATAGCTTCCTGCTAAGAAAATACTCGCTGTTTTATCAACGATTAAGGCTTCATCACTCATAATTGGTAAATAAGCACCACCAGCCACACAACTACCCATAACTGCAGCAATTTGGGTAATACCCATACTACTCATTACAGCGTTGTTTCTAAAAATGCGGCCAAAGTGTTCTTTGTCTGGGAAAATTTCATCTTGCATAGGTAGAAAAACACCTGCGCTATCCACCAAATAAATAATTGGTAAACGATTTTCAATCGCAATTTCCTGAGCTCGTAAATTCTTTTTCCCTGTAATAGGAAACCAAGCTCCGGCTTTCACAGTAGCATCATTGGCAACAACAATACATTGCTTTCCTTTAACATAACCCATTTTTACCACAACTCCTCCAGATGGGCAGCCTCCATATTGCTCATACATGCCTTCACCAGCAAAGGCACCAATCTCTATTGATTTAGCTTTAGGATCTAATAAATAGTTTACACGCTCACGTGCAGTCATTTTACCTTTAGCTTTATGTTTTTCAATACTTTTTTCTCCTCCGCCGAGTTTAACTTTAACTAAACGCTTTTTTAAATCGGAAAGAAGAAGTTTGTTATGGTCTTCGTTTTTATTGAATTTAATGTCCATATATGTTGCCCATTAAAGTGGGTGTCTTTGATTAGTTAAAATATGATAATTGTTCTGCACGAATTTACAAAACGAATCCATGTTTGGAAAGTGAATGTTTTGTTAAAATAGAATACATGGAATTATTTACCTTGGAAAACATTTGGGTTTAATGTAAGTTTACACTTCACAAAAACGACTTGAATGAAACATATAATAGCATTTGCAGGAAGTAATAGTAGTACTTCAATAAACAAACAGTTGGTAACCTACGCATCACAATTAGTAGATGATGTAAAAGTCACTATTTTAGATTTAAATGATTTTGAAATGCCAATTTACAGTTTTGATAGAGATAGTAATACAGGTTTTCCAAAGGAAGCTGTAGACTTTATAGCTCATATTAAAAATGCAGATGGTATTATAATTTCTCTAGCAGAACATAATGGAGCGTATTCTGCAGCGTTTAAAAATGTGTTTGATTGGGCATCTAGAGTAGAGCCTAAAACATTTTTGGATAAACCAATGTTGTTAATGGCTTCGTCTCCTGGAGGAAGAGGTGGTGCATCTGTTCTAGAAATGGCTTCGGATCGTTTTCCTAGACATTTTGCAAACATTGTAGGGAAATTTTCTTTTCCATTATTTAATGATAATTTTTCGGACGGAAAGATTACTAATGAAGACCTTAACAATCAGCTTTTAACAGAAGTAAAACAATTTCAAAATAGTCTTTGATTTATGGAATTAAAACATGAAGAATCTAAAACAGTAAATAGATTTTACCTTTTAGATGAAGGCAAGGAAATAGGTGAAATGACTTATGTATATACTAAAGACAATATCATTGACCTTAATCATACAGAAGTTGATGGAGCTTATAGAGGACAAAATCTTGGTCTAAAACTAATTGAAGCTGCTATTGATTTTATAATTAAAAACAAACTAAAAGCTTCAGCGAGTTGTTCTTATGCTAAAAAGATGTTAGAGCAACATGAAAACTATGATGCTGTAAAAGCGTAACTATATGTATAGATTAATATCCTAATAAAGGGCTTATTAAAATGGAGAACTAATTAATGGGAAATCTAGAAAAAGACATCAATTCAAAATTTGAGAATAATCAAATTAAGGCAATGCAAAATGTATTGTACACAGCTAATTGGATTTCAAGTGCCCAAAACGAATTTTTTAAGCCTTTCGGTATTTCTCCTCAACAATACAATATTCTTAGAATTTTAACTGGCGCAGAACACCCTTTAAAAGTGCAGACGATTAAAGATAGAATGGTAGAGCGCTCTCCAAATGCCACACGGTTAATGGATAAGCTTTTTGCAAAAAAGTATATTAATCGGTTGACTTCGGAAAATGATAGACGCGTTGTAAAAATTAGCATTACAAATGAAGGAAAACAATTATTAGCATCTATTCCAAATAACTTTATGGAAAAGGTGTTGGGTAAATTAAATGAAGACGAAGCAGAGCAATTGAGTCGCTTACTTGATAAAATGCGCTAAAAGCATCACTGTTTTTAGATAATTCTTTGGTTTATTTAACGATATTTGTAAACTAACTAATTATTAAAACTAAGATTGATTATGGCAATGAATAAAAATACAGTCCTAGCTTGGGCTACTTGGATTATGATATTTGTGGGACTAGGGTTAATTGCCCTCGGTGCATTTAGATATGACGATGTTGCCGGTTGGGGATTTGCAGCCGTAGGTGGTGGATTTTTCTGTATCGCATGGGTATTTAACGCTTTAAAAGGTAGAGTTTAAAAACGTTATAAGTCGCAATTTCACAATTATAGAATTGCGATAATAACGTCACAACATACAACTAATAACAAACAACAATGAGTGACGATAAAAAAGTAATTTTCGCAATGTCTGGTCTCACAAAGACCTTTCCTGGAGCAAATACTCCAGTTTTAAAAAATATATATTTAAGTTTTTTTTATGGAGCTAAAATCGGGATTCTCGGTCTCAATGGTTCTGGTAAATCTACACTTTTAAAAATCATAGCAGGAGTTGATAAAAACTATCAAGGAGATGTGGTTTTTCAGCCAGGTTATACGGTTGGTTATTTAGAACAAGAGCCACAATTAGATGACGATAAAACCGTAATGGAAATAGTGAGAGAAGGAGCTGCAGAAACTGTTGCCATTCTCGATGAATATAATAGTATCAATGACCAATTTGGTTTAGAGGAAGTTTATAGCGATGCCGATAAAATGGAAAAGCTAATGAACCGTCAAGCAGAATTGCAAGATCAAATTGATGCTGCAGGAGCATGGGAATTAGATACAAAGCTCGAGATTGCTATGGATGCTTTAAGAACTCCAGATGGCGATAAGAAAATTGGTGTCCTTTCTGGTGGTGAACGTCGTCGTGTAGCGTTATGTCGTTTATTATTACAAGAACCAGATGTATTATTATTAGATGAGCCCACTAACCACTTGGATGCAGAATCTGTACATTGGTTAGAGCATCATTTAGCACAATATAAAGGAACTGTTATTGCTGTTACACACGATAGATATTTCTTGGATAATGTGGCTGGTTGGATTTTAGAACTTGATAGAGGAGAAGGTATTCCATGGAAAGGAAACTACTCGTCATGGTTAGATCAAAAATCTACGCGTATGGCTCAAGAAAGCAAAACAGCTTCTAAGCGTCAAAAAACTTTAGAACGTGAGCTAGATTGGGTACGTCAAGGAGCAAAAGGTCGTCAAACAAAGCAAAAAGCACGTTTGAAGAATTATGATAAATTAATGAGTCAAGATCAAAAGCAACTCGATGAAAAGCTTGAAATCTATATTCCTAATGGTCCTCGATTAGGAACTAATGTTATTGAAGCTGTAGGTGTTGCCAAAGGTTATGAAGATAAATTATTATATGATGATTTAAATTTCAACTTACCTCAAGCAGGTATTGTTGGTGTTATTGGACCAAATGGTGCAGGTAAAACTACAATATTCAGAATGATAATGGGTGAGGAAGCACCTGATAAAGGAGAGTTTAAAGTTGGTGAAACTGCAAAGATTGCGTACGTTGATCAAAAGCACTCTAACATTGATCCAGAAAAAACAATTTGGCAAAATTTTAGCGACGAGCAAGAGTTGGTTATGATGGGAGGAAAGGAAGTTAATTCTAGAGCCTATTTAAGTCGATTTAATTTCTCAGGTGGTGAGCAAAATAAGAAGGTGAAACTACTTTCTGGAGGTGAACGTAACCGTCTACACTTGGCTATGACATTAAAAGAAGAAGGTAATGTATTACTTTTAGATGAGCCAACTAATGATTTAGATGTTAACACCTTAAGAGCATTAGAAGAAGGTTTGGAAAACTTCGCAGGTTGTGCTGTAGTGATTAGTCACGATAGATGGTTCTTGGATAGAATCTGTACACATATTTTAGCTTTTGAAGGAGACTCACAAGTCTATTTCTTTGAAGGTGGCTTTAGTGAATACGAAGAAAATAAGAAGAAACGTCTAGGTGGAGATTTAATGCCAAAACGAATTAAGTATAGAAAATTAGTAAGATAATTTTAAATACATTTAAACAAAAAAAGAGCCAGCAAATTGCTGGCTCTTTTTTTGTAATATAGCTTCGACTATTTATCTTCTAATCGTTTTATTTTCGCTTTTAGTTTTCTTGATTTCAAATATAACAAAACCCATAAAATGGTCATTGTTATAAAACCAATGGATAGTATACTAATTACTTGTTCGGTTGAGTTAGTCAATATTGTAAAATTTAAATTCAAGAATTAATTATCACCATAAAGATGACCACTGTGTATATCTTCACCAGCATCTTCATAATCTTTATAGGCATTTGTTTGCATTAACTTTTTGTTTTCAGCCTTTAATTTATACATCTTAATGATTGCAATTAAAATAAAAACGAGAAAAATAGTTGCTACAGCTATCAAGATCAATGTAAGTTGTGCAGTCGTCACAATTATAGCCTTTGAAAACAGGTTAATAAACATCATTTTTCGTTCTAGATTTGGGTTCTATAATGCTAATATATAAAAAAAGGCAATGTTAAATGCTTAATATTAAATAATTTACAAACTTTTAATGAACAATGCTATCGATTAACTGTGTTAAAAATCCGTTAAACCACAGTGTTTTTAAGGAAAACAAGCGATTGTTAAATCTTTAAAAAAAATCACTTTTTTATAAATACTTGTAACAATTATAAACAAAATGCTACATATATTTTAGTAACTAAAGTTTTTGTAGTCCTAAAAAATTACCGAAATTGCTTAACAGAATATTGTTCAACTTTAATAACACTACACCATATGCCTGAGGATTTTGATTTATTAGAAACCAACTCACAAGAAAAAGCTGAAAAAGTCGATGTAAATTGGGGAAAAGCGATTGACCAAATGAAGTCAAAGCTTGCTCAAGAAGATGACCCAGAAAGTCGTCAGAAAATACTAAACGCAACGTTAGATAATGTTGTGGATATGGCTGAAAAAGACAGATCTACACTATTAGATGCCATTAAAGACTTAACGGATTACCAAGATGAAGTTGGTATTATGTTCGAAGGTTTTTCTGCCTTAAATGGTGCTGAACAAAAAATCATTGATGATGCGATTAAACGTTTAGAACGTGCTAAAGTTGAACTCGAAGATGCCAATAATAAACCAGATACGTGGTGGAATAATCTTTGGGGACGTAAAAGCAAAATTAAAGATGCCGAAGCAGAACTTAAGAATGCTCAAAAAACACGTGATGCTGCAGATAATGAAGCAAAAGCGATGTTTCAGCAACGCATAGAAACTGCAGATGTTCAAACTTTATTAAACGAACTATCATTTAAGAGTCAGGCGGCAATCAAACGTTTAAAGGATAGAGAAATTGAGATTAAGGAAGTTGAAGAAAGTCTTAAAACAGCTATTGTAGAAGCTTCTAACAATCATACAAAAGCACTTCAAAAGAAAAAAGAAGTAGAAGATAAGCTAGAGACGGAATATGCTTTATTAAAACAAGCACGTCAAGCTTTAGAAGAAGTAGCAGATAAGCAATCAACAGATTATTCTGATGCTTTAAGTAAAGTAACCACTTTAGAACAAAAAGTTGAAGAATTAGAAGGTCTTAAAAATGCGTACACAACGTTAGCGGCTTCTAAAGATAGTTTTGTGCACAAGCATAACCTTACGATTAAAGTATTAACCTCTTTACGTAGTAATTTACAAACCCATCGTGCCAAATTAAAATCTGATACTGATGAGCGTCTTAAATATTACGATGGTTATGTTGTGGCTTTAAAAGCACGTACAGATCAAGAATTTGCGGCGATCTTAGAACATTTAGGTGTTAAAACCGATGAGCATATTGGAGAAACTTTAGCGGCAATGCATACGGCAAGTGCTCGTGCACGTCAAGAAATGATGGATAATATTCCAGTGCACGAAAAAGTTATGCAGGGCGTTTACGGAAGTTATGCTGAAGCTTTAAGTGAGATTCGGGAAAAGGATAAGTCTATTCAAAAGAATTTTGCTGAGCGCTATGGTATCGATATGAAAGAAATTTTTGAAGATTACTACGCAGCAGATGCAAATGCACCAACTGGTGATGGAGGAGGAGAGCCAGCAGGTGAACCAAAGCCAGATGCTGGAGATGATGATTTGTTAGGATAATTAAATGATGGCGTGTCCTACTTTTGCTTTTATTGACAAAAGTAGGTCAGGCTTTCTACTATATTTTTTTTTAGAAAAAAAAGGATGCCGTTTCAACCCTTAATACAAAAAAAACAATTTTTACTTATTTTCATTTAGTTATAGCTAAGTGTTTCAATGGAAGACTTTTTAAGAAGAATAAAATTAATTGATACTTTCTCGACTACCTTGAATGTTTCTAGGTCTGAATTTATTTCAGCTTTACGTCATAATATAGATGAAGGGGATATAGACGGTGTTTTTTCAGGCGCTTTTGAAGCTTTTACTTCGAGTAAAAATCGATATATAGGCTCTGTAGATTATCATAGTTTTAGAATTAGATTAAGAAAACGTGCTTTTCAAAGAAACTTTAGAACAATCGCATCTGGAGAACTAAAAGAAGAAGGAGATTTCTTAGTAATTAACACCAAAATCAATGCTTGGAGAAATGATTTATATGTCCTTATGGCTTTTATGGTGATATTCTATTTGTCTTTATTTACTTTTTTAATATGGAAAGGTTTTTTGAACAATTTGGGTTTCGGAATTTTTATTATGATGTTAATAATAATGCATGCTTTCTTTGTATTTGTCGTCCCATTTTTAGTGTTGCAAAAAAGTGTTAGAATGATGAAAATAGAGTTAGAAAGAGAATTTCATTATATAATAAGTAAATCTAGTTCCCTTAAATGATAGTTACACCTTTAGACTCAGCAATATTAGATTCCAAAGAACAGTATGTGTTCTATCACAAAATGATAGACTTCGCTCTAAAAGAACTTATTGTTGCTGTTCAACAAAAACAAATTCTGAGCCAACAAGAAGTGCTTCTATTTAAACAATACAGTGATTTATTATTGTATTCTATTGAAGCCATGCGTGTAAAATATATGTATGACGATGAAGAAAACATGAAGGTGGATTTAACCGATTCTAGTTTTCCTAATTATTTAGAATTCCGCTATTTATTTAATGATCTTGCCTTACGTGAAGATTATTTAGGTAAACTCACAGATGTAGATACTCTAAAAGAAGAATTTCTAGATACATTAATGCGAAAGAAAGAACCTATTACTAAGCGTAAGCTTTTTCAAGCAGCATCAATAGTATATTACACTTCAGCAAAGAAAGAATATATCTTTAATCGTTTTGTTCAAGGTAAAATTATAGCAGCACCAGAAGGTTCTGTGGCGGAGTATCTGGTAAGTTGGAGCTTTTATGATGTATCTCATAATAGGCCATTTATATGCTACATGTATTTTGATTACGACGGAAAAGATCCGTTAAAAGATCGAAGTGAAATTTATAGCGCTTTAAAAACTATTGCAGATAGAGAAATGTCATTAGACACCATGGCTTATGGCATTGATAAACGATTGCCAAAACTATTACCAAAGCTTATTAAACGTGTGGATTTAGGTCCAATTCATAATGTGTTTGCTAAAGACGAAAATAAAGTGACGCATGCGATTTTACAGAGTATAGCAAATAAAGAAATTCCGTTAGAATCCTATGCTATTTCATTTAAAATAGATGAATTACAATCCGGAAGTGAATTTAAAGAAGGTGGTTTTTTTAATAAACAAACCTACCAACGATGGGATGCGATGTTCAGACAGCGATATATTTTTGCACCACATAGAATTATACAAATGCTATACAATAAAACACCTGAAATTATGAATAAGTTGGCCCAAAGTCCTATTCAAATTTCGGAATTAAAAATCAATGCATAAAAGTAACTTTTCATAAAAAATAAATAACTACCTGTGAGCGCTTTAAGAAAACCAATTCCATTAATTAATGTGAATAAAAAATTTATTCTCTATACTAATGCAAAATGTGGTGGTACTACTTTAAAAACTTGGTTTGTTGATTCTTTAGATTTAGAGAATACCTTTTCTAATACAAACCAAATGCTTAAAAACTATGGCTTTAAATTTGGTTTTAAATGGTATAAGTCTCGCTTCTTAAATCATGATTTAGATAGAATAAAATCAACTAATTCACTCTTAAGGAAATTTATTAAGATTTATAGGAAATGTACACAAGATAAAATTAGTAATCACCTTAGAGATTCTTCATTTTATAAAATAGCAGTGATAAGAAACCCTTACGATCGTTTGGTTAGTAGCTTTGTTGATGAGTTTTGCAAAGAAGATCTTCACAGAGGTTGGGTACAAGATGTTTTAAAAGAACTCAACTCCAAGGATTCTGATGGGAATTATCAAATAACATTTTCTCAATTTGTTGATTATTTACTGAAAAAAGATTTAAGCGAGGCAAATCCACATTGGAGACATCAAACTTATATTTTAAAAGATGTTGAACTTAATGAGGTTATTCATTTAAAAGATTTGTCCGCCAAATTACCAGAACTTAGTAAAAAGTTAGGGGTTGAAACTAGTATAAATTTTTCGAAACCTAGACAGTCTAATAGTTATGCTAAAGATAAAAACTCTGAAGCCTTAAAGGAAGTCTATGATATAACTAATAATGATTTAATTGCAAATTATGAAGCCAATGGTATTTTCCCAAATAAAAAGATGTTTTATACCGACACTATAAAACAGAAAGTACATTCAATCTATAAAGAGGACTTTGAGTTTTTTAACTTTAACTAATGGCTTTTAATTTTTAATACGATTCAAGTATAATTTTGAATTATAAATAAT
Organism: Winogradskyella helgolandensis; assembly: GCF_013404085.1. Classification (NCBI taxonomy): domain Bacteria; kingdom Pseudomonadati; phylum Bacteroidota; class Flavobacteriia; order Flavobacteriales; family Flavobacteriaceae; genus Winogradskyella; species Winogradskyella helgolandensis. Next base: position 3,238,637 of record NZ_JABFHO010000001.1, on the reverse strand, counting down.
ATTATGGAACACAATTCAACATTCCCAATAAAACAAAATGAATTAGATATGCTTCGCGACGAAGCAACAACGTATCTTAAATCAATCCAATGGGAGCAAAGTCAACGTGCTAAAAACAAAGATAGTGATGCTAAAGATGAATCCATTTTATTGTATTTATCTAGAGCCAATAATGGAAGTAACGTTAATGTTACATCCGTTTCTAAAACGATATTGGCTTTAAAAAAGCGTTTATTACCAGAATCAGTAGCTCTGCCTATTTATTTAAATCAGACGTTGTACGCTGTTCAAGAAGGAATGACGTTGGGCATCTGGATTAAAGATTCGTATTATGATGCTTCAGGTTTATCGAGTTTAAGCGAGAATAAATCAGCCCTAGATAATTCAGGAAGACGCGAGTACGAAAGTAAAATGCACACATCAACAGCGTTTATGTTATTTGCGACGGCTTATAAAATTTTGCACGATTTAAAACCACATGCTTCTGATGATTTATCTGTGATGAAGCAAAAGTTTGCAGGTATTCCGGAAGTGTCGTTATTAACACCTTTAAAAGGAATTTCTTGTCAGTTGTTTTATTACGACAAATATTTAGGGCATCCTGAAATCATTAAATCAGACAAAGATGTTATCGATTTTACAGTGGTTTATTTTGAAGCTTTAATAGATGAAATTCAATTACGTAAAAGCAATTTAGAATATACAGAATCTATTGTAGATAGAACCTATAAATTAGAAAACTCGGACTTTGCTGTTTCAGGTTGGGAGAATGCTTTTTCAGGAAGTGCAAAAAGTATTGAATTCAATAAAATACAGTTCGAACAAATTGTAGGAAATAAAGATGCTAAGCATTTTGGTCGTCGTTTAACAGAGCGTTTGTTGAGTTATGATATTGAAGCCAAGAAGAATCCGTTTCAAGAATTAGGTGGATTTATGCCAGTATTTATGGGCTACGGAATTCCAGGAACAGGTAAAAGTATGCTTATTGCTGCTATTGCAACTAGACTAAAAGAACATTCCGATAATCTCGATATTCCGTTTTTATTCCATCCCATGCCAGATACGTTAATATCTACTTTTCAAGGTGGTTCTGCCGAAAAAATGGTAGAGTGGATGAAGCCTTTACAAGACCCTACTAAATTGATTTTTGCACCAATTGATGATGCCGAAAATAATTTACAAGAACGTACCGCACAAGGTGTTTCTGCAGGTGTAAAAGAAGTGATTGGTGTATTTTTAAGATATACAGAAGGAGCTTATGCTGTAAATTACGGTAACAGTTCTATTGGTTTATTTACCAATTTACCTGAAATGTTAGATAAGGCCGTAATCTCTAGAGTTCAAGGTCGATTTAAAATTGATGGAGCACGCTCCGAGCACGATTTTGTGGATCAAGATTATATTTGGTGGAAAAAGTTGCAAGACACCATGCCAGATTTTGTAAACATGAATGATCCTGAAGTCTATAAATATTTATCAGATCAAGGTTTAGCAAAGACAATGGGTGATATTCTAAATACTATAGAAAAACCAAGTGAAGCACGTGTTCACGATACATTTGAGAAGGTTGAAAAACTACATCAGAATAACGATCACATGTTCTATGCTGCATTGTATAAAGAGATTCAGAAAATATTTCCGTTTTTCTCTTCAAGAGATGTACGAAATATTCAATCTGCCATTTCATTACGATTAACCGATTTTGATTTAGAAAAAGATTGGTTTGACAATCCTGAAACGTATTTTAAAAAGGATTATGACACGAAGTTTAATATGCTTCAAGAGTTAATGAAATCGAATATGAAAGGTTTAAACTTTTCAGATATAAGACGACAAGAAGTGATTCGTTATTTGGATAATGTAGCAACGATAGCTGATACAGACTTTAAACGAAAAGTAGATTCTAGAGTGAATCAGATGAATATTGAAACAGAGGCGCGAGAGCAATTTGGGAAATAAATTTAAAAGTTAAACAGTGTAAAGTAAAACGTGTGTCGTGTTTGTCATTTCGACAGAGCGAGGCAATAGCGACGAGGAATCTCATGAACAACCTAAAAAACATAACAAAAACAACTCTTTCTCACGATTGGGCAAAATTAGATCGCATAGATTACGATTATCAATTCAGTAATGGAAAATGGAAACGTTTATCACGCGAATGTTATAATCGTGGGAATGGTGCAGCCATATTGTTATATAATCCTGAAAAACAAACGGTAATTTTAACCAAACAATTCCGAATGCCATCTTATGAGAATAATCCAGAAGAAGGTATGTCTATTGAAGCTTGTGCTGGAGCCATTGATAATAACGATGAGCCTTTAGAAACAATAATTAGAGAAACGGAAGAAGAAGTAGGTTACAAAATAAGTAATGCAAAACAAGTACTCACAGCTTATACATCACCAGGAGCGTTGACAGAGAAAATGTTTTTGTTTGTAGCAGAATATAACGATGCACAAAAAATTAATGATGGTGGTGGCTTAGAAAGTGAAGATGAAGAAATAGAAGTTTTAGAGTTGTCATTTTCTAAAGCTATAGAAATGATGAATAACGAAACCATTATTGATGCAAAAACAATTATGTTGTTGCAGTATGCACATATAAATAATTTGTTAGATTAAGATGCAAAAATTAAAGCAAGCCAACCTATATAGAAGTGATCTTATTCCCATAAGCGGAAAACTCGTTGAGCGTTATAACAAGTGCTTAAAAACCTTAGGTTTTTCAGAAACCAAGTTGACGTCGTTTTTTATTGATGGCATTGGGTGGAGTCCAGATATTGCAGAAGAAAAGAACAATATGCATTACCTTAATCATGGAGATGCAAATCCAAATGGCATTATTATTACTCCGTTACAAAAAGGAAAGCCTGTGTATTTACCGTTTCATTCTTTTGATAGAGAAATGATGCAATATGTATTTAGAACCCATGGTCAAAAAATTAATGATATTACCAGAGATTCTGCTATTTGTATCGATTTTGATCAAGATATAGATGTCTTTTATGAGCCTTTAGATGTTTTAAAATATGATAAAGTTAATATCACATTCAAGCTTATTGATAACTTAGAACAGGTTCAAAAAGAGCAATTAAGACTGGTTGATAAATTTAATACAGGCAATAATTTTATAGATGAAGGTATTCATCAACAATTACTAGATTCAGCAAAAACTTATGGGGATTTAAGAGATCGGGATCTAAGCTTGCATCCCTTACAATTTGCAACAGATTCATTTTATACAAGAGCGTTTGATGGTGTGTATTTGCTTCGCGATTTCATAAAACCAATTGTCATTTTTGAAAGTAGAGAACATTATAAGGAAGCTATAAAAGATACGATTCACGATGTTTTGATTTATCATATTGAGCAACCAGAACTCATCGATAAGTTAAAAGATCATATCATTATTGAGTGCGATTTAGAGCAGATAATAAAAACACCAAACTACGATCGCGTTAAAAAGTATGAATTAGCACAGTTTTTAAAAGAAACTGAACATCCAATTGCAGCCATTTTGAATGATAAAGTGTTATTCAAGAGTTACTTAAACAAAATAGACATCAAGGCCAGAAAGCAGGTAATGAGTGTTGAAATATATCTCGAAAAATTAGAACGCAGTAATGCCTATAAAATTGAAGATATTGTAGATCAAGATTTTTATTTCGCGTTGCATCAACCTCATTCGTCGTTATCGGCTAGACATCGCGATTTAATTCATAAGTTACTCATTAATATTGAACCAAAAGATGTATTATTCTTGTATTGGTACGATAAAGAGCAGTTTTATATTAATTATTTGACTTGGGAAGATTCCTTTAAAGATTGGGTAATTGAGCGGATTCGTAACAATATATAGAGGGTTGTAAGTTGGAAGCTTGAAGCACGAAGTTTGTTACAGGAAAATATTAAATTTATTCTAAAATTTGTAGTTATGAAATTTAAATTTGAAGGACTCTTAATTTGGCAAAAAGGAATGGATTTAGGCGAAAGCATGAATGAATTAGCTGATACTTTTCCTCAGAAAGAAATTTATAATTTATCTTCACAAGTGCGAAGAGCATCAGATTCTGTGGCTTTAAATATTTCTGAAGGATCAATTTTACAATCTGGACCTGAGTATAGAAAATTTCTCGGATATTCTATTCGTTCAGTTGCAGAAGTTGTAACTTGTTTACATAAAGCCAAAAGAAGAAAATATATAGATGAAACAACTTTTGAAAAATATTATAAAGACTGTTTCGACATAATGAACATGACAATTGCATTTAGAAATAAGATTAAATAAAAACTAAAATTTTAATTAAAGTAGTAAGTAAACTTCATGCTTCAAGCTTCGTGCTTCGTGCTTAGTTGCTTCCAACTTCTAACTTTTACAACCATGGGAATTGAACTCGTCATTTTTATAGCTGCTATTTTATTCGGAATCTTTCTGTACTGGAGAGAATCGAATAGTAATAATGTCTATCGCTTTTTAAATAAAATTGTGAATAGCAAAGAGCTACAAATGAGTCCAGATAATCCAAAAGGATTTGTTTACAAACAATCACTTTTGCCACGTATTATTTTTGTGGTAAGCTTGGTTTTAGTTTCCGCTTTAATTGTAGAGTTTTTAACACCGATTGCTGTTTTTAGCAGTTATAATGGCGTTTCGGCTTTTGCATCTTTTGCAGTTGGAACGCTCATAGGAACCTATGTGGCTGGTTTTGTCATTAAGTCCACTGAAGTTATCGAAGAACAAAGCGAATCTTTAGAAGACAAATTTGATGATGTCGTGGATAAAGGAAAAGATTTTATTGAAGACTTAAGAACTAAAGAACCAAAAGTGGTTGAGGAAGCTAAAAAAGAAATTGAAAGAGAGCCTGAAGTTGAGAAGCAAAGTGCAAGAGATCGTTTGAAAGATAAAGGATTGATGTAATCCTAAATGTCATACTGAGCGCAGTCGAAGTATCTCATTAACATTTAAATATTTATAATAATAAAGAATAGATTGCCACAGCTGACAAAAAAGTCAACTTCGCAATGATAAATAATTACCATGATAAAATCATATTGGAACAAAGGAGGTAAACAAAAACGAATCACAGTCTTCGTTATATTACTATTATTAGTGTTGTTGTTCTTTTTTAGGGACGATTATCAACCTGTTTTGCTATTTCTACGAAAGTATATTTTCGTTTTATTAGTTAGTGCATTAGTATTATTTTTCGGTTTACGAAAATTCAGAAATTCCGCTAAAGTAGGAAGTCGACTTGGAGTTTTAGCCTTACTCATTATCTTCTTTGGGGCATTGTATGTTGTGGGTTGGCATTATAAAATGTACGACTACATGAAAACATATAATGTATTCAATAGCCTTAACAAGGTTGAAATAGACGAATTGCCATTAACACAAAACGAGCGTATTCAACCTTTAAGAAACATCTTTTCAATGGCCAATGAAAGTGTAGGAGAAACTAAAGATGTATCCTTACCGCATTTAGTAAGAGTTGATGGTCAGAATAAATGGACCATGGCCATTCAACCTAGTGAAAAGTACGTTATGCAACGTATTAGTGATAATACGGAAGAAGTGTTTTCGGTAAGTAGTACCACACCATTTCCTCGATTTTCTAACGAGAATCGTATTGATGTGACCTTTTCAATTGGTGAATCATTAAAATTTAGTAGGAACACGTACAATGCCGTTGTGCAGCGTTTTAATCCTTGGATGTTGTTCAATCATGAACCTAGTGATACGTTTTACATGAAGAATGATAAAAACGAATGGGTTCAGGTCGTAAGTCTAATTAAATGGAAAGGTTTCTTTTTTCCGTATCCAAGTTTTGGTGGTGTGATGATTATAGAAAATGGAGAACACGATTTTAATGATTATATGGAGCGTATCTTAATTGGAAAAGGAACGTATGTAAGTCCTGATGACATAAAGAATTATCCGTTTTTAATGAAGCAAAATACCTTATCTGAAAAGGTGTCTCAACTTGAGGCCGAATCTTTAAAATTCTTAGGTGGCTTTAGTGATCCATTACCTTGGAACATGAAAACGGCTGTTAAAATTCCTGTGATGCCAAAAGATCAGAATCAACAACCTTATGTTACTGATTTTAATTTTTCGGGTTCTAATAGTGATGCTTACAATGGCTTATATCATTGGTTTGGACTAGAGCCAGTAGGAGATGAGCGCACCAGTTTAAGTTATAGTGTGTTTGTGCCTGCTGATGGAACTGACAAATTATATTATTATGATCATGCTACTCGAAAGCAAGGTTATGCAGGTGTTTCTGCGATGCCATTAAAAGTAAAAGAATCTAAAAAAGAATACGATTGGACAGCAAGTACACCAGTAGAATTTAGACCTTATATTAAAGATATTGCAGGAAGAAAACGTATGTTTTTCTTAGGAACGATATCTTCTATCAGTTCAACAGATGCACAGCAATTTGATGGTTCTGCAACACCAGATTTGGTCTTGATTGATAGTGAATACAGAGATGTCATTTGGATAGATGTAAAACATCCAAGTACTTGGGATCAAGAAGTTTATAATCAATTAAATGAAGCTTGGAGATCTAGTGAAGGTATTGGGTATTTTTATAATGAAAAGCCAAAAGATGAAGATATTGTGGAACAAGAAATAGATTCGTTAATGCGTATTCCAAAGGTTGAAGATAATACGGATAAGATTAATGCTTTGCAGCGTCAGCTGGATTCGTTGAAGGCTGTTGGCATTTAGAATGAAATGGTTTAAACCGGTATATATAGTATTCATTTTTGTTACCATTATATTTTTAACGTTCTTAGTTAATAGTCTTAAAGTATTTCTAATTATCTACAACTTTGAAGATTTAGCTACAACTTTTTGGATTCTAACATATAAGAGCGTTTTTACAAGTTTTTGCATTGCTTTGTTTCCGATGTTTGCAGTGTTTTTTAAACATAAAATCAGCTGGTTTACGATCTTATTATATTTTTATTTTTTAGCAGCATTTCTATTTTATATTCTTGCTTATTATTTAACACTAAATAGTTCTTTAAACATTGAAGATTCACTAATAATCATAGGTGCTTTTAGTATACCAATGATTTCAATTTATATTCTGAATAGAGCAGATACATTTTTAAAAGTGTATGCTATTAAAAGGGAAAAGCTAAGTCTTTATAACTTGATAGCATTTATTCTAGGTTGTGGTATAAGTGTAATTGTGTATATTATGCACAATCGTGGATATTATGATATATTCTAACCATTAAATCATCGATAAAAAAAATGCTATTTTCATTTTTTAATAAATCATCAAAAGAAGAACGGTTTTGGAATTGGGTTTTAAAAAATAAAACAAAACTTGAATCTTTTATTCATTCCGACTTTGAAGATTATACCGTTTATAATGGATTGAGCAACGCACTTAAAAAGTACAATCTATTATTGTTTCCTGAGATGACACTTTCTGAAAACAAAGTAGTTCTTATCATTACACCAGATGGTATGAAGGACGGGGTTCTTCCAACGCAAAAACTTTATGACTCCAAACCAAATTTAGACAATTGGATTGTTAAAAAATTTAGGCATCCAAATGACGAGATAGGGTTAAATTTTGACGGTGTAGAATATCCCAGTTCAGATATAACAATACGAACACAACTTAATGAGGAGGAAGAGAAAGTTGATTTAGAGGTTTATATTAAAAACATGAATTCGTATCCAAATAAGTCTAAGACATTAGCTTTTTTATATCTCGATCATATTTTAGGCGAGTTTAATACAATTACTAAAGTTGGATCCATTGATTTTAAACATTGGAATGATGAACTGCGTATTGATGACGGTATTTCAATTTTAGAGCTGAGAAAATTGATAGAAAAGGAATTGTATTAATAACTAATTATAGACCTGTTAGGTTTTAATAACCTGACAGGTCTTTTTATGTTTTTACATCATAATATTGTAACAAAACCTTCAGATTTCAGACCTATACTATAAAGACAATAGTATGGGTTACATGGGTTTGGGTTTGCAAAAATGGATTTACGGGATGCGTCCACGTCAACCATTTTCTATGCAGCGAAAAGGCTCATTTACTGCGGTTCCAACCTATCATAGAAAATTTAAACTTCAATACTCAAATAATAAAGGAAGCTATAATTTTGGAATCATTTTGTTTTTCGTAATGGTTTTGATAACTGCTTTATCAATTCCACGTTGGATAGAAGATTCTAGGTTACGACACAAAGAAGAATTAGCTTGGGTGATTAAAAAAGATAATATGGCATTTAACTTTTTACTAAAATCTGGTAAACAGAGATTAAACAAAGGAAGAATCTCTGGAGCATATTCAGAATTCAAACTGGCCCATGCTATTAAATCAGATAATAAAGAATTGAACGCGTTACTTTTAGAAACCTTAGAAATTCTTTGTTTAGATTGTAATAGACATTGTGATGACTTATTAAAACTAGAGTAGAAGTGTTTATTTCTTATTTCGTCTATTATAATTTTTATCACCTCTCGTTTTTGGCTTCTTGTATTTCGCGGCAATTTTAAATTTATAAGAACCACCTAAATTTTCTTTAGAGTTCTTTTCAGATTTCTCATGAAATGCTGGTCCAGGAGCATCTTCATCACGACGTTTAGTCGGATTGTTTCGCTCGCGTATTTGCGGACGCTCTTCTTCAATTAATTCAGTTGAAATTGTAACATCCTCAGGAATCTCAAGGGTTTCAATTTTCATTTGCATTAATTCCTCAATACGTTCTAGTCCTTCTTGTTCGCTTTCAGTAGAAAATAAAATAGTGTGTCCTTCTTTTTCAGCACGACCAGTTCTACCGATTCTGTGCATATAGTTTTCAGGATAATCCGGAGTGTCAAAGTTAATAACATGAGATACTCCTTCAATATCTAAACCTCTCGCCATGACGTCTGTAGCCACTAATAAGCGATTTTCACCTTCTCTAAATTGCTCAATACTACGCAACCTGTAGTTTTGGGTTTTATTTGAGTGTATAACACAGGTTTCATTAGGAAATAATTCTTCTAACTGTTCAAAAAGGCGATCTGCCATCTTCTTGTAAGCCACAAAAATTAAGACTCTTGAAAACTCGTCTTTATCGCGAAGTAAATGTTCTAATAGATTTACTTTGGTATAAAAATTAGGAACATCAAAACGTTCTTGTTTTATGTTTTCTAATGGAGTACCAGAAACTGCGATTGATATTTTTGTAGGACTTTTAAAGAAGTCTGTAATTAAATCATCAACATCTTTAGTCATCGTTGCCGAGTACATGATGTTTTGACGACGCGGAGGTAAAATATCAAATATATTAAGTAGTTGATGTCTAAAACCTAAATCTAGCATTACATCAACCTCATCAATCACTAATTTTTGAATCGATTTTAATTGTAAAACTCTACTTACTGCTAAATCATATAATCGTCCTGGAGTTGCAACAATAATATCTTGTCCTTGTGCAACGGCCTGTTTTTGTGTATTGATGTTGGTTCCACCATAAACTCCTAACACACGATTGTTAATGTATTTGGAAAGCTTTTCAATCTCACTAACCACTTGTACTACTAATTCTCGTGTGGGCACTAAAATTAATACTCTTGGATTTTCTTGCTGAGAAAACGAAAGATTTTTAAGTATAGGTAGCATGTAAGCAAAAGTCTTACCTGTACCGGTTTGTGCAATACCAACTACATCTTTACCAGCAGCCACTACATTGAAAGATTCTGCTTGGATTGGAGTAGGAGTTGTAAATCCTAAATCATCTAAAGCGTTATATAATGGTGTATTTAAATTAAGGTCGTTAAAAGTCACGTGTCTGTTTTAAGGTGCAAAGATAGTTGTAATTAGATAACTATTTCTACAACTCTAAAAAATCTGTAATTAGAGTCTCTATTTTAGTCTTCCAGTCATCGTCATATTCATCCCAATACGTATAAGAGCTATACATTGTAAATTCAGTGTTTTGATCTATTTTTTTCAGTGGTCCGACGATACCGATGTACGAAACATTTTCATTTGGATCTTCATCTATATAGTCGAATTTAACAGCGTAAAACTCTGAATCATTCTTCTTAATTTTTTTCAAAATCTTAATTTCATCCGGATAACCTCCATCTTCACCAACATAGTTGTAGAAGGAAAGCTTAGCGAATGCTTCTACTTTAAGATATTTTTTATCTACATCTTGAAGTCTGTCGATTTTATGATAAGCTTCTATGATTTCAAACCTGAAATAGAAATCTTCTAAATAGGGATTTAGTATAGCTTCCGAAATAGAATAATTGTTAAATATACGCGAAGTAATAGCTAATAATCGCAACCATCTGTCATCATCTCTGCTTAAAAGTTTAGAGGTGAAAGCATTGCTTGTACTATCGTCATATTTCACTGTATTGAGGCTATTTAAATAAGCCACCATTAAATTATAATACGTGTAGTCATAATCTTCATCGTACTCATCGCTAGGTGGAGGTATGTTGAAAAATACCTCAGCGTCAGTCGTTAAATAATTTAGAATCTTATTGTAATTTGACTTTACAATGTCATTTGTATCTAAGTCGGAGTTATGAATATCATTAGATAAATATATAATGTCATTTCTGTATTGTCTTACAGACATAAGCGATAGTAGTTTACTGTAATTTTCTATCGCATAATTTAATGAGTCATTAAAAGGTTGAAATACACTATAGTCATATGAATCCTCTTCAGTTGGTGGATTAGAAAAGAACAGTTTGCTATAAAGCGGTAAAGACTGCTCTGATTCAATAATAGGAATAGCAATAAGGATAGCCGTTTTTAAGACATCTGATGTTGATGATTTGTTGTAAAATGACTCCAAAGTTTCCAAAGATGTTTCATCATTTATTAAACTATATTCATTTATTAAACTAGCCTTAATCACATCGTTAGTGTCTTCTGAAAAACTATAGTTAAGTGCATCGTCTAAAATTGGCAAATCATCTTTATCAAATTCGTAATATTCAAAAGCTTTTAAGGCTCTATTATATACAATGGAATCAGTAGATTTTAAATCTTCAATAATGTATTTCGCTTTTGATTCGTAAACATTAATATCAGACGTAACCGGTTTTTCATTTATTGAATTAAATATTTGATCAACAATGCCAGTATTTAATTCTTCCTCATTTATAATGGCTTTAGCAATATGCATTCTGTAATTTTTATACCAAATCTGGTGGACCGTCACGCGTTGTGTATCTTCGAATAATTTATTTTTGACTGTAAACTGAATTAATGAATCACCATCTTTAACTAAAATGCGTTCATTTACAATACTATCATTATATTCTAGTGAGCCATTTTTATAGTCATCGAGAAATTTCTTGTGTGTTGGAATTCTGAAGTATTTGCCAATATTGTTATAACCATACTGGTAAATGTTACCCGTTTTAGGGTTTATGGTGGTATAATCATACGAATCAATAACATTAGAATCATTGCTATCTAGTGTGTCGATATCTTCAGTTACCCGTTCAAATAATTTTATTTTAAAATCTTTATTGGGTGATTCATAATCGGAAAGTTGAGATTCTTGGTAAGGCAGTAACTTAAAACTTTTAAAAAACAGATCGTCTACGCTCACTTTCTCTTTTTCATTAAGTTTTTGTTTCATCAAAAGGTATGTTCGGTTTCCTCTGAAATAAGCACGTACGATACAATGATATTTGTTATTTAGTAATATTTCATATTCTCGTCCTTGAATGTTATCTAAATAAATAACTTTCGGTTCTGCTAGTAATTCTGACGTTTGTGTTAATCCGTTTTCAGTTTCTTTAAATGCAATTTCAGGATTTTGAAGAAAATAGCCCATGGGTTGGTCGTTATACCGAATCAAATAATTATTTAAATTTTCAGTATCTGTAGCCATATAAAGATTAAGAAAATAAGGTTCACCTTCAGCATCAATAGGGTTGGGGTGTTCTCTAGAGACTTCCTTTGCATCCACAGGTATTTGAAGGGTAAAAGCTCCCGTTTCGCTTTTAAACTCTCGCCAACCTTTAGTTTTAATAATAGGTTCTATACCATCAATTGTAATGGAATTAAAATAACGATCAATATAATTTTCATTGATTTGTTCTTGTGGCGTTTCGACTGAGAAATAATAAAAATGGTTATGTTTAACAACAAATCTAGCTTTTACCATAACATTATTAGGCAGTTTAGCTATAATATCGTAGCCAAATTTATCGGTATCCGGAAGTTGTTCTCGACTAATAATTTCACCTTCTCTTTTTTCAATGACATTAGATACCATGTTTTCCATTAAGGTGTCAATTTGAGATTGTGTTAGCGCATAACCTGTATCAAAACCCGTAAAGAGGTAACTCGTCTTAGTAGGTATATCTCCATAACCATGAATAATAAACTTGTCGAAATCTTGTTTAATATTTGGAGATTTTGGTAATTGGAGATTAAACCCTAAATCGGTATCTGTATAGTTATACCAAATCCCTTTTGAGTTGTCTATTTTATAAGTGTCAGCTACTCCTGTAAATTTTGCTTCAACAACGCTAACGTCGTAGCCTTCGTTTATTAATAATTCAATAACATTGTTCTCACCCACTAAGTGAGCAGCACCAACTCCAGCAAACAGACTCCCTTTTTTCATGATGTCTATAATGCTGTTTTTCATTACATTATTTCTAGCAATCATAGTGCTATCAATAACATCATAATTATTTATAAACTCAGCGATTTTATTTAAATCACCTGTAGCATATAGTTTGGTCATTATTTCTTTAGTTCTATTAATGCTATCCACATCAATATCTAAATGGCTAAGAATTTCTTTTGTTTTCTTTTCATCAGAAAGATTGTCAAAATAATTCATTTGGTCTTTTACATCTTCTAAGCCAACAATCGTTTTATTCATAGTACGCGCTTGACCTAAAAGATAGAAATCAACAAATGTAGATTTGTCATCGTCCTTTTGAATATCTGGAATAAGCATACTGACTACCTGATCTGGACTCATTATTTCTGAATCTTCTAGAGAAAATTCGTTAACTTCTTCAAATCGTTTTAAAAGTCGTTTATAATCCTTAGGTTTTAGTAACGTTTTATAGTATTCACTCGCTGTAATATCATATGTCTTGCCTGTAATTGCTGTCATTAGAGAATCTGCATTAACCTCCAAAGCAAAATACTCTACACTTTCTATGGCTGGCATAACAGCATCACTAAAGTTAAATACTCTAGCGTCATCTATATGCATGGTTCCAAATAGATAAGAGGTAGACTCTAAGTTGTTTCCTTCTATTTTCCAAAGTAAACCGTACTTGTCTTTGTCTTGAGCAAATGAAAATTGCGTTAAAAAAGTAAGACATAGAAGTAGGTAAAAAGAGATGTGTTCCTTGAAGATTTGGTGGCTCATAATATGATTAATTATAATTATTGAAGCAAAATAGTATACTTTTTATATAATATGACACTTTGTGAATATAAAATGAAAACATCTATAATATTGTATACTTAAGTTTAATAAATATTGATTATAAATGGTTATGATCAATTTCAATGCTATAACTAGCGTTAAAAACAGAGTCAGATGCCAAACTTAGAATACCTTCTTTAGTTTCAATCTTTTGATCTGTAGTTTCGTGATCAGCAAAACCCAACCAAGGTTCAATACAGACATATGGTGCATTAGGTTTTGCCCAAATCCCTAAATGTTTAAAATCTTTAAAATTTACAGTTAACACATTTCCTTTGGTATTGTGTTTTAAACTTACAATTCTCGATTTTAAATCCTTGAAAACTAAAGCATCCTCATTAAATAGATCTGGACGTAAATGAATTTTGTTTCCTTCTGAAAATGCAGGTTTGGTGTCATTGGTTAACAAACCATTAGCCATATTTAATAAATATGATTGACTGTCTTCTTCTTTTTCAAATTCTAAATAATAATCGGTATAATTTTCATCTTCTGAAAGCGGACAATTAAAAGCAGGATGACCTCCTAAAGAGAAGTAAAGTGTCTTATCATCTAAATTTGTAATCGTATGAGTCACCATTAGCTTATTTTTTGAAAGTGTATAAGTAATTTCAAATTCAAATAAGAAAGGGTAATAAGAATACAGTTTTTCATTAGAAACTAGTGAAAACGTTATGCTAGAATCTGACTGATTTTTAATAGTGAAATTATCATTGTGTCTCACAAAACCATGCTTTGGCATTTGGTATGTCTTGTTATTGTAGATGTAGTGGTCATCTTTCATACACCCAATAATTGGAAATAAGTTTGGAGCATGACTTCCCCAAAACTCAGGATTAGCCTGCCACATAAATTCGGTTTTATGTTTTGCTGAAGTTATATTACATAACTCAGCTCCTTTAGATTTTATATGGATTTGTAATAGGTCGTTTTTTAAACTATACATGCGTTTTATTTTTTTTGAAATATACAATTCTAATTATTTATTCTGCAAGGTTTTTTTATTTGTAACCATGAGATTGTCCCCTTGAGGGGATTTTAGGGGTGTAATTCTAAATTTTGAACCTCCAACAAATAAAATCTACACTAAAGAAATAATTTTATTTCGGTAACTTGCAGCAATTATTTTTCTATTGAGAACAACACATCTTCACCATCCTAATAATATTGAAAACTTTAAGCAAAACCTTTTGCTTTGGAGTCAGCAATTTGATGATATCGTTTGGTTAGATTCTAATAAGCATAAGAATCAGTATAGCAATTATGATGCTGTGTTGGCTGTTGATGCTTTTACAACCATACGAACCGATTATTTTGATGCTTTTGAACGCTTGAAAGAGTATCAGACCATAACGGACGACTGGATTTTCGGTTACCTCACTTACGATCTAAAAAACACTACTGAACAGTTAAAATCTAATAATTATGATGGATTAAATTTTCCTGATTTGTATTTCTTTCAACCGAAAAAACTCTTTTTAATTAAAGGTAATCAGGTTGAAATCAAGTACCTAAAAATGGTTGATGATGAGATTGAGGATGATTTAGAAATTATAAGAAATGGTATTTCGAGTGAAAGCGAGAAATCCCCTAACGATAATTCAATAAAAATAAAACTAAGAATTCATAAAGACGACTACTTCGAGAAAGTTAATAAAATGTTAGCTCATATTCAAAGAGGCGATATTTATGAGGCTAATTTTTGTCAAGAATTTTATGCAGAAGACAGTGTTATAAATCCGGTTGAAACCTTTAACAAGCTTAATGCCATTTCAAAACCACCTTTTGCTAGCTTTTTAAAATTCGAAAACAATTATATGATGTCTGCGTCACCAGAACGTTATATTAAAAAAGATGGAACTACTGTAATTTCTCAACCTATTAAAGGAACAGCTAAACGATCTGAAAATCAAGCTGAAGATCTGAAATTAGCGGAAGACTTATCAAAAGACCAAAAAGAACGTAGTGAGAACATCATGATTGTAGATTTGGTAAGGAACGATCTATCACATACAGCCATAAAAGGTAGTGTAGAAGTAAAGGAGCTATGCAAAGTGTATTCGTTTTTGCAAGTGCATCAAATGATTTCTACGATTCAATCTGAAGTAAAATCAGAAACCAATCCTGTAGAGATTATAAAAACAACATTCCCTATGGGAAGTATGACAGGTGTTCCAAAACTCTCGGCTCTAAAAATTATTGAAAATCTCGAAGAAACCAAACGTGGTTTATACTCTGGGTCAATTGGTTATTTCACGCCACATGGTGATTTTGATTTTAATGTGATTATTAGAAGTATTCTATATAACCAATCAAAACAATACATTTCATATTCTGTAGGTGGAGCCATTACAGCAAAGAGCGATCCCTTAAAAGAATATGAAGAGTGCTTAGTTAAAGCAAAAGCTATGCGAGAAGCGTTGGAAGGATAACGTTCATTCTCAGTGAGCGGTTTCTCAAATTATATAACCTTCTATTCCAGAAATCATTTAAAATAAACGCTCTGCGCATCTTTGTGCCTTCTTTGTGCAACTTTGTGTATTAGTTTATTTATCCCAACAACCAACAACTACTACTCAATATGCCGTCTAAAAGTACGCTTAACCTTATCAAAAATATCGACCACACGTTTCTCTTCTAGTTTTTTGATTTTTGCAATCGATTCAAAATCTAACTTACCAAAAATGTACAAATCCATAATGTTAGACACATTAAAAGGTAACCAGTTATATAGTTTATCAAATACTTTTGGGGATTGTTTGGTAGATAAATCCTCAACTTCAAAAGCAGTTAAAATCGACGTTTCTTTGTCTGAATATAATTGTAACGTTTCATTTTCATTTTGATGATAAGAGATATCGTTAAGTTCTGTGTTTAAGATAAAATCAAAGTCACCATCAACAGTATAGTCTTCAGTAAGCTTAGATAATTCTTTTTTAAGTATCGCATCTGTACTAATCGTTTCTTTGTGATAAGCTTCGTTTTTAAATAGTAGATTCATATAATTATCCACTATTTTAAACAGTTCAAGTTTTATAGCTAATGGTTCTGCTTCAACGTCAAAATCAGTATCATAAAGTAAGATAATACTCTCGTCAATAATTCCGTTAGACGAAAACATATTTTTTGGTAAAATGCCTGTAGTTTCAGCAATATAGATTCTGTGTTTTACATAAGGATGTAAATGTGGTATGGCAGAAAGCACCTTTTTTTCAAAGGCATTTCGTGTCGTTTCTGATGTTAATTTTTCTGTTACACTCATGACCTAATAATTTTAAATTCTTTTAAAGTTAATTAAAAAGAATACACATCAATATGATAAAAGTCATTTTAACACCGGAGAATAAAGTTCAGTTACCCTAAAAGTTTGAGTATATGTACTTCTGAAGGAATGAATAATTTCAATACCTTTGAGTTGTGCAAAAAGACTTCAATAATCACATCGATAAAAACCTTTCTATTTTAAAAGAGGGTAGGTTACTCATTGCTATTTCGGGTGGAATAGATAGTGTTGTATTGGCATATTTATGTAAAAATTTAAATCTGAATTTTTCGCTCGCACATTGTAATTTTAATTTAAGAGCAGAAGAAAGTAATAAAGATGAAGATTTTGTACTAGAATTGGCCGAAGCGTTAGATGTCGAAGTTTTTATTCAGAATTTTGATACGCAAGCTTATGCTGATGAAAATAAGCGTTCTATTCAGATGGCTGCACGCGAATTGCGTTATGATTGGTTTAAAGAATTGGCACAACAATTAAAATTCGATTATATTTTAACTGCACATCACGCAGATGATAACCTCGAAACCTTTCTCATTAATTTTACAAGAGGAACGGGTTTAAATGGATTAACGGGTATTCCGATGGTAAATGGGAACGTGGTGAGACCTTTATTACCGTTTTCGAGATTACAAATTGAAGCGTTTGCAAAAGAACAGCAAATCAATTGGAGAGAAGATGCTAGCAATGCGTCTCGTAAATATCTGAGGAATAAGCTAAGACACGAAGTCGTGCCGATTTTAAAAGAAATCAATCCGCAATTATTAGATAGTTTTCAAAATACGTTAAGCCATCTTAATGATACCGCATTAATCTTAGACGAGCAATTAAGTGAGTTTAAAAAGCGTGCCATTGTCTCTGATGATCATTTAGGGACAACCTTTAGAGTTTCAGAATTTAAAAACACAACGAATCCTAAAGCGTATATATTCGAAACCTTCAAACATTACGGCTTTAATGAATGGAATGATATTCTCGATTTATTAGATGCAGAATCAGGCAAATTGGTAAAGTCTAATTCACATCGCTTAATCAAACATCGCGACCATTTAATCTTAGCAACGTTATCTCATGCTGAGCAAAGTGAAGTCTCTCTATATATAAAGGAATGTGACACGGCTATAAACACACCTTTTGGTAATTTGGTTATTAGCGAAGTTGATGCGATTTCTGAAACACCGAACCACATTATTTATGTTGATAAAAATCGCTTAAAATTTCCGTTAGAATTAAGACTTTGGAAAACAGAAGACCTGTTTCAGCCCTTAGGGATGACAGGTAAAAAGAAGGTCGGTAAATACCTTAAAGACGAAAAAACCTCTTTAGTAGAAAAAGAAAATACTTGGGTTTTAACTTCAGATAATAACGTAATTTGGGTTGTTGGTAAACGCGGAGATGAGCGTTTTAAAGTGAAAGCTAATACTAAAAGTATACTTAAATTTACTGTTTAAGTATTTTTATTTAAGTATTTGATAAAAGATAATATAGGTTATTAATTTATCTATTTTAATAATAAAAATAAATTGAGAAGTTTGAAAATAAAAGGAAACATTGTAGATATTGAGAATCGTAAAATCTTTAAAGGAGAAATTACAATTAAAGCTGGGAAAATTGAATCTATCGTAGAGAAAGATTGCGACGAAAATCATTTCATCTTACCTGGTTTTGTAGATGCACATATTCATATAGAAAGCTCAATGTTAGTACCAAGTGAGTTTGCTAAGATAGCTGTAAAACATGGTACAGTTTCTACAGTTTCAGATCCACATGAGATTGCCAATGTTCTTGGTGTTGCAGGTGTAGAGTTCATGATTAATAATGGAAAACAAACACCATTCAAATTTAATTTCGGTGCACCATCTTGTGTGCCAGCGACAAGTTTTGAGTCGGCAGGTGCTGTTATTGATTCGGACGCTATTAAAACCTTAATGGAGAATCCAGATATTAAGTATTTGGCTGAAATGATGAATTATCCTGGAGTCATTTACGATGATGCGGAAGTCTTAAAGAAAATAGAATGGGCAAAACATTATAATAAACCCGTCGATGGTCATGCACCAGGTTTAAGAGGTGAGGATTTGACCAAGTATATTTCGGCAGGGATTTCTACAGATCACGAGTGTTTTTCTTATGACGAAGGTTTAGAAAAACTACAAAAAGGAATGAAGGTGATTATCCGAGAGGGTAGTGCCGCCAAAAACTTTGAAGCCTTAATTGACTTGTTGGATCAACATTATGAAAATATGATGTTTTGTAGCGATGACAAACATCCAGACGATTTATTGTTAGGACACATTAATCAATTGTGTGCAAGAGCTGTTGCTAAAGGAATTGATGTATTTAAAGTTTTGCAGTCGGCTTGTGTAAACCCAGTGAAACATTACAATTTAGATGTGGGTTTGCTCAATGTAGGAGATGATGCAGATTGTATCGTTGTTGAAGATTTAAAAGATTTTAAAACGCTTGAAACTTATATTAATGGTGAGTTGGTATTTGCTAATGGAGTTTCGCATGTGAAGCATGTAGAATTTGAGAATTTAAATAATTTCAACACCGATAAAAAATACGTTTCAGATTTTAGATTTGAATCTGACGCCAAGAAAATTAGAGTGATTGAGTGTTTGGATGGGGAATTAGTAACCAATGAAATTATCGTAGATTCTAAGATTGAAAATGGGAATCTGGTGTCTAATACTGAAACAGATGTTTTAAAAATGACGGTTGTTAATCGTTATAAAAATGATAAACCTGCCATTGCATTCATTAAAAATTATGGACTGAAAGAAGGAGCTATTGCAAGTTCTGTAGGTCACGATTCTCATAATATAATTGCTATTGGTGTTTCGGACGAAGCGATTTGTAAAGCGGTAAATTTATTAGTAGAAAATGAAGGGGGAATTTGTGCAGTTAGTGATACAGAAGAAAAAGTAGTTGCACTGCCTGTTGCAGGAATAATGAGTGATAAAAATGCCGAAGTTATTGGGAAACAATATTCAGAACTCGATAAAATGGCCAAACAATTGGGAAGTAAACTTCATGCACCTTATATGAGTTTATCATTTATGGCTTTGTTGGTTATTCCGGCTTTAAAATTAAGTGATAAAGGCTTGTTTGATGGAGGAAAGTTTAAATTTACCTCAGTTGAAGCCTCTTAAATTTTAACAATTTTACCTTATTTAAGTTATTAAATTGCGCCAAAATCATCAATCATGAAACATATTCTTTTAATCATTGCCTTGTTATGTGCAGCTATTAGCAACGCACAACTAAGGACTACAAGTTACGTCACTGTCGGTGGTACTGGTGACTATACGAATCAACCGTATGTACCACAAGCAAAATTTTCGCGTACGCAGACCATTTATTATCCAGAGCAAATTAAATTTAATGGTGAGATTACTGGATTACGGTTTTTTACCGCGTTTTCAAACACAACGACGTCACCAACGCCAAATACCAATTTGATTTTTAAAATTGGTCATACAACCAAAGAAGAATTTGAATCTGGAGATGGATTTATTCCTGATGAAGATTTAACCGAAATCGGAATTACAACGTATTACGCTAATGCTTATGAGTTTATTCTCATTTTTGATGAGTCTTTTAACTACAATGGCATCGATAATTTAGTAATTGATGTTGAGGATGTAAATCCTGGACAATCTTCGAGTGCTTTATTTGGGTGGCAAGGCACGGAAAATTTTAATAATCCACCAACCCGAAGTAGAGTTAGTATTACAGAAGCTTTTGACGATGGTTCTACATCAACCTCAGTGTTGTATCAAAATTCATTCGCAAAAACGCGTTTCGATGGTAACTTGCAAGTCTGTCAAACCAGTTCTGTTGCAAGTATAGACAACGTTACAAATACCACGGCAGAATTCACGCTTAACGAAAATACAGAAGCAAATCATTACAGATATGTCATTACTGAAGCTGGTGAGGATATTCCTGAATCGTATACTGTAACCAATGATCTTACATTTTCAGTGTCTGACCTGTTGCCTTCACAAGATTATTATGTCAATGTAAAAACAGACTGTGATGCTTTTGGTGTGACGTCAGGTTACCGTAGTTATTATTTTAAAACCAGACCAAATGCCTTAAGTTTACCGTATACTATTGATTTTGAATCTGATTTTGCACGCGATTATTCAATACCGAATTACGGAGTAGAGATTAATGCAGAAGCTGCCAATGAGAGTAGTTTGGGATTAATGCTCAATGGTCCTGGTTATCCACAATTTCTGAACTATGTTGATTACGGTGATCCGTTTGAAGAAAATCAAGATTTTATCAGAACGTTTTCAATAGATGTCGATCTTACTCAAAATGCAATCCATCCTATACTTAAATTTGATATTAATCAAACTGCTGAAGCGTATTTACGCGTAAAAATAAAAGCCTATGCCGATGATAATGTTTACACAGGTGTTGCGGAAGATTTTATTTATAATGCAGCTTATGATGATAATGATTTTAAAACCGCTTCAATAGATTTGTCCCAATTTGTTGGCGAACTGATTACTATTAAGCTTGAAAATGTAAGTAAATCTACAACTAGAAAAACGTATTTAGATAATATTCAAGTATTAGAAAATGATTGCGAAGTCATCACTAATATAGCATCAGTAAGTAGTAATAATAGTATTGCGTTAAATTGGGATGCCACTGCTGTTGGCGCCTATGAAGTGGTTGCCGCAGAATTTGAAGAAAATCCCAGTGTAGATTATATGCCTGCGGATACGGAAAGCTATATGTTTTCAGAATTACCAGCAGCGACATCGTATAAGCTTTTTGTTCGTAATAGTTGTGAGACGTCCCATTCACCTTGGTCAAAAATATATGCGTCCACTGATCCTGAATATTTAGAACCAGGTTACGATAATTATTTTAATGATGAAGCCGTATTAGAAACTAACTTGTTTTCTGTAATGCATAGCGAATCTTCTAAATTAGAATTTGTAAATTATTCTGTTTATGATCGATTAGTGCTTCATCAACGCGACTCAAATGCAGAGTGGGTTGGAGGAGATGCTACAACGGAAACTCAAGCATGGAATGAGAATAAGGATTTTTTAACAGGTTTAAAGTTTAAAATCGATGGAGCTCATCTTTCCGACGGTAATGTAGATATTACATTCAATCAATTACATCATTATAGTTCTACCCCTTCAAATTCATGGTTTAGAATCCTCATTAATGGAGAACAATATGGTCCTAGTTATAATCCTACTACAAGATATCAAGATCCTTTAACTACGGTGAGTGTGGATTTAGATTCGTATTTGGGAGGTGATATAACCTTTGAGCTGCAACATGTTGGACGCACTAAAGATTATTTTTCATTCACGCCAATTGGAGGTGATGGTGCAGTAATTAATAGAATAGTGTTTACGGGAAATGCCTTGTCTATTGACGATTCAGAATATCTTTCAGTAAAGTTATATCCTAATCCTGCAACATCAGAAGTTCTTATTGAAGGATTGCAACACCATAGCGAACTTACTATTGTAGATGTAAATGGAAGAGCGCTTACATCGTTTACCTCGCGCGACACTTTTGCTTCATTAGATGTATCTGAATATAATTCGGGTTTATATTTTGTTGAAATTAAATCAGGAGAGCAATTACAAACATTAAAATTTATTAAACAATAACTAGTTGAAGTTGACATACTGGTTTGGTATAGAGTCGTTTTTTTTAAGTCATCTTTTAACCTTTAAATTATTAAACATATGATTAAGCATTGTCTTTTTATCGTCTTATTTGTCGTAGGATTATCTAGCTGTAGTGAAACCAAGCATCAAGCGATTGCAACTTCAGAAGTTGATCAATCTGAAGAGACATTTGCAAAAGATAATTATACCAAAAAAGAAGTGATGATTGGCATGCGCGATGGTATAAAACTGCACACCACCATTTATACTCCAAAAGATACCACAAAAACGTATCCAATGCTAATGATGCGAACGCCATACAGCTCTAGGCCTTACGGGGAAAATGAATTCAAAACCAAAATAGGTCCCAATAAATACCTGATGGAAGAAGGAAATATTATGGTGTATCAAGATGTGCGAGGTCGTTGGAATAGTGAAGGGGTTTACGATAACATGCGTGCATACATTCCGAATAAAACAGGAAAACAATTTGATGAGGCTAGTGATACTTACGATACTATTGAATGGTTAGTAAATAATGTAGCGCATAATAATGGTAATGTTGGGACTTACGGAATTTCGTACCCAGGATTCTATGCCACTTATTCGCTTTTAGATGCGCATCCTGCTTTAAAAGCGGTTTCGCCACAAGCCTGTATTGGCGATTTCTTTTTTGATGATTTTATTCATAATGGTGCATACATGTTAAGCTATTGGAGAGCAACCGGTTTATTTGGTAATATGAAAACGGAGCCAACTACAGAATCATGGTATACGTTACCTGATTTTGAAACCGAAGATCAACATCAGTTTTTCTTAGATCACATGCCATTAAGTAAATTAGATAAGTACTACGATAGTACCAATGTGTTTATGGAGCAACTGAAAACACATGTGACTTATGATGAATTTTGGCAATCTAGAGGCATTATTCAACATTTAAAAGACATTAAGCCAGCCACTATGATTGTCGGAGGATTATTTGATGCTGAAGATTTATATGGACCATTTAATACTTATAAAAGTATTGAAGCTAATAGCGATAATTACAATACGGTTGTATTTGGACCTTGGAGTCATGGGGATTGGGCTAGAAATAACGACAGACAAGTGGTAGGAAACATTCATTTTGGTGATAGTATTTCAGATTATTTTCAAAAAAATATTGAAACCAAATTCTTTAATCATTATTTAAAAGGTGAAGCTAATGGTG
This sequence comes from Winogradskyella helgolandensis, assembly GCF_013404085.1. Lineage (NCBI taxonomy): Bacteria > Pseudomonadati > Bacteroidota > Flavobacteriia > Flavobacteriales > Flavobacteriaceae > Winogradskyella > Winogradskyella helgolandensis. The sequence goes on along the minus strand of NZ_JABFHO010000001.1, from coordinate 3,215,018 downwards.
ATACTAGTTTAGCTGAAGCACACATGTTTAATACAGGTACAAAAGAATGGCAGTCGTTTGAAACTTGGCCACCAGAAAACACAACAAAAGAAGATTTCTTTATGCAACCATACGAACGTTTAACAAAACAAGCGAATCGTATGCTGGCAACGTCAGATTTTATTAGCGACCCAATGAAACCAGTGCCATATACGGAAGATATAGGTGTTGGATTTACACCACGTAAATTCATGACAGACGATCAACGTTTTGCCTCAAGACGTCCAGATGTGTTAACCTTTGAAACTGAAATATTAGACGGAGATATCACGTTAACTGGTGATATTTTAGCAAAATTGAAGGTGTCAACAACAGGAACAGCAGCCGATTGGATTGTAAAAGTGATTGATGTATTTCCTGCAGATACTGAAAACACAGACGATGTTCAAGATCACTTAAAACTAAGCAATTACCACATGATGGTGCGAAGTGAAGTGCTACGAGGACGTTTTAGAAATAGTATGTCAGAACCAGAACCTTTTGTGCCAAATCAAAAAACAGCGATTAACTTAAAGTTGCAAGATGTGTTTCATACCTTTAAAAAAGGTCATAAAATTCAGGTACAAGTACAGAGTACATTCTTCCCGTATATCGATGCGAATCCACAGACGTACGTAGAGAATATTTTTGAAGCGAAGGCAAGTGATTTTCAAAAGCAAACCCATAAAGTGTATAATGACTCATCTATTGAGTTTACTGTGCTTAAATAATATATAACAATCACATCAGAGTTGTCACTTCGAGTGATTTCGAAGCATGAGAAATTGTATCGAGAAGTTTTTAGTAATTAATGCTTTAAAAAGTTCTCGATACAAAATTGAAAAAAATCAATTTCACTCGAACTGACGTTTAACATGATTACCCGATTAAAAAACTAAATACAGAATACTGAAAATGCCAGTAATAGAATCCACCTACAAACCACCATTCTGGGCAAAAAAAAGTTTTGTGTCCACCGTTTTTTCTGGTTTAGCTCGAAAAGTTGACGGAGTAGAGCAAACTAGAGAACGAATTACGCTACCAGATATCGACTTCTTAGATTTAGATTGGAGCTACGCGAAACAAAAATCGAATAAAATCATTATTCTTCTTCATGGTTTAGAAGGTAATGCGCAACGACCTTATATAACAGGAACAGCAAAAAACTTTAATAACAATGGCATCGATGCTGTTGCGGTAAATTTTAGAGGCTGTAGTGGTGATCCCAATTTGTTATTTCGGAGTTATCATTCTGGTGCAACTGAAGATTTAGATGCTACGGTAAAGCATGTGTTATCAAAAGGACAATATGATGAAATCTATATTAAAGGCATAAGCTTAGGGGCTAATATGGTTTTGAAATATGTGGGTGAAGGAAGGGAGCTTCCAACGGAATTAAAGTCTGTTATTGCGGTGTCTACACCTTGTGATTTAAAAGGATCATGTGGTGAATTATTAAGTTTAAAAAACAAACATTACGCTATTCGATTTTTAGCGCATTTAAAAGATAAGTTGAAACCGAAATTAGAGCAATTCCCTAATAATATATCAGTTGCAGACTTTGATTCAATTAAAACTTTAATAGATTTTGATCATGTATATACGTCAAAAGCACATGGATTTAAGGATGCTTTTGATTATTATGAGAAAGCGAGTTGTCTACAATTTCTTCCAAATATTAAAGTACCTTCTTTAATTATCAACGCACTTAATGATTCCTTTTTATCGGCAGAATGTTATCCTGTAAAAGAAGCGAAGCATAATCCTAACCTGTTTTTAGAAATGCCGAAGTATGGAGGTCATGTTGGGTTTATTGGGAAGGGGAATGTGTATTATAATGAACAGCGTGCTTTGGATTTTGTAGGAAATGTTAAAAAGTGTTAATTTGCCGATTATAAATTTATAATCTAGTATATGAAACAGGTTTACGTTACGGTTATTTTGGTTTTTTGTTTGCAGTTTGGCTTTGGGCAGATTGGGTTTGAGGAAATTATGATTGACGATAATTCTAATGCTATTGAACAACCTTATTCTTTAGTTTCAGCAGATATTAATGGTGATGGAAATTTGGATATGATTTCTTCATCCTATTTAGGCGAAGTTTCATGGTTTATGAACATCAACAATGACTTTCAGTTAAAAACAACTATTCTAAATTATGAAGGAGGTTCTGATCGTACATGTCTAAGCGTTAAAGATATAGATGGAGATGGAGATAGTGATTTAGTTGTTTCGTCGAGGAATAATGCTACAATTTCTTGGTACGAAAACACTGATGGTCTTGGTAGTTTTGGAAGTCAGCAGACTGTTAGTTCAGCACCTAATGTAAAATTGCTTTATACGTTTGATATAGATGATGATGGTGACGCTGATATAATCTCTGCATCTTCATCAAACGGTAAACTTAGTTGGTATGAAAATATTAATGGACTAGGTGAATTTGGATCTGAGCAAATTATTTCGATTAATTCTGGTAATGTAACTTCAATATTCTTTAGTGATATAGATAGTGATAACGATTTTGATGTTTTAACATCTTCGTCTTTAGATAATTCAATATCTTGGTATGAAAACACCAATGGTCTAGGATTATTTGGAAGTCAAAATATAATTTCAAGCAACACAAGTGCTGTTAGTTCGGTTTATGCTGCAGATATTAATAGTGATGGATTTATAGATATAGTATCAGCCTCAGAGTTTGATGATAAGTTAGCTTGGTTTGAAGGACTTGATGGTGAAGGTGATTTTGGAGATGAAATAATAATCACAAATGAAGCTGATGGCGCGATATCAGTATGTGTTATCGATGTAGATAGTGATAACGATATGGATATTTTATTGGCTACGAAAAATGATAGTAATATTTTATTATTAAAAAATATTGACGGTAATGGAATTTTTTCTTATCCGCAAATTGTTTCAGAGAATTTGACCAACATATCGCATATTGGTGTTTCTGATATTGATGACGATGGAGATTTAGACGTCTTTTCAATATCGTCAAATAAACTTTCTTGGAATGAAAATTTAAATAATTTAGAAAACTTTAGTGATGAACATTTAATTGGTGATGCATTCATTGAAACTTTTGAAAGCGAAGTATACGTTGAAGATATAAATGACGATGGTTTTTTAGATGTTGTATGTGAATATTACGGTTCTATATATTGGTACCAAAACTCAAATGGTGAGTTCTTAGGAGAGCAGAATTTTATATTTCAATTAGGTAGTACTTCTACGGAATATGATTTTGTCTTTGGCGATGTTGATACCGATGGCGATTCTGATTTAATTATTTCTCACCACAATAAAATTATTCTATTAGAAAATATTGATGGTCAAGGTACATTTGAAAATGAATCAATTATTTACACACAACAATATCACGCTGCGACATCTGTCGATTTAGCAGACTTGGATAATGATGGTGATTTAGATGTTCTTGCTAGTTTTAATAATGGTACAACTTTAAGTGGAGGTCGAAATGTATCTTGGTTCGAAAACTTAAATGCTGTCGGTACATTTGGTCCACAGCAAATTATAGGTGCATCAGATAATTATGATGGGTTCTCATTTGTATTAGCCTTTGATATAAATGGTGATGGTTATAAAGATGTTGTTTCATGTAAAGAAAATGAAATATTAGTATCTTACAATTATGAGGGAGAATTTTTGTTTTTTAATGGACCTGTTATTGAGGATTTAGATAACGATTGTAAAAATTTTGAAATTAACGATATGGATAACGATGGTGATATGGATATCATATTAGGGGATTTAAATCCTATTTGGTTAGAGAATAATTCTAATCAACCATTTTTTTGGGCAATTCATGAAATCTCTCAAGAAGGTAACAACGTAACACGTTCTATAACATCAGGGGATTTTGATAATGATGGTGATATTGATGTAGCGCTTTTAGCTGGCAACCCTTCCAATTTTGGTTGGTATGAAAATATCGATACTCAAGGAGTTTTTGGTGTGTTTCAACCAATAACAGAGAGTTTCAGTAATATTGCTTTAAGCTCCGATTTTAATAATGATGGAAATTTAGACATTTTTGTACAAGGGCATGAAAAATTCTTTTGGTTGAAGAATAATGGTTTTACAGCAAATGAAATAAACGGTTCCATGCAAATGGATGCAAATTCAGATGGTTGTTCGGAAGAGGATTCTTTTCTTAAGAATATACTTATTTCTTCATCAAGCAATGCTGAGATACTTGCAACATTTACTATTGACAACGGAAATTATCAATTGTTTCCAAGTGAGGGAGAGTATATTACTGAAGTTGCTTCAACGTTACCTAATTACTACATTTCGAATCCTGTTTCACAAGTTTCAAACTTTATAAATGTCGGCAACACTGAAATTATTAATTTCTGTATTGAACCAATTGGTGCAGTCAGCGACTTGAACATCACAATTTACCCATCACAAAACGATCCAAGACCAGGCTTCAACACCACCTACCAAATAGTTTACAATAACATAGGTACAACCCAACTAAGCGGTTCAGTTTCATTTGAGTTCGATAATTCAAAATTAAATCTCTTAAACGCAAGCGAAACCATAGAATCCCAAACAGCAAACACATTAACTTTTGATTTTAATAACCTAAATCCTTTTGAGACAAGAACCATAGATTTAGAATTCAATATTTTTGCACTACCAACCACAAACATAAATGATATACTTGTGGCAACAGCAACCATAAACCCAGTTTCTGGCGACGAAACAGAAGAAGATAATATATTCACTTTAGAGCAAACCGTTATTGGTTCTTACGATCCCAACGACATCACAGTTTTAGAAGGGGAAGAAATTACTATTGAAGAAGCAGACAAATATTTACACTATTTAATTCGTTTTCAAAATACAGGAACCGCAAGTGCTATTAATGCAAGAGTAGATCATGTATTAGATCCTAAATTAGATTGGACAACCATGCAATTGGAGAGTTTAAGTCATACAGGTCGTGTAGAGATTATGAACGAAACCGATGTGAGTTTTATATTCAATAACATTAACTTAGCAGATAGCACTAATGATGAGCCCAACTCTCATGGTTACATCGCTTACAAAATCAAGCCTAAAAGTGATGTAGAAGTTGGAGACATCATAAGTGGAACAGCAGATATATTCTTCGATTTTAATCCTGCCATAATAACAAATACAGTAAGTACGGAAATTGTAGAATCTTTAAGTGTAGATGAGTTTAATGCGCAAGCTATTCAGGTATTTCCAAATCCTGTAAAAAATAAATTAGAAATTACAGCTAGTCAAATCATTGATTTTCTGACTGTCGTAGATATTAATGGTAGAATCTTGAAAGAAATTAAATTGTCTAATTTGGAATATAGCTTAGATGTTTCAAGTTTAACTAAAGGAGTTTATTTCTTGGAAATTCAAAATGGCGATTTGAAATCGACTAAAAAGTTTATAAAGAACTAGTCTGTCATTTAGAGCACAGCGAATAATTTCATTCTCAATCAGAAAACCTTTCAAAGTTAAATTTTGAAAGGTTTTCTGTTTTATTTTAAATTAATAGACCTCAGGAGTATTTAATATCTTCGATGATGGGTATTGAAGTTTGTAATAGATAATATTTATAGTAGTTTTGAGATTCTTAAAAATCCGTTATGAAATCAAAATTACTTTTTACTGTGCTAATATTATTTAGTACATATAGTTATGCACAGTTAAACATTATTATTGATGACACATTCGGGGCTGAAAATCCATCAAAAGTGCTTGCGGCTGATTTGGATGGTGATGGATTTAAAGATGTTATTTCTTTAGCAGATGGTGTGCATTGGTATAAGAATATTGATGGTCAAGGGAAATTTGATAAGCCTCTATTAATTGAATACGTTGATATTTCTGATTTAGAATTCGATATAGATGCTGCAGATATCGATGGTGATAATGATATTGATTTAGTTTATTTTATTAAAAATCCAGCAGATCTCAATGAGCCAATTTTGGTTTGGTCAGAAAACATAGATGGCCAAGGTAATTTTGCGGCGAGTCAAACTTTAAGAGTTTTAGATAATGTATCGCGATTAAAAGTTGACCTTCTAGACGTAGATAACGATGGAGATATCGATGTCACGTATTCAGATTATACCGAAATAGGATGGCTAGAGAACACAGACGGACATGCTAATTTTACAGATCACGTTTTGTTGACATCTTCTATCAATTATGATGGGTATAGTTTTTCGAATCTTAATGGAGACAATCTAATGGATATCGTGGTAGATTACCAGAATACTCTCGATTTTTATGTGCACAATACTAATAATACGGTTACACTTACACAGAATTTAGATACTTCTTCTACTGGTAAATATGTGGTAACAGCAGATATTGATGGTGATAATGATAAAGATGTTGCTACAATCTTATTGGATGGAGCTAACAGTCAGGTTTTATGGTACGAGAACACAAATGGATTAGGGGTGTTTTCATCTAGAGTTACAATTACTAGTCTTCCTGATATGGTAGGTGCAGATATTGATAGTCTAAATGATATAGCATTTGAAGATTTGGATGGTGATAGTAATTTAGATTTACTCTTTTGCTATCAACCTACAGATATGATAGGTCTTATTTGGAGTTCTAATCCAACGAATAAAATGACTTGGTATAAAAATTTAGGTTCAGGAAATTTTGGTGCTGAACAAATAATATCGTCTTCATTATTGGGCATAAAATCATTTTTCGCAACGGATATTAATAATGATGCTAATATTGATGTGATCACATCTTCAGTTTACGATCAGCAAGTTGCTTGGTTTAAAAATGTAGATGGTCAAGGCACATTTGGTGAGCAAGAGTTAATATCGAATGCTTTATTTGGAATTCGCGGTTTAGATAAAGGAGATTTAGATAGAGATGGTGACCTAGATGTTGTCACTGTTTCGGTAGATGGAAAATTATCTCTTTTTGAAAACACGTATGGTCAAGGTAATTTTGAGGAAGGCCAAGTCATTGTTAAGAGTGTATTACAAACTCAGGGTATTGATGCTATAAATGACCTTAATGTTTCAATAAGTGATGTCGATGGAGATGAGGATTTAGATATTGTCGTTTGGGTGTTTGAAGAATTAGATTTCGTAGAAGGCAGGTTACATTTATTTACGAATGACGGAAATTTGAATTTTACTGAAAGTCTTCCAATAGAATATGAAGGTTTTAGAAACTACATAGCATATGAAGATATTGATGGTGATTACGATTTAGACATTATAGGTGTTATGGGTGATTTTTACTCTACTATTTTTTATCATAAAAACAATGGCGATGGTACTTTTGAGGCTGCACAGTCACTAGGTGATGGCTTTAATTTTGTTAGAGCATTAGATTTAGGTGATATTGATAATGATGGAGATTTAGATCTTGTCATTGCAGAAACAGGTGGTGATATATCTTGGTTTTACAACGATGGTTTAGGGAATTTTGTGCTTTCTCAAACCATAACAGACAATGGTCATTATATAACTGAAGTTACAATAGAGAATATAACAAATGATAAAAATAGAGATATTACTTTTGTTGCTAATAATAATAGTAACACTTTAAGAGAAGTAGGTTTGCTAAAAAACAATGATGGATTAGGAGCTTTTAATACTAAAGAAATTCTATTGTCTACTGATGATTATATTGATAATGTAACATTTATGGATTATGATAATGATAGAGACAAGGATATTTTAGCTGGAAGATCTAATAATTTTGGTGTAAATGATTTAGTATGGTATGAAAATATAGGTGTAATCACAAGCAATGTGTTTATCTATAATCCTTACATTACAATTTTACAAAACAGAAGGCCAAACCAATTAAATCTCTTTGATATTGATGATAATGAGACTATTGATATCGTTGGAGCTTTTACGGATAATAGTGTGATGTGGTTTGAAAATTCCTCACTCGAATGGAATGAAATGGTCGGATCCATAACATTTGCAGATGATGTACCGTGTGATGAAGATAATCCACCTTTTCAAAATATTATGGTCGTTGCGGATAGTGGTGAAAATGAATACGCTACCTTCTCACAGATTGATGGAGCGTATCAATTACTCATTGAAGAACCAGGAATATATTCAACCACACCAATAATTCCTTTTTCCGGATCTTTTACGGTTTCACCAGAAATGTATGTCTCGGATTTTGAAGACTTAGGCATTACTGAAAACCAAAGTTTTTGTGTCGTGCCCAATGGAGCATATAATGACTTAGAGCTTTCTATTTTCCCAATCACTGAAGATCCAAGACCCGGTTTTGATGCGCTTTATAGAGTTGTATTTACAAATGTTGGACCGCAAATAGAGAATGGAACTATAACATTTGAATATGATGGGACAATGATGTCATATCTTTCGGCTTCAGAAGATATCCAAAGTGTAACGTCACAAGAAGTTGTTTTTAATTTTCAGGATTTAGCACCTTTACAATCTCAATTTATTGACATCACCTTCACAATTTTACCTCCACCAACAGTAAATGGAGGTGACCTTTTAGACTTCTTTGCAACCGTTGATGGTGGAAATGAAGACCTGACTCCTTTTAATAATTCCCATGGTATAAAACAAATCGTGGTTAATTCTTATGACCCTAATGATATAAGGGTGATGGAAGGAGATGAAATTACAATTGAAGATGCAGATAAATATTTACATTATTTAATTCGTTTTCAAAATACAGGATCTGCAAGTGCTATAAATATTAACATAGAGCATGAGCTAGATGAAAAACTAGATTGGGAAACCATGAGGCTAGAGGATTTAAGCCATCCTGGTAGAGTTGAAATCATTGATGGTTCAATGGTTAATTTTATTTTCGATGATATTCATTTACCAGATAGTAACTCAAACGAGCCAGGGTCTCATGGACATATTGCATATAAAATAAAACCAAAATCAGATGTTGAAGTAGGAGATGTGTTTAGTGCAGTAGCCGATATTTATTTTGATTTTAATCCTCCAATAATAACGAATACGGCAACTACAGAAATTGTTGAGCCATTAGGTGTAGCTGAATTTGATAAGCAATCAATTAAGCTATATCCAAATCCTACAAATTATAAACTAAAAATCACATCGAATCACATAATTGATAGATTATCAGTTATAGACCTTAATGGGAGGTTATTGAATGAAATAATTGTTTCAAGTTTAGACTATGATTTAGATGTTTCAAGTTTAACTAAGGGAGTTTACTTTTTGGAAATTCAATCTGGTATCACTAAAACTGTTAAACGGTTTATTAAGAGTTGATTAGCAGGTGTAGTCATAATTAAAACCTTTCAATTTTAGTATTGAAAGGTTTTTTTGTTATATATTTTAGCATTTATTTAACAGTTTTACGACTTTGGCAGTAGTGCTGTCGTATGAATGTGAGCTCTAATTGACCTATTAAACCAATCAAATGAAGTTTTACCCATCCCTTTTTACAATACTTTTATGTATTGCAGTAACATCATTGTCATTTTCTCAAAATGTAACCATTCCTGATGCAAATTTTAAAACCGCACTTTTAAATCATGATCCTATTATTGATACTAATAGCGATGGTGAAATTCAAGTTTCCGAGGCTGAGGCTTATGCAGGAAGTTTAAATCTGGCATCATCTGATATCGCAGAACTTACAGGTATTGAGAGTTTTCTATATATTACAGCGTTAAATTGCAGTAATAATGAAATTACAGCAGTTGATTTAACTCAAAATATTGCTTTAGAAAAAATAGAAATTGCAGCCAATGAGTTGAGTGTTTTAGATATTTCTCAGAATAGTAATTTAAAGGAATTGGCTTGTAATGGTAATGATCTTGTTGAACTTTATACCGCATCAAATTTAAATTTAGAGATTTTAAATGTTTCTGCAAATTCCATTAGTGATTTAGATATCGCTTCTAATACAGCGCTAAAATCAATTGAAATAAATTTAAATCCTATTGAAAATATAGACATTTCGAATAATGTCAACCTCGAGTTATTTAGTGCCACCTATTGTTATAATTTAAATACCGTTGATTTTTCAAATAATAACACACTCGAAAATATTTTATTATGGTATACTAATCAGGAGGAGATTAATGTGTCTAATATGCCTAATTTGAGTAGTTTATATCTGCGTAATTTAAATTTAACGAGTTTAGATGTTTCAAACAACCCTAACTTATATAATTTATATGTCACGGATAATAATATTTCAGAGTTAGATGTTAGTTCTAACAGTGATTTAGCGTATTTATCAGTTGACGCTTTGTATGTGTCTACTATAGATGTTTCCAACAATCCTAATCTAGAATGGTTAGATCTTAGTGGGTTTTTGTTAGAAACTGTAAATGCTAAAAATGGTAATAATACAATTTTCACCTATTTCAATATAGATAATGCCTCGTCTTTAAGTAGTATTTGTGTGGATGATGTGACTTATGCCGATGCTAATTTTACAATACCCTCTACGAGTTATTTTACCGAAATTTGTAACCCAAATGATTGTGATGCTTTAGTAGTAAATGATACACAAGGTTTTGAAACCACTGTACAGCCACATATAGATGGTTGTTGGAGAAAATCACCGCTTAGCTCATCAACGTATTACTATGTAAAAACAATTGGTTCTGCACATACGGGTAATAATGCCGTTGGAATGCGTGTGTCGTCTAACAATGAAGCGTTTTTAATTACACCAGAATTATCAGGTTTTGATAGCTCTAAACGCGTGTCGTTTTGGTTGTATTCGCCAATTGCGAGTGGTTTAAACGTAGGGACGATTTTAGATCCCGATGATATTACAACATTTGAACCTTACCGAGATATAATTATAAATGATGGAGAGGGTTATCAATGGAGAGAAGTTCATGTCGATTTTGAAAATTACACAGGTTCAGCAAGTCATGTGGCTTTTAGAGTAAGTGGAGGGTATGCAATATCTTATATTGATGATTTTATTTATGAAGATTCACCAAATTGTATAACTCCTATAGATGTTGAAACTATAACGTATGCTACAGAAGCGTCAATAGATTGGACAAGTTTAGGTAATGCTACAAGTTGGGATATTGAATATGGTCTAGAAGACTTTACGCTTGGTACAGGTGTATTAGTGAATGCAACTTCAAAACCATTTATACTAGAGGGCTTAGAGAGTGATACTGAATATGATTTCTACATACGATCTAATTGTGGTGGAAGTGAAACTAGTGATTGGTCTCATTCAAATGAATTTACAACCGCATGTCCTGCAATTGTTGCAGATTATTCTTATGATTTTGAAGATGGATACGGTGGAGAATTTTATAGTTGTTGGGAAGCTTTAGGTAGTGGTTTTATTACACAAGATGGTAATACGACGGCATCAACAGGTGCTATTAAAATTTCAAATTACAATGAAGGAGCTGTTGTTACCCCTGAATTATTTGAGCTAAATAGTTCTAAGCGTATAAAATTTTGGTTAAAAAATGAAGAAGGTGATTCTGACCTTATCGTTGGAACACTTGCGGTTCAAAATGATATGTCAACGTTTACACCATATCAAACGATTTCTTCTGCAAATATGGAAGAAGGAATATGGGAACAAATCATTATAAATTTTGAAAATTACACTGGTAATGATCGTTTTGTGGCATTTAATCAAGTACAAATAGATAATTATGCAGATTTCTTTATCGATGAATTTGTATACCAAAACACGCCAGATTGTTTAGAACCCCAGAACTTCCATGTCACAGCACTATCAGATACTTCAACAGATTTACTTTGGACAAACACAAATGGCGTAACCGATTGGGAAATACAATACGGTGCACTTAATTTTGAATTGGGTTCTGGTACTATAATCAGTGGAACAGGAGATAGTACTACGATAAATAACCTTTACCCAGATTCAACTTACGATATTTATATCCGATCAAATTGTGGCGGAGGTAGTTACAGCGATTGGTTTAAGCTTCAGAATATTCACACAGATTGTGGGCCATTTTATGATTCATATACTCAGAATTTTGACGATAGTGAATTTGCTAATTGTTGGTCGAGATTACCTAGTGTAGATCCAGAGGTGTATAATACAAATATTGTAGATGTGTCTTATTCATATCCACTTGGAGGTAGTGGAAATACCATTAAATTCAATGATTACCAGCAAAATGGTGAGCTCTTTTTAGTGTCACCAGAGTTTAGTGATTTAAGTAATGGCAGTAAGCGTATAAAGTTTTGGCTACATCCTAGGTATAATAATGCAAACATGGTGGTTGGTACAATGACCGACCCCACTGATGCAAATACGTTCACAGTTAAAGAAACAATAGCCTATGAGGATATGATTTATAGGGACTGGAAACAGTTTACAATGAACTTCGATGATTATTCAGGGTCGGATACCTATATCGCATTCAATATGCAAATTGAAGAAAATCCAATAGGAGGGTCGTCAATCATTTATTTAGATCGTTTTGAGTATTCAGATATTCCAACCTGTCAAACACCAACCGATTTTTCAAATACCTCAATTTCAAATGGTGAAATTGAATTGTCTTGGAACGATGAGAATAATGCCTCACAATGGGAAATTCTATATGGTGAAGAAGGCTTTTGGTTTGATGATGGTACGGTTATTCAGGTAAATTCTAATCCTTTTAGTGTTTCAGATTTACCAACGGAAATCGTATACGATTTTTACGTCAGAGCTGTTTGTGATGCTAACAATAGTAGCGACTGGTCAGAAAAAATTACGGTAGATATTGGGTGTGGACAATCGTATGCAGCAGGTTACACGTATGATTTTAATAGCTCTACATTAGATGCCTGTTGGATGGCTTATGAATATTCGTCTAATAGTTATACGACCAGTTTTGAAATGGTTATCGATAATAATTTTGGTGACGATGGTTATTCGGCATATATGGAAGATACAAGTTCGTATTCTAGTTATGGTGTTATGATGGTTTCACCATTACTTACCGATTTGTCTAACGATAAAAAAATTGAATTTTACATCAGTAATTATGATGGAGGATTAAAAGTAGGAACAATCACGGATCCAGAAGATTATTCAACCTTTGAAACTTTAGAAACTATTGATGGAAGTGTAGAAGGCAATGCTTGGGAAAAGTACACCGTATTCTTAAATAATTATAATGGAACGGATAAATATATAGCCTTTAAATATCAAAGAGCGAGCTCTAATAACGGCAGCCAAGTGGTTATTGATGATTTTTCCTATCTACAATCAGTGTTGTGTGAAGTGCCTTCGGATTTAACTTTAGAGCAAGTATATGATAATAGTGTAGACTTAAGTTGGGGTGTTGGCGAGTCTAATATAGAATGGGAGCTCGAGTTTGAGAAGCTTAATACCTATAATTCTGAAGAAACGGTTATAGTTACCTCAAATAATTTCACCCTCGAGAATTTACTTGAAGGTACCGAATACGGCATAAGAGTTAGGGCTAAATGTGATGAAGGCGGATTGTATTCAGATTGGTCAGAAGCCATTACGTTTTTTACGACGTGTATGCCAGTTGAGGCTTATTACTTTGAATCTTTTGAATTTGAAAATGCAATTAGTCCATGTTGGACAAAAATCGTAGAGACGGATAATACCATTATTAATATTTATGCAGTAGAAGATTTTAATGTTAATTATAATGGTGTAAACAGAACAGTATATCCATTTACAGGAAATCAGTTTATTCGATTTTCTAATAGTTTTGATAATGCAGGAGGCGGAGCCGATAATCTAATGTTGGTTTCGAGAGAAATTTTAGATATTGATAATGAAAAAAGAATCCGACTTCAGTTAATTTCTCGTCAAGGGTCTTCAGGTTCAGATTACAATAGGTCTAGCTTACATATCGGTACAATGTCCGATCCCAATGATAGTAGCACCTTTAGTTTGGTGCAAACCATTACATCAGAAGAAATGAATGAATACAAAAGCTATGAAGAAGATGTGGTAGCATGGAAAGAGCATACTATTTATTTCAATAATTATACGGGTACTGATCATTATATTGCCATTAAGCATGGCGACGAATTTGTTGGAGGTGAATTTTTCGTAGATGATTTTACCTATGAAAGTATTCCAGATTGTACAGAGCCACTTTATCCAATAGTGTTAGATGAGCGTTATGATGCTGTAGACGTAAGTTGGGAGTCTTATGAAAATTCAAACCCTACATCATGGGAGATTGAATATGGGTTTTCTGGTTTTGAAATTGGAACCGGAACCGTTATAACGGCAAATGATAGTTCTTTTACTACGATTTCTAATCTAGTGGAAGATACAGACTATGACTATTATGTACGAGCAAATTGTGGATCAGGTTATAGTGACTGGTCAGTTAAGCAAGTGTTTACAACAAAATGTGCGGGATTCGAGGTCGGCTATCAAGAAGGTTTCGAAAATCATCCAACTGGCTTTTTAGAGCATTGTTGGACAGGATTATTGCCACAAGTAGGATCGTCTTATTGGGATGAAATAGGGCTAATTAGAGTGTATAATAATGGTGCTTATAGTACGCCAGATGCCCATACCGGTGAGCAAGCAGTTTGGTTCTTAAATGAAACAAACCATCCATTGCACGATGAGTTTTCAGAACAAAGCATTTTGGTATCACCAAGGCTCATAGATTTAGATAACTATAAAAGAGTATCCTTTTGGATGTATCCAATTTCTAGCGTGTATGCCTCACCAACCGAGATTGTTATTGGTACCATGACAGATCCAGATGATTATACAACATTTACACCGTATTATACCATTACAAATGCTGCTGAGAATGAAGATACTTGGACACAATATGAAATCGATTTGTCAAACTTCTATTTAGAGGATGAATATATAGGAATAAGGCAAGCCGCTATTAATGAGCGTCAAGTCATACTTTTTGATGATTTTGAATATAAGGAAGCTGATTGTTTAACGCCAACCAATCTTGAGGCTACGCAAACAGGGGATGGAGACATCACGTTAGTATGGCAAGATAATAATACACAGCAAGCACCTCAACATTGGGAAATTGAATATGGTTCTATAGGTTTTGAAACCGGAAGTGGAACGCTTGTGGAAGCAGATTCAAACCCGTTTATTATTAGTAATTTACCATCGTTTTCAGATTACGAATATCGAGTTAGGGCTTACTGTAGTGAAGCCTTTGGGTATAGTGACTGGAGTGTGCCTTATGCATTTACGATGACTTGTGCAGTTCAAGCTCCTTTTTATGAGAATTTTGATCAATATGATGCGGAGTACCAATACTCGTATTATCAAAATATTCCTAACTTTTGTTGGACAAGAAACGATAAGCAAGTTGCAGGGATTTTTGATTCCGAAGGCCTTGTCGTTAGTCCTAGCTCATCACCCAATGTTGGTTTTATAAACTATTACGGCTCAGAAACCTCACCGTTACCTGGTGTTATGGTGTCTCCTTATTTATCGGATTTTGATGCGAATAAAATTCTGAAAATTTGGGTTAGAAATGAAACTACGGGATCTGTTTATAATCAATCAGGAATTATTATCGGAACCATGACAAATCCATTGGATAATGAAACGTTTGTGCCGTTTACAACCATTTGGGCCGATGAGATTCCATTATTTGGAAAGGAATTTCTAATCGATTTTGCAACTTATACAGGAGATGCACACCATATTGCCATAAAGCATAATGAAGAAAATGATTATTCTTTTGTGATGTTTGATGATATAGAGTATAAAGAACGACCTAATTGCTTAGAACCTATAAGTGTCGATTTCTTATCCGTTTCAGATACAAGTGTTGTGCTTTCTTGGGAGAATTCAGATGTAGATGCCACCTTTGATGTGGAATATGGTACAGTAGGGTTTACTTTAGGAACAGGAGAGGCAGCAAGTTCTGCTACCAATCAGATAACAATTAGTGGCTTAAATACCGAAACTACTTATGAGTTTTATGTGAGAACAAATTGTAATACGTCAGGTACAAGTGAATGGGTAGGTCCAATTAACACTACTACGGCTTGTAATGTACAAAGTGTGCCATGGATCGAAAACTTTGATACTATGGATGCGTATGGACAAGGAATCTTGCCAGAGTGTTTTCAAGGTGATGATGTTTGGGTTTCTAGTAATTCTAATTTAAGCGCTTATCAAGTTGGTGATGGAGATACCGATTATCTATATGCTATTTTTGACGAATATGGTATTGAGGCGTATATGATAACTCCAATGTTTAGTATGGAAGCTGGTACAACGTATACCCTTGCTTTTAAAATAAGAAAAGAACAAGGCGACTACAGTTCTCAAAGTGTTAAGGTATGGACTGGTCAAGGAAATTCAACAGAAGCCTTAGATAATTACATTAATTATTTTTCAGAATTTAGTTATGGTTTTTATAGTTATTTCACCATTGAAACCACCTTTACGCCTGTTGTAAATGGAGATTATTCGTTTTTATTAGATTTTGGCTATTCGTCTATCATTAGTACGATTTCGGTTGATTCTTTTAGTCTAGAAGGAGAATATGAAGAACGCGTTGAGGTGCCTAATGGTTCTACAGTAAGTTATGATTTTAGTAATGATGATAATGAAGGATTAATTTTAGAGGAAACAGAAAACACACAATGTAGAATTGTAGATGACAATGGAGACAATGTCGTTATGATGACAGGTGGTTTAGATGTTGCAGCTTGGTCTAACACCGGAAACTCAGATTTAAACTGGATAGAAAATCAAAACTTCATATCTAAGGTGAATTTTGAAGTTGATGCTACTAGTATTTCAGAATTGTTCATGAACTTCGATTTAAGACAAACGTTTGTAGATTCTAGTACAGAGTCTGTATTTAGAGTTGTCGTTAATGGAGATGCATTGGTGAGTATTAATGCAGATAATGCTGATGATTATCAGAATGTAGAAGTTAATCTGTCCGCTTATGCGGGAAATACATTAAGAGTATCGTTGCAGCAACTCGGTAAAAACAGGAATGATAGTGCCTATTTAGATAATCTTTCGTTTGGAGAAGAGACGTCATTGGGTGTAGATGAGCATTTATTTTCTCAATTTTCATTCCGTCCAAATCCAGTGAATAATCAATTGTTTTTGAATAATTCTACAGCTATAGATCGTGTTTCAATTATGGATGTCACGGGTAGATTATTAAAAACCATAAATATTAATAATGAAAGTGCGACCATAGATATGGCTTATTTGCCATCAGCCATGTATTTTGTTGAGGTTGAAATAGGTGAAGCTACTAAAACTATTAAAGTTTTAAAGGACTAGATTTTATTATTTAAAGTATGAAAGCCTTTCAAGATTATATTTTGAAAGGCTTTTTTTATTACCTTGTTGGGAATTCGGTCTACACGATGTCGAATGATTTAGAAATAATTGCTTGGGTAGTATTTTGTTTTTAGTAAACCGTTAATGAAGTGTTGAAGTATTAAAGTATTCATTAACCTGTGTTCAAACCTTTGTAATCCAAATACCTTTTGTCGGGTTTTAGAGTTTAAATTAATGTTTTACTGATATATTTATAGAATTAGCAGCCTTAGAGGTTGCATCCTTTAATTCATTAAATAACCTTAGCTTTTTTAGCCTATTCTGCTCTTTTGTTTGTTTTTTATTATAAGAACTAATTAAAATCCATCCTAGAGTTACGCCAATAACACTAATTAAAAATGCTATTAATAATCCGCTTTTTTCAAAAATGTTGTAATAGTTATATTTAAAATTCAAGACAATAATCAGTGATATAATTATTGAAAAAATTATTGATGACCAACCGAAAACTTTTGAGAAGGAATCAATTTTATTTTCTTCGATTTTAGCATACTTTAAATTTTCATCTAATGATTTAATAAATTCATTCATTGAAATTATTTTCTCAATAACTAATTGAGATTTATCATTTGCATCTAATTCTATCAAGGCTTTAGATATTTCGTCTAATTTTGAAATTGCTCGATAATATTGTTGAATTAAGTAAATTGTTTCTTGTGCATCAATAAGACCATCAGTTTTTGCTTCCTTGACTAATTGAAAATAAGCCATATAAATATTTTGAGCAGAATTAAAAGTCGCTAATTTTCCCTTAATGACAAATGTTGTAATAAGTTTATCTAAAAGGTTATCATAATTACGACCACCAGAACCAGCACCAAGATGTGTATTTGTAGCACGATTAGAACCGACTCGCCTATATGGTGTAGAATGCGCATCTCCTAACAAGTGATTACTTACAGCCTTACCATAATTCCGGCCTATTTCTCTGACAAATGCTTTTGTTAAATCTTCTACCATATTTTAAATATTTAATCAGCTCGAAAGTAACTAAAAAGAAAATAAGTTGATTACGGTAATCCTTAATTTATAAATATGAATAAGGTTCTAAAAAATATTGTCCATTATTTCAAGTGAAATACTAAAATCTCAATAAAATTTAGATATTATAATCTATGTAGTTTTATTAATTACAATATATTTTGGAAATGAACAGCTACATATAAATTGGTTTTGTCATTTTAGTATTCAATATAAATACAAATTTTTAAGGCTTAATAAAATTAAAATTATAAAGGTCTTAAAAGACTAAATTACACTACATATAATATGAAAGCCTTTCAATATTAAATTTGAAAGGTTTTTTTATTGCCTTGGTTTTCTTACATTTAGAAAAACTAATCATTCATGCTTAAAAAAGTATTCGCAAGTGCTGTTTTCGGAGTGGAAGCGTCAACAATTACCGTTGAGGTTAATATTGACAAAGGTGTCGGTTATCATTTAGTAGGATTGCCAGACAATGCCATTAAGGAAAGTAACTACCGTATTGCGGCAGCACTTCAAAACAATGGTTACCGAATTCCGGGTAAAAAGATCACCATTAATATGGCACCTGCTGATTTGCGTAAAGAAGGTTCGGCTTACGATTTAACTTTGGCTGTTGGTATTTTAGCGGCATCCAATCAAATTAAAGCAGAAAACCTAGAGGATTACCTCATTATGGGAGAATTGTCTTTAGACGGCAGCTTACAGCCTTTTAAAGGAGCCTTGCCAATTGCTGTTAAAGCACGAGAGGAAGGTTTTAAAAATATCATTCTACCCATTCAAAATAGTAAAGAAGCGGCTATTGTTGATAATATCAAAGTTTTTGGAGTCGAAAACATAATGCAAGTCATTAATCATTTTGATAAGGATGAACCGCTTGAGCAAACCATCATCAATACAAGAGAAGAATTTTATAAAAGTTTAGATTTCCCGGAATTTGATTTCGCCGATGTCAAAGGGCAGGAATCCATTAAGCGCTGTATGGAAATCGCTGCTGCAGGTGGTCATAATATTATTCTCATTGGTCCTCCGGGATCCGGGAAAACCATGTTAGCAAAGCGTTTGCCGAGTATTTTGCCACCCATGACATTGCATGAAGCTTTGGAGACGACCAAAATACATTCCGTAGTTGGTCGCGTAAAAGAACATACGGGTTTAATGGCGCAACGGCCTTTTAGAAGTCCCCATCACACAATTTCAAATGTAGCCCTTGTAGGCGGTGGAAGTTACCCGCAACCAGGCGAAATTTCTCTATCGCATAATGGAGTGTTGTTTTTAGATGAATTACCAGAATTTAAACGCGAAGTTTTAGAGGTGATGCGTCAGCCTTTGGAGGATAGAGAAGTGACGATTTCTAGAGCAAAATTTACAGTAACGTATCCTTCGTCTTTTATGCTAGTGGCAAGTATGAATCCAAGTCCTAGCGGTTATTTTAACGATCCGGATGCTCCAATAACATCATCGCCTGCAGAAATGCAACGTTATATGGGAAAGATTTCCGGACCACTTTTAGATCGTATAGATATTCATATTGAAGTGACGCCTGTGCCTTTTGAAAAATTAGCAGATGAGCGGAATGGTGAATCATCAGTAGAGATTAGAAAACGAGTCACTAAAGCCAGGGAAAGGCAAACCGAGCGTTTTAAGGATTTAGAAAACATCCATTACAATGCGCAAATGAATACGAAGCAAATCCGAAAATATTGCAAATTAGATGAACCTTCAATGTTACTTTTGAAATCTGCAATGGAACGTTTAAATTTATCAGCTAGAGCTTATGATAGAATTTTAAAAGTTGGGAGAACAATCGCTGATTTAGAGGGGTCTGATAATGTTTTAGGTGCTCATATTAGTGAGGCTATTCAGTATCGTAGTTTGGATCGAGAAGGATGGTTAGGGTAATTTTTATAATAATTGTTACTGGTTTAAATACAGTAATTTAATTGCTGTTAGTTAATATTTTAATTTAAATAATAGTTTAGATATATAAATGAAAAAACAATACTTTTTAATAGTGCTTTTATTGGTTTTTAATTGTAAAAACAGCGAAGAAAAACAAGTTGAAATAAAGCGTGATGTTGTAGCCGTTGAGGTTGTTCAGCCTCCGATTCTAAATCTGGAGCAAGCTAATCGTTTAGCAAAATTACCTTTGCATTGTATGACTACCGAGTATCCAAATAAGCTAAATCAAACCATAGGTGGTGCTTCTGATTTAAAAACACCAAAAGAGTTACATCCAGCATTTTATGGTTGTTTCGATTGGCATTCTGCCGTTCATGGCCATTGGAGTTTGGTGTCGTTATTGAAAGAATTTCCTGATTTGGATAATAGAGCTGAAATCGGACAAAAACTACTTCAGAATATTTCTAAAGAAAACATAGAACAAGAATTGCTTTACTTTGAAGGTGAGTATAATACGTCTTTTGAGCGGACTTATGGCTGGGCTTGGTTGTTAAAGTTAGCGGAAGAATTACATACTTGGGATAATGATATTGCAAGAAGGCTAGAGGCTAATCTTCTCCCATTAACCAATTTAATTATTGAAAAATACTTAGAGTTTTTGCCGAAGTTAAATTATCCAATAAGAGTAGGAGAACATCCCAATACGGCTTTCGGATTAAGTTTTGCCTATGATTATGCGGTTGCAGTAGAGCATTCAGAATTAATGACCTTAATTGAAAATAGGGCTAAGGATTTTTACGAAAACGATCAAGATTGTCCATTAGAATGGGAGCCAAGCGGTTTCGATTTTCTATCTCCATGCTTAGAGGAAGCGGCTTTAATGAAACGTGTCCTGTCTGTTGAAGACTTTAAAGTATGGGTAAATGATTTTATACCAGAATTAATAAATGATGATTTTGATATCGCTGTTGGTGAGGTGTCTGATAGAACTGACGGAAAGCTGGTGCATCTTGATGGTGTCAACTTTTCTAGAGCATGGAGTCTCAATTATATTGCTCAAGATTTGCCAGAATATAAACACCTTCAAAATTTAGCCAATAAGCATATCAATTATTCGTTGCCAAGTATTGTTGGAGATAGCTACGAAGGTGGACATTGGTTAGGGAGTTTCGCTATTTATGCGTTGAATTCGATAGATAACGAATGAAGAAATTCTTCAAGAATATTGGGCCGGGACCTTTAGTTGCAGCCGCTTTTATTGGTCCTGGAACAGTGACGGTTTGCACTTTAGCGGGAGTCAATTTTGGATTCACATTATTGTGGGCCATGGCATTATCTATTTTTGCAACCGTTATATTGCAAGAAATGGCAGCGCGATTAGGAATCGTATCGCAAAAAGGCTTGTCTGAAATTATTAGAGAAGAAATAAAACACCCAATTGTAAAAGCTATTGCTGTACTTCTAATTATCAGTGCTATCGTCATTGGAAATGCAGCTTACGAAGCCGGAAACATTAGTGGCGGTGCTTTAGGAATGGAAGCCATTGTTGGAAATGTGATTTGGGAAGTCGGTCAGCTAAAACTCAATATAATGAGTTTAATCATTGGAGCAATTGCTTTTGTTTTGCTTTATATCGGAAATTATAAAGTCTTAGAAAAAACCTTTGTGTTTCTAGTGATTCTTATGAGTTTCGCTTTTATAACGACAGCGATTCTAACAAAGCCTAATCTTTTGGAAATTCTAAAAGGAATAGTGACTCCTGTAGCTCCTGAAGGTAGTATTTTAACAATTATAGCGTTGATTGGTACAACCGTTGTGCCATACAATCTCTTTTTGCATGCGTCTTTAGCGAAGACCAAATGGAAATCTAAGGATGACCTACCAATAGCTAAGAAAGACACCTTTGTTGCTGTGATTTTAGGAGGAACAGTGTCTATGTGTATCATAATTGCGGCATCAGCGATTCAAAAACAACCTATTACTAATACTTCGGATTTGGCTTTAGGATTAGAGCCTTTATTTGGGAGTTTTGCAAAATACTTTTTAGCCATCGGTTTGTTTGCTGCGGGAATTACGAGTGCGATTACGGCGCCTTTGGCTGCTGCATTTGTAGCTAGTGGGTGTTTAGGTTGGGAATCGGATTTGAAATCTAAAAAGTTTAAATCGGTTTGGATGATCATCGTGGTATTGGGCGTTGTGTTTTCAAGTATTGGGTTTAAATCTATTGAAATCATAAAATTTGCTCAAGTAGCTAATGGCTTGCTATTACCAGTTATTGCTGGGTTTTTATTGTGGGTAATGAATAAATATTCTGTTTTAGGAACGTATGTAAATTCGAAACTTCAAAATGTTTTAGGTCTTATTATTTTAGTAATCACTATCTTTTTGGGGATGAAAGGGATTTTAAGCGTTTTTAATGTCATATAAAATGGAAGATGTTGTTTGTGTAGATATTAATGCTGATGTTGGTGAGGGGGTCGGTAATGAATTGGATCTCATGCCTTTTTTGTCATCTTGTAATATTGCTTGTGGTGGACATGCTGGTGATTTCGTGAGCATGAAAACAGTAGTTAGGCTTGCTAAGAAGAATAATGTAAAAATCGGTGCCCATCCTTCGTTTCCTGATAAATTGAATTTTGGAAGAGAAATCATGAATCTCACCGATGTAGATTTATACGCGAGTTTAAAACATCAAATAGGAACCTTGCAATCGGTTTTGCACAATGAAAGTGTGTTTTTGAATCATATAAAACCTCATGGAGCACTATATAATTTGGCTGCTAAAGATGAAAAGACAGCACGAGTTGTTATTGAAGTAGTAAAGAGCCTTTCATCTCCAATTAAATTATATGCACCTTTTAATTCCGTTGTCGCCAACATTGCGAAGCAAGAAGCTGTTGAAGTCGTGTTTGAAGCATTCGCAGACCGAAATTATAATGACGATTTATCTTTAGTTTCTCGAAAAAATAAAGACGCAATTTTGCATGAAAAAGAAGCTGTTTTAAGTCATGTTTTGACTATGGTAAAACAACAAAAAGTGACGTCAATAAGTGGGGTAGATGTTCCGATAAAAGCAACGACAATTTGTGTGCATGGGGACACTGATAATGCACTTGAAATTTTGAAGTATTTATCTGGTAATTTGAAGAAAAACAATATTCAAATTCAATAAAAAATTATGAGCTATAAGCTTCGGTTTTCACAATACAATGAACGTTCAATTTTAATAGAATGGCCAGCGGATATTGATGAAAATATACTCCAAGATGTCTTAGTTTTTAAAGAAGTGATTGAAAATAATAGTCCTAAACAATCAGTTCAATTGATTTCTTCATATAGCTCAATATTAATTACTTACATAATAACTATTGACAATATCAATGATAGAATTTTGGACTTAAAGAAACTATATTCAATTCAAAGAGATGTCAAAAAAACAAATTCTAAAACATTTAGAATACCTGTTTGTTATGATGAAGAATTTGCAATGGATTTGGATGGTTTTTCTAAAGTAAAAAACCTTTCAAAAGATGCTATTGTGAGGTTGCATTCCGAGACGATTTACACAGTGTATTTCATAGGGTTTTTACCTGGGTTTTTATATTTAGGAGGACTTAATGTAGACTTACATTTAGATCGAAAAACAACACCAAATCTCAATGTAAAAAAAGGGTCTGTAGGCATCGGTGGAAAACAAACCGGAATCTATCCACAAGACAGTCCAGGTGGTTGGCATATTATTGGAAATTCCCCTATCGAATTATTCAATCCTAAACAACATCCACCATGTTTTATCAATGCAGGAGATAAGGTGAAATTTTATCCAGTTTCAAAATCAGAATTTCAAAACATTAAATCTGCAGTCAACAATTCAAATTTCGATTTCAAAACGTTAGTATTACATGATTAAGGTTTTAAAAACAGGGTTCTATTCCACGATTCAAGATCAAGGTCGTTTAGGATATTTGGATTATGGTGTTCCGTGTTCTGGTGCTATGGATTCTTATTCTAGTCAATTTGCAAATGCGCTTCTCGGAAATGATGGAGATGCTGCAGTTTTGGAAATGACAATGACAGGTGCTAATTTACTATTTTTAGAAGCCACAACGATAGCTGTTACTGGTGCTAATATGCGTCCTAAATTGAATGGTAAACCCATCGTAATGTTTAAATCTATTATTGTGAATTCGAATGATATGCTGACTTTTGGAAAATTAACTAATGGTTTTAGAACGTATTTGGCTGTAAAAGGCGGTGTTTTATCCGAAATGGCGCTAGGTAGTAGAAGTATGCTAAAAGGGATAACAGATAACTTCCGAATTCAAAAAGGGGACTATTTAGAAATCAGTAATGCTTCAAATGTTATAATTCCTAAAAACGCAAAGCTAAAGTTTGATAACTTGTATTTGGATGAGGACACTTTTGATGTTATGAAAGGTCCAGAGTTTGATCAACTCACTAAATATCAGCAAAATATACTTTTTAGTAGTACGTTTCAAGTTTCAAAATATAACAATCGTATGGCATATCAGCTAGAGCCTTTGGTTCATAATGATTTAGAATCTATATTGACATCTCCTGTATTGCCAGGAACGGTGCAGCTAACTCCATCAGGACAACTTATCGTTTTAATGCGAGATTGTCAAACCACTGGAGGTTATCCTAGAGTGTTGCAATTAACTGAAAAATCGGTCAATACGCTTAGTCAGAAAACTACTGGTAATAACCTAATACTAAGACGAAGTGGTTTCTAAAGTGTGAAAACGTTTGATATAAATTTTTTATGTTAGATAAAAGTAATAATTTACAGCCACTATTAACAAAATCAACTAATTATCATGAAAAAATTCGGATCACTTATTCTAGGGATTTTATTAGGAGCACTAGCTATGTATTATTATTTTAACAATAACCAAGATATGACAACAGAACCACCGACAATTAAGCCACCATCAGGTATAATTACACCCGAGGAAATTAAGACTTTAGACCAAGCTTACAATGAGCGTTATGAGATTATAAATGATTCGTTATTTAAAGATTCTAAAACAGGAGATAACAGGTCATCTTGGTATAAATTAGAAGACATAGAGAATTATTTAGCCTACGCTAAGCAGCAAGCTAAAGAAAATGGAAATACATTAGATGGATTACGTTTGTATTTAGGTGCGCATCCGGATACGAAAGAAGAAGAAGGTTTAACAACACTGCTTTTTGTGCCTACAGGCTACAAGAACACTTCTGAAGGAAGTTTTATATCTATGCAAGGTGGTGGGAATGACTTAGAGGATTCTGATGGTTTAAATGCAGGCAATGAAGGCATGCCACCACGCGCCAATTACCCTCAATAATATTTTTTATGGATGATTTTCTAAAAGAAAATTATAGTTTAATTACTTCTTTCGTAGAGCTATTTGCCGCAATTGTTGGTGTAATTACTTATAAGTCATACAAATTCACACCAGTTAAGTACATCATTTATTTTTTAGTGTATGCATTTTTTGTAGATTTAATTGGCGGTTATCCAAGTTACTTAAAGGATATAGGTTATTTCCATCTCATTGAAGGTACTTTGATTGAAAGTAATTATTGGTGGTACACTTTATTTTGGTGGATTGGCTTATCTAGTTTTATGTTTTCTGTTAATTATAAAATCGTTAAAACGGTTCGGTTAAAACAAATTCTGAAATATGGATATTATATCTATCTGTTACAAGTTGTATTGTATATCATATTTAAATTTGAAAATTTATTTATTTCCAATGAATTTATAAGCATTTCGAGCTTATGGATCGTGATTTTATCCATAATCATTTACTTTTTTGAGACCTTAGCATCGGAGAAAATAGTTTTGTTCTATAAATCCATGTATTTTTATTTTAATGCTACTTTTTTTATTTGGATTCTAATAATTATCCCGTTAGAGTTTTTTGAATTATACTATATAGAAGACGATTGGGATTTTGTACTTTTAAAATGGAAAATTTTCTTATCATTAAATATATTTCTTTATATAACGTTATCAGCTGCGTTACTATTTTGCAAGCCGAAGGCCCAGTAATTAGTACTCAGGCAGAACGGAATTTAATAATATATATGATTATTGTACTAATCATTATATGTTCGTTGGTTATTCTCTTTTTTGTCTTTTACCAAAAACGTAAAAATCAGCTTTTATTAAGAAATGTTGAGCAACAACAAAAATTTGATGAAGAGTTGTTAAAGACGCAACAAGAAATTCAGGAAGAAACTTTAAAACATGTCGGTAGAGAATTGCATGATAATGTTGGACAGATGTTAGTTTTGGCAACAATGCAAATGAGTGCCGTTGCAAGCAGTATTAGTGGCGAAGCTAAATCTGGTGTAGAGAATGCAGCTAAGGCTTTAAAGGATTCTTTAGAAGAAGTGAGAGCGCTATCTAAATCTCTAAATAGCGACGTCATTTTTAATTTAGGTTTTGAGGCGACCTTAAAAAATGAAGTGGCGCGTTTAAATAAGTCAGGACTGATTGATTCTACGTTATCAATAACAGGTGAGAAGGTAAATTTTGAGAATAGAAAAGATGAAATTATTTTATTTAGGATTCTTCAAGAATTTTTTTCAAATACCTTGAAGTATGCTGAAGCTGAGCATCTAAACGTTACTTTAGCTTACCAAGAACAATTATTAATAATAAAAATTGAAGATGATGGTATCGGCTACGACATTGAATCTGTAGCAAAAAGCTCTGGATTAATTAACATGAAAAAAAGAGCAGAACTGTTAAGTGCTAATTATAACCTAGAATCTCAAAAGCATAAAGGCACGACACTTACGTTGGAATATCCGTATAAAACAATTTAAATATTGCAAGCATTCCAAAGTGGGTCATTAGGTAATGGAGCTGTAATAAACACCTCTTCTTTTTTAACGGGATGGATAAAGCGTAAGGTTCTAGCATGTAAACTTATACTGGCATCTTTATTACTACGGTCAAATCCATATTTTAAATCACCTTTTATCGGACAGCCTATGGATGCTAATTGCACCCGAATTTGGTGATGCCTTCCGGTTTCTAAATCAATTTCAAGTAAATAAAAGTTATCAAGTTTTTGGATGACTTTATAATGTAGAATAGCTTTTTTGCCACTTTCGACTTCCTTTATGTATGCTGTAGATTTATTATTTTTCGGATTCTTTTTAAGCCAATGAATTAATGTGTCTTCAGTTTTTGGCGGTTGTTCTTTAACTAAAGCCCAATACGTTTTTTTCGCTGTTTTTTCTGCAAATAATTTATTAAGTCGAGGTAATGATTTACTAGTCTTTGCAAACATAACAATCCCTGTGGTTGGTCGGTCTAAGCGATGTACAACACCAAGATATACATTACCATCCTTATTATATTTATCTTTTAGATACGACTTAACCACTTCACTCAGCGGTTTATCACCTGTTTTGTCACCTTGTACAATATCTCCAGCTCTTTTATTTACAATGATGATGTGATTGTCTTCGTGGATAACTTGAAGGTTATTTTTGTTGGAAAGGATTTTCTTAGAATTATTACTCACGTATACACGAAAATTTAATTTTGCTTACTGCTTACTGCTTACTGCTTACTGCTTACTGCTTACTGCTTACTGCTTACTGCTTACTGCTTACTGCTTACTAATATTGTTCCTCATCATTTGGAAAATCTTCAGACTTAACATCATCTACATATTGACCAATAGCAGTTGTCATTTCCTCATAAAGATTCATATAACGACGTAAAAAACGTGGATTAAACTCATGCGTCATACCAAGCATATCGTGTAGAACTAAAACTTGTCCATCTACATCTGCGCCTGCACCAATACCGATTACAGGAATAGAAACGCTTTCGGCAACTTCTTTCGCTAATGCTGCAGGAATTTTTTCTAAAACAATGCCAAAACAGCCTGCTTTTTCAAGCATCAAAGCGTCGTGCTTTAATTGTTCTGCTTCTTGTTCTTCTTTGGCTCTAACCGTATAAGTTCCGAATTTATAAATGGATTGAGGTGTTAATCCTAAATGTCCCATAACAGGAATTCCGGCATGTAAAATTCGCTTTATAGATTCTTTGACTTCTTTTCCGCCTTCCATTTTAACTGCGTGTCCACCAGATTCTTTCATGATTCTAATGGCAGAACGTAAGGCTTCTTTTGGATCGCTTTGGTAACTTCCAAAAGGTAAATCAACCACCACTAATGAACGGTCTATAGCTCTCACGACAGAAGAGGCATGATAAATCATCTGATCTAATGTAATGGGTAACGTGGTTTCGTGACCTGCCATAACATTACTTGCAGAATCACCCACTAAAATGACGTCAATACCAGCACCATCCACAATTTTAGCCATGGTATAATCGTAAGCTGTTAGCATGGATATTTTTTCACCTCTAGATTTCATGTCTATAAGGCTTTTTACAGTTATTCTTTTATAGTCTTTTTTTGCTACTGACATTGTGTTATTATTAGTTGATGTAAAAATAATGAGAATTGTTAAGCTTTTGATTATTCTATGACACAAATACTATCAAAACCGTAATTTTAACGAACATTACATTGTAACCACTTGGTTGCTATTTGAGTTTTGGCAGGATAGAAAAATGAGTCATTGTGGTGTAATCCTTTTCAGTTAAGTTGAAGACCAATGAGAAATCATTTGTTTGGAAGATCGGAGGCGATGCGACGACTGTATTAATTAGCAAAGGTTGAATACCGTAATGCTATAGATCTTACCATTTTTAAAATTGATGTTATAGCCTCCATAAGCATTTAAAATGGTATATGTATGAAGATTTTGTATGCTAGTTATTATGTACTTGGAGTATAATTTTAAAAATTCAGTTTCAGTTACAGTATGATCTAAAATAGAGTTTTCGTTCAGAATAAAGATGCTATTTTCATCTAAAATAACGTCCACAATTTCTCCTAAGTTTTCTTCAATGTTAACAGCTAAGATCATGTTTTTATAATAGTAAAATGTGCTACTATAGTAAACTCCACATTCATCACTTATGCTTTCGATTTTTAAAGGTTGCCCGTAAGTGTCGATAACAGTATTTATGTCTATCATTTGTTTGTTGGTTTTTACACCCTCTATTTTAAAACTCGCATTTTCTATAAATTCGGTAACAGATTCATGTGGTAATGGATGTTCTAAACCATCAGCTAAAGTCAAATACATTTGTGTAGATGTAATCAATGCTGTATTATTAGTTTCCTTAGCGACATCGAGTAAAACAAGATAAGCAGATTTTAGATAGGCATAGCCACTATTCCAAGCTAACTCTACTAAACGTTCAGCAATTTTCAGGCGTTCATCAAAATTATCTTTTTCTATATTAGCGTAAGTCAATGCTAAAGCATCATAATCTGGACGTTCATTAATATATTTTCTTTGAATGTATCTGTTGTTAGATATATTTACCCATGCCTCTTTTTCAATCGGTATATATTTTACTGGCACAGCTTCACCCATGGTTAAGATGGCTCTAATTTCTCCAGACAAACTTGGTTTTCCTCTTGCTCTTAGAGAGGCCACAGTCACAAATAAATGATGTCCACCATAATAGGTGTCGCCATTTAAAATGGGATTATCACTGTCGTCTACTGTATTTTGACTTGAAATGGGCTTGTCGGAAAGGTATTTTGATTGCACATAACCTTTAGTGTCATTATCCGCTTTAACAAAACTCCATTCAGATGTTTGTGCAGAAAGTACTTCAACACGCGCATTGACTTTAAAATATCCTTTGAAACCTTCGCTTTCGTTAGCTTCATTATAAAGGCGTGTATCAGCGTTTAAATAGTGGTGATTTTGAGCTTGAATCACGGTTGAAACAAAAAGACATATATAAAGTATTTTTAAATTCATTAGGTTAACAATCGGTTAAATGAACCCCGACGGCCAAACCACCTTCAGAGGTTTCCTTATACTTAGAACTCATATCCTTTGCGGTTTCCCACATGGTTTGAACTACTTTATCTAATGGGACTTTTACGTTTTTGGGATCTGTATCTAAAGCTAATTCAGCGGCATTAATCGCTTTAATGGCTCCCATAGAATTGCGTTCTATACACGGTATTTGAACTAAACCACCAATAGGATCACAAGTTAAACCTAAGTGATGTTCCATAGCAATTTCTGCAGCCACTAAAACTTGTTCTGGTGTTCCTCCTAATAATTCGGTTAAAGCACCAGCTGCCATGGCAGAGGATACTCCAATTTCGGCCTGGCAGCCTCCCATAGCAGCACTAATAGTGGCATTCTTTTTAAATATGCTTCCTATTTCACTAGCCACTAAAAGGAATTTTTTAATATGTTCAAAATCCGCTTCATGATTTT
Source organism: Winogradskyella helgolandensis (assembly GCF_013404085.1). Lineage (NCBI taxonomy): Bacteria > Pseudomonadati > Bacteroidota > Flavobacteriia > Flavobacteriales > Flavobacteriaceae > Winogradskyella > Winogradskyella helgolandensis. The sequence continues at coordinate 3,184,424 of NZ_JABFHO010000001.1, read as the reverse complement.
CAATCACTAAGTAATACATTAATACCGATGGAATAACGCCAGCACTTCCGTTCGTAGGAGCGGTTACCACACGACCTAAAGAGGCATTAACTTCATTGACTGCTAAAGCAAAACAACTTACCCATTTTAGAATCTGACGAAATTTAACTTCCGTTTTTCTAATGGTTTCTAGCCATTCTTGAGGGTTTTCGTAAGTATTGTCTCCAATTATATTTTTGTGCATGTCAAAAGCACGGCGTCTTACATTAAGTCCACCTGGTAAATTACCTTCGGTATGGCAACCTGTATACATGCATTCTAGCATCGTATTCCAAATGCGTTTTAATTCAAAATCTATTTCAGATTCATCTCTTATCGATTTTTCATTTTCTAAAACGACTCCAGATATTGGTAGTCGTAATTGCTCGCAAAATTTTAGTAGTTCTGTCCCATAAGCGACAGGATAGGGAAAAGTACAGTAGAATATTATCTTGTTTGCTTTAGAGACTTTCCGTTCTTCTTGCACTACAAAACCGCCACCAATAGAGTAGTAGGTGTATTTGTAATTCCGGCCGTTGATTAGCGCTGTAAAAATCATTCCGTTAGAATGAAATGGTAGCGATTTTCGGTTAAAAATGATATTAGATTTAAAATCGAAAGGAATCTCACGTTCATTATTAAACATTAAAACGGAATCCGTCTTTACTTTATTAATAATGGTATCAATATCTTCAATAGGCATGCGTTCAGGATCTGCACCAGTTAAACCTAGTATTACAGCAAAATCTGTGGCATGTCCTTTGCCTGTTAAAGATAAGGAGCCAAATAAGTCTACGGTGATTTTTTCAACCTTATCAAAACGCTTTTTGTCTTTTAACTCTTTAATCCAACGCTCTGCCGCTCGCCAAGGACCCAAGGTATGAGAACTTGATGGGCCTACACCAATTTTTAGCATGTCGAAAACTGAAATACACTCCATTTACGAAATCGTTTTTGTTTAAATACAAATATAGGTAGATGTTAATTCAATGGTGTCAATTTCCGAAATAAAAAAAGCCTGAAAATTGAATCTTCAGGCTTTGTGTTTTTCTTTGAAAGTAAGTTTATAGTGTTTCAAACTCTGTTATATGAAATGCTTCTATGACACTGTCTAAGTTTGTAAAATCAATATCAAGGCTATTAACAGGATCTGCAGGTAAAATAACGATTCTAAAAACTTGGTTTTGAGTAAAACCAGCATCTAAAGTTGAAAGATTAAAGTTTCCATCTATTAACAATTTAACATCAGCAAAAGTATGATTAAATACGTATTGAATAATATCAGTGTCGTTAAGAAAGAAGTTTTGAGGAAGCGGCGACCATGCATCAGTGTCTTGTCCATCAATAGTTACTACTTCATCTAATCTATAAACTAAAACAACATCGCTATCTAGTAAGTCATAAGGCAAAGCTACAATTACTTCCTGAAGACCTGTATCGTTATCGTATTGAAAATTAATTGGCGATACCTCAAATGACTGAGCAGCATATTCATCTGCTGGTATACCTGGTGCACCATCAAAACCAGGAGGGCCTTGATCTCCTGTACAAGAGGTTAATATAAAGGTAAGGGCAAATAATAAAGAGGTTATTTTTTTCATGATGATATAAAATTTAATTAATTACTAATGTATTGCTATTTGTTATCAAACAACATGCCCTTTTAGATATTATTAAGATTTAACTTTCAAATAAAAATTGAATGGAATTATTACAATAAAAAAAGCACCTTCAATTGAAGGTGCTTTTCATGGACATAAATTAGCAGATTTATTTGATTAAAAGCTTAAAGCTTTCACCATTTTTTGTTTTCAAGATATAGGTACCAGCAGTTAAAGTTGGCAATTGAAAATCCATTGTATTTTCTTTAGACACTATTTCACGACCTTGAAGATCAAATAAAGAAACAGAAACCGTTTGATTAAAATATACCGTTTGGTTAGATTTTGAAGGATTAGGATACATTTTTAAAGCTTCAGACTGTAAAGTAAATTCATCAGCACTTAAAGTGTTATTATTAAGTGCATAGAAACTTAAAGTAGAACTTACCTCATTAGCCATAATCACTAAACCTGTATCATTTGGACTATTTTCTGGTGTCACATAGATTATGCCTTCTGGTCCTAAGTCACCACCTTCATCTTCTCCTAAGTCTCTGTTATTAATGTACTTTTCAAAAACAGCATTGTTAGGATCAGTAATGTTGTAAGTCATAAAACCACCAACACGTTCTAAAGTGATAAACGCATAAACCTGACCATCAATTTCTGTAATAGTGACACCTTCTGGCTCAGGACCTTTATTATCACTTCTGTTTTTAAAGTTGTTATTACTGTTACTAGCGTTAAATAAACCTCCATAAGTTGGGTCATTTGCAGTAATACGTTCAAAGTCATCACCACTATCAAAAACCAATGCACCTGTGGCTGTATTCCAAATACTAAAAGAACGCGATCCTAACACATGAATTTCGTCAAAATCACCATCATCATCTAAATCTCCATTTGCATTTGTTACGGTTAATCGTCCTAAGTTACTGTCTAATTGTAAGAATTCAGCATTAGGAAAAACTGTTGGATCTAAGTTTAAATCGCTTACGCGCTCTTCTTCTTCGAATGTGTCATATTCTCTTGCATCACCTTCATTAGCCGTAACTAAATAAGTCACACCTCCCACTTCGTAAGACGCCATAGCATCTGGCATGTACATTCCTTTTACAGGCCAATTCGCTAAGAAAATAAAGTCCGTATCATCAGAGGCATCTAATGTGTTTCCTGCTAAAGCATGATCTTTTAAACCTAATGGTAATATAGATGTAATACTGTTTGTTGTTAAGTCGATAACTCCAATAGCATTGTTTTCTTGAAGCGTTACATAAGCCGTTTGTGAATCACTTGAGAATGAAATGTATTCTGGTTCTAAGTCTTGAGATACTGAAGCATTTGGGCCAAATATTCTAACACCTGCAGCTTGTAATGAGGCCAATTGACTATCAAAACTGTTAAAGTTGATACTTGTAACATCCGCTTGAGAAATATTTCCTAAGCCTGCTGTAACATCTATAACGGAAATACTGCCTTCAGGATCTACAGAATAATCATCATTTGGTTGCCCTTCGTTAGCGACTAAAAGTTTTGTGCCATCAGGAGTAAATCCTACCATATCAGGTAGATTTCCAGCAATTACGGTCGATAAGATTGTGCCATCAATATCGCAAAATACAACAACACCATCTTCTAAAGGTCCTTTTGAAATCCCAAGAGCGACGATATTATTCATGTAAGCCACACTCGTTGGATCACCATAAGTTGATAAATCGATTGCACTGATTGTGGAAATGGCGTTGATATCAGAGAAGTCGATTATCTCTAATTTCTGAGCTATTGAATTTAAAACGAATAGACGTTCTGAAACCGGATCGTGAGCCACAATTTCTGCAGAACCAGCACCATCTACTAAATAACTAGATAAATAAGTAATATCTAAAAGATCAGTTGCCGCAGGTGTCGCCGTATCATTATCTATAATATAAACTCCTGTAGTTTCATAAGCACCTAAAGTACCATTAATAGGATTTGAAAGCCTTAAAATGAAAAGTTCATCCATTTCTGCTAGAGCATCATCAACAAGAGGAATTGTTATTGAAATTGCATCTGTAAAATTAGCAGGAAAATCTATGGTTTGGTTTGTAAAAGTAAAATCATCAGTTTCTGTAGCTGTTAATAATTCGGTAACTAAACTAACATCTATTGAAACGATGTTAGCTGTAGATGCAGATAACTCTATTGAAACCTCAAGGCTAGTTCCATCTTCACTAATAACATAAGTGCTTTCGGCAAAACTAATCTGTGGAGTCACATTGATAATAGGACTATAAGTTCCTGGTGAGGCAAATACGTCGTCACCTAAAGATTGACCCACTAAGTTAGTCGCAGGCAACCAGTTAGTACCTTCGTTAAAATCTCCTTCAAGATTCACTAATTCTAAAGAAGGGCCATCACCATCTGCAGTGGTTGGCCAAGGCGCATCATCACTATATTCAACTTGAGATATGACAGTGCCTTCAGAATTTTTAATTTCTAATAATTCGCCACCATTACCTAAAGCATTAGAAATAGCCTGTGGCATATCTAAAAATGTCACTCCGTAAAAGGCATCGGCAGAAGCTTTGTCAGTCGCTAGTAAAACAATGCCTTCTGAAGCTAAAGTCATTTCAGGAAATATAAAAAAGAAATTACCTTCATCATTAACCGTTATACCTCCTAAATCAATTGAAGTAGTACTATTATTATAGATTTCTAAAAACTCCAAAGCATTAGAGTTATCAGAAGGTGCATTATACATGATTTCAGTAATGATTAAACCAGAACTTAAGGAGTTGTAATAAAAATCGTCACTCACATAAGCTGTAGTTTGTGTGTTGGTAAATGCATCTTCAAGATTGTTAATGCTAACGTTATAAGCTAAACCTTCAGTTAAACCTGAATGTGTAAGAGTTGCTGTTAACGTAACGTTATCATAAACAATTGAATTCACATTAAGAGTAGGACTGAAAACATAATTAGCCATTGCTTCTGCTGTAGTTTGTGTGACCTCTTCAGTAAATACAACGTTGGTTGTGGTTTGGTTAATTGAATAAACATTAGCAACACTTGGAGGGTTTGTATCTGTCGTTGAGATTACAAACGGAGTTGTGTCAAAAGGTAGATTAGCAGCTTCTTCAAAGTTATAGTTACTCATAGTATTTAAAGCAACAATATAGCCGTTAGCTGTATAGCCTGTTCTTGGTCCATTGTAAACAGCCAAAGACGTTCCGTTAGCATACGTTAAAGCCGTAGAGCCTTCTGTAAGTCCAGTGCCAATTAAACCAGTGCCAGCACCATCATCATAGGCAGAAGATGAATTGGCAACAGCCGTAATAAAAGTTGTTGGAGTATCTATATCTATACCTTGATATACAAATACAGCTTCAGATGAGGCTGAAATTCCACCAGGTTCCCCAACTATAGTTCCATGTGATACAATTGGTATGTCACTAACAGTGTAAAATGTAATAATTGATCCGGCTGTAATTACTTCTGTACCTGTTTGCCATTCATAATTAGCTTCACCAGAATTAAATTCTGTTCCTGTCCATTCTTTGTCAGAAAAATAAATAATACTATTTGAAGGAATGTCAACAAATGTAACCATTGCAAAATCATCGTCTTCATTAGCGTGAAAAGCAGTAAATGCCATGTCACCAGTACTTAATTGAGCACTAGCAAAGCATGTAAACAAAATAAAAAATAATCGTAAAATGTGTTTCATAATTTTTGGTTGTTTTTAGTTCTTGTAAAACTATTACGCATAAGTTTCTTTTGTATTTGCTCAGTATTATTAAAGAATGAAGAATGGATGTGAGAAAGTTAAGTGGATGTATTCTTAATGTTGTGCGGCTTATGATCTCATAACAATTTAATAAAGTGACATCATGTCATATTTTTTGTCATGGCATAATCATTGACTATTAGTTATCGAGATTAAAAATTAACACACTATAATTTCCGTGTATTTGTCTAACATTAGGTGGAAGCGGAAAACTATTAACAAATAAATATTATGAGTAAGATTATTGGAATTGATTTAGGTACAACCAACTCTTGTGTTTCTGTAATGGAAGGTAATGAGCCAGTTGTAATCCCGAACGCTGAAGGTAAAAGAACAACACCTTCGGTTATCGCTTTCGTAGAAGGTGGTGAAATTAAAGTTGGAGATCCAGCAAAAAGACAAGCAGTTACTAACCCAACAAAAACGGTTTATTCGGTTAAACGTTTTATGGGTAACAAGTATTCTGAGTCTAAGAAAGAAGCTGAACGTGTACCATATAAAGTGGTAAAAGGTGACAACGATACTCCAAGAGTAGATATCGATGGTCGTTTATACACGCCTCAAGAATTATCTGCAATGGTACTTCAGAAAATGAAGAAAACTGCTGAAGATTATTTAGGACAAGATGTGTCTGAAGCTGTAATTACAGTACCAGCATATTTTAATGATGCACAACGTCAGGCTACAAAAGAAGCTGGTGAGATTGCAGGTTTAAAAGTTCGTAGAATTATAAACGAACCAACAGCTGCAGCTTTAGCTTATGGAATGGACAAAAAAGGTACTGACCAAAAAATCGTAGTATTTGATTTTGGTGGAGGAACACATGATGTATCTATTCTAGAATTAGGTGATGGTGTATTTGAAGTATTATCTACAGATGGTGATACACACTTAGGTGGTGATGATGTTGATCAACGTATTATCGATTGGTTAGCTGAAGAATTTATTGCTGATGAAAACATGGACTTACGTAAAGACCCAATGGCTTTACAACGTTTAAAAGAAGCAGCAGAAAAAGCGAAGATTGAATTATCATCTTCTGCACAAACTGAAATTAACTTACCTTACGTTACAGCAACAGCTAGTGGACCAAAGCACTTGGTACGTACATTGACACGTTCTAAATTTGAGCAATTAATTGATGATTTAATCAAACGTACTATTGAGCCTTGTCAAACAGCTCTAAAAGCAGCAGGTTTATCAAAATCTGATATTGACCAAGTTATTTTAGTAGGTGGTTCTACACGTATTCCTGCAGTTGTAAGTGCCGTTGAAGCATTTTTCGGAAAAGCACCAAGTAAAGGTGTAAATCCTGATGAAGTTGTTTCTTTAGGTGCAGCTATCCAAGGTGGTGTTTTATCTGGTGATGTAAAAGACGTTCTTTTATTAGACGTTACTCCATTATCATTAGGTATTGAAACTATGGGTAATGTAATGACAAAGTTGATTGAGTCTAACACAACGATTCCTACAAAGAAATCGCAAGTATTCTCAACAGCAGCAGACAATCAGCCATCAGTAGAAATTCACGTATTACAAGGTGAGCGTCCAATGGCAGCAGATAATAAAACAATTGGTCGTTTCCATTTAGACGGAATTCCACCATCAAGAAGAGGAACACCTCAGATTGAAGTAACGTTTGATATTGATGCCAATGGTATCATTAAAGTATCTGCTACAGATAAAGCAACAAACAAAACTCAAGATATCAGAATTGAAGCATCTTCAGGATTAACAGAAGAGGAAATCCAAAAGATGAAAGCTGATGCAGAAGCAAATGCTGAGTCAGATGCTAAAGCAAAAGAAACTGCTGATAAATTGAATGAGGCAGATGGTATGATTTTCCAAACTGAAAGTCAGTTGAAAGAATTTGGTGATAAATTATCTGATGATAAGAAAGCGCCAATTGAGTCAGCTCTTGAAGAATTGAAAGCAGCATACGAATCAAAAGATATCGCAGTTATTACACCAGCTTTAGATAAAATCAATGAAGCATGGAAAGTAGCTAGCGAAGAAATGTACAAAGCACAAGCCGAAGGTCAAGGTGGAGCTGCTGGTCCTGAAGCAGGAGCAGAGCAACCAGCTGATGAATCTAGCGATGTTGAAGATGTAGATTTCGAAGAGGTTAAGTAAGTAGAGAACCTTAATATGCTTTTGGCATATTTTGAGTGAATCACTTATGCCAACGAAGGTGGGCATCTCAGGGAATCAACTTTTGCTTTTGCGAAAGTTGTGTGAATCGCTTATCCTAAATTTGTTTTGGGATCTCAACAAAAATTAAAGTCAGAAGCTTGAAGAAGCTAAAGACTAATATTATAGAGTAAAAAACGCAACCATTAATTTGGTTGCGTTTTTTTGTTTTACATGTATTTTTAATTTTTTTTAATTTTCATCCAACCTTTTTGAATTTGAAAGCGTTTTTACTAATAGAAGCGAAAATATAACTGAGCTTCAAATAAAATCAAACATTAATTAAAAACACGTATTATGAAAAAAGTAAACTACATTATTGTTTTAGCCTTTATTTTAAGTATTAACTTAATATATGCTCAAGATGAGAAGACGGATACATCAAAATTTACTTTCAGGTTTGGTTTGAGTGAACAATTAGTCGGTAAAGATTTTGGTGAGAATTTTGAAGTAGCTTTAGGATATGCTATTAATAATGATATGGGTATTGATTTAACATTGGCAAATGCTACGATGAGAAGTAAAGAATTGGATATTAATTACAAACTAGATAAATATGCCATTCAAGTCACTTATGATTTTGGAAAGTCGGAAAATTCTAAACTCGAATCGATAGTTGGATTTTCTTATATCAATTTTGATGAAAAAATACTTGAAGATGATAATAATGGTCTAGGTATAGATATAGGAGTTCAAACCATATTTAATTTAAAAAGTAGATTCAATTATGGGTTAAGAATTGTTTCAACTTACAGTAGTTTTTCTCCTGGAGGTATTTTAAATGCAGGAGCTATATTTACATATAAAATTTAATGTGTTTTAATATTTTACAATTTGTAAAACAGTAAGTATTATTAAATAGTATTTAAGAAACCAGAAATTATTTAGAAGACAACCGTATATCAATGTCAAAACTAATATCTATAAATCAAAGTTTAAGTGAGCTGGTTGGATTGGCCCAAAAGTCCAACCAAAAAGCTCAGTTAGCACTTTATGATAAATTCTCAGGAAAGATGCTTGGTGTTTGTAGGCAGTATATTAAAGATTTACAGTTTGCAGAGGATGTAATGATAACATCATTTCATAAAGCATTTCAAAATATTAATAAATATGAACCTTATGGTAGTTTTGAAGGTTGGTTAAGACGCATTATGGTACGTGAATGTATTTCGTATTTACGAATTCAAAAGAATAAATTTAATGTCGTTGAAATTAAAGATTACTATTTTACACAACCAGCTTCAACAACTGATCTTTCGACTTCTGACATCATACAAACTGCAGTAGACCAACTTCCTATTGGTTGTAAAACAATTTTTAATCTATATGTGGTTGAAGGTTATAAGCACAGGGAAATATCAGAACTATTACATGTAAGTATAGGCACTTCAAAATCGCAATTAGCACATGCTAAAAAGCTTTTAAAAAGTAGTTTAGCGAATTTAAATAACACACACAATGGAACCCAATAATATAGAAAAATTAATCCAGGATAACTTTAAAGATAGAAGTATTGAGCCCTCTGCACAAGCTAGAGAACGCCTAATTGTAGCCTTAAGTACTAAACCCAAAAACAATAAAAAACTTTGGATACACTATGCTGCAGCTGCGTCTTTGGTTTTAGGGTTAATTTTTGTTGGCGGTAAATTTTTGTTAAATGAAGGAGTCGAAAAGCAAGCCACTGAAATCAGTTTTGAAAAAGATGTACCTAACGAAACACAGCAGCAAAACACTCCAGATTATGTAATTCAGAATAAGGCTATAGTTTTAGAAACTCAGCAAGAATCTAAACAAGAACCTGAAATAAGAAAACAGTCTAAGGTCACTTCAAACTTAAAAGAAACGGTTTCTAAAAAGATAGTTGCAAAGCAAGACATTGAAACTACTGAGGAAGTGAACTTACTATTGGAAAATTCTACAATTGTTATAGATAAAGATCTTGTAAAAGTTAAAGAATCAGAGGATATCGCAGTAATAAAGTCACCCCAACAATTTCAATATATTACAGCAGAGGAGCTTTTGGAGTCAACAGGAAAGGATCATAGTTTAAATTTAATTCAGAATAAAAAACAATTATCAGATTCTTATTTAAATGCCGACCAACTTTTACTCGAAATGGAAAAAGAACTATTCGACGAAAAAAATAAAAGCATTTTTAAGAAAGCAGGTAAGCATCTTAAGCAACTAAACGAAGCTGTTGCCAACAGAAATTACGAACACAACAATTAATCACTTTAAACTATTTAATTATGAAGCAGACCATTTTATTAGTTGCCATATTATGTTGTACACCATTTTTAAGGGCACAGACCAATACTTTTGAAGAACAAGCCGCAACTATTGCCTCGAGAATTGATTCTATCACCACCTCAGAAAAAAGTATCTTAAAAAAAGAGATTAAGAAGATTGATAAGAAGGTAGAAAAAAATGAAATCACCGCAGACACAGCTGAGGTAGAAAAAAAGAAACTAGCCGCTTACCATGCTAACCGTATTAATGATGCTGTTTTTATTGAAGAACAAAAGCTACAATTATTAATTAAAAATAAAGTTAGTGGTAAATTAGAGCGTACTGAGGAGCCAAATAAACCATTCATAAGCGTTTTTGAAGAGGAAAATTTTTATAAAGATTCTATTAGCGGTTTAGAAGTTGAAAAACGTTTCACTACTCAATTTGTATTTGCATTAGGTATAAATACCGTTTTAAATGGAGGTGATTATTATGGAGATGGTTTTAAGGTGAATCCGATAGGTTATGGTGAGTTAGGTTTTACTTTTAAATATAGACTTAAAGAAAATAAAAATCTTTGGAATCTAAAATTTGGATTATCAATGATGACAGATGAAATAAGACCAAAAGAGGATAGTGATATATTAGTTACTAATGGCAACCAAACGACGCTTGAAGATATTGGTTTTGAATTAAAAAAATCGAGATTAAATAATTTATCCTTTGGAATTCCTGTGCATATAGAATTAGATTTTTCAAAGCCACAATATCATAAAAAAACTGAACAAACTTATTTGAGATCACAACGTGGTTTTAGATTAGGACTTGGGGGATTTTTCTCAGTAAGGACCCAGACATCCCAATTTATTAAATATAAAGAAGGTGGTAAGGATATAAGGCAGACAGAAACTTACCACTTTAATATGAACAGTTTTAATTTTGGACCAAGTGTTTATTTTGGTTATAGAGATGTAAGTATTTATGCAAAATATGATATGAATCCCGTATTTAAAGATAATCCTGAAGACATAAATACACTTTCTATTGGTTTAAGGGTGGATATCAATTAGAATGTAAGTTCAATTATTTCGGGTATAAATTCAACGTAATCTCTTTAGAATTCCCTAAGTTGATTACGTTTTTTTTATGAATTTTTGAATCTTCAATTTTAGATAAAAATCAGCTCTTTGTATTGAGATTAATCCCAATTATCTTAAGTAATATGTTCAACTGAAAGCATCAATTTTCACTATTATTTATTTAAGTTTTGTACTTTCGAAGTCTAATATATAAGAATGTCTTTTTCAATCCAAATCAAAACCGATTACACCCCAAAACGATTAGCTGTAAAACTTAATGCTAAAGGAGAACAATTCGTTGTAAAAGGACATCCTTGGGTGTTTTCTAACAGTATAGTTAAGATTAACGATGAAGCAGAAACCGGTGATTTAGCTATCATTTTCAGTAAGAATAAAAATAAAGTCGTTGGTTTAGGATTGTATGATGCTGATTCTCCAATCCGTATTAAAATCATTCATAATGCCGAAACTAAAGTTGAGGTTAATGCCGATTTTTTTCAGCATAAAATTGAATTGGCTTTTGAAAAGCGTTCAGAGTTACTTTTAACAAATACCAATAGTTACCGCTTATTATTTGGTGAGAATGATGGTTTCCCAGGACTTATTGCTGATGTTTATGATTCTGTATTAGTTGTAAAAGTATATTCCGAAATTTGGTTACCTTATTTAGAACCTATTCTAGAAAGTTTACAACAAACGTCAAAAGCTGAAACCATCGTAATGCGTTTAAGTAGAAGCTTACAGAATAGTAAAAACCACTCTTTAAAAGATGGTGAAGTTATTTTTGGTACACTAGACAATGAAGTTGTAGAATTTGTAGAACATGGTGTTAATTTTTCTGCTAATGTGATAAAAGGGCATAAAACAGGTTATTTTTTAGATCATAGAGATAACAGAAGACGTGTTGGCGAATTAAGTAAAGGCAAATCAGTTTTAGATGTATTTTCTTATGCTGGTGGATTTTCAGTTCACGCTTTAGCAAAAGGTGCAACGGATGTTACAAGTTTAGACATTAGTAAGCAAGCTTTAGATATGGCTCGCGAAAATGGAAAGTTGAATGCCTATTCAGGGCAACATAAAACCATCTCAGGTGATGCATTCGCAGAAATGAAAGCTTTAATAGCAAAAGGAAAAACCTATGATGTGGTCGTTATTGATCCGCCAAGTTTTGCAAAACAACAATCTGAAATAGATTTAGCAAAAAAGAAATATGCACAATTAGCCGAATTAGGTGAGAAGTTGACAGCGAAGAATGGACTTTTAGTTTTAGCATCGTGTTCCTCTAGAGTATTGGCACAATCATTTTTCGATTTGAATTCTCAAGTCTTAAATTCTCAATCAAGACTTTTTGAAACGGAATTAAAAACCAAACACGATAGTGATCACCCAATAGCATTTCCCGAGGGAGCCTATTTAAAATGTGGCTATTATCGTTTTTTAGAGTGATATAGTTTTTTAGTTGAATTATTTTTATAGGCTAGTCTATTTGTAAAGTGTTATGCGTGCATAATAAAATTTAGTATATTTGTAGTATTAATATTCGATAAAATATGGAAACCAAACTTACTCAACTTCTCAATATAAAGCACCCAATAATACAAGCACCAATGTTTTTAGTTTCTAACGTTGCCATGGTAACAGAAGGGATGAAAGCAGGAGTTGCAGGTTGTATTCCTGCATTAAATTATAGAACGTTAGAAGAATTAAGAGCAGCTCTAAAAGAGTTAAAAGCTAATAAAGTTGAAGGCGGTTCTTTTGGTTTCAACTTAATCGTTAATAAATCTAACGTTAAGTACAAAGGTCAATTAGAAGTGATATGTGAAGAAGGTTGCGATTTTATCATTACCTCTTTGGGTAGTCCAGAAGAAACCATCAGACAAGCACATGCTTCAGGAATAAAAGTATTTTGTGATGTTACGGATTTAAGATTTGCCAAAAAAGTGGAACAATTAGGTGCAGATGCTGCAATCGCTGTAAATAATGAAGCTGGTGGTCACCGAGGAAATTTATCTCCAGAAGAATTAACAAATCTATTAAGTAAAGAATTAAGTATTCCTGTGATTTCAGCAGGTGGAGTAGGCTGCAAAGCTGATATCGATAAAATGTTGAGCTATGGTGCGGAAGGTGTTTCTGTTGGAAGTCCTTTTATTGCTTCAGTTGAAGCAGGTGTAACAGACGACTATAAACAAGCATGCGTAGATTATGGAGCAAAAGATATCATAATGACAGAGCGTATTTCAGGAACTCCATGTACGGTTATTAACACACCTTATGTTCAGAAAATAGGAACAAAAGCCACTTGGATTGAAAACTTGTTAAACAAGAATAAAAGTCTGAAAAAATGGGTGAAGATGATTCGTTTTTCAATAGGAATGAAAGCTACCGAAAACGCTGCGAAAAAAGCGACTTACAAAACGGTTTGGGTTGCTGGGCCAAGTATTGAGCATACTACTGAAATTCTACCTGTAAAAGCTATTGTAGATAATTTGGTTAATTAATGGCTTCAACTTCTAACGCTATTAAATATATTGTATTGACTATCGTAATTTTAGGTGTTCTCGTGGTGGGAATTATACTCTTTTTTGTTTTATACGAGTCTAAAAAAGATATATCCGATGAAGAACCTTATGTCTCTTTTTTAAATGAACCACAACTCGTAAAAGAAGTGAGTACTATTCGTTGGAATAAAGACAACCTACGTTTTAGTCATTATAATTTGGTAGTTAATGAAGATTCTAACTTTGATTATGAAGATATAAAGTCTGTAAAACACTACCAACCAGGTGATGTTATTACGTTTCATGCCGCAAAATCGTATTTCAGTAATCACGTTGGTGAAAGTTATTATCTTATGGCTCGCGATACTTTAGATACAGGTGAAATTATAGAATTTCAATACTATTACACACCTAATGCCTTACCTTTTAAATAATAACATACTACTTTAGAAAAAAGTCTATATATTTATTTCAAAATTTTTTTCAAGAATTGTCCTCTTTTATCTTTTGGTAAACGTCATAAGGATATAACTATTAAATTTTAAAAAATTATGAAAGATTTTATGATGATTTTCGTTGGTAAGGAGTATGTTGATTTAGGCATGTCTCCAGATGAGTTACAAAGCCGAATGGAAAAATGGTTTGCTTGGGGAGCCAAAATGGAACAAGCAGGCATTTTGAAAGGAGGCGAAGCTTTAACACCACAAATTAGACGTGTTACAGGTAAAGACAGAACCGTTACCGATTTAACCTCTGCAGAAGTTAAAGAAATAGTCGGTGGTTTTTATTTGATAAAAGCTAAGGATTTTGATGCCGTACAGGAAATTGCTAAAGATTTTCCGGATTATGATTTAGGAAATACAGTGGAAATTCGTGAAATTATGGTGTTCGACCAATAATTAATAATGGAACCAAAACTCATAGACCATCTTTTTCGCCATCACAGTGGAAAGATGGTTTCTGTTTTAACACGAATATTTGGATTGCAACATCTCGATATCATTGAAGATGCCATACAAGACACCTTTATAAAAGCCAGTTTGTCTTGGAGAAAAGAACAACCAGAATATCCTGAAGCATGGCTCACAAAAGCAGCTAAAAACAGAGTTTTAGATATTTTTAGAACTTTAAAAGCTCAAAAGAATAATAGTCTTCAAATTACTCAAGGAACAGATGCCATCGCTATAAATGAATTGTTTTTAGATTCAGAAATAGAAGACGCTCAGCTCAGAATGATATTTACAGCGTGTCATCCAAAATTAGATGCTAGAGATCGCATTTCATTTGCTTTAAAAACGGTTTCTGGATTTAGTATTAAAGAAATTGCTTCTGCATTACTCACTAAAGAAGAAACGGTAAAAAAACGATTATTACGTGCTCGCAAAGCGATTAAATCAGCTAATTTACAATTCAATATTCCACAAGGCAAAGACTTACAAGAACGGCTACATAGTGTATTGGAAGTGTTGTATCTGATTTTTAATGAAGGGTTTCATTCTAATACTAAAGACCAATTAATTAGAGAAGATTTATGTGGTGAAGCCTTACGTTTGTGTCAATTATTGCTCAACCATCAACAAACGCAATTACCAGAATGTTATGCGCTTTTTGCATTGTTTTGTTTTCATTCGGCAAGATTAGAAGCCAAAACAAACGTCAATAATGAAGTGCAAGATTTAAAACAACAAGATCGATCCTTATGGCATGTACCATTAATTGAACTTGGCAATACTATGATGTTTAAAGCTGTGGAAACAGACTATTTTTCATGTTATCATTATGAAGCTGCCATTGCTGCCGAACATTTAAAAGCTAAAACTTTTGAAGCTACCAATTGGAATAAAATTTTACAATGGTACCAAGCATTATATCGGTTACAACCCATGGCATCGCACTTGTTAACTATGGCAGTAATTTCCATGCAAACTAAGGATTACAAAACAGCGAATGCGTATTTAAAGCAACTAAAACCAGAAGAATTAGAGCAACGTGCCTATTTATATTACGCAGCAAAAGCAGATTATTATGCAGAAACTGATAATTTTGATGAAGCTTTATCACAAATTGATTTGGCTTTAAATACGGTAACTAATACTTTGGAGAAAGCGTATTTATTGAAGAAAAAAACAACTTGGACTTTATAGTTTTTACTTAAAAAAAAGAATCGATTACATGACTTACACTGAAATCATAAACGGTCTATATGACCTACAAGATAAAGATATAGTGGCATTTAAGGCAAAGAAATTCGGAGTTATCTCAAATAATTCTCTAGGCATTTATCATAAAGATTTAAAAGTAATAGCCAAGGACATTGGTTCGGATAATGAACTCGCTTTACAACTTTTTGAAAGCGGTATTTATGAAGCCCGTCTATTATGCAGTAAACTATTTAAACCCAAAGCTGTTACAGAAGACCTCATGGAAAAATGGGTAAAGACCTTTGAGAATTGGGAAATTTGCGATTCCTTTTGCATGGGATTGTTTTCAAAAAGTGACTTTGCATTAGCCAAAATATTAGAATGGTCAAAAAGAGAGCCAGAATTTGAAAAAAGGGCAGCTTTTGCCACTTTAGCATCGTATTGCATGGCAGACAAAACTTCAGATAATAAATTATTTGAGCAATTCTTTGCAATTATAAAAAGAGAAGTCAACGACGATAGAATATACGTTAAAAAAGCAGTGAATTGGGCTTTAAGAAACATCGGTAAACGCAATATCGATCTTAATAGAAAAGCCATAGAAGTAGCCAATGAAATCCTAGAATTTGAAAGTAAATCAGCCCAATGGATTGCCAAAAATGCTTTAACCGAATTACAGAAAGAAGGCATAAGAATGTCAGATTATCCGAGAGCTATTTATAGAATTCCGGTTGTTAAGGTTCACTAAATAAAACTGTTAATTAATTATTCATAATTAAAATATATGAAACTAAAACCAAAATCCATAAGACCATTTATTGGAGCTAAAGATTATAAGCTTTCAAGAGAATTTTATAAAGATTTAGGCTTTCAAGAATTTGTTATTTCTCATAACATGTCTGTATTTAAAACCGGAGAATTCACCTTTTATTTACAAGATTATTACACCAAAGATTGGATTGATAATACTATGGTTTTTCTTGAAGTAGATAATGTTCAACATCATTTAGAGCAATTGAAACAAAGTGGTTTAGTTGAACAGTATGAAAACGTGAGATGTTCAGAAATTGTCTATAACGATTGGGGAAATGAGTTTTTTCTTCATGACCCTTCGGGTATACTTTGGCATTTTAGCGAATTCAACCCATAAGTTAAATAACCGTTTTTAATAGCTTAATATTTCCATAAACTCTTGGCACTAAATTTGTTTGTAACAAAACAGTTCGTTTTACGACGTATAATGTAGAACACATGTTTAATAAAAAAGAAAAAAGTTATGATAAATAAAGGAACATTAGTATTAGGAGCATTAATTGGAGCAGCTGCGGGCGTTTTGTTAGCACCAGATAAAGGCAGTGTTACAAGAGAAAAATTAAAAAGAGAGGGTAGAGATATTAAAGATCAAATCACTAATGATTTTACAGAAGTCAAAGAAGACTTATCTAAAGCAGCATCTTCTGGTAAAGAAAAATTCAAACAAGATTTAGAAGATTTTGCTTCAAAATCGAGTTACAAAACTGAGCAGGCTATCACCTTTTTAGAAAAGCAATTAGCAATCCTCAAAGAAAAAAACAAGACACTACAAAAGCAAGTTTAAAATAAACTTTCAATCATGCAAATTCCTTAGGAATTTGCATTTTTTTATGTTGCAACTATACATTCGTCATCTATATTTAAATTGGAATCTATCTAAATTTATAAAAAAGTTGTATGTATTATGTTAGACTAGAACACTTAATAATACCAATGTTTTCGAGTTAAAAATAAAAGACTATTAAGCGTACAATTAAACAGAAGCAGGCTAAGGCCTGTTAAAATTTTTATTTTTGGTTTAACCTTCTTTATTTCATATAAATATAAATCTAATACTTCACTTAATAATGTTAAGATTTAATTGTTTTCAATTTAATATTTTTTTGTATTTTAACATTTATTATGATAATTTAAGACCCCAATTCGTATCACTTGTATTTTCTTTTTGAATAAATAGATTGTAGATTTTTTTAAATTTTCTATTTAAAAGAGAAACACCAATATTGGTGTTGTATTGTACTAATTGCAACAGGGTTTGATTTAAGGACAATAAATGAAAATATTAGAAAAATCACTTAAATATAAATACCTACTATTTGTATTTACATTTATTTTTATAATTCTTGCTATGTTATTTTTTATTCAACATAGTATTAACTCTCAAGTTTCGGATGCGCATTTAATTAATATTTCGGGACGTCAACGCATGTTAAGTCAGAACTTAACAAAATTAGCTTTTAAAATAAACTACAATGAGGCTAATAATACTAATAACAACTATATAATAACTTTAGATTCTATTTTAACAGAATGGGAAACTAGACATCGATATCTTCATTCTATAAATAACGACAAGTGGAAAAACGACGCCATAGATTCATTATTGGTGGTTAATGAAAAATATCAAGAAGAAATCTATAGCGCTGGTATGCGTATCGTAGATAATTATGGTGAACTTAATATACAGAACGATGTTGATATAATTTCTAGCTTAGAAGAACCTTACTTACTCAATACAGATATACTAGTTTTAGAATATCAAAAAGCTAACGAACACCATTTAAAAGAATTAAAAGCAAAAATTTACATATTTGTTGGTATAGCTTTACTTATAGTATTAGGTCAATTTTTATTTATGGTGATGCCTAGCACCCGAAAATTATTGGATAGAAATAAGGTTTTAAAGAGAGCTATTACATCGTTAGAGGCATCTGAAGAAAAATTATCACAGAACCTTGATGAACTTAACAAGTTACAATTGGATTTAGAATCAAGAGAAGTTTTTAATAAGACCTTTATCGAACAGATACCCACAGCGGTAGCGATGCTAGACAATGACTTGCGCTATATTTCTGTTTCAGGAGAATGGATTAATGTTTTTAAATTAGAGGATGAAGAGGTTATAGGTAGATTACATTACGATGTGTTTCCTGAAATAAGTGAAGCGTGGCGAGAAATCCATAAACGCTGCCTTAATGGAGAAACAAACCATTGTGATGAGGCCCCATTTGATAGAAAAGATGGAACAGTGCAATGGGTTTATTGGGATACATGCCCTTGGTATAATGAAGATGGTTCCATAGGAGGCATTGTTATAAGCACGGGAGATATCACAAAATTAAAAAATAAGGAAACTAAAAATAAACGCCTAAAGGATATATTATTTAAAATTAATGAAGTTGCAAGAATCGGAGCCTGGGAAGTCGATTTAGTAAATAATAAATCGTATTTAAGTGATGTTGTACGTCAGATACACGGCATATCTAAAGATTATGAAGTTAGTACCGAAAAAGGTATTTTATTTTATAAAGAAGGTGAAAGTAGGGATAAGGTTCTTAAAGCATTGGACGCTGCGGTAAATGAAGGTGAACCTTACGATTTAGAATTAGAATTGGTGAATACTAAAGGGGAGGTAATTTGGGTACGCTCTATTTGTCAAGTAGAATCTTCTAATGGAAAAAGTATTAGACTTTACGGCTTGCTGCAAGATATAAATAGTATTAAACTCTCACAGCAAGCTTTAAAGAAAGCAAATGCAGAATTAAATGCTATATTTAATTCCAAAGCGATTGGATTAGTTACTGCAGATTTAAATGGATTTATAAATAAATTTAATCCAGGAGCAGAGATACTAACAGGATATTCGTCTACAGAGATAATTGGTAAACATAGACCAACATTGTTTCATTTAGATCATGAATTGAGAGCGTTTAAAGAAGATATTGCGAAACGTTATGATAAAGACATAAAAGGCTTTAATCCGCAATTAGAAATGTCTAAGCACAATCATTTTGATATGCGCGAATGGACCTATCTTAGAAAAGATGGAAGTCTATTACCAATTCAACTCACTTTAACTTCAATAAAAGACGAAGAAGATAATCATATTGGGTATTTAGGAGTTTCAACAGATATTACAGAGAAAAAAATTGCTGAGGACGAATTATTACGAAAAAATCAATTGTTAAATTTTGCTGAAGAAATTACCTTAATGGGGAATTGGCAATGGGATACTTTAGCCAATAGCGTACAATGGTCCGATAGTTTGTATAATATTTTTCAACTCGATACAAGTATAAGAGATTTGAGCTTTGATACTTATTTTGATTTTGTACATCCTGATGATAAAGATATTGTTACTGCTTATTTTAATAATATAGAGCATGATAAACGCCTAAATGTGTTTACCCATCGTATCATTTCTGGTGATGGAAAAGTAAAATATATAGAGCTGTTAGGGGAAGTTATTACCAATGAGGATGGTGATATTGTTGAAATGATTGGAACTTGTCAAGATATTTCTGCAACAAAAGCAGCTGAGAAAAAATTATACGATGCACATACACAGCTAAAAGCTATATTCAATTCAGGACCTGTAGCAATAATGTCTTCGGATAACAATGGTATCATAAATCATTTTAATGCTGGTGCTGAATTTTTATTGGGCTATGATGCTGCAGAAATTGTAGGTAAAAAAGAACCGGAATTTTTTCACATTGAAGAAGAATTAGAACGTTTTAAAATAGACATAGCAAAAAAGTATAATAAAGCGATAGAAGGTTTTGACCCTTATAAGGAAATAGCTGAGAATAATGCCTTTGATACCAGAGAGTGGACGTTCCGGAGAAAGGATGGTTCTACATTTCCTGTAGAATTAACATTAACAGCAATTAAAAATGAAAAAGGTGAAAAAATAGGCTTTTTAGGAGTATCTACAGATATTTCTGAAAGAAAGCAATCTCAGTTGGAGCTTCTTAGAAAAAACCAATTATTAAGTTTTGCTGAAGAGTTAAACTTAATGGGAAATTGGCAAATTGATTTTGTAAATGATAGGGTTAAATACTCTAATAACCTTTATCGTATTTTAGGTTTAGCTGATAATGCAGAAGTAACCTATGATACGTATTTGAATTTTGTTCATCCAGAAGATGAAGACATGGTGAATAAACACCGTGATAAGCTTAATGAGGAAAAAATATTTGACGATATCGTTCACAGAATAAAATTAGATGATGGTACAGTAAAAATTGCACAGTTACGAGCTCAAGTAATTACTGATGGTTCTGGTGAAATTATTGAAATATTTGGTACATGCCAAGATGTTACAGCCCAAAGAATGGCAGAAAACAAGTTTAGAGGTTTGTTAGAGTCGGCACCGGATGCTATGGTAATCGTGAATGAGAAAGGAGACATACAGCTCATAAACAAGCAAGCCGAAAAGTTATTTGGCTATTCTGCGGATGATTTATTTGAGGAGTCGGTAGAAGTTCTTATTCCTAATCAGTTTGCTAGTCATTTCAGATTGCAACCAGACACAGAACTTAGCGATAGTGATATAAATGCTTTAGGAGCTGAAAAGGTTAAAGAATTTACAGGAAAAAATAAGGAAGGGAAAGACATACCAATCCAAGTGAGTTTAAGTCCACTTGAAACTGAAGAAGGTCTTTTAATTTCTGCAGCCATTAGAGATATTACCATTCAAAAATCGGCACAATTAAAAATAATCAATGCTAAAAACGATTTAGAACGATTAGCTCAAAAATTGATCATTCAAAATACGCAATTAGCAGATTTTGCACAGATTACATCCCATAATTTGCGTGCACCAGTAAGTAATCTTAATGCGCTCTTAGGGTTTTATAATGACTCAAATGATGATGAGAAAGCGATGTTGTTTAATAAATTTGAAAAAGTAACACAGCATCTTACAAATACGTTAAATATTTTAGTAGAAGCTATAAAAATTAGAAGTGATAAAACAAGACATAAAGAAGATATTAAATTTGAAGACGTCTTAAAAAACACCACTGAAATTTTAGCAGGTGAGATTATTGAAACTAACGCCATAATTAAGACTGATTTTTCAAAAGTTCCAATAATTAATTATGATAAAATTTATTTAGAAAGTATTTTTCTTAACTTGCTCAGCAATACTTTAAGATATAAAGCAAAGGACAGAAATCCTGAAGTTTATATTGAAACAGCTATAAACAACGGTCAAATTGAGTTTAAAATCCATGATAATGGTTTGGGTATTAATTTAGATAGACATGGTGAAAAAATATTTGGTTTAAACAAAGTTTTTCACAGACATCCAGATGCCAAAGGTATAGGGTTATACATGACCAAAACCCAAATTGAAGCTATGGGTGGCACAATTTCTGTTTCGAGTAAAATTAATGAAGGAACCACATTTACAATACAGTTTTAAACATGAGCAATAAATTCAATATATGTATTATTGATGATGATGACATCTACCAATTCACAATTACTAAAATTTTACAATCCCTTAAACTCAACAAAAAAATCATTGCATTTTCTGATGGGGAAGAGGCCTTAGATTTTATGATTGCCAATCTGTATAATGACGATGAATTACCAGACGTTATTTTTTTAGATATCAATATGCCTATTATGGATGGGTTTCAGTTTATGGAAGAATATGTAAAACTTAAACCAAAGTGGAATAAAAAAATAACAATATACATGGTATCGTCCTCTGTAGATCCTGTAGATATTGAAAAAGCCAACAAAATAAGTGATATTTCAGATTATATCATTAAACCTATAAAGCCAAACGAGTTAAAGTCTATAATGGCAAATCTAGAAAAAGAAAAATAGCGCTACAATTGCTATGAAACTAATGCATTGATTAAATCAACATTTACCACATGTTTCCCTTTAAATGGTATGATTGAGACACGTGAATGAAAAAGGGCTTTTGCTCGTGCTGTTTCATGTTGTATTCGGGCTTCGTCTAAATACTCGTCTTCCGTACCATATATTAATTTTACCGCTGTTTCTTTAGGTAGATATTCAAAATTTTTAGGCGTTAATTCTTTTGGTATACCGCCAGAATGTATTACTAATTGATTACATCTTAATTGTCGTTTTGCTAAATATCGCAAAGCAACACTTACACCTTGTGAATATCCTAAAACTATAAAATTAATATTTTCAGGAATTTGTTCAGCCTCTAAAACCGCATCAAAATAATTCATAATATTTTCTGTGCCAGCTTCAGTGTCAACTTTAGTGAGCCAATTGGCGCCAACATGCATTTTAGGTTGAATATAAAATTTGCTTGGAGCTTGTGGTGCAATGATATAATTCTCTTCAGCATTTAATTCATCAAAATATCTTAGAAAATAACGACTCAAATAACCCATACCATGACAAACCAACCAAATCGTTTTTGTGCGTTCATTAAATGTATTTAAAGTAGAGTAGGAGTTAGTGGCTCTATATGTGATTTCTTTCTCTTGTGGAATCATTTTTCTTAGTGGTTTCTGTATCTTTGTAATCGATTCAAAAATACTATTTTTATATGCAAATGAATAAAAAGGACTTCCTAGATAAAGCAAATAGGGCAAGCAAAAATACGCTGATGGAAACCTTAGATATTGAGATGGTGGATTTTGGAGATAATTTTTTAGTGGCCAGAATGCCAGTGACATCTAAAGTGTATCAGCCAGATGGTGTATTACATGGAGGTGCAACTGCCGCTTTAGCAGAAAGTGTTGGTAGTTTTGCATCACATATTTTTATAGATACTGAAAATATGTTTGTTCGTGGTTTAGAAATTACAGCTAATCATCTTAAAAGTGTTTCAGAAGGTTTTATTTATGCTAAAGCTACTTTTTTACATAAAGGTCGTACCACACAATTATTAGATATTAGAGTGACTGACGAAGCTGATAATTTAATTTCTATCTGTAGATTATCTACAATTTCTCTTCCCAAAAAAAAGTAAATAATGGATCAAAATTCATTTTTTGAAGCTATAGAAAATCAGTATGCTAAGCAGTTACCATTTGTAGTTTATAGTAGACCTATAAATTCTGTAATTAAGTGCTGGTTGCAAGAAGATGACACGCTTCACAATGCCGAAAATTTCAAAGAAAGTGGTTTTGTGTTTGCACCTTTTAATATCGAAGAGAAGAGTGTTCTTTTTCCCAAAGCAAATTGTACCTATTTAGAAATAGAATGCAGTGATATAGAAACTAAAACTATTATTCAAACTGAAATTCTTCCAAATGAAACCGAAAAACTTCAGCATATAGCATTAGTTTCAAAAGGAATTAACAGCATTAAAAATCACGATTTACAAAAAGTAGTATTATCGCATTGTGAAACAAAATCACTTCAAAATACAAATCCAATAACCATTTTTAAGCGCCTTTTTAGTACGTATAAAAATGCGATGGTATATTGTTGGTTTCATCCTAAAGTCGGACTTTGGATTGGTGCCACACCAGAGTTATTGTTTAAAGTTGAAGGCAAACGACTCACCACAATAGCATTAGCAGGTACACAGGCATTTAACGAAAGTGAAACCGTAAAATGGGCTAACAAAGAAATTGAAGAACAGCAAATCGTAACCGATTTTATTACAAAACAATTAGAGCCTTACACAAAAACGATGACTGTTTCTGAAGTTGAAACTGTTAAAGCAGGGAATTTATTACATCTAAAAACCAGAATAACAAGTGTTTTAAAGGATGATACTGACTTGAAATCTATTATTGGAGCTTTGCATCCAACACCAGCAGTTTGTGGGTTTCCAAAAGCTAAAGCAAAAGATTTTATCCTTCAGAATGAAAACTATAGTAGAGAATATTATACAGGGTTTTTAGGAGAATTAAACCTTAAAGAAGCTACAACACGAAACACGAATAGACGAAATATTGAGAATAATGCCTATTCTGTTGTAAAAACCCAATCTAATTTTTATGTAAATTTACGATGTATGCAACTCAAAGATTCCAGCGCAAAGATCTATGTTGGTGGTGGCATTACCAAAGATTCTATTCCTGAAATGGAATACGAAGAAACCGTAAATAAATCAAAAACAATAGGTTCGGTTTTAGAATAAAAAATATTAATTTTCAAAAAAGAAACACTTCCTTTTATCATTAGGAGGTTGAGCGTATGATATATTCAAAAATACCTTTATCACAAACCATAGTCACATTATGCAAAACGCATAATTTAAAACATATTATAATTTCTCCTGGTAGTAGAAATGCTCCTTTAACTATTGGTTTTACCAACGATGATTTTTTTAAGTGTTACAGTATCGTTGACGAGCGTTGCGCTGCATTTTTTGCTTTAGGAATTGCTCAGCAACTACAAGAACCTGTTGCTGTCGTTTGTACATCTGGTAGTGCGTTATTAAACTATTATCCGGCAGTTTCAGAAGCCTTTTATAGCAATATTCCTTTAGTTGTTATTTCTGCAGATAGACCAAAACATTTGATAGATATTGGAGATGGACAAACCATAAAACAGAAAAATGTCTATGGAGAGCATGTTTTATATAATGCCAACTTAAAGCAAGATATAAAAGAAGGTGAGAATGCTTATTTGGAAAGTGAAAGACCAATTTTAAAAAGTTTAGAGAATAAGCTTGAACGTTTTTTAGGTCTTCAAAAGGATATACAAACACATAATGAATCTGAAATTCATGATGCCCTCACGGTGTCAAAGTTAAACTTAGGACCAGTTCATATCAATTGTCCATTTGATGAACCCTTATATGAAACTACAGAAGAGTTAATTATAAATCCAAAACCTTTCAAAATTCAAAGCAGAGAGGATAAGATAGATCGTTTTGAAATAAAAAGCTTATTAGATATTTGGCATAGTGCGAAACGAAAAATGATTTTAGTTGGCGTTTTACAACCCAATTCTATTGAAGCACAATGGATTCAAGAAATAGCGGATGATGATAGCATTATTGTATTAACAGAAACGACGTCTAATTTACATCATCCTGATTTTTTTCCGGGAATAGATAAATTGATTGCACCACTAACCGAAGATGATTTTAAAGAACTTCAACCAGATGTGTTAATCACATTTGGGGGATTAATTGTCTCTAAAAAGATAAAAGCATTTTTAAGAACCTATAAACCAGAATTTCATTGCCATGTTGGTTTAACACGAGCTAATGATACTTTTTTTTGTTTAGAAAAACATATAAAATTACGTCCAAACACTTTTTTAAGTACATTTTTACCTCAAGTAACCCATCATACAAAAAGTACTTATAAAAGTTCTTGGCTTGCCATACGCCAAAAACGTAGAAAATTACAAGAGGACTATTTACAAACCCTTCCGTTCTCGGATTTTAAGGCATTTAGTTCGGTTTTAAAAAGCATTCCAAAACAGAGTCAGTTACAAGTTGGAAATAGTTCCGCAATACGATACACACAATTGTTTCAATTAGGGAAAAACATAGAAGTATTTTGTAATAGAGGCACAAGCGGAATTGATGGAAGTACAAGCACAGCAATAGGTGCTTCAACAGTATCAGAAAAGCGTACCACATTTATTACAGGCGATTTAAGTTTCTTTTACGATAGTAATGCACTTTGGAATAATCATATTCCCAAAACTTTTAGAATTATAGTAATTAACAATGAAGGTGGTGGAATTTTTAGAATTTTACCTGGTGAAAAAAACACAGAAAATTTTGATCACTTTTTTGAAACCAAACATCATTTATCGGCTAAGCAATTATGTGATATGTTCAGTTTTGAATATGCTGTAGCTAAAGATGAGAAGCAATTAGATGAACAATTAGAAACCTTTTATAAAGGCACTAAACGTCCTAAATTATTAGAGATATTTACACCATCGCGCATTAACGACAAAATTTTATTAGATTTTTTTAGATATATTAAGTAATTGGCAAAAAATAATTAAGTTGTGACTTTTTGATTTTAATTGTGTCTAAAAAGTAGTACCTTTAAGAGGTTATTTATTAAACTTTAAAACAAATAGAAAGATGAGTAAAAGAGATGATTTAATCGTAAAGTATGCGGCAGATTTAAAAGACAAATGTGGTGTTAATCCAGATATGGATTTATTAACTAAAGTAACTGTAGGTTTAGGTCCTTCAATTTACAATGCAGATTCTTCTACAGTTTCTGGTTCTGATGCGAAAGAATTAGCAACAGTAAAGAATAACTTTTTAATCAAGAAATTAGGTTTAGAAGATAGTGCTGAATTAGATAAAGCTATTGATGGAGTAATGGAAACATACGGTCGTTCTAATAGATCTAAGTATAGAGTAGTGGTTTATTATTTATTGGCTAAGCACTTTAAAAAAGAAGCTGTTTATTCTTAAATAGAATTCATATATATAATGAAGCGTTATAATTTTAAAGTTATAACGCTTTTTTTATGCTTAATATATTTCACTATCCAGTCAAATTCTTATTATATCTCGTAAAAATATATTTACCTTTGCAGTATGATACACTTAGGCGAATACAATACATTAGAAATTTTAAGAGATACAGAACCTGGACTGTTTTTAGGTGATGGTGAAGATGGTGAAGTACTTTTACCAAATAGATATGTGCCAAAAGTGTTCGAAATTGGTGATAACATTGAGGTTTTTGTTTACTTAGATAACGAAGAACGACCAGTTGCCACAACAGATCAACCTTACATTAAAAAAGGAGATTTTGCCTTGTTACGTTGTAATCAAATTACTGATTATGGAGCGTTCCTTGATTGGGGTTTGGTAAAGGAATTATTCTGTCCTTTTAGAGAGCAAGCCTTTAAAATGAAAGCTGGAGGCTGGTATTTAGTACATTGTTACTTAGATGATGAAACCGAACGTTTAGTGGCGTCTAGTAAAACGAATCGTTTTTTAGATAATAAAGAGTTGACAGTTGCTCAGTTTGACGAGGTAGATCTTATTGTTTCTCATCCTTCAGAATTAGGAATGAATGTCATTGTAAATAAAACCCATTTAGGTTTAGTTTTTAATGATGATATTTATAAAGATATTAGTGTTGGAGATAGACTAAAAGGAATTGTTAAGAAAGTCCGTGATGATAATAAATTAGATATTTCATTAAATCAAATTGGCTATAGAAATATTGAGCCTAATGCAGAGCATATCCTAAATGAGTTGCATGATAATGGTGGTTTTTTACCAGTGCATGATAAATCGAATCCAGAAAAAATTAAGGATTTACTTCAAATGAGTAAAAAGAGTTTTAAAAAGGCGATTGGTTCATTATATAAAGAGCGTCAGATAGAAATAAAAGAAGACGGTATTTATTTATTATAGATAGCGCTATTGGGATTAGCTAAAGTTTCTTCAACCCAATCCAAAGCATTTTCGAAATTGTGGAATACTTTTTTATTAAATTTAAAGAAGTGACTTTCTATTTCAATTATACGTTTAGTACGATTACTGTAAGCGACTATAGCATATGCTATTGCATTATTAAATGTTTTATTAAATAGTTCTGCATCATTAAGGTTTATTGAATATGAATTAATTCTATTTGCGATAAAACCAAATGGTTGATCTTTAAAATTTTGTTCTATAATTTGAGAAAGTTCCTTAAAATTTTCGAAATTAATATCAACACCTTCATCAAACTCGGTGACGATATAATTTTGATATAAAAATATCCGTCCTAATTTTAAATGATAAACTTTATAGTCTTTATTATAAATGTCTGGATTGTAATTCATTGTAAATTAATAGTCTGTATGCTAAACGCGTGCAAATATATTATGCTTGCATAATAAAATCAAGTAAAAATTAGAGTTTATTATATTATTATTAATTTCTTATTTTTACGGTCAAAATAGTAATAAATATGAGCCATATAGATTGGAAAGTTGCCAAGTCTTATGAAGATATAACTTATCATAAGTGCAATGGCGTTGCCAGAATTGCATTTAATAGACCCGATATTCGAAATGCCTTTCGTCCAAAAACCACTTCAGAACTTTATGATGCGTTTTATGATGCAGGTGAAGATGTCAATATTGGAGTTGTGCTTTTAAGTGCAGAAGGGCCTTCGACTAAAGATGGTATTTGGAGTTTTTGTTCTGGTGGAGACCAAAAGGCGAGAGGACATCAAGGCTATGTAGGTGAAGATGGTTACCATCGTTTAAATATATTAGAAGTTCAACGATTAATTCGTTTTATGCCAAAGGCTGTGATTGCAGTTGTGCCAGGCTGGGCTGTTGGAGGTGGACACAGTTTACATGTGGTTTGCGATTTAACATTAGCTAGTAAAGAGCACGCCATCTTTAAACAAACAGATGCCGATGTTACAAGTTTTGATGGAGGCTATGGTTCTGCCTATTTAGCAAAAATGGTTGGACAGAAAAAAGCCAGAGAAATCTTTTTTTTAGGACGCAATTATTCTGCCCAAGAAGCTTTTGATATGGGAATGGTGAATGCAGTTATTCCACACGAAGAATTAGAAGATACAGCCTATGAATGGGCACAGGAAATATTAGAAAAATCACCAACATCTATAAAAATGTTAAAGTTTGCCATGAATCTTACAGATGATGGTATGGTTGGGCAACAAGTATTTGCAGGAGAAGCCACGAGATTAGCTTACATGACAGATGAAGCTAAAGAAGGTAGAGATGCATTTTTAGAAAAAAGGAAGCCTAACTTTCCAAAAAAATGGATTCCTTAATCTAAACTAGAATTACATGGAAAAAATTAGACCATGGCTTTCTGCCATGCGATTAAGGACTTTGCCACTTTCTGTTTCTGGAATTATCCTTGGAGGATGTTTTGCTTACTATAATGGTCACTTTAATCAATGGATTTTTATTTTTGCTTTATTAACCACTATCAGTTTACAAATACTATCTAACCTAGCAAATGATTATGGCGATGGTGTGCGAGGTACAGATAATGATGAGCGCGTAGGTCCACAACGTGCCATACAAAGCGGTGCCATTACTCCAGATGAAATGATGGATGGCATAAAACTTAATGTCATTATCGTTATAATTAGTACAATGGTTCTTATTTGGAATGCATTTGCTCCTGGTAGTATTCTAAATATTTTATTGTTTTTATTGCTTGGTGGACTTTCAGTTTATGCGGCTTTAAATTATACCATGGGTAAGTCACCATACGGATACCGTGCACTTGGGGATGTTTTTGTGTTTGTGTTTTTTGGATTGGTTAGCACATTAGGGAGTTATTTCCTTTTTATGCATACTATTGACCATGTTGTTATTTTACCAGCAATCTCAATTGGTCTGTTAAGCATGGGTGTGTTAAACTTAAATAATATGAGGGACATTGAATCCGATACCAATGCCGGAAAAATTACATTAGCAATAAAATTAGGAAAAAAAGATGCTAAACGTTATCATTTTGCACTTATCATTGGTGCCATGTTAACAACAATGCTGTTTTCAATACTGTACTATGTAGAGCCTTATAACTTTCTGTATTTAGTTGCTTTTATACCTTTATTAATTCATGTTAAAAAGATTAAAGGAGCAAAGAGTGCTAATGATTTTGATAGTCAATTAAAGGTTTTAGCATTATCTACGTTCCTTATGGCAATTCTTTTAGGAGTTGGTTATATTTTATATTAGATGATTTATACGTCGTTCTTATTGGAAATAATTATAAAACTTAAGCCCGTAAATGCTTAAGTTTTTTTATTTTAACACTTTAATTAATAATTATATGAAAAACCTATTTACGTTAATCTTATTATTTGTATTTACAATTATTAATGCTCAAAACACAACCTTAAATGTCAGCGAAAGCGCAGAATACAAGGATAAAGAAAAAGCTATAGATGTATTAACGATTCATACTACTGAATATGGATTAACAGGCATCGTTAGAGAGAGTAAGCATGATATATTGTTTGATGTTTTTGACAATAACCTTAATAAAACTCATAACCTAGTAGTAAAAAGTGACAAAAAGGAAAGGTATATAGGCGAAGTTGTCTATGGAGATGAGATTAAAGTGTTTACGGTCTTCTCGCCTAAGGCA
This sequence comes from Winogradskyella helgolandensis, assembly GCF_013404085.1. NCBI lineage: Bacteria > Pseudomonadati > Bacteroidota > Flavobacteriia > Flavobacteriales > Flavobacteriaceae > Winogradskyella > Winogradskyella helgolandensis. The sequence continues at coordinate 3,154,057 of NZ_JABFHO010000001.1, read as the reverse complement.
AAAGAGCGTTTGGTTTACTGTCATACATTTAATATAAAAAGTGGATCACATAGCAAAAAGAAATTATTCGAAGCTACGGTAGCAAAAAAAAGGTTCTTATTTGGCAATCGACAAGATCGTCAAACTAGTATCGATATATCCCCAAATGGAAAATATTTGGCAATGGCTACAGATAATATTTATAAAGATGTAAATGATTATGCCATAAGAGTGTTTGATGCTACAACCTTAGAGCACATATATACTAAGAGCTATCAAAAACATGAAGAAAAATACTTTCAACATAATGATATTTCTATAAATGACGAAGGCGTGGTATTTGTATTAGGAAAACTTTACGAAAATGGCAAAAGAGAAAAGAAAAAAGGAGAAGCTAACTATAGTTTTATTTTAAATAAGATTACCGAAAAAGCAAACGAAGAAGTATCTATAAGTCTGGATGATCAGCATATTAGAAACTTAAGGATTTCAATAGTTGATAATAAATTGCACCTCATTGGTTTTTATTCAGAAGAAAGAACTGGTAGGATTAAAGGAGGCTGTAACTTTATCATTGATTCTGTTAACTTCTCGGTTGCTAGTAAAAATAATTATGAGTTGCCTTTAGATGTATATGAAGATTTGTACGGAGATAAAAAAGGCTCAAGAAAAAAAGAAAAAGGAAAAGAACTGACTAATTTTTACATCGATTATGTTTTAAAAGATTCACAAGGTAACACGTATTTATTGGCAGAAGAGTTTTATATCACTCAAACTTATGTTTCTACAGGGATGAATAATGGTTATTGGCAAACCGTCTATCATTATGATGATATCCTTATTTTTAAATTTGGTGTCTCTGGAAATTTAGATTGGGGAAGAAGTATCTTCAAACGCTCTAATTCACCCTCTTATAATGCATTTTTAAAAGATGAAGAATTGCATGTTCTTTTAAATTCTGGTAAAAACCTTCTCGAAAAGAATGATGGCAGAACTAAAGTATCCAAAGGTTGGTTTGAATCGTCATCACTCTACGATATTGTTTACAACAGTACTGGAGAAGTAATATATAGCAAGATTCAAGATAATAAAGGCAAAACCTATTATCAACCTTTTTACGGAACTTATCAAGATGGAAAATTCATTATGATGAGTGATGGTCGAAAGAAAAGACAATTTATGATTTTACAATAGCGTAAATATATAATTATGAAAATTACATTCTACGGTCATGCCTCTTTAGGTATTCAAATTAAAGACATTTACATTTTAGTCGATCCTTTTATAACAGGAAATGACAAAGCCTCGGACATAGATATAGAGACATTAAAAGCGGATTATATTTTAGTCACACATGCCCATCAAGATCATATTTTAGATGTTGAAGCCATTGCGAAGCGCACAGGTGCAGTAATTGTGTCTAATTTTGAAATCGTTACATATTTTCAAAACAAAGATTTAGAAGGTCATCCTATGAATCATGGAGGCTCTTGGGATTTTGAGTTTGGGAATCTTAAATATGTTAATGCCATTCATACATCTTCTTTTCCAGATGGATCTTATGGAGGGCAACCTGGCGGATTTATTATTGAAGGAGAACATAAAACCATATACATAGCAGGTGATACAGCCTTAACTATGGACATGAAGTTAATTCCGATGCAAGTTAATCTCGATTTAGCAATTTTACCTATTGGTGATAATTTTACAATGGGTATTGATGATGCTATTCTGGCCAGTGATTTTATAGAATGTGATAAAGTTCTAGGATATCATTTTGATACTTTCGGTTATATTGAAATTAATCATGAAGAAGCCAAACGAAAATTCTTCGATAAGGGTAAGGATTTAATGTTATTAGATATTGGTGAACGAATAGAACTGTAAACGTTTTGATGTTTAGAACGATAATTATCATAACTATATTTAAAGATATTTGGCAACGTCGTTAGAAACATATCCACCAGAGTAGCTAACGTAGACATGTTCTCTTAAACCAAAAGAAAAAGTACAACACCATTCTTAGAGCGACAAAAGAGAAGGCTTAATTTGGATTTTAAATGATGGTAAAGATTAATTCTAAATCGTAATTTTTCCGTGTTGAGTTGTGAAACAAATTTAACTGTATCTTTGCAGCACTATGGAAATGAATAAACTTACAGATTGGTTACCCACAACAAACAAAGAAGTAAAAATTAGAGGTTGGAAAGAACTCGATGTTATACTTTTTAGTGGAGATGCTTATGTGGATCACCCATCATTTGGACCTGCCGTAATTGGTCGTATTTTAGAAAGTTATGGACTTAAAGTGGCTATAGTGCCACAGCCGAGCGTAAACGATAATCTACAAGATTTTACCAAGCTAGGAACCCCAAAATTGTTTTTTGGAGTTACAGGTGGTTGTATGGATCCAATGGTGAGTAATTATACAGCTAGTAAAAGACGTCGCGATAAAGATGCCTATACTCCAAATGGTGATATAGGATTTAGACCCGATTATGCGACATCTGTATATTCAAATATTCTAAAAGAAAAATTCCCAGATGTTCCAGTGTTAATTGGAGGTATTGAAGCGTCTTTACGTCGTGTAACGCATTACGATTATTGGAGTGATAAACTTATGCCATCTATTTTAGAAACTTCTAAAGCAGATATGTTGGTGTATGGAATGGGTGAACAACCTTTGCGAGAAATTGTAGAGTTATTACAAAAAGGCGTGCCTTTTTCTAGCTTAACGACTATTAAACAAACTGCTGTTTTAGTCGATAAAAATGAAGCTATTCCTAAGAATAAAAACTGGGATGATGTGGAAATTCACTCACATACTGTTTGTTTAAATGACAAGAAAAAATTTGCTTCTAACTTCAAGGTTATAGAACAAGAATCGAATAAGTTGAAAGCAAAACGAATTTTTCAAAGTATAAATGATAGAACATTAATCATTAATCCACCATTTCCAACGATGTTGGAAGAAGAGATTGATGCCTCTTTTGATTTGCCTTACACAAGATTACCGCATCCGAAATATAATAAGCGTGGACCAATTCCTGCGTTTGAAATGATTAAGTTTTCAATTAACATACATCGCGGATGTTTTGGAGGTTGTAGTTTTTGTACTATTTCTGCACATCAAGGAAAATTTATTGCAAGTCGTAGTCAAGAATCAGTATTAAGAGAAGTTGATAAAGTGGCTAATATGCCAGATTTTAAAGGCTATTTATCAGATATTGGTGGGCCTTCTGCCAATATGTATAAGATGAAAGGAAAAGTGCAATCCATTTGCGATAAGTGTGTGGCACCTTCTTGTATTTCACCTGTGATTTGTAGTAATTTAGATACATCTCATAAGCCATTAACTGAATTGTATCAGGCAGTTGACAAGCATCCTAAAATTAAAAAATCATTTATTGGTAGTGGTATTCGCCATGATATGTTGGTGCCAGAATTTAATAAGAATGCTGATCCTAAAGAATTAGACGACTATACGGAAGAAGTAATGACTAAGCATATTTCTGGTCGTTTAAAAGTCGCGCCAGAACATACTTCAGATCCTGTTTTAAAGTTGATGCGTAAACCATCGTTTAAATATTTTCATAAGTTTAAAGAACGTTTCGACAAGATTAATGTGGCGAAAAACTTAAAGCTGCAGTTGATTCCTTATTTTATTTCAAATCATCCAGCGTGTGAAGTGGAAGATATGGCAAATTTAGCTGCAGAAACTAAAGATATGGGTTTTCAATTAGAGCAAGTACAAGGGTTTACACCAACGCCAATGACGGTTGCAACAGTTATTTACTATAGTGGCTATCATCCTTATACGTTAAAACCAACAAAAACACCAAAATCTCGAAAGGAAAAAGAGGAACAACATCGCTTCTTCTTTTGGTATAAAAAAGAAAACAAAGATTGGATTAGAAAGACCTTAAATAAAGTAGGTAGAGACGATTTATTAACTGTGTTGTTGCCAGAAACTAAAGAAAAAGGCTGGAAAAGCGTTAATTTGAAAGCTGTAAAAAACACCTTTGATGATGCTATTCCATCTACGGATTCAAATTTTTCAAAAGGTTCTCGTCGAAAAAAGAAACGCAAATCAAGACCAAAAAGACGTTAAAAAAGTAGATTGTAATGTCAAACCTTGAAGTTATAGTTGAAACCAATGATCTTATAATCGTCAATAAATCAGCAGGACTTATTACTGAAAAAAGTCTTTATGAAAATAACACGGTTGAGGATCAGGTATTCAATCATCTCATTAAAAGTAAACGAAAGCCTTATGTTGGTGTTATTCATCGATTAGATCGTGTCACAAGTGGTGTGCTGATTTTTGCCAAGAAAAAAAGCATTCTAGTTGCATTTAACACGTTATTTAGCAGTCGAAAAGTTCAAAAAACGTATTTAGCAGTTGTTAAGAATAAACCTTTAAAAAGCAAAGGTAACTTGGTTAATTTTCTCGTGAAGAATAACTTAGAAAAAAGAGCAGATATTGTTCAATCAAAATCAAAAAACACTTTAGATTGTAGGCTTTCTTACAAGGTAATTGATCAAAACGATTTTGGTTACCTTTTAGAAATACAACCAAAAACGGGTCGATTTCATCAAATAAGAGCGCAATTGGCACATATTGGACTTCCTATTCTAGGAGATGAAAAATATGGATCGGATCAAAATTATTTACCATTAGCTGTTTGTCTTCACGCGTGGAAAATAACCTATAAAGATTCTGATTCTGAAGATATGAATACTTTTGTAGCACCATTACCGAATAATAAATTTTGGAAATTCAAATCCATTTAAGCCTACCTTACGTGGCTTCTCAGAATAACTTTATGTAGCAAGCGTTTCGGAAATACGGAACTTCTAAATCATTTCTCTAGTGGTTCCTTGTGTACTATGAGATGAACCAACACTATTAAAGCTTTAATGGCCAGTATAGTATAAACAAATCTTAGACAAATCTTTGTTATATTATTTTAATATTTATCATGTTGTATGTCGTTTCCTATCCATTGTTGTTTATTAATAATGAAATATGTGAATATTATCGAATAATCTATGAATATATATAAATAATATGTAGGTTTAGGATTATAATCACCTGTATGTCAAAATCTTATTTTATAGTTTACTGGTATTCTATAAAATATACTATAGAGGATTCGATTAAGATTTAGAACCTTATGAAAATTATTTTCTTTGCAAGATATTTACCGGCTGAAGGTTCTACCACCCATATATATGCATTAGCTGAGAACTTTATCAAACGAGGAAATGAAGTTTACATATTATCTAGAGGTCCTGGTCAGGATTACAATGCTCTAAAGTTATTTGAGAAAGCTAAAGTAAACGGAGTTCAATTTGTCAAAGTCCCTTTTCCTCTTTACAATAAAATTAATTATTTCACGAGATTCCAACAATTACTATCATATATCACTGCGACACCATTTGGCTTATTTCAATTATATAAAATAAAGCCTGATATTGTACATGCGCATTATCCTGTGACGACATATTTAGGTGCTATATACAGATTAATGTCTGGTAAAAAGTTTATTGTAACGCATCATAACATGAATATTCCTAAACATTTTTTAAATAAAAAAGGGGATTATGCTATAGCGATTAGTAGAGAATTAGAATCAAGTTTAGTTTCGGATTATAACTATGATAAAACTGCTGTGAAACTTATATTCAATGGTGTTAAAAATCATAAACAACCGCTTGATAGAAATGCAATTCAAAAGTTAAAAGAGCGTTACAAAATACCTGCAAATCATATTATATTTGGTTTCGTCGGAACAATCGGTAAGCGTAAAGGCATAGATATTTTAATTCATGCAATTGAACGCTGTAAACACTTAAAAATGCATCTTATTATTCTTGGAGATGGTAATATTGAATGGTTAAACAGTTTAATCAATGCGTGTGAAGTAAGACATCTAATTACGTCAATTCCTTTTAGTGATCCTTCCGATATCTATAATATTATAGATGTATTAATTCTTCCATCGAGAGTTGAAGGTTTTCCTTTAGTACCATTGGAAGCAATGATGATGAAAAAACCAGTAATTCGTTCGAATATACAAGGAGCTCTAGATCAAATTATTGAAGGAGAAACAGGCTTCCTTTTTGAGTCTGAAAATTTTCTTCAATTAGCGGATATAATTGAAGACATCACTTTAAATCCCGACGTTTTACATGGCATGGGTGAAAAAGCATATGACCATTCGGTTAATAATTTTTCAGAACATTTAATGATTGATAAATTGCTTGAAGTTTATAAGCTAACAGCTTTAAAATAATGAAAGTGCTATCATTATTGATTTTTTCTACTTAACCACTCATTACGCAAGTCATCACTAACTTTCCCACTTCCATCATGTTTCCAACCAGGTGATTTAAAGAGATAAAGCAATCTGTGTTTTAAAGACATACGTCCGGTAAACGCATCTTTCAATAATTGCCACCATTCAATAAAAGCAATCTTAATTGGGTTGTAGCTTTTAATATTTGTTACTAAACCATAGATTACTTTTTCATCGTCTAGTTCAGGTTGAAAAGTACCAAATAAGCGATCCCAAATAATTAAAATTCCGGCATGATTACGATCTAAATAAATTGGATTACTGCCATGATGCACTCTGTGGTGTGATGGGGTATTAAAAACAGCTTCAAACCATTTTGGCATTTTGTTAATGGCTTCCGTATGAATCCAAAATTGATACAATAAGCTAATAGACATTTGTAATAATATCATTGCAGGATGAAAGCCTAACAACGGTAACCACAACCAAAATATAAACGTATAAAAACCACCAGACCAAGTTTGTCTCAGAGCAGTGCTTAAATTATAATGCTCTGAAGAATGATGAACGACATGTGATGCCCAAAATAATCGACATTCATGCGATACACGGTGAAACCAATAATATGCCAAGTCATCTGCAAAGAATATGAATAAAAACGACCACCATGCTACAGGAATTGTAAACAGTCTAACGTTGTCATAAACCCAAAAGAAGACTAATATAACTAGGGCTTTACTTGCAAACCCTAAAATGACATTGCCCAATCCCATAGCAATAGATGAGAAGGAGTCTTTAGTTTCATACGTGTTAATGTGTTGTTTTGTAGTTATATATAATTCTAACAACATGGCCAATACAAAAAAGGGTATGGCATATAGAATAATATTTGGGAAATCAGGCATTAACAGTCGATATTGGATCTGTAATTTACGAAATTATTTAACTATTTTTGATATCTATGATAAATGCAACTTACCATAAGTATATTTTAGACTTTAAACGTCCAAGTGGTACATCGCGAGGTGTAATGACCACTAAAGAAACGTGGTTTATCTTATTAGAAAATGAAGATAAAAATGGAGTAGGTGAGTGTGGTATTTTAAGAGGTTTGTCGATTGACGATAGATCAGATTATGAAGCTAAATTAAAATGGACTTGCAACAATATTCAGCATGGCTTAGATAAACTTTTATTAGAATTAGTTGAATTCCCAAGTATTCAGTTTGGACTAGAAACCGCTTTTAAATCTTTAAATAGTGCAAATCAGTTTCAACTATTTCCATCTCAATTTTCAAAAGGAGAAGATAGTATTCCGATTAATGGTTTAGTTTGGATGGGTGATGACCATTTTATGCGAACCCAAATAAAGGAAAAAATTGAAACCGGATTTAATTGTATCAAATTAAAAATAGGGGCTATTGATTTTCAAACCGAATTAGACATTTTAAAATCGATACGAAAAGAGTTTTCAGTATCAGATATTGAACTAAGAGTGGATGCCAATGGTGCATTTTCACCTAATGATGCTTTAGAAAAGTTAAATCGCCTTTCAGAATACCACTTACATTCCATAGAACAACCTATAAAACCTAAGCAGTTTGAAGTGATGGCTCAACTTTGTGAAGCAACCCCTTTGCCAATTGCTTTAGATGAAGAATTGATTGGAGTGTTTTCTGAAGACCATAAACAAGAATTACTTAAAACTATAAAACCGCAATACATTATTTTAAAACCGAGCTTAGTTGGTGGTTTTAAAGGAAGTCAGCAATGGATTGACATCGCAGAAGACTTAAACATTAATTGGTGGATAACTAGTGCTTTAGAAAGTAATGTTGGATTGAATGGCATAGCACAATGGACATATACCTTAAAAAATAGCATGCCTCAAGGTTTAGGAACAGGAAGTTTATTTACTAACAATTTTCCTTCTCCATTACATGTAAAAAACGGAACTTTGCATTACGATTTAAAACAACATTGGAACTTTAATTTATAAAATGAATTATATACAACAAGCCTACAAAGGACAACGTGAACTTTGGATGTTTATCCTGACTACAATTTTAGTAGCAGGTATCTTTATTAGTAATTTTGTGTTTTATTTAGTATCAGATCCAAGTGACTTAGATGCTGCGATGGATGCCATGAAGCGTTGGAATTTACCTTCAAGTGTATTGTTAGTCGTTAACTTATTACCCTTTGTGTTTTTGTTAGGACTTTTATTTGTTTTGGTTAAATTTATTCATCAAAGAAGTCTCTTATCATTAACAACATCGAGACCTAAGGTCGATTATAAACGTATCTTATTTTCGTTTTTAATGATTACAATCTATACCATTGTTTCCTTTTTTACAATGTATACCATAGATTCATCTGAAATAGTATTTCAGTTTAACCCTAGTAAATTTGCCATTTTATTTATAATAAGTGTTCTTTTATTTCCGTTTCAAATTGGACTAGAAGAGTATCTATTTAGAGGGTATTTAATGCAACATATTGGTGTTTTAGTTAAGAATAAATGGTTTCCGTTAATTTTTACCTCGATATTATTTGGTATCGCGCATAGTGCCAACCCTGAGGTAGGCGCAATTGGTTTTTGGCAGATGATGATTTTCTATGTTGGAACAGGATTACTATTAGGAATTATGACTTTAATGGACGAAGGTTTAGAGTTAGCTCTAGGATTTCATTTAGGCAATAATTTAATTGCTTCTTTGTTAGTAACAGCAGATTGGACAGCGCTTCAAACAGATGCACTTTTTAAAGATACGTCTGAACCAGAATTAGGATCAATTTCAGAAATTATATTACCTGTTTTAATTGTTTATCCTTTAATATTGTTCATACTTTCAAAAAAATACGGATGGACCAATTGGAAAGATAAATTATTCGGAACAGTTGAGGAGCCACCAAAAGATAATTATAAAATAATCGATTAGAATATGACACCAGAATACAACAAAGTACACAACCGTTTTAAGTTTAATGGACTTCACTTTAGTCATGAAGAGCTAAAAGAAGTCGCATATAGTCTCATAAAAGAAGGGGAACCCTATGAAAAAGTAACTGGTAATTTTTTAATTGATTGGTTAAATAATAAGGATTTTTTATATGTAACAACTTCGGGTTCTACAGGTAATCCTAAAGAGATTAAATTAATGAAACAAGCTATGGTTAATTCTTCTATAGCTACAGGTAATTTTTTCGGTTTAGAGCCAGGAGATAAAGCGTTACATTGTTTACCAAGTCATTTTATTGCTGGTAAAATGATGTTTATACGTGCTTTAGTTTTGGGTCTAGAAATTGATTTTGTAGAGCCGTCTGCTCAGCCAATTTTTGATTATGAAAAGACTTATGATTTCTGTGCTATGGTGCCATTGCAGTTAAAACATACCATTAATTACATCCATAATATAAAATCGATTATTGTTGGTGGATCTAAAGTCACCAAGCCGCTTCTAGAAAGAATTAAAAACTGTGAGCCTAAGTTTTACGAAACTTATGGAATGACAGAAACCGTAACACATGTTGCCGTAAGACAGTTACAGTCTAAGTCTGTTGAAAAGGAATTGTACTTTAAAGCTTTAGAACATGTAACGTTTAAACAAGATGATAGAAATTGTTTAGTTATACACGCACCAAAACTCGTTGAAGAAGACTTAGTGACTAATGATATTGTAGAGCTAAAATCTGAAACAAGTTTTCAGTTATTTGGACGTTTTGATAATGTAATTAATTCTGGTGGAGTAAAATTGTTCCCAGAACAGATTGAAGACAAATTACAACCAGCCATTAAGCAACGTTTTATTGTCGCTGGTGAAGACGATGTGACTCTTGGAGAAAAGTTGATTCTTATTGTTGAAAACCCATCAGATTCTAAAGATGTTATTTTGAAAGCAATTAAAGATCTTAAAACTTTAGATAAGTTCGAAATTCCAAAAGAAATTTATACTATAGACAAGTTTTCAGAAACCGTAAACGGGAAAATTCAACGTAAAAAAACCTTAAAAGCTGTTTTAGGGAGTTAACTCATTCAAATAGGGAGTTTACTCATTTTGGGTTTTAATTTATTGGTTTGGCATTTAGTTTTGATTAAACTTTAAATGCCATACCAATGAAAAAATTAATCCCATTTTTACTTGTATTGATGTTATCAATTTCAAGTCAATCACAAAATTTTCCAACCGTAACATTAGAAGACAAGTCTGAATTAAAGCTTGATAAGCTGCGAATAAATGCAGAAATATCAGGGAATTATGCGACAGTAACTTACGACATGACATTTTATAATGCTCATGACAGCGTTTTAGAAGGTGAACTAGCTTTTCCATTGGCAGAAGGACAAAGTGTATCGCATTTTGCCATGGATTTAAATGGAAAATTACGATCAGCAGTTATCGTAGAAAAAGAGCTGGGAAGAGTTGCATATGAAAGTACAATTAGGCAACGTATAGACCCTGCATTGTTAGAGCAAACTCAGGGAAACAATTACAAAGCTAGAGTTTATCCAATTCCTGCAAAAGGCCATAAGAGAATCGTTATTACTTACGAGCAAAATTTATTGGTTAATGACAATCACTATCAATTTACTATTCCACTTGGATTTAGTAAGCCCTTGAATGATTTTAGCATTGACATTGTTTGTAATAATCTAGAGCAATTACCATCGGTAACTGAAAGCTTTAAAAAGGATCTTAAATTCATTAAGAAAGGAAAAAATGTTGTCGGAACATATGTGGCAAATTCTGTTGACCTAAATAGAAACTTAAAACTGTCTATACCTATAAAAGATGTATTTGCGTTACAGACTTTCGAAGCATATTTTCATATTAATAAAACCTTTGTACCGAAAAGAAGATTAAAATCAAAGGCGAAATCAATAGCAATTTTATGGGATGCATCTTATTCCATGTACTATAAAAAGTTAGAAGCAGAGTTAAACTTAATTACTAGTTATTTAAAATCCCTAGAAGATGTAAAGGTATCGTTAGTGGTGTTCAGTAATACTCTAATCAGCAATTCTACTTTTAGAATAAAAAATGGAGATAGCCAAGAGCTAATAAATACCTTAAAAATGATTACATATGATGGTGGAACATCTTATAAAGGCTTATTTATTCCAAAATCTGATGACATATTATTATTTTCGGACGGATTGCATAATCTAGGAGAATTAGAACTAAGTAGTAGTTCTAGGCTATATTGTATTAATTCAGTCAATTCAGCAAATCATCAATTACTAAATGATTTAGCGACAGAAAACGGAGGGAATTATATCAATTTGAATAGTCTCACTAATAATTCAGCGGTAGATTTGTTAAAGCATGAAGCCTTTCAATTTCTTGGTGTAAATCATGATAATTCACTATTTGAAGTGTATCCAAAACCAAAAAGTATCGTTAACGAAAACTTTAATTTAAGTGGTAAGTATGTTGAAGCGAAGTCTATTGAATTACTATTTGGTTATGGCAAGGAAATCACAGAACGCATATTTGTAGATATGACATCCTCTTCAAACTCTGAAGTATCTAAGCGTCTTTGGGCAAAAGCTAAACTTCAGCATTTGACGAAAAAGAAAGAAGAAAATAAAAATGACATTATAGAATTAGCTAAAGCTTATCATTTAATTTCTCCTTATACATCTATGATTGTATTAGATAGAATAGAAGATTATGTGCGCTACAAAATAGAACCTCCTTCAGAACTAAAAGAAGAATACAATCGTAGGTTAGCACAATTAAAATTACAACAACAGCATTCACGTGATGCGGTATTTGATAGAAGAGAAGAGCTGAAATCGGATTATGAATCAATTCGATCATGGTATGATAAAGACTTTAATCCAAAAGCGAATAAAACAGATAAGAAGGTTGCTCATACTAACCCAAATACTAGCAATACTACTGAAACAAATTCAACAAATAATAGTAATACTCAAAATACAAACGTAAGACCAGTTGTTACATTTCATATAGATTCTACTAAAGCATTTGTTAGTGGTGTTGTTACGACATCAAATGATGGTTTACCGTTACCAGGTGCTTCAGTTATTGTTAAAGGTACAAGTAGAGGAGTGCAAACTGATTTTGATGGAAAGTTTGTAATTAACGCATCTCCGAATGAAACATTAGTCTTTTCATTTGTAGGCATGACTAGTGTAGAACAGAGGTTAAGTTCCAATACCACATTAAATATGGCGTTGAATGAAGACGCGTCAACTCTAGATGAAGTTATCGTTATCGGCTATGGCACAACAACCAAGGAAGCTTTTACAGGAGCAGTAACTAGAGTAAGGTCTGAAAGTATAGAAAGTAAAGCAACGCAACTGTTATCTGGTCAAGTAGCAGGTGTCAATGTTAATACTGTAAACGGAACTACTGGATCAAATACAACCATTAAAATTAGAGGCTTTGGTACTATGAATGGAAATAGGGAACCATTATATATTGTTGATGGAGTGCCTTATATAGGTGATTTATCTATTATTAATACAGATGAAATAATTTCAACAACAGTTCTAAAGGATGCAGCTGCAACTGCAATCTATGGTTCAAGAGGATCTAACGGAATTGTTATAATTACAACAAAGAATGGTGCGGTAAACCATAAAAAAGAAATAAAAGTACTTAATGAAAAAATAGTAGAGCAATCAACATTACAAAATTGGGATAAGAATGCGTCTTATATCCAGTATTTAGAGGCACAGAATTCAGTTGAAGAAGCATATAAAGCCTATTTGAAAATTAGAGAAAATTATAGAAATACTCCTTCGTTCTTTTTAGATATAGCTGATTTCTTTGAAAGTAAAAATAGAATTGATATTGCTTTAAGAGTAGCGACCAACCTCATAGAGATTGATTTAGATAATCACGAACTCATTAGAGCCTTAGCCTATAAACTTGAGCAATATAAAAAGTATGATTTAGCTATTTATGTTTACAAAAACGTATTAGAATTACGCCCAGAACATCCACAATCCTATAGAGATTTAGCATTGGCTTATGAAGCTAATGGAGACATAGACGCTGCCATTGATTTATTATTAAAAATTGTTAATGGCCAGCTATTAGAAAAAGATGAAGACGAATTGTACTATGGTATAGAGCAAATTACCTATGTTGAGTTGTGCCATTTAGTGAATACAAACCATGGTGAAAGAGCTAAGGCATTGAGAGAAACCTACAAACCTATTGAAACGGATATTAGAGTTGTTGTCGATTGGAATCATGGTGAAACGGATTTAGATTTATATGTTAAAAATCCAGATAATGAAGAGATTTACTATGGTCATGACACTTCAAAATTTGGTGGTAGAATATCTGAAGATTTAGTTGATGGCTATGGACCAGAAAGCTATTGGATTAAAAAAGCTCAAAAAGGAAATTATGAAATTTCTGTAGACTACTATTCTGATAGTGTTCAAAAAATCATAGGTCCAGCCAGTCTAAAAGTTACTATTTATAGAAACTATGGGAAACCTAATGAAGAAAAAGTCATTAAAGTAATCCGATTAAGTGATGACGACACTAAACGTAAAGTTGAAACAATAACCATATAAAAAACAAAAACCCAATGCGTTTGCATTGGGTTTTTTATATCAAAATCTTCTAGAATTATTATTCAGTTCCTTCAGATAAATTTTTCATTTCATTTTCAACCATTTCGTAGAATTGATCAATTTTAGGCAATACAACAATACGTGTACGTCTGTTTTTTGCTCTATTTTCAGCAGTATCATTGTCTACTAATGGCACGTAAGAACTACGACCAGAAGCAATTAACTGTTGAGAATTAACCCCTAAACTTTCTAAAACTCTTACTACAGAAGTCGCACGTTTTACACTTAAATCCCAGTTGTCAACTAATGGTGGCTTGTTGTAAGGTACATTATCAGTGTGAGACTCAACCATAGCTTCAAAATCTGGTTTGCTATTAATTACTTTAGCAACCTTAGCCAAGATTTCGTTAGCTCTTGTTGTAACGTTATAGCTTCCACTTTGGAATAATAACTTATCTGCGATAGAAATAAATACCACACCTTTTTCAACATTAATCTCAATGTCTGGATCATCAATTCCAACGGCTTTTTTAAGACTGGTAACAACAGCAAGGGTTACACTATCCTTTTTAGTCAATGCATCTTGTAATCTTGTAATTTTTAAATCACGTTCTTTTAAGCTTTCTAAAGACTTTTCAAGATTTTCAGATCCTTTTTTAGTTAAGATTGTTAAATCCCCTTTGGTATCAATTAAATCTTGATTTGACTTACGTAAATCAGCCAATTGGTCTTTCATGGTTTCCACTCTTGCATTAGCTGCAGCGACATCAGATAAACAACTATTTAGTTTAACGGTTGCGGTATTTAATAAATCTTGGGTTTCTTTTTGTTGTGCTTCTAGTGCTAAATAATCTTTTTTAGACACACAAGATGCCAAAAATACCATTGAGCAAACACCTAATAACATTAATTTTTTCATAATTGAACTCTAGTTTAAATTGTTAAGTTTAACATAACAAAATTATGGAAAACAAAAGTGCGTTGGACATGGATTAACATAAATTTTAACACTTTTATAAACAATTAAAATTGTGTCCGTTTTTTTATGAAATAAGACCACACAATAGACACTGTTTCGTAATAGCTAGAACGTTGAGATAATTGTTTTCGCTGCTTTAAAAGTCTAGGTAAATTGTAATAAAACGACATATGGGCTTTTAAAATGGCTAGTAAAAATGCCGGTTTTAGTTGAAACAAGAAGCGTACACCAGCTATCCCATCTAAGCCCATTTTAAATAATACTCTAAACAATACATGAGAATCCGTATTTTTTACTAGTGTAAACAGACTATTTCTAAAATTGAGATAGGTTTTTTTAGGATTGGTATTTGTCAATGTTGCACCTCCTACATGATATACGGTTGAAGCTCCAACATATTTAGTTACATAATTAGAATTAAAAGCTCTCCAACATAAATCAATCTCTTCCATGTGAGCGAAATAAGATTCATCAAACCCCTTTAAATTTTGAAACACCTCATTTCTAGTAAAAAAACAAGCTCCTGACGCCCAAAAAATAGTTTTGGTATCGTTGTATTGCCCTTTGTCTTCTTCAATGGTGTCAAAAATTCGGCCTCTGCAATAAGGATAAGCATATTTATCGATAAAGCCACCAGCAGCTCCTGCATATTCAAAAAGAGATTTGTTTTTATAGTCTAAAATCTTTGGTTGAATAATCGCCGTAGTAGCATTACTATTAAATTCATATATGATAGGTTGAAGCCAATTTTCGGTCACTTCAATATCGCTATTCAATAAGCAGAGTAGGGGTTCTTCAATATGTTTTAAAGCATCATTATACCCTTTGGCATAGCCGCCATTTTCTGTATTCTGAATACGTTTTACTGTTGGAAAATGTTCCGTAAGAAAAGCTACAGAATCATCGGTTGAAGCATTATCAGCGACATAAATTACAGCATCATCCGAATAATTAATAATAGAAGGCAAAAACTGTTTGAGTAAGGCTTTTCCATTCCAGTTTAAAATAACAATTGCTAAGTCCTTGGTTTGTAGCATTTACTTCTGAGTATAATTAGGGATGTCTTTTAAAAACGAAAACCGTTCAGCGTCCATATCCATTTCACAATAATAATGATTTAAACCGTTAGTTACCATTAAATACGAGGCATTTAAAGCCAAGTTATAACGTGCAATTTGGTCGAAGGTGGTTTGGTCTATTTCAATGCTGTGCGATTTACATTCTACAATTAAATGAATGCTACCATCTGAATTAAAAATAACAATATCGTATCGTTTTGTTAAGCCATTTATAATCAGTTCTTTTTCAACATTTATTAATGACTTTGGGTAGTTCTTAATCGACATTAAATAATGAACACAATGTTGTCTCACCCATTCTTCGGGTTGAAGAATGATGAATTTTTTACGAATGACATCAAAAATAGAAACTTTATTTTCTGTACTTTTGAAACGGTATTCAAACTTTGGAAAGTTGAGTTCTTGCAACACTTAGAATCGCTAATTTTTTTCAAAGTTAAAGTAGAATACCACAAATCACAATTTTCGATTACCAAAATCCATATTATTTAATATAATGTTGAATACTAACCATTGGAATTTGGAATTTGGAATTTAATTTTTGGAATTTATATCAATTTTGGACGACGTAAAACAACTAGTAGCTGCAATAAAAAAGGGAGACCTTAAACCTATCTATTTTTTAATGGGAGAGGAAGCCTATTATATAGACAAGATTTCAGATTATATTGAAGACAATGTTTTGGACGACACCGAAAAAGGATTTAACCAAATGGTGCTTTATGGACGCGATGTCACAATAGATGACATTGTGAGTAATGCCAAGCGTTATCCTATGATGGCAGAACGCCAAGTTGTTATTGTAAAGGAAGCTCAAGATTTAAGCAGAACCATTGAGCAGTTAGTGCAATATGCAAATAATCCGCAACCATCAACCGTTTTAGTTCTTAATTATAAGTACAAAAAATTAGATAAGCGTAAGGCGTTGTACAAGGCGATTAATAAAAATGGAGGTATTGTTTTCGAAAGTAAGAAAATGTATGAAAACCAGGTTGCAGATTGGATTAGACGTGTTTTAGCGAGTCAGAATTATAATATTTCGCCAAAAGCGGCTCAGATGTTAGTGGAGTTTCTTGGTACCGATCTTGGTAAAATTGATAACGAGCTTAAAAAACTTAAAATTGTTTTACCCGAAGGGACACAGATTACACCAGATCATATTGAGGAAAATATTGGTATCAGTAAGGATTTCAACAATTTTGAATTGCGAAAGGCCGTTGGTCAGCGTAATGTCTTAAAAGCACATCAAATTGCGAAGTACTTTGCAGAAAACCCAAAGGATAATCCTATTGTCGTTTCAGTAGCCTTGTTGTTTAGCTTCTTTTCTCAATTATTACATCTTCATGGGATGTCGGATAGAAATCCTCGTAGTGTCGCTTCAGCATTGAAAGTGAATCCTTATTTTGTAAATGAATATTTAGATGCTGCAAGAAACTATCCGATGAAAAAAGTGAGTTATATTATAGGTTTACTTCGCGAAACAGATGTAAAAAGTAAAGGTGTTGGTGCTAATGCAATACCTCAAGGTGACTTGCTTAAAGAATTGTTAGTTAAGATTTTAGGATAAACACATTAATTAACAGACGTGCTTAATTGAATTTCATAAGCGTCGGTATATTCGTTAGAGTTTCTACCGTAGTTCATACCACTATTTACGGTTAATGTTTCCTTAGTGACTTTTATATTGTTTAATAATACCATCATCTAGCGCTTAATGAGTCGAGTTTGTTATATACTTTGTCGATAGCTGTTTTAATTTGGATTTTAAATAGTGAGATGCTTTTGGTTCATAAAACTCACTTAAAATAAACGATATAAAGATCATAAAAAAAGTTGTCGCAATTACGACGACATATTTATTCGCATCATTTCCTAAATTATCAAAAATAATATATCCAATTTTCTGGTGAATTAAATAAAGAGGATAGGTGAGCATTCCAATTTTTATAAACTTTGAAGAATTTATGTGTTTCAATTTTTGGCAAGCCACAAGCAATATGAGCACATAAAATAGAACAATTATACCACAAGCAATATAAGGGGAGAATTCGATATTAAAATGCCTCGCTTTTTTTGCAGTCTCTATAATAGTGTGCTGTATGGATAGTAACAATGTAATAAGTAACACTAATGCATATTTTAAATTCAGTTTGCTTTTATAGATCTGATAAAAAATAATTCCTGCTATAAAATAAGAACTCCAGTCTAATATAAAGAGGGATTTAGCAATCTTAAAAATAAAATATTCGCTAAAAAACAGATGTAATACGGATAGTATAAGCCAGGTATAAATTAAATAATCTAATTTTATGTCTTTAAATTTGTTTAAGACGAGATACAAGCCAATTACGAAAATATAGAATTTCATTTCTATAAATAGCGTCCAATAGACACCATCAATACTTTCGACTCCTATGTAATTGTGAAACATAGTAAGGTTATACAAGAACTGACTTAATTCGGCCGTAAATCTTGGTTCTCCAAATAATAGAACGACAATGAAGGTTATTAAAACGGAAATCCAATACATTGGATATAACCTTGAAATTCTAGAAATTATAAACTTTATAATTGATCTATCTTTAATAGAAAGTGAAATCACAAAGCCACTAATAATAAAGAAGATATTAACACCTAAGAAGCCATATTTAAAGTAATCACTGATCTCACTAAAGTTTAAATCAGACAGATTATCAGCTGAAAAACCTCTAAAAAAATAGTGATAAAGTACAACGATTAAAGCCGCAATAAACCTAAATAAGTCTAATTGATAGATTCTATTTATAACTTTAGTTTTCAACCTCAATTTTTAATTCTCGGTTAAATATAGGGAAGAATTCGACTGTAATCTTGGCTATTTGCTCAGCCGACATATCTTTGTTTCCTATTCCTTTAAAGTCATCAGATTGTATAAAACGCGTTTGTATATCAGAAATTTTCTCTACTCTAAATCTGTGATTGTCCGTCAACCCTGCAAAACTCCCTTCCATACGATCAGACCATCCAAATTCCTCCATGTCCTTATAAATAAAAACATGTGGTGTATTATATGTTTTTCCGTCTACTAAGTATGAAATCATAACTTTTCCGTTGTTATGAGTATTTCCATTAATTCCTACAAGAGAGCTGCTCCAATTCGAAATGTTATTCCAATCCGTTAAAACTTGCCATACTTTTTCAATTGGAGCATCAATTACAATATCTGTATAGGTTAGCCAATGATTAGTATTTAATTCTCTCACTTCTATATGCTCTAGCATATCTTTAGTTTTCATTTCTAGATTAATGGTGTTCTTACATGCCAAATTAAGGATTACCATAATTATCAATGTAGTGACTTTTTGCATTTTTATCAAATTGGTTACAACGGTTTTATTGTTTCCGTAACCATATCCTAATTTCTTTTCGTAATGAAACTTCAGGGTTTGGTAACGGAATTGTTTGTCCAAATTGTTTACTTCGGTTAAATTTAAAAAAGTTAGATTTATGTTTTTTCCACACGTCAGGATACAATTCCAAAAACGTATTAAAAAAACTTTGTTCATTAATTTTTCCTTCTATTTTAGAAAGTACGTCTTTAAATTTTTGTTCTTGATCTATAATCATTTTGTTATTTTATAGTAATAAATAAAACTGTACGTAATTTAGTAAATAAAACCTTAAAAGTTCATTTGACACCTCAAAATTACGCACAAAAAAGAGGGCAGAAGCCCTCTTAATATGTATGAAAAATTTAAATGTTTATTCTCCACTTTCTTCCATGGTATGATAGACGTTTTGTACATCATCATCTTCTTCTAATTTTTCTAAAAGTTTTTCAACATCTTCAGCTTGTTCAGGTGTAACTTTTTTAGTGACCTGCGGAATACGCTCAAATCCAGATGAAATAATCTCAATATTATTTTCCTCTAAATAAGACTGGATACTTCCAAAACTCTCAAACGGTGCATAAATCAATACGCTTGTATGTTCTGTTCCATCTTCATCTTCATCAGTATCTTCAAAAATTTCATCTACACCAGTGTCAATAAGCTCTAATTCTAATTCTTCTAAATCCAAATCATCACCTTTAATTTTAAAATTACAAGTATGATCAAACATAAAAACAACTGATCCCGAAGTTCCTAAACTACCATCTGTTTTGTTAAAATAAGAACGAACATTCGCCACTGTACGTGTATTATTATCCGTTGCAGTTTCAACCAATACAGCAATTCCATGTTGCGCATAGCCTTCAAAAAGAACTTCCTTATAATCTCCTTGGCCTTTTTCACTCGCTTTTTTAATAGCACGTTCTACATTGACCTTCGGCATATTTACAGCCTTTGCATTCTGAATTACAGCTCTTAAACGTGAGTTACTATCCGGATCAGGACCACCTTCTTTTACAGCCATTACAATATCTTTACCAATACGTGTAAAGGCTTTGCTCATGGCAGACCAACGTTTCATTTTTCTTGCTTTTCTAAATTCGAAAGCTCTTCCCATAGTAAAAAAAGTTATAAGTTATTAAGTATTTAAAATCCCTAAAGTTAGATAAAAGCAAATTTAAGAAAATATTGAAATTGCCGAAGTAAGATTGAAGCAAATTATGATATTATCTTAATAATAGAATAGAGTAGCGGTAATGTTTTTACATTACACTTTGTACTTAATTACTCTTCCACTTCCACAATAGCTTCAATAGCCTCTGCTAATTTAAAGTCTTTAAGTGTTACGCCATCAGCATCATGTGTAGACAACGTTATTTTTAGCACATTGTAAACGTTACTCCAATTTGGATGGTGATTTTGTGCTTCACACTCAAAAGCAATTCGGCTCATAGCACTAAAACAATCTTTAAAATTATCGAATTCAAATTCAGAATGAATGGCATTCTCGTAATAATCCCAATCTGGGAACTGTAATAACTTTTTTTCTATTGTTGTATCGTCTAGTTTCATAATATGATTATATTTTGTTTAAAATTAGTACTAATTTTATTTAAAGTATTGCAAGAGACATTGTTTATTTTTCAAGTTCCTCTAGTATTTCCTGACTTGTAATTTGAAGGTGTTTAGGGAGTTTGTTAAACTTTGGAAGTACCGCTAAATACCGATCTTCATTCGTCGTAAAAACTTGTTTGAATACTATTTTTTTATCCGTAATTAATGCCACAACATCTTTTACAAATTCATCATGATGCACTAAATCCGTACTTCCTAAATGAAAAACTCCATGTTTATTTCTATTGATAATATAATGGATTTGTTGTGTTAGTTTTTTATCTAACATCACATTCATTATTAAATTAGGGAAGATTTCAACGGCATTAGTTTCCAAAATGGACGCTTTCATTTCTGAAATTCTTGGCGAACTTGCACCAAAAACCATGGGAAGTCTAATAATAGCAACTTGCTTTTTTGCTAGGCGTAAAAGTGAATTTTCAATTTTTATCTTAAAATGACCATACACACTATGGCTTAGGGTTTTATCTAACTCGTAACTCGGAAATTTACTATAAGCATCAAAAACATTAGCCGACGATAGAAATATTATTTTACAATTAGTCGCTACGACATATTCCAAAATGTGCTGATGTGCAATAAATTGCGCGTTAAAATCGCCTCGTAATGCGGAAATTATAATAGTTGGTTTACAAGCTTCTAAAATCTCGTAAACATCATCTTCTTCTACGTTATAATGAAAGAATTGATGATTGGTTTCATAGTCTTTTTTTGGAGTTCTATAGGTTCCAAATGTTCTAAAATATGGCCCTAATTCTTTATAAATAGCATTACCAATATAACCACTGGCACCAAGTATAAGTATGCGATGTTTTTGCGATTCGACTTTCTTAATCTTCTTCATTAATCAATCTCCATTCAAAAAATTATCCTTTATAAAAAGGCGGTTTTACAACCGTAGCAGGAATCGCTTTTTTCCGCACTTGAATATATATTTTACTATCCACTTTAGAAAATACTTTTGGGACATAGCCCATACCAATGCCATATCCTAAACTCGGACTCATAGTTCCAGAAGTCACATTACCGATGGTTTTTCCGCTACTGTCTACAATATCGTAATCATGACGAGGAATACCACGTTCATCGAGTTTAAAAGCTACTAATTTGCGTTCTGGTGTATGCTCCTTTTCAGCTTTTAAGGCTTCACTATTAGTAAAGTCTTTATTGAATTTACAAACCCAACCTAAACCAGCTTCAATAGGAGACGTAGTGTCGTCAATATCATTTCCGTATAAGCAGTAACCCATTTCTAAACGCAAGGTATCTCTTGCCGCCAAACCAATGGGCTTAATTCCAAAATCTGCACCAGCTTCAAACACCTTATCCCAAACTTGTTTAACTTCAGAGTTTTTACAATAAATTTCAAATCCACCACTTCCTGTATAACCTGTAGCCGAAATAATAACATTTTCAATGCCTGCAAAATCTCCAACGATAAAATTGTAGAATTTAATGTCTGATAAATCATGACTAGATAAAGACTGCATCGCTTCAATAGCTTTTGGTCCTTGTATTGCTAATAAAGAATAATCTTCGCTTAAATCGCGCATTTCAGCACCAATATCATTTTTAGAAGCTATCCAGTTCCAATCTTTTTCAATATTACTGGCATTTACAACAAGCAAATAGGTTTCTTCTTTTAACTTGTAAATAATTAAATCATCTACAACTCCACCATCATCATTAGGTAAACAACTATATTGCGCTTTTCCAATTTCTAATTTAGAAGCATCGTTACTTGATACTTTTTGAATCAATTCTAAGGCATGTGGACCTTCAATTAAAAATTCGCCCATATGCGATACATCAAAAACTCCAACTGCTTTTCTAACCGTTTCATGTTCTGCGTTTACACCTTCGTATTGTACTGGCATATTATAACCAGCAAAAGGAACCATTTTTGCACCAAGTGCTTCGTGAGTGGAGGATAAGGCTGTATCTTTCATTAGGATGATTTTTTATAATTTTTAGATGTGCAAAACTACATAATTTTTACGATTTCCATCATAAATTAATCCTAATGAAATTGAATTTATTGAGGACGAAAACCGATACATTTAAACCTCTTAACTACTTAATAATTTATAAACTAATCATCTATATATTTGTCGTTAGAGCCGTGTATTTTAAAAATAGCACCTGTAGATTCAAAAATAACTGCTTTACTTCTGATAGTTGAATCACCTTGGTTTCTCACAATTTGTCTTTTACGTCCGATTCAGCCATTTTACATTTTTACGAAATGGGTTAATTCTTTTCCGAATCGGAATAGTCTCTTTAAAGGCGAAATTAGATATTAGTAGAAATTAATTCTAAAACAATAATTATAAAAGCGATTTATAGAGATGTGATTGAAGCCTGTCAGAAATGTATAGTGGATTGTAGAATTTGTCTAACAGAAATGGCAGGAAAAGAAAGCATGAACGATTGTCCGAAATGTTGCATACAATGTGTAGATGCTTGTGATGCATTACTAAAAATGATGACTTCTGATAGTGCATACGTTAAGCAATACGCCTTATTATGTGCCGAAATTTGTGAGTATTGTGCAGATCATTGCGAAGAACACAAACACGAACACTGCTTAGAATGCGCTAAATCGTGTAGAGCATGTGCTGAAGCTTGTAGAAAAATTGCATAATAATAGAATCAAAAATTGAAATTAAAAAATGGCCATACTAGGAAATATAATAAAAGGAGTTATTGAATTGAAGGATACGTTTACATCTGAAGTCATTCATGAAGAAGCACAAGAAAAAGTATTAAAAGATTTACTTGAGACCGCCAAGAACACGCAGTTTGGTAAGTTTTATGATTTTGAACATGTTCTAGAAACTTCTAATCCACAAAAAAGCTTTGCTAAGTCTGTACCTTATTTTGATTATAACCAAATTAATCAGAAATGGTGGCATAAGTATCATGAAGGACAAAGTGATGTGACTTGGCCAGGAAAACCATCTTATTTCGCATTGAGTTCAGGAACAACAGGAAAAACGAGTAAGCGAATTCCTGTTACGGATGATATGCTTGATGCTATAAAAAGTGCTGGAATCAAACAGGTATTTGCCTTAAAGAATTTTGACCTTCCTGCTGATTTTTTTGAAAAAGAAATTATGATGCTCGGTAGTTCTACCGATTTGGAAGAAAACAATAATCACCTTGAAGGTGAAATTAGTGGCATTAGTGCCAGTAATATTCCGTCGTGGTTTAGAGGTTATTATAAACCAGGTGAAGAAATTTCGCAAATTGAAGATTGGGACGAGCGCGTGCAGCGCATTGCAGAACGTGCAAAAGATTGGGATATTGGGGCGTTGAGTGGTATTCCATCGTGGATAGAATTGATGCTTCAAAAAGTAATAGACTATCACAATCTCAATAACATTCATGAGATTTGGCCCAACCTACAAGTCTATACCTCTGGAGGAGTAGCATTCGGCCCTTATAAGAAAAGTTTTAATGCCTTATTAGGAAAGCCAATCACAGTTATTGACACGTATTTGGCTTCCGAGGGTTATATTGCAACACAAGTACGACCTGAAACCGATGCCATGCAATTAAATACGGATAATGGCATTTATTTTGAATTTGTGCCTTTTAAACCTGAATATATTAATGAAGATGGCTCACTAAAAAATGAAGCTCCAGCGTTAACTTTAGACCAAGTAGAACTAGACCAAGATTATGTCTTAATCATTAGTACAGTTAGTGGAGCATGGCGCTATTTAATTGGAGATACTATAGAATTCACAAACATTGAGCGTGCTGAAATTAAAATTACGGGTCGAACAAAATTCTTTTTAAATACCGTTGGTTCACAATTGTCCGTTAATAAAATGGATACGGCTTTACGAGAACTAGAATCACAATTTAACACCACAATTCCTGAATATACTATTTGCGCAAAACGAGGAGATGACGATGAATTTTATCATTATTGGTATTTAGGATCGGATTTAAAAAATGCCGACGAAGATAAAGTAGCAAAAGCTTTAGACATGGCTTTAAAAACGGCTAATAAGAATTATAAAGTAGCTAGAAGTAAAGCTCTAAAAGGTGTGAAAGTGAACGTAATTGCACCAAAACGTTTTCATGATTGGAATGAAAGAAACAAAAAGAAAGGCGGCCAAGTAAAAATGGAACGCGTTATGGGAGAAGAAAAATTTGCGGATTGGGAAGCATTTATTAATGAGTCTTAAATTATGTATTATTCAAAATAAAAAACTCAATTATTATTGAGTTAAACCATGAAAATATCATCATAATTCTATTCAGAATCCCGTTCTTCTACCAAATGCATTATTTCTTCAGGCGATAAATAATATTTCTTAATCCGATCTTTATACGATTGTGTGATATCTGCATTATTCAAAATAAAGTCTTTCGTTTTTAGAATGTAGTTTTCCATGCCATGAGCTACAGCAAAAGAATCTGCGGCGCGTTCTGCCTCAACAATATGGTTTTGCGATAATAGATATTTTAGACCAAACCAAATGAGGTTCAGCTTATTTCGGTTTTGATAATCCATAATATGTCCCAATTCATGACCAATCCATCCAATGAAAATGTCGTTAGGAATATGCCGAGTTAAAAACTCTTTATCTGCAATTTGAAACTTTTCACTAATTAGAATCACATAATTTCTGTTCTTTCTACTTTTAAAGAAACTGCCAAATGTTGGTCTAGCTTGCATCGTCGATTTCTTAATATTTTTCTTAAATCGAAATTCAATATTAGTATCTCCTAATTCAGGATAATACTTTAAAGCTTTATTAACATTCGTTTTTATATCTTCAGGAATAATGTGCTGTGCACTCATAGTTTGGTTTAAGGTTATTAAGGTGATGATTATGAAGTTTTTCATACTTTTGAAAAGTAAGGTATAAACTTGATGGCATTTAAATGATATCATCAAAATATTAACCCATTTGAATTCAGACCTGTTGAAGACCATTAATAAGCTCTAATATTTTTATTGCTACAAAATGAAGCAAGGATTAGCTATTACGTGTAGTATTTTTGTGCTTAAGATTTTAACTTAAGATTTAGGAGGAAAATATTTGTCTTTTCAACGTACCCAAGAAAAATTAAAAATACTTGCAGATGCTGCAAAGTATGATGTATCGTGCTCGTCTAGCGGAAGTAAACGTGCCAATACCAATAAAGGATTAGGAGATGCTTCAGGCATGGGAATTTGTCATTCCTATACCGAAGATGGTCGCTGTGTATCTTTATTAAAAATTCTATTAACTAATCACTGCATTTTTGATTGTGCTTATTGTGTTACCCGAAAAAGTAATGATGTAAAGCGCGCTGCTTTTAAAGTGCAGGAAGTGGTGGATCTAACCATTAATTTTTATCGTAGAAATTATATTGAAGGGCTTTTTCTAAGTTCAGGTATATTTAAAAGTGCCGATTACACCATGGAACGCTTGGTGGCTGTCGCGAAGAAATTAAGATTAGAAGAAAACTTTAACGGTTATATTCATTTAAAATCTATTCCTGGAGCTTCGGATGAATTGATGCGTGAAGCCGGATTATACGCAGATCGGTTAAGTGTTAATATTGAAATTCCCACAGAAGCCGGACTCAAAAAATTAGCACCAGATAAAAAGCGTGAAGATTTTATAAAACCGATGATTAAGGTGAAAAATGAAATCATTCAATATAATGCCGAAAAGAAAATCATTAAGAGCACACCTAAATTTGCACCAGCTGGTCAAAGCACTCAGATGATTATTGGAGCGAGTGGTGAGAATGATTTTCAGATTATGCAAACGTCTAATCATTTTTATAAGAACTATAATTTAAAGCGTGTATATTATTCGGGTTACGTGCCTATAAGTTATGATAATCGTTTACCGCAAATAGGAAGCGCTGTGCCGATGCTTCGGGAAAATAGATTGTATCAAACCGATTGGTTAATGCGTTTTTATGGTTTTGATGTCAGTGAAATTTTAAACGAACAACATCAGAATTTAGATTTAGATGTAGATCCCAAATTGAGTTGGGCTTTGCGAAATCTCCATGAATTTCCTGTTGATGTGAATACCGCAGACCAGCGGATGTTAGCCCGAATTCCTGGTTTAGGCATGAAGTCCGTGTTTAAAATTATAAATGCCAGACGCTTTAGAAAATTGAATTGGGAACATCTAAAAAAAATAGGGGTTGCTTTAAATAGAGCACAATACTTTATGGTTTGTGATAGTAATCAGTTTGAAAAACGAGATTTAACCTCAGAAAAGATAAAAGGCTTAATCCTTCAGAATTCAACGAGTAAGTATCAGAAAATGTTGAGTAATCAATTAAGTTTATTTGGATAGATGCAAGCAAAAAATCTTATTTACGATGGCACTTTTGACGGCTTTTTATCAGCAGTTTTTTATGTGTTTGAATTCAAATTAAAAGGGGTAACCATTCAAAATGAATTTACCGTACAACAAGGTTTGTTTTCAGAGAATGAACGTATTATTACTGATGAAATTAAAGCTAATCGTGTATGGAATGGCATAAAATCGAAGTTGTCATCTAACGGCAGTTACCAATTATATTATGCTTTTTTAAGTGAAGTAGTAGGAGTAGAGGATTTACTTTTAGATTTTATACAGTATGCATTTTCGCAAAGGAAAAAAGTAGATAAAGATTATTCGCATCCTTCAATTTTAAAAACAGCCCAAATCGCAAAATCTGTAGGTAGAGAAAAGCATCGTATGGAAGCTTTTGTGCGCTTTCGGTTGACCAAAGATGACATCTATTTTGCGAGTATTGAACCTGATTTTAATGTCTTGCCTTTAATAGAAAAACATTTTAAAAGACGTTATGCCGATCAAAAATGGGTGATTTATGATATAAAGCGTGGCTATGGATTATTTTATGACTTAGAAAAAGTAGAACTTATAAATATGGATTTTCCTGAGAATTTCAACTTTACTAAAACCGACGATGCGTTTTTCGCCACTCAAGAATTTGAATTTCAAAAACTATGGCAAGATTATTTTAAAGCCACCAACATTGAATCGCGTAAAAACATGAAACTTCATATTAGACATATTCCAAAACGCTATTGGAAATATTTAAGTGAGAAGCAACCTAATTAGATTTTAGTTGACTTACGTAAGCTTTTGCCCAATCTTCAATACGCGGACCAAAACATTCTAAAATAGCATCGACACCAATCACGCTGCCTTTTGCTAAACGACCTAAAACAGCAATAGGAACATCGTCTTTATCTTCTGGTGTAATAACATAACCATCAGAAGTTGTTTCAATTCCTAATTTTGAATGGATAGGTTGTATCAAATCATTTTGAAGTAAATTTTTAATCAGAGGAGTGTTAACTTCAAGTAATTTTGGTGCGTCAAGAACACTATTGATCATCACAGAGCAGGTAACGGATTCGTTTTTGGAATTCGTTAAGGTCCAGCCTTCAGCTACTAAGTCTATTTTAGGATCAGTGACAAAATCTAGTGTTAAAATTTCGGCATCAATTAATGCTAAAACTTGCTGCATACTTTCAATTGGTGGTCCGTAAGAATAGCGTTTGCTACGCTCATCTAAGGCAATCACTTTTTCAATAATATCATTGTTCACCTTAGCATGCGAAAAAGCTTTGTACAACGTCGGCTGACAATGACGCCAAACTTGTCCGATACAATAATCAAGTGAAATAGGAATGGTTCCTAAAGCCATATCAATATAATTCTGAATTAGCTTATACGTGGAAATATTATAATCTTGAATTAAAGGATGACTAAAATTCTCATCAGTTAACCAACTTAAAATAATTACCTTTAATTCTGCTTTGCTTAATGAATGCGAAACACTTTTGTCTTTTAAGTTTAAATAGATGCGAGATGTGATTTTGGCAAAAGGATCTGTTAAAAAATCAATGGAATCTATTTCAGTTGATTGTTGTGAAACGGCTTCAATTTCAGATTTAAAAAATTCTAATTCTTCTTTCGTAGGTTGGTACCATAAATCAATGCTTTCGTTTAACGGTTTTGGAACTAAGGGTAAGCCGTCTAAAGAAAACGGAATTAGTTTTAAGTCTTGCACTTTACTTTTATAATAAATGGTTTCAAAAGTGTCCTTATTAATCACTTTAAAATTACC
This sequence comes from Winogradskyella helgolandensis, assembly GCF_013404085.1. Lineage (NCBI taxonomy): Bacteria > Pseudomonadati > Bacteroidota > Flavobacteriia > Flavobacteriales > Flavobacteriaceae > Winogradskyella > Winogradskyella helgolandensis. Next base: position 3,125,039 of record NZ_JABFHO010000001.1, on the reverse strand, counting down.
AAAATCATTAATAGTGAGATAACGCATCACGTCAACCATAGCCAAACCAAAACCTCTTAAACCTATATTGATATCCGTTTTATCTTTAACATGCTTTAGTTGGGTAATTGGGTAAGCGTTTTCATAAAGCGATAAGGATTTATAAGATGCCACATGCGATTGCCATTTTTTTAATTGGTCAGATGGCGTTGTAGATTGGTGTCCAATGGTTAGAAGTAAATCATCATATGTCCAAGCATTATTATAAGTTACAATTTCTAGTTTAGAATCTTTTAAATTAATGTTTCTAACTTCCGCTTTAATAAACTTAAAAGACTCTAATTCTTCTAAAGCAATCTCTATTGAATTGTATCTCGCATTAAGATAGTTCCCGAGTTTGTTACGTGCCGGAAAAGTATCAGGTTCATTCCTCTTTTGAGAAAATTGACACCACTCATGATAAGACGGAAACCCATCAATTATGGCATTATTATATACTATTTCAGGTCGTTTTTCAATACCAACTAAAGCACGTTCTGTTATGTTAATCCAATTAGAATCGGGTTGCGACTTATCCCATACATTTCCAGTTCCTGGGTTGCTAGAGGCATCAAAAACATGTATGCCAATATGAGAGCCGGCTTTACTCAATTCAATGAGTAAGTTCTCTAAAGCGTATAGACCTCGTGGTCCCATGCCAACGATTGCAAGTTGTTTCATAGGGATTAAAATTAATCAAAAAAACCACCTCGTAAAAGGTGGTTTTCAATATATAAATTATAACTTTTTTTTAAAATTGGTATCTAATTCCTAAAGCAATATCAAAGTCTAAATCATCATTGTAATCTCCGAAACCAAGTTCTGGTCTAAAATCTAGAGACAATAATAAAGGAAAATCAAAACTATATTCTATTCCTACATCACCTGCAACAAACACAAATGTGTCACTAAAATCATCACCATTGTTATTATCGTAGCTATAAGAACCTAAACCTCCACCAGCACCAGCGTACCAGTTAAAACCACCTTCTATATTCCAAACCCATTGGTATAATCCTGCAAGTTTAAAACCATCATAATTATTTCCGCTTCTCCAACCTAAATCTACTTCTAATCTATTGTTGTCACCAAGTGCACGTTGATATGTTACTTCCGTACCAAAGCCATCACTATCACCTAATCTTAATCCAATAGCATTGTCTGCGATCTCTTGTGCATTAGTAAAACTTGCAAATCCTATGGCAAATACACCTAATAAAAATAATTTCTTCATAATAAAATTGAGTTTAAATTCTTAGTTTTAGCAATAATTTAATTGCTTTTCATCATAACGACAAAATTATATCAAAATTGGATGACGAAGCTTATTTTTAAGACAAAATTATAACTCGTATCAATCCATTATTAACGCTTATGCATATTATCAACGTTGAAGAACTTAAAACTCTAAAATTTAACTTAGAAGGCGAGTTTCATTATGATGACTTAATGCGCAAGCTCTATGCAACGGATGCTTCGGTATATCGAAAACTACCTTTAGCTGTTGCAATTCCAAAAACTAATAAGGATTTAAAATTATTAATTGAATTCGCAAAAACCAACCAAACCTCTTTAATTCCTAGAACTGCCGGAACATCATTAGCTGGTCAATGTGTTGGAGAAGGTATTGTTGTTGATATCTCAAAACATTTCACCCGAATTATTAATATTAATGAATCTGAAAAAACCGTAACTGTTCAACCAGGAGTCGTAAGAGATGAACTTAATAATTATTTAAAACCATTCGGCTTATTTTTTGGTCCAAATACATCAACGTCTAACCGTTGTATGATTGGTGGTATGGTTGGTAATAATTCATCAGGAACCACATCTATTCAATATGGAGTAACACGAGATAAGGTTTTAAACCTAAAAACCATTTTAAGTGATGGAAGTGAGGCTGAGTTTTCGAGTATTACATCGGAAGAATTTCAGCAAAAATTAAAATTAGAGTCACTTGAAGGTGCGATTTATAGCACTATTTATAAAGAATTAAAACCTGAAAGTGTTCAAAATCAAATTCGTGATAATTTCCCTAAACCAGAAATACATCGCAGAAATACAGGCTATGCTATAGATGAATTAATTAAATCTGATGTACTTTCAAATTTGGTCACTGAGCGTGATCAAAGTGTGAATTTCAACATGTGTCAACTGTTATCAGGAAGCGAAGGCACACTAGCGTTTACAACAGAAATCACGTTGCAATTAGATGTTTTACCACCAATTGAAAGTGCAGTGGTTGCGCTTCATTTTGAAAGTATTGAATGGTGTTTAAAGGCAGTTTCCCACGTTATGAAACATAATCTTCATACCTGTGAAATGATGGATGATTCCATATTAAATCTTACGAAGCACAATAAAACACAGCAAGAAAACAGAGCTTTCATTGTAGGTAATCCTATGGCGATTTTGATGTGTGAACTTAAAGCACATACTCTTGAAGAGCTTCAATTAGCTATCGATGCTTTATTGATAACTATAAACACATTAAACCTTAGTTATGCTAACCCTGTTTTAAGAGGTGATGACATTGAGAAATCTGTAGAATTACGAAAGGCAGGCTTAGGTTTATTAGGAAACATTATTGGAGATAAAAAAGCCGTGGCTTGTATTGAAGACACAGCAGTTACTTTAAAAGATTTGGATAATTACATTTCTGAATTTACAGCACTGATGACATCCTATAATCAAAATGCGGTTTATTATGCGCATGCTGGAGCAGGTGAGTTGCACTTAAGACCAATATTAGATTTAAAACAACCTGAAGACGTTGTGTTATTCCGGAAAATCACAACAGACGTTGCACATTTAGTAAAGAAATATAAAGGCTCAATGTCTGGCGAACATGGAGATGGCATCGTTCGTGCGGAGTTTATTCCTCTAATGATTGGTGAGGCGAATTATAAAATTATTAAACGTATAAAGTCGGCTTTTGATCCTCATACTATTTTTAATCCTGGTAAAATTGTAGATGCCTATCCAATGGATCAAAATTTACGCTATAAAGTTGGGAGAAAAGAGCCTCAAATTGAAACTCTATTAGATTTTTCACGTTCTGAAGGTATTTTGCGGGAAGCTGAGAAATGTAACGGTTCAGGTGATTGTAGAAAATTACCCGAATTTGGTGGTACCATGTGTCCGAGTTATCGCGCGACTAAAAATGAAAAAGATACAACCAGAGGGCGAGCCAATGCACTTCGAGAGTTTTTGACCAACTCTGAAAAGGAAAATAAATTTGATCACAAAGAACTTAAAGCTGTTTTCGATTTATGTCTGAGTTGTAAAGCGTGTTCAAGTGAGTGTCCAAGTAGTGTAGATGTGGCCAGTTTAAAAGCCGAATTTCAATACCAATATCAGAAGGCAAATGGAGTGCCTTTACGCACCAAATTATTCGCCTATAATAATAAAATTAATGGTTATGTGAGTCGTATTCCTAAGCTCACTAATTTTATGTTTTCTAATGGATTTACAAGTGCAATTATAAAATCTGTTGGTGGTATTGCCAAAGAACGAAGTTTGCCTTTGATATCGAGTAAAAGTTTATATAAAGAATTTCAAGATTCACAAAATAAAATAGTTACAGATAATTACACTAAAGAAGTTATTTTGTTTAATGATGAATTTACAAATCATTTGGATACCGAAATAGGTAAAGATGCGATTACACTTTTAAGCCGTTTAAATTATAAAGTCACTATCATTTCACATTCAGAATCTGGTCGTGCAATGCTTTCAAAAGGCTTGCTTGCAGACGCAAAAAAAGCAGCTAATAAAAACGTTTCAAAATTAAAATATCGCATTACAGAAAGCACACCTCTAATTGGTATTGAGCCTTCTGCTATTTTAACTTTTAAAGATGAATATATTCGGTTAGCGGATGATAAAGAAGGAGCTAAATCTATTGCAAAACACACGTTTTTAATTGAAGAATTTATTCAGCAAGAAATCGAATTAGGACATATAAAGCCAGACCAATTCACTAAAGAAACAAAAAACATAAAGTTTCATGGTCATTGTCATCAAAAAGCATTGTCTAATCAAAAATCGAGTTTTGACGTTTTAAATTTACCCGAAAATTACAAAGTAACCATTATTCCTAGTGGCTGTTGTGGTATGGCTGGCAGTTTTGGTTATGAAAAAGAACATTACGATGTTAGTATGACAATTGGCGAACAAACCTTATTTCCTTCAGTTAGAAAAGCATCAAAAGAAACGCTTATTTCTGCAAATGGGACAAGTTGTAGACATCAAATAAAAGACGGAACAGGAAGAGTGGCTAAGCATCCAATAAGCATATTAAAAGACGCTCTACTTTAATCGTTATCTTTATTCTTTTTCTTTTTATCAGATTTTGGTTGTTCCACTATGGTTATGGCTGCAATTAAATCTTTAATGTCCATATCCTTAATATCTTCATCGGCATAAAAAGCGGACAATTTATCCTCGTTGTAGTTGTAGATTTTCCAACGTTTAAATTGATACTCTAGAGCAGTGAAATTTTCCACCCAATCGCCAGAATTTAAATAGGTTGTTTTGCCTTGTTTATTTTTCTTTATTAACATTTTTGGTTGGTGAATGTGTCCACAAATCACATAATCATAACCGTTTTCTATTGCTAAATCCGTGGCGACTTCTTCAAAATCACTGATATATTTTACAGCTCCTTTTACGCCGTTTTTTATCTTTTTGGATAACGAATACCGCTCTTTACCCATCTTATCTGAAAACCAATTTGTTAATTGATTAATGAGAATTAAAAAATCATAACCCCAACCACCAAGCTTAGCTAACCATTTTGCATTTTGAATTGAAATATCAAAAACATCACCATGAAAAAACCATGCACGTTTTCCGTCTAGCTCTAAAACCAATTTATTTACAATTGAAATATTTCCTATTTCAGTATCCGTAAACTTTCGTAACATTTCATCATGATTTCCAGTAATATAAATGACCTCAGTGCCATTGGCTGCAAAATCCATTATTTTCTTAATAACGCTAAGGTGTGATTTAGGAAAGTAACGTTTTTTAAATTGCCAAATATCAACTATATCACCATTGAGGATTAGTTTTTTGGGCTCAATGCTATTCAGATACGTTAATAATTGTTTGGCTTGGCAACCGTAAGTGCCAAGATGCACATCTGAAATGACTGCTATTTCTATTTTTCGTCTTATTTTCACAGGGTTTAAAATCAATTTAACAAAGAACTTTAATAAACTTAATATTTAAGTTATGCTAGAATTAACTCTCTATGAGGAAAATGTTATTATTGTATTACCTAAATATTATGAGGTTCAAAAAAAAACAATATTTAATAGTAAAAACAGGAAATACGGTAAGTCATTTTCGTTTTTATAATATTACAATTACATTAGCGTAAAATAAATTGCAATGGCAGGAAATTCATTCGGAAAATTATTTAAACTTACAACTTACGGTGAATCACACGGTAAAGCAATTGGAGGCATTATAGACGGCTGTCCATCAGGAATAAAGCTCGATTTAGAGGCTATTCAATACGAATTAGATCGCAGAAAACCTGGGCAATCTAAAATAGTTACTCAACGTAAAGAACCAGATACGGTAGAATTTTATTCAGGTGTTTTTGAAGGTTACACCACAGGAACTCCAATTGGTTTTGTAATCCACAACACCAATCAGAAATCTAAAGACTACACACATATCAAAGATGTGTACCGTCCTAGTCATGCCGATTACACCTATGATAAAAAATATGGAGTAAGAGACTATAGAGGAGGAGGACGAAGTTCTGCTCGCGAAACAGCATCACGAGTGGTTGCGGGTGCAATTGCAAAACAAATGATTAGCACTATTAAAATAAATGCATTTACCTCTTCGGTAGGTGAAATTTTTATTGATAAACCGTATCAAGATTTAGATTTTAGTAAAACTGAATCTAATGTTATTCGTTGCCCAGATGAAGCTACAGCAGAGAAAATGATTACCAAAGTAGAAGAAATTAAAAAACAAGGCGATACCATAGGAGGTACAATCACTTGCGTTATCCAAAATGTACCAATTGGTTTAGGTGAACCTGTTTTTGATAAGCTTCATGCGGAATTAGGAAAAGCCATGTTATCCATAAATGCCGTAAAAGGTTTTGAATATGGAAGTGGATTCTGTGGTGCAAAAATGAAAGGAAGTGAGCATAACGATTTGTTTAATGAAGATGGCACTACAAAAACCAATTTATCCGGTGGAGTGCAAGGTGGCATTTCTAACGGTATGGATATCTATTTTAGAGTCGCTTTTAAACCCGTGGCAACAGTTATTCAAAAACAAGATGCCTTAAATAGTGCTGGTGAAATTGTAGAAATGCAAGGTAAAGGCAGACACGATCCTTGCGTAGTGCCAAGAGCAGTACCAATTGTTGAGGCTATGGCAGCTCTAGTAATAGCAGATAATGTACTCTTGAGAAGACAAGAGTCTCGTGATTGGTAAGAAGGGTTTCAAAACCATTGAGGTCTGGGACGGGTTCGAAATATAATTAAGTTTAATTAAAAAGATTCCTGCTTTGGCAGGAAGTAAGAATGAAAAAACTAGCACTACATTGGAAGATTATTATAGGAATGGTTCTCGGAATCATTTGGGCTTTACTATCAAGCACAATGGGTTGGAGTCAATTCACTATAGATTGGATTGATCCCTTTGGAACTATTTTTATCAATCTATTAAAGCTAATTGCTGTTCCATTAGTGTTATTTTCTATAATTAGTGGTGTTGCTAATATTGGAGACCCAAAGAGTTTAGGTAGAATGGGAGGTAAGACCTTAGGCATTTACTTAATCACAACAATAATGGCGATTTCGTTAGGATTACTCTTAGTCAATGTCATTAAACCAGGTGAACTTATTGATGAACAAAGTAGAATCGATAACCGTATCAGCTATGAAATTTGGGCTGCAAGTGAAGGTCATGTTATAAAAGATGGTATAAACTATCTTCAAGATCCAGAATTTTTTGAACGCGCTCAAGAGATTTCGGAATTATCTAAAAGCGAATTAAAAGAAGCTTCTGTAGCAGATAAAATGGAAACGGTTAAAAGTCGCAAAGAAACCACACCGTTACAACCACTAGTAGATATTGTTCCTAGTAACTTTTTCCATTCGTTATCCAATAATGGGTTAATGTTACAAATTATCTTTTTTGCTATTTTCTTTGGTGTGTGTTTATTGTTTGTACCAACAGAGAAGTCACAACCTGTACTCAATTTAGTAAATGGAGTTAATGACGTCTTTCTTAAGATGGTTGATATTGTTATGCAAGGTGCTCCGTTTTTTGTATTTGCTCTGTTAGCAGGTGTTGTAAGTAAAATGGCCGGTGATGATATTGGTAAGGTCGTCGAGATTTTCAAAGGATTAAGTTGGTACTCAATTACCGTTTTAGCAGGCTTGCTTTTAATGATATTTGTAATTTATCCACTGATTTTAAAGCTTTTTGTAAAGCAAATACCCTATAAAGGCTTTTTTAAATCTATGAGTCCTGCGCAAACTTTAGCATTTTCAACATCGAGTAGTGCGGCCACACTTCCGGTAACTATGGAGTGTGTAGAAGAAAACTTAGGTGTCGATAAAAAAATAAGCAGTTTTGTACTTCCTATTGGAGCAACCGTTAATATGGATGGTACAAGTATGTATCAAGCTGTTGCAGTTATATTTTTAGCGCAAATGCATATGATAGATTTAACAATAGGGCAACAAATAACTGTAGTATTAACAGCAACTTTAGCTTCTATTGGTTCAGCAGCTGTACCAAGTGCAGGTTTAGTAATGTTGATTATTGTATTGAGTTCTGTGGGATTAAATCCTGCTTGGATTGCTATTATTTTTCCAGTAGATAGAATATTAGATATGTTTAGAACTGTGGTGAATGTTACAGGTGATGCCACGGTATGTTCCATTATTGCAGACGGTGAAAATATGTTAGATTACCATGATCATGAAAATCCAACAGAGACGTTCGATTTAGATTCTTAAGTTTCCATGTATTGAAATATGATAAATTATTTTAACTTTATACAATTCAAACTAGCAACTAAAAAATGAAATGCAATTTAGTGTGTCGTATTCAATCCCATAGATTAGATGTGTAATCAGTTGGAAATAAAACATTTAAATTCAGATTTAGTTTCGGTTGAATGGCTTCATACACACCGTGATGCTACTAATTTAATAGTGCTAGATGCCACAATTAATAAGGTGATCAGTCCTGATTCAACACGAATTCCCAATGCTAGATTTTTTGATATTAAACAAAAATTTAGTGATATTTCGGCACCTTTTCCAAGTACTTTACCTTCCAAAGAACAATTTCAAAAAGAAGCGCAGTTATTAGGAATTAATAATGATTCTGTCATTGTGGTTTATGATGATAAAGGCATTTATTCAAGTGCAAGAGTTTGGTGGTTATTTAAGGTTTTTGGTTTTAAAAATGTCGCTGTTTTAGATGGAGGCTTACTACAATGGCAACAAGAAGGTTTTCAAGTTGATAATTATGCAGATGAAGTGTATCCTTTGGGTGATTTTGTTGCAGAATTCCATGCACATTTAATGACAGACTTTAACGGTGTTAATGAATTCCGCAATGAGAAAGACACTTTAGTTGTTGATGCGCGTTCTGAAGATCGTTTTCTGTGTAAGGTAGACGAACCCAAAGAAGGCTTGCGACGAGGCACTATTCCGAATTCTAAAAATTTACCCTACACCGTATTATTTGATGGTAATACAATGAAGACAAAAGACGAACTTCAAACCATCTTTGATGATTTAGTAGAAAATGAAACTCAAATGGTTTTTAGTTGTGGCTCAGGTATTACAGCTTGTATTTTAGCGTTGGCTGCCACACTTTGTAAATATAATGAATTAATAGTCTATGATGGCTCATGGACAGAATATGGAAGTTTAACCCAAAATAAGTAATGAAAACAATAGATTGGACAAAAGACGAACTCGTCGCCTACATTTTACTATTTGCAGCTAATGCTGATTTTAAAGAAACACCTGAAGAGCGTGATTTTATTATCTCTAAGGTAGATAAAGAAACCTTTCAAGAAATTCATGAAGAGTTTAATAGAGATAACGACTACCAAGGTCTAAAGAAAATTACAACAAGTTTAGAGCAACATCTTTACGATAAGGATGATATTGACTTGCTACTAGAGGATATTAAAGTCTTATTTTTTAGTGATGATGATTTTGATATTACTGAACAAAACATGCTTAAGTCATTGACACGTTTGTTTAAAGCGAATTAAAAAAAGCCTCAAAACGAAAATAGTTTTTCTATCATAATTAATGACACTTACAGAAAGTTAGACAAGCTTCCTGTGAGAATTAAACTCATTCCCAACTAACAGAAGTTAGGGTTTAATTGATACTATTTTGCTTTGAGGCTCTGTTAAGTTATAAGTTAACGCGCTTTCCTTTCGGAAATTTTACGGAATAGGAATGTTTAACATTTTCTGTTGCACTAGATTTTAAATTAAAAGTCCACTTTAAGATACCTTTGTCTTCATCATAGCTAGAGTTTCCAGTTTCAATGTCATCAATCTTTATGGTTTTAGCCTGACTTTTAGGAATGCGATCTAAAACAGTTAATTGAATATCGGATTGTTTGTTATTTTTAATTTCAATTTCAAAAGCTTTTTGAATCACTTTATTATTTCCAATAAATGTAGTCTTTTTAAAATCATTAAGCTGCTTACGCTTCACAATAATATTAGGATCTACTCCAAGTGACACTGTTAAACTATCTGTTGTTGCGCTCGGATTAATGTTTGTTTTACCAGAATAACTCCCTTCAAAATACACATTAGCTTCTGCAGGTAATAAATTGTACTGTTCCCAATTTCCGATTTTAGCAGTTAAGAAGACATTCTCATTTAAAACAGGTGCTGCAAAATAATTATAGGTTGCAGGCACACTGAATTTATCGATTTCAATGACGGAAATATCGCCATCAGAAGGAATACTGTGTTTTTTATTAATTTCGAATCTGGTATTGGTAATGCCTGTTTCTACGACATGTCCTGTTGCTGTATAATTTACAGGTTTTACATCTTCCTCAAAGTCATCATCTATCATTAATTGGACTTTATTTATAAATCCTGGTGTTTTAAACGTTTCTTTAGTTGTTGTGCCATAACCAACCACAACAACTTCATCCAAAGTATTAACATCATCATCAAGAGTTACGTTCATAATACTAGAATGAATAGGTAATTCTTCCGTCTTCATGCCAACATAGGAATACACAATACTATTACCTGTGGTTGTTTTTAATGTGTAACGACCATCGAAATCAGTTTGTATGCCATTAGAAGTTCCTTTTTCAATGACACTAACTCCTGGTAATGGTAGACCATCAGATGAAGTCGATACTACACCAGAAACATGTTTCACCAATGGATTGTACTTATAGTTATAACTTCTGGTGGCACGTTGCGATTGGTAATTATTGTAACCACTTATAAAATTTAAATACTTAGGGTTTACAACTGGTTTTTCATTATTGGTATTAGGGTCACTTGTAGAAAGCACCAAATTAATATCAGTCCAGTCGCAACCAGAATTCTGAAAGACATGTGCTTTATATTCTAAACTAATTGGGCTATTAATTTTCTCTGCTTTTAGATCGTAAATAGGAAACCAACCTGCATTTTTGATGTTGTATTTCAGTTTTAAATTTAAAGATGTTGCGATATCACTATTCAATTTTAGTGTAATCTCACCGGTTTGTACTTTTTCATCAACGTTTAATTCTAATAATTGTTTAGTAATATCAGCCTTTGATTCTTCATGCTTTTCAATTTCGGAATTAGATTTGTTAATATCAATTTTTAACTCTGTAATTCGTGTTCTATAATAGGTAGCAAAAGTTTTAAGCTTTTCTAAACTTACGACTTCAGATGCATTACCTAATTTCTTATTATTCTGAATAAGACTTAACTCTTCGTTGTAACCAGATATTAAATTGTATTGATAAATAATTTTATCATCTAATAATTTCAATTCATTTTGTAGTGTTAAAATAGAATCGTTTTGCTTTTGTTTAGATAAATAATTGATCCCATAATTAATAGATAGAATAGAGGCGTCCTTTAATCCTGAAATTTGAATACTGCTTTCCTCAATATATGGTGATAAACCGTTAAACGTAATTTCTGATTTACCTGAATTGAGTTTTACTGAAGATTCACGGTTAATTTCAGCACCATCTAAATATACGGTAACTGTTTTAATTTTACTTGGTTGCTGAAATGCATTAGTGAATTGTACTCCTAATAAAAATATAAAAATAAGAAGTGTTTTTAAGAATTTTGGTTGTGTGATCATAAGTTAAAAAATTAATAGTTTCTCAAACTTATGGCAATCCTATGCATAGTAGAATCTTAAATGAGTGAAGTAGATGTTCTAAGAAGTAAACATAAGGGATCACTTAGTAAAACAATGACTACTTAAATGTCATTGGTGGATATAATTTGCATTTTTAAAACCTAAATCAATTTTATAGGGACTTATATCGAGTTTTTTATGCCACTTTTGTAGAAGTATATAAATTTACACCAATAAAATAATGTGCTATTAATCAATTCGTTATTACCCTCAATATGGAGTTGAAAATAACTTTTTGTTTACATTAGTTTTAAGTAAGTTGTTAATTTAACGAAGCCTTTTCACTGGTTATGAAAAGGCTTTTGTATTATGTTCCTTTTTATAAAAATTTAAGTTTTTTAAAACCGGTCTATCAAAATCTTCGTAGGTAGAGAAACAAACAATTTAAAACTTAAACGATGAAAACGAAAACATTTATTTCCACATTAACATTGACAGTTGCATTATTATTTGGAACGTCTACAATGGCTCAAAGTAAAATGGCAAAGGATACAAAAATGGTTGGTGGTGCAGAAATGTATCCTACTAAAGATATCATAACCAATGCCGTAAATTCTAAAGATCATACCACCTTAGTTGCGGCAGTAAAAGCTGCAGACTTAGTAGAAACTTTACAAGGAGATGGTCCTTTTACAGTATTTGCTCCAACTAATACAGCATTTGAAAAGCTACCAGAAGGAACAGTTGCTACATTATTGAAGCCCGAAAACAAAGGAAAACTGCAATCGGTATTAACCTACCACGTCATTGCAGGGAAGTTTAGTGGTAAAGACATTATGAAAGCCATTAAAAAAGGTGGTGGGAAAGCGACGTTTAAAACCGTAAACGGAGCTATGATCACAGCAATGATGGATGGAAAAAGTCTCATATTAAAAGATGAATCGGACAATAAATCTATGGTAACTATAACCGATGTAAATCAATCTAATGGTGTTATTCATGTTGTTGATACTGTTGTATTGCCAGGCATGTAAAAAATATAGTTTTTTGGTTGGATAAAGAATTAGTATAAGATTATTGGTTGGTGTTAATACTAATTCTTTGAAGCACAAGTTTAAACGCTTGTGCTTTTTTTTATATATTTAAGTCTCATTCCTAGACATTGTATGAATCCTAAAATAAAAACTTGTTCTGAAATAAAAGTGATTGGATTATCTTCCAATATTAAAATGAACGAACAGCATAAAATCATAGCACTTTGGAAACAGTTTATGCCAAAAAAACACGAAATAGAAAATTTGGTGTCTGAAGAATTAATAGCCATGCAAATCTTTAGTTTAGAGCAAAATGGAGACCCTAAAGAAGATTTTGAAATTTGGGCATGTGCGGAAGTAACAGATTTTAAATCCATACCCCAAAACATGAAAAGTTATACCATTCCTGCTGGTACATATGCTTTATTTCCACAAAAAGGCATGGATGCAAGTCTAACGTATCAAAAAATCATGACCAAATGGTTACCAGCATCAAGTTATGTTATAGATAATAGACCGCATTTTCAAGTGATGGGAGAAAAGTATAAAAATGGCAGTTCGGATTCTGAAGAGGATTTTTATGTGCCGGTAAAAGCGAGATTATGATAAAATTATGTTATGTTTTAATCCTTTTTTAAATTTATATAAGTTATGAATGTTGAAAAAAATGTTTCTAGACTAATAATTATCTTATGTTTAGTTCTTTCTTTTCTGTCCTGTAAAAAATCAGCTGCTCATATAAAATTTATTACTGTACCTAATGATAGTATAATTGGCCAAGCAATTATAGGTGAAAGTTTAAGGTCTGTAGATTATTCTCCAAAAGGTAAGTTTATTAAAATTATTTATCCTGATTCAGGACTTTGGAAAAGAATTAAGATAAAAGGATCTAATAAAATACTAAGTTCAAAATTATTTTTTGATGATAATGATTTGATACGTAGTAATATATATGATGATTTACATTATGGAGAGTATCAAATCTCATATGTGTCAAGTTTTAATGATACAATCGATGAGAAATTAAGCTTTTATGATAATATAGAATTAATGCTTCCTAAAAAACTATCTAAGTTTTACAGTGAGGTATCTATTGATGATTTATATATCAATAATCTCAAGCAGAACGATACTTTGCAATTATTATATCAAAATTATGGGTGTTTAGGTAATTCTGAAACACTCACGGAATTTATATATACAGATGATAAAATCATTCAAAGATTATATGAAAAATCTAATAACAATTGGATATACGTAGCAAATAAGCATATTAAACAAAATCTAATTAGTTTTGTATCTAAAGCAAAAAAACTAAATAAGCGTAACGTAGATTTATGCTCATCTGACGAAATGTATATTTTTAGAAAAAAGAACACTAACAAAATTTCAATTATAAATGATAAATCTTGTGAATTAATAGAAGACATTGAGCACATTTTATACCCTAAACAATCTAATTAATTGTTCTTAAAACCCAACCCTAAAATCACAACCACTCTTATAATTACTACAGCCAAAAGCCGTTTTGCCTTTTAAAACTTGTCCTGTTTTACACTTAGGACATGCATCTCCAGCCTTAAGTGTTGGCTTTTTAATGGTTTGCTTAGGCTCAAATTTCAGTTTAAAGTTCTCATTAAAACGCAGCAAACCTTCCTGTAAATTCCCTTTTACGTTAAAGCCTTTTAAATTGACTGTAGAACCTTTGGTTATTAATCTAATATATTGCTTTTCAGATATTTTCTTTCCGCCTAAACTAAACGGTAAGGTGAAATCACAGGATTTACCATAAAGACTACAACCATAAGCCGATTTACCTTTTACAAGTGAACCCGTTTTACATTTAGGACAAGCACTTCCAACTAAAGCTTTGGTTTGTGTTTTCGACTTCGCTTTTGGTTTGGATTTAGAGTTTCCGGCAGGTTTGTTATTTACTGCCGAGATTCGGGTTTGTACCTTTTCACTACGTACTTCGTAAACTAAAGCATCAACCATGCGTTTCATACCCCTTATAAAAGCACTTGCTGTGTAATCTCCTTTTTCAATATCTTTTAATTGCTTTTCCCAAGTACCAGTGAGTTCCGCAGATTTTAAGAGTTCATTCTGTATGGTATCAATCAGTTGAATACCTGTAACCGTAGGTAAGATCTGTTTTTTGTTTCGTTTGATGTATTTACGTCTAAACAATGTTTCAATAATATTGGCACGTGTAGACGGACGACCAATACCATTCTCCTTCATTAAATCTCTTAATTCATCATCTTCAACTTGTTTACCTGCTGTCTCCATGGCACGTAAAAGAGTCGCTTCCGTATAATAATTTGGTGCTTTTGTCTGTTTTTCTAAAAACGATGGTTCGTGTGGTCCTTTTTCTCCTTTTACAAAAGTTGGTAATAAATTATCTTTTGAAGAATTCGTTGTTGTCGAATTGTCTTTCTTCTCAAAAACCACTCTCCAACCTTTAGATAAAATTTCCTTTCCTGTCGTTTTAAAATTTACATCTGCCGCTTTTCCAATGACTGTGGTATTCGACACTTTACAATCATCATAAAAAACAGCAATAAAACGTTTTACAATAATATCATAAACTTGCTGCTCATTGTATTGCAAGTGTGTTTGCATTCCGGTTGGAATGATGGCATGGTGATCGGTTACTTTTTTATCGTTAAAAACTCGCGCTGACTTCTTAATCTTTTTACTTAAAATAGGTGTCGTAAGACTCGAATAATCAGTTAATTTAGATAAGATGTCTTTTACTTTTGGGTAGACATCATTTGGTAAAAATGTGGTATCTACTCTTGGGTAAGTCACTGCTTTTTTCTCGTATAATTTCTGTGCTATTTTAAGGGTGTCATCTGCTGAAAATCCAAATTTCGTGTTACAGTAAACTTGCAATCCTGTTAAATCGAATAATTTTGGTGCATACTCCGTTCCTTTCTTTTTAGTAATAGAAACGATTTCAAAGTCGTGTTCTTTTACTTTTTTTGCTAAAATCTCTCCATCTTCCATTTTGAGAAAACGACCTTCTTCATAACTAAAAAGTGTATCTCTATAAAGGGTTTGTAATTCCCAATAAGGCTGTGGTACAAAGTTTTCAATTTCTTTAAAACGATTTACAAGCATGGCAAGGGTAGGAGTTTGAACACGTCCTACAGATAATACCTGTTTGTAGCCACCATGTTTAACCGTATATAATCGTGTGGCATTAATTCCTAAAAGCCAATCACCAATAGAGCGCGAAAAGCCAGCGTAATAAAGATTATCGTAATTTTTGGAAGGTTTTAAATTCTTGAAGCCTTCTTTTATCGCTTCAGTCGTTAAAGACGAAATCCATAAGCGTTGCACTTCGCCTTTATAATTCGCTTTGTTAATCACCCAACGTTGAATCAACTCTCCTTCTTGGCCAGCATCACCACAGTTAATGACAACATCTGCTTTATCAAACAAACTTTTAACAATCTTGAATTGCTTCTTAATTCCATCATTATTAGCCACCTTAACTTCAAATTTTTCCGGAAGCATAGGTAAGTTGTTTAAATCCCAACTTTTCCAATACGGTTTATAATCAGCAGGTTCAAATAAAGTACAAAGATGTCCAAATGTGTAAGTTACCGCATAACCATTGCCTTCATAGTAGCCATCACGCTTGGTGGTAGCTCCTAATACAGAGGCAATTTCTCTAGCAACACTGGGTTTTTCGGCAATACAGACTTTCAAATTGGCTTGATTATTTTTGAAGGTGCAAAGTACTGAATTTTCAAAATATTAAACCAGAAATAAAGGAATTGATTATCGTAATGTCGTTTATATTATGAATAAAAATGACGGAAAAGATCGAGTCACATTCAAGATAAAAATAAATTCTTTTTTCAGCTAGTCAGAATCAAGTCTTTGGTCTTGACTCTATAAGAGCAACGTTCTGTTGTCTTTTTTTAAAACTCTAAAAGTAATTTTTGACCAATTTTTAATGGAGACGATTGTTTAATCGCATTGGTTGTGCAAAGTCTTGAAATAGACATATTATTACGTCGCGATATGGCGTAAAGCGTATCTCCTTTTTGTACCACATATAGTTTAGGTTGCTTGGCTAAACTTGCTAAAGCCGCTTCCTCAGCGGATTTAATCACCTTAACTTTACTGACTTGTCTTGAGTTGTGATACCTAGCATGTGTCCATTGTTGTGTTACCCAAACTTGCTCGGATCTGATAGCATTTTTAGATGAAAAATCGAAAAGATATTCTGGGTGAATATGTTCTCCTTTATAACTCAATTCTAAATGAAGATGACTACCTCTAGAATTTCCAGTATTGCCTCCTTTACCTAAATATTGCCCTTTTGCGATGGTGTCATTTGCGGTAACTCCGATATGTGATAAATGGGCGTACGTAGATTCTAAACCATTGTAATGACGCACAACAACCGTATTCCCAAACCCATTTACATATTTTGCGATACGCACAATACCGTCTAGTATCGTAACGACAGTATCACCAGTAACTAAATCAATATCAATACCGTTATGAGGTCTGCCTCTTCGCCATCCATAACGCGATGTAACCACTTTAGTATGTGGAACAGGTGACGCATAAGTGCTGTCTGTAAAATTTAATTCTAATGGAAATTGTTGAACCGTATCAACGTATGGATTATATAATGTGTTATCCCAATGATCGGCTTTAATATCTATTTCTATAGCTTTTTTTGTTATCAGTGGAATCTCAACAGTTTTAATAATAGTACCTCTGTTGATTTTATAGGTTTGTAATTCAATTTTTAAAGAATTGGGAAGCGAATCATTTTGAGTGAATCCTAATAATGAACCACACAAAAAAGCAATACTAATAAAAATGTATTTCATAGAGGGAAAAATAATCTAATAAGCTTTTGAAACGTAAATATATAATAATTATTGTTTAGTCATAACAATCAATGCTAAAGCTAATTACAGGTATTTGTTTATTACGTTTTTATATGGGTTAGAACTACTTGTAAATGAGTTAAGTTAGAGTGTTAAGTTCACTTAATTTTGACCTATTGCAACAAGGGATTTTTTGTAAGATTAAGAAAGATTAAGAAAGTTCAAGGCGTTTAGTTTGACGTTTTGGTTAGGTTGGAAAAGGCATCAATTTACTTGATGCCTTTTTTTGTGTGACAAAGTGTTGTAAATTTGCAACTTCTAAAGATAATCCGAAATAAAATTTATGTCTCAAACAAATCAAGCTGTTCAAGAAAAAAAAACCGATAAAGAATTATATGACTACCAACAAGGTGCCATAAGTCAGATTTTCGAAAAGTTTGATTCGGAACGCGACGATTATCACTTATTATATCAGTTACCAACAGGTGGTGGAAAAACGGTTATCTTCTCAGAAATGGTGCGTCAGTACTTGAAAAACCATAATAAAAAGGTTTTAATAATGACACACAGAGTGGAGCTTTGTAACCAAACGTCTAAAATGCTAGATGGGTTTGGTGTGACCAATAAAGTGATTAATAGTAAGGCAAATTTAGATGATCAAGCAGACTATTCTTGTTTTGTTGCCATGGTTGAAACTCTAAATAATCGATTAAATGAAGATTTATTAGATATTTCAGATGTTGGTTTGGTAATTATTGATGAAGCGCATTATAATTCATTTACTAAGCTTTTTAAGTTTTTCGAGAAATCTTTTATTCTTGGAGTAACAGCAACACCTTTAAGTTCTAATAAAGAGTTACCAATGAAGGATAACTACGACGAACTTATTACCGGTGAAACCATTGAGAGCCTTATTGAAAATGAGTTTTTAGCACGAGCAGAAACGTATGCTTATGACATGGGTTTAACGTCTTTAGAAGTCGGTTCTAATGGTGATTATACCGTAAAATCGTCTGAAGATTTATATTCTAGTCCAGCAATGCTTCAAAAATTAGTAGATGCATACAAAAAGCATTCACTAGGGAAAAAGGCTTTGATCTTTAATAATGGTATTAATACATCAATCAGTGTGTATTATGCTTTTAAGGAAGCAGATTTGCCAATTATGCACTTAGATAATACGGCAACAAAGAAACAACGAAAGCAGATTTTACAGTGGTTTCATGAAACTCCAGATGCTATTTTAACGTCTGTAAGTATCTTAACGACTGGTTTTGATGAACCAACCATTGATACCATTATATTAAATAGAGCAACAAAATCTTTAACCTTATATTACCAAATGATTGGTCGTGGGTCTCGTATTTTGAATAATAAATCGAAATTTACAACCATTGATTTAGGAAACAATTTATATAGATTTGGACCTTGGGGAGCCGATTTAGACTGGCAATTAATCTTTAAGTCTCCAAATTGGTATGCGGACAGAATAAAGGATGATGATGCTATTGAATCTACTTTTAAACACGATTTATCAGATGAAGTTAAAGAAGAATTCTCTAAGTCTGAAGAAACCTATTTTGACATTAAGCAAACTTACAAAGATGCTGTAGATAGTGGAGAATCTTCAAAAGTGGTATTAGAACGTTCTATAGAACAGCATGCCAAAATTTGTATAGAAAATAGCGAAGATGTTTATGATGCATTAGCCTTAGCTAAATTGTTAAAAGACGATATCAATCAACGTATTGAAACGTATGCAAAATGTATTAGTAGAAGTACTTATAATTTCTTAAAATGGTTAAAAGATGATTATCAGAAAAAATTAAATTCGTATTTACGAACTAATTTTGATGAGAAATTTGAGGAAATTCACGGGTTTCCGCCTGAAGATTAAAGGTTTATAATAAAAGGTATTAAATAGATTTTGTATTGTAAAATAGCGTAATTTTGCGCCTTATTTTAAAATACTAAAAATGAAACGCATTAGTCAATACAAAAAGCTTTTTTCTATAGAAGATTCAATTAATCTTAAAGATTTAAAAAAGACCTATAGAAACTTAGTAAAAGAATGGCATCCAGATAAATTTCAAGATGGAGATGCTGGACAAGAAGAAGCAGAATTAAAGAGTGTTGAAATCATTGATGGTTATCATTTTTTAGTGAGTATTGCTCCAGAAACAAAAGCGGCTAACCTTGAAGAGTACACTGATACTATAACGAATTCTACGATTTTAGATTTTCAACATAAAGGATTGCTTTTAGAAATTACATTTCAAGATGGTGCAACTTATGAGTATTTTGGAGTGCCTAAAGGTGTATTTATCAAATTTTTAAATTCAGATAAACAAATGCGTTTTGCAAGACGAAGCATCTTTAATTCGTATACGTATAGAAAGTCGAAGAAAGAACTTCAAGACGCATAATATAGAGTAGAAGTAGAGTAGCATTAGTTATGAGTAACGATAATTCCGATAAATCAGAAGATATCTCTATAAACGAGATTGAAAAATGTATTGCCATTTTAGAACGGTTAGTTACTGATACAGATCAAATATTCGAAATCCCAAAGCCACAGCGAACCGCTTTAATTAAAGCTTCAGGACAATTATCGCGTCCTAGTCGTGAGGAATTTTCGCGTCGCAAGAAGGATGCTAAAAAAGCTGAAAAGCGAAAGAAAGCGGCTAGAGATAAAAATGCGAGAAAAGTAACAGGAATTCGAAGCGCAAGAGAAGCACATATTTTTGTAGCGCCTAAATTATTACCAGAAGCCGATCTAAAAGCCAAAGAACAATTAGAGTTAGAATCTCCAAGAAACTGCTACGTTTGTAAAACATTATTCACAAAATTGCATCATTTTTATGATACCATGTGTGAAGAATGTGGTGATTTTAATTATGCTAAACGTTTTCAAACGGCTGATGTTAAAGGTCAAGTGGCTGTCATCACAGGGTCTCGATTAAAGATTGGTTATCATATCACTCTTATGTTATTACGTGGAGGAGCTACGGTTATCGCGACTACGCGTTTTCCTGTCGATTCTGCGTTGCGTTTTTCTAAAGAAGAAGATTTTACAGAATGGGGACATCGCTTAAAAATTCATGGACTTGATTTAAGACATATCCCAAGTGTAGAAATCTTCTGTAATTTTATAGAACAACGTTACGAAAAGCTTGATATCCTTATCAATAATGCCGCACAAACGGTAAGACGTCCAGCTGGTTTTTATAGCCATTTAATGCCAAACGAAGAACGACCAATAGAAGAGTTGCCTAAGTTTGCACGCGATTTACTAAACGATCACTCAGAATGTCTAACAGAGTTACAACAGTTAACGTCTACCGCATCTCCGAATAAAAATATGCCTGTAACTTGGCATGGACCTGAACCAGGAATTGGATTACGTTCATCAGCTAAATTATCACAGATTCCTTATAGTTTTGATAATACGTTGGTGTCTCAAGAAGTTTTTCCTGAAGGAAAATTAGATGCCGATTTACAACAAGTAGATTTACGAAAAACCAACAGTTGGAGATTAAAGCTTGGTGAAATTGAAACCACAGAAATGATTGAGGTTCAACTCGTAAATTCTGTAGCACCATTTGTATTGTGTAATCGCTTGTCTGAAGTGATGAAAAAAGACCACACCGGACAAAAGCACATCATTAATGTATCTGCCATGGAAGGAAAGTTCCACTCGTTTTTTAAGGAAGACCGTCATCCGCATACCAACATGGCAAAAGCCGCTTTAAATATGTTAACGCATACAGCAGCAGGTAGTTTAGCAAAAGAAGGAATTTATATGAATGCCGTTGATACTGGTTGGGTTACCGACGAAGATCCTGCAGAATTAGCAAAACGCAAACAAGACTTACACGATTTCCAACCACCTTTAGATATCGTCGATGGTGCTGCGCGTGTTATGGATCCATTATTTGATGGAATTAATACGGGTAAACATTGGTCTGGTAAATTTTTGAAGGATTACCGACCTATTAGTTGGTAGGTGAAATTGAAACAGAATTCGAAATTGAATTCGAAAACATCTCTCTCTGTCAGGCTGAGCGCAGTCGAAGCTCTTATAAGACACTTTTTATTTCGTAAACACTTCGACTGCGCTCAGTGTGACACATTTTAAATTACCTTTGCAACATAATAAAAATACTATGGCATCATTTTCAGAATTAGGAATACATAAGAATTATATCAAAGGCTTAAAAGAGCTTAATATTATAAATCCAACCGAAATACAAGAAACCGTTATTCCTACATTATTAAAATCGAAAACAGATTTAATAGGCTTAGCGCAAACAGGAACAGGGAAAACGGCGGCTTTTGGCTTACCTGTTTTACATGCTATTGACACGAATAATTCTGATGTACAAGCCTTAATTATTGCTCCAACACGAGAATTGGTGCAACAAATACAAAAGCAACTCTTCCGATTTACGAAGTATATAGATCAGAAGATTTTCTCTGAAGGGGTTTATGGTGGTGAAAAGATTGACCGTCAGATTAAAAACCTAACCAGAACAACGCATATTGTAGTGGCTACACCAGGACGTTTACTCGATTTAGTTGAACGTGGTGCAGTAGATATTTCAAACGTAAAAATCTTAGTTTTAGATGAAGCCGATGAAATGCTAAGTATGGGTTTTAAAGAAGACTTAACCAAGATCTTACAATACAATACTAAGAAAAGAAACACCTGGTTGTTTTCTGCAACAATGCCAGACGAAATTAAAAACATTGTTAAAAACTACATGGCTAAAGATGCGATTCGTGTTGAAGTGAACAAAAATACTTTGGTCAACGAAAACATTTCACATCACTTTATTCATACCTCTATTAAAGACAAAGTGAATTTGATTACCCGCATCCTAGACAGTCGTCAAGATGAAAGAGGTATCATTTTCTGTAAAACAAAGGCTGGCACACAGGCTTTGGCACATCAATTACAAAAAGAAGGTTTTGCTGTCGGCGCTTTAGAAGGTGACATGCAACAAAAGGAACGTGATAAAGTAATGCGTGCTTTTAAAAATGAAAGTTTACAAGTTTTAATTTCTACAGATGTTTCTGCACGCGGTATTGATGTTAATAATCTGGCTTTTATATTACACCACCAATTACCAGAACACTTAGAGTATTATACCCATAGAAGTGGAAGAACTGCAAGAGCTGGTAAAACAGGTCAATCTATTGCATTAATCATCCCTGGGGAGATGCAAAAGGTGTTGGATCTTCAGAAGGCTTTAGGGATAAGCTTTAAAGAAATTTCTCTTTAACACTATTATTAAATAGTTGTGATTCTGTTCTATAGTGGATTCCTGCCTTCGCAGGAATGACAATCTGCAGTATTTTCTAGAATTTTGTATCGAGGAGCATGTGTTTACACGAGGTTCTCTATATAATTTTCATGCTCTAAGATTACTCAATTTCACGTTTTGAATATAAAGCGTTTTCAATATGACATTATTCTCTGAAAAATGGATAAAAATATCCTTGAGTTAGCGAAATTCTTCAAACATCGTCGTACCACATTTTCATTAATTAGTATTATCTTGTGTCATTATTAATTAATAGACAATATTACACCATGATATCATTCTCAATTGAAGACATTAATGCCTTTATAAATGGCGAAGTTGTAGGTTCAACTACAAATAAAATCACAGGATTAGAACAAATTCAGAAAGCAAACGAAAATCAAGCCACCTTTATTGGAAACCGCAAATTTGCAGGTTTATGGAAGGATTCAAAAGCCAGTTTAGCGATTGTTAATGATAATATTGATATTGAACCCGGAGAGAATCGTGTGTTTATTAAGGTAAAGAATGCTGATTTGGCCATGGCTAATTTATTAGAATCATTTGTGCCGAAACCTCCTCATTTTGAAACTGATATTCATCCGTCTGCTATCATAGATCCTTCTGCACAGATAGGTAAGGGCAGTAGAGTTGGAGCAGGCTCTTATATTGGTAAGGATGTAGTATTAGGCGAAAATGTTACTATCTATCCGAATGTGACCATTTTAGATGAAACTACAATTGGGGATCAAACCGTTATTTGGTCTGGTACTGTAATTAGAGAACGTTCAGTTATTGGTAGCCATTGTATTTTTCATAATAATGTGAGTATTGGTGCTGATGGTTTTGGCTATCGTCCTAGTGATGATGGTAGAGGCTTAGTTAAGATTCCACATATTGGGAATGTAGTGATTGGAAATGCTGTAGAAATAGGAGCCAACTCTTGTGTAGATCGTGGTAAATTCAGTTCTACTATTCTTGGTGACGGTTGTAAGATTGATAATCTCGTTCAAATAGCACATAACTGTGTACTTGGCCGTTCTTGTATCATGGCAGGAAGTTCTGGCCTTGCAGGTTCTGTAACTTTAGGTGATGGTGTTGTTATTGGCGGTTCTGCGTCTATAAAAGATCATACCACCATTCATTCTGGGGCTACTGTTGGTGCAGGTTCTGGAGTAATGGGAGATGTAGCTGCAGGAAAAACAGTATTGGGTTATCCTGCGGTTGACTCTAGAGAAATGTTGAAGCAATGGGTGGCGCTTAGAAAACTGGCGAGGTAATTAGCTATTAGTAGTTATCTTTTAGTTGTTCTCGGATATGCATAATATCAGCACAAAATAAGAGTACTTATATTAAAACAAGCATATTGACGTCACTTCGAGTTCGATTTCTTTTTAGAGATTTCACTCAAAGTGACGTTGTATTATATAAATAAACTTAAGCTGATTTCTGTTCTACATTTTGCTTTAAATGCAATAAACCAGCTACCATACCATCTAACTCATGTTCTAAGAAGGTAGCGTTTCTTTTACTAAACCCTTTAATGCTATTGGCATAGAGTTCTACACCACAATGTTTTATGCTTACACTATACGTGTCATTTTCTGCATCTAATTGCACTGAAGTTCTGTAATCGCTTGATACTAATAACCAGTAACATAAACTATTAATCTGGTTAAACAATGAGAATTTTGTTTCCATAATATTTAGATTTAATAGATAGAGGGAGATCTGTGGACAAAGTTATACGTCAATGGCTTTGCTGTGAAACTTGTTTGTTGTAGGCCTATGTTTTTCCGACAAGCTGTTTTTAAACGCTTAAAAATCGGATGATTAACGTTATATTATTTGTGGCATCATATTTGAATACTACTAAGTAATTATTAAAATTTAAATATAATACAATGAGTAAAGGAACAGTAAAATTCTTCAACGATGCTAAAGGCTTCGGATTTATTACAGAAGAAGGTTCAAACCAAGAACATTTTGTCCACATTTCTGGATTAATCGATGAGATTCGTGAAGGCGATACCGTTGAATTTGATCTTACAGAAGGCAAAAAAGGATTAAACGCCATAAACGTAAAAGTTATTTAATATATCGCTTAACCTCAGTTATGAAAGCCCATCACATTAGTGATGGGCTTTTTTTATTCCTTTAAAATTACGTTTTAAGTATTAACCAATCATGATGGATTTTGCATTTACAAATTCTTTCATGCCAAAGCCTCCATGTTCTCTACCAAACCCAGAATCTTTTACACCACCAAATGGCATGTTAGGATAGGCTGTACCGAATTTATTTATAAAGACCATTCCTGTATCGAAATGCTTTTCGGCGAGTTCTATAGCATGCTCTACGTTCTTTGAGAAAATCCCTCCACCCAATCCAAAACGGCTATCGTTAGCAATACGCATGGCATCATTTTCATCTTTAGCTTTAATTAATGCTGCTACAGGTCCGAATAACTCATCATCGTAAGCGGGTTGTCCTGGGTTTACATTTTCTAATACGGTAGCAGGATAGAAGAAACCTTCTCCCTCTGGTACGGTTCCTCCGCACAATAATTTTGCACCATTGTCAATACTTTTTTCCACTTGTTCGTGTAGTGTTTCTCTTAGATCTTCTCTAGCAATTGGTCCTAATTTGGTGTCCTTATTCATGGGATTGCCCATTTTAAGATCTTTCATGGCATTTACAAAAGCTTCTTTAAATTGGTCATATACCGCTTCAACCACCACAAAGCGTTTAGCTGCAATACAGGTTTCACCATTGTTATAGATTCTTCCCATAACAGACGTCTTAACCGCCAATTCAATATCGGCATCTTCTAAAACAATGTAAGCATCGTTACTTCCTAGCTCTAGAACTGATTTCTTTAAGGCTTTTCCTGCTTTTTCACCGATAATCTCGCCTGCTTTAGGACTTCCTGTTAAGGTGATACCTCTTACGAGTTTATGGTTGATAACCACATCGGATTGGTCGTGATCTATTAATAAGACGCTAAACAAATCCTTTGGTAATCCTGCCGCTATGAAAATAGATTCTAAAAGTTTTGCTGTTCCTGTGACGTTGGCAGCATGTTTTAAAAGCACGCTGTTTCCTGCCATAAGGTTGGTAATGGTATAACGAATTACTTGATATGATGGATAGTTCCATGGTTGAATACCATAAATGACACCCATAGGAGCGTAGGTAATGATTCCTTTACTACCATCTTGTAATTCGCGTTCTTCATTTTTTAGGAATTCTGAAGCATTATCTGCGGAATACTCACAAATACCAGCACATAAATCGACTTCTTGCTGACTCTGTTTTAAGAGTTTCCCCATTTCATTAGTCATTAGTTCTGCCAATTCAGGTTTATAATTGAGTAACTCTTTTCCTATGGATTTAATAATCTTTCCACGGTCTTCAAACGACTTGGTTTTCCAAGCTTTAAAGGCGTCGTGCGAATTTTTAATGGTGGATGCAATCTCTTCATCCGTCATGTAGCCATATGACTTAAGCGTTTTACCGGTTGTAGGGTTTATTGTTGTTATATCTTTTTTTACTGTTGTCGTTTTCATGTGTCGCTATTTTTTATGATTTCTCTCAAAGATGCGATTCTATCTGAGGTATGATTAACGGTATTCTTAAAAATATTGACCTATATAATAGTAGTTGATTAACGACGCTGCTTACTATAGGATTTAGCTTTAGCATTAATAGAATTTGCAAACGCGATAATGATACGGTAACACAATATGTAATTTAGAGCATTCCGATATTGGAATTACAATTAAAATTATTAAAAAGACCACGCTATGTTAAAACCAAGACAGAAAACACCCGATTTAACTATAAATTTAACCAACGGTACGGAATGGACGTTGAGCAAACAAGATCCAGAAGCGTTTACACTCATTATTGTATATAGAGGGCTCCATTGTCCGGTGTGTAAAACATACTTAGAAGAATTACAAACCAAATTATCTAAATTTGAAAACCTAGGAGTTAATGTCATAGCTATTAGTAGTGAAACAAAAGCATTAGCCATGAAGACTACAGAAGAATGGGAGATAGGCGACGTGCCTTTGGGTTATGAGTTTCCAATAGAAGATGCAAGAGAATGGGGTTTATTTATTTCTAAAGGGATTAAGGATGAGCCAGATACCTTTATAGAACCAGGATTGTTTGTGATACGACCAAATCAGGAATTGTATTGTGCATCTATACAAACGATGCCATTTGCTAGACCAGGATTAGATGATGTTATTGGTGCTATAAAATTTGTATTGAGCAAAGATTATCCGGCTAGAGGAGAGGCTTAATCAATAGGTATTAGGTATTAGGTATTAGGTATTAGGTATTAGGTAAAAGAACAACATCCTATTTAATGAGCGAAACACATCCATTTAAAATTAAACACTTACCACGATTACTGGCTGATGCTGGTAAATCGTGGTTTAACAGTGAACCATTTCAGCGTAGTGCTATTGTGGCTTATTATGCTGTATTGTCCTTACCAGCTTTAGTAATTATTATTCTAAAAGTGGTAGGAGGTGTTTGGGGAGAGGATATTGTAAGAGGAGAATTACTAGGGGAAATATCTAGTGCTATTGGTGCCGATGCTGCAGATGCTATAAGAACCATGATTGAAAACCAAAGTGGAGAAACGACCTCTGTATTTGCTACAATCATTGGTATAGGAACCTTACTCTATGGTTCTACTGGTGTGTTTTTTCAGTTGCAATCTGCATTAGACACTATTTGGGAGCAGGAGCCAGCGTATAAAAATGACGTAGTGGCAACGCTTATGAGTCGTGTGAAGAGTTTTGGATTTATCTTGATTTTAGGGTTTTTACTATTAACGAGTTTTGTATTAACCTCATTACTCAGTACATTTAGTCGACAACTTAACCGGTTTTTGCCCGATGATTTGTTTGATTATTTGTTTGTGGTGGACTTTTTAGTGTCCTTAACTTTTATCTATGTGCTGTTTGCGACCATGTTTAAGTATTTACCATCCGCTAAAATATCTTGGAAATCGGTACGTGTTGGTGCTGCTTTAACCACGTTTATGTTTTTGATTGGTAAGTATCTCTTGGCGTTATACTTTAATAAAATGGAACCCGGATCCACGTATGGTGCGGCAGGTTCTATTATTTTAATTATGCTCTGGGTGTCATATTCGAGCTTAATATTGCTGTATGGTGCGCATTTTACCAAGCAATACGCCAATAAGTACGTTAAGAATGATCACATATCATAATATAATTAGGGTAATACCATAATCTAGAAATTCTATAAAAAAGCTTATCAACATAATGATAAGCTTTTTTTTGTATTTTAATCCCATGAAATTCTTTAACAAATCTAGATTTAAGATGTTACAAGGGAAACGATTATCTAATTACATCGTTTATGCCTTAGGTGAAATTATACTTGTGGTTATCGGTATTCTTATTGCCTTATGGATTAATAATTGGAATAAGGAGCAACAAATAGCAACTGCCAATAACGATCTTCAAGAAAAGGTTTTAGCCCAGTTGGAGCGTGATATAAATGCAATTGACGACTTCAGTAAGGAATTAAATATTCTGGATCAATACTTTTTAAAACTATTAAAACGAGCGCATGACAGTACATTGGTTAATGAAAACAAAATGATTTCGGCTGTGCTGTTTGATGTTAAAGATTTAGGTCTAAGCAAGCAGAGTGTCAATTGGATTGATGCTGCACAATTAGATAATAGTAAAGCGTCTGAAATGCTTGTTAATGTTAGTCAGATGTATAAATTGTATTTTAAAAATATTGATGATATTGAAACCT
This sequence comes from Winogradskyella helgolandensis, assembly GCF_013404085.1. Lineage (NCBI taxonomy): Bacteria > Pseudomonadati > Bacteroidota > Flavobacteriia > Flavobacteriales > Flavobacteriaceae > Winogradskyella > Winogradskyella helgolandensis. The sequence goes on along the minus strand of NZ_JABFHO010000001.1, from coordinate 3,096,648 downwards.
TTATCTATAAAAAGACCACTTCAAATCTTGAATATTTAGAAGCTACACAATCTTGGTATACGGCATTAATTACGGACTTAAACTGTAATGCCGATTGTTCGGACTATTTGTTAAATGATCCTTCTCATCACGCCAGAATAGCCTCTCTTAGGTTATTATACATTGATAATTATGCTGAATTGGTTCGTGCGTTTTATTTTGACCTCAAACATTATAAAGAACAACTAGAGACGTCTTTATAGCATTACAAATAAACAGCATCGAATGAAGTTATTTAATACATTTAGATTTAAAATGATAGAAGGGAAGCGCTTAAAGAATTATCTCTTCTATGCTATTGGAGAAATCATATTAGTGGTTATTGGTATTTTGGTAGCTGTTAGCATTAATAATTTTAATGAAGCTACAAAAGCTGAAGAAGAACTAGTAAAGGTTGCTGTGCAACTACAGCAAAAGCTAATTACTGATCTAGCGATTGTTAAAGAGACGCGCGCTGAGATTAATGAGAATTTAAAGTTGTATAATTTGTATCTTAAACAGAATAAAACGGATTCGGAACGCATTGCAATTGCGCTACAAGCTCCGTTTTTAGTGACACTTAATATTCAGTTTTTACCTGTGAATCCAATATTCTATTTTACATAATATAAATTATAGGACAAATGCTATTATTGGTTATTTACTAAGAACATACCATTAGTCAACTATAATGATATTATGTAAAATACCCAGAAACATACGTTTTCATTACAATAAACAGAATTTGGGTCATTAATCTTTATCCTTTAATATATTTTACATTTTAGAATTGATTGAACATTGGTCCTATAATTTGTCGTTATGTCAAATGTCCGCTGTCAAACGCTCGATTGCTTTATAAAATCAAATTGCTCTGGCAATTTATTTTGTACACAATTATCCAACGCTTGCCAGCCGCACAATAAAAGCTAGCTTTTTACTTCTTTTAAAAATCGCGTAAACGATAAAATGTACTTGATAAAAAATTTTAGACGATTCTAGTGGATTGCCACAAGAGCATAAATTTTGAAAAAAACAAAATTCTATGCACTTGTTATATGTAGAATTCCAAACTGGCTTTTTTTAAGTTTCTATATCTTTTGTCTTGAAACAAAAGAAACAAAAATTCAAGGCGGCATATAATTTTGGAAACAATTAACGGCTCATTCGCTATATTTTAGGAAACTTCTGAATTGATTGAGATTGCTTTTGAAGTCCCATTTATAGTTAGACTTCTTTACTTTATGTATTACTAAACCCCTAAAATATGTACGCTCATTTCGCCTATTGTTTTAACCAAAATTTTATGAGGCCGAGCTAAACATTGATATTATATTTTACATAATTTTAATGATTACATTTCTACAGGAATAACTTTTTCAAACAAATCAGAAATTAAATACTGAAGCGAATCTGAGTTAACCTCTCTAAAATAACCTAATAAGTCTTGCGTTGTTGCATATCTATCTGTATCCATTTTTAATTTACCGTTTGTGGTATTCCAATCTTCAAGAAAACATCTCAACGCCTTATTGACGTTCTCCTCTCCTATTGCTTTTTGAAACTCATACATATTAATCGCTCCTTTAGCATAATAGATGTAGTCTTGATCTTCTACCAATGCCAATGATGGTTCTTTTGCATCTTCTCTATCTTTCCCTTTTTTATAATCCTCTTTTTGCGTTTCTAAAAATTGTAATACTTTTTCTTCAGAATAGTGTTGCTTTAATACCATAACTGCTGCGTATTGTGACAAAGTTTCTAGTATGGTTAATCGTCCTTTAACATTTGCTGCTTCTACTTGCATGCCAAACCATTGGTGCGCAATTTCGTGTGCTGTGACATAAAATGCCATGTCAACATCTTTTTTATCATCAATGTCTAACACAAAACCGATAGCTTCTGAAAATGGAATGGTTCCAGGGAATGATTGTGCAAATTCGGCATAACGCGGAAATTCCATAATACGCAATTGCTCGTATTGATAAGGACTAAAATTATGACTAAAATATGCTAACGACGCTTTCATAGACGTCATCATTCTGTCAATATTGTAATCGTGTGCTTTATGATAATAAATTTCAAGATCCACAGGTTTTGCTACAGAATCTTGATTTGTTATCCATTGGTCTTTCTTTATTTCATATTCAGCTGAAACGATGGAATAAAAATTAATGATTGGTTGATTCATTTTATAATGAAAATAGTTGCGGTTATTTTCTGTCCATTTTCTCAATAAATTTCCTGGTACTAAAGCAGTTTGGTCTTTTGAAGTACCAATAATCATCTCAAAATTAATGCCATCAGAATCACTTCCTGACCTTGCATTTTTGAGCTCATTGGCATCATCTCTATCTGCTGTACGAATTCTTATAGGCAAACCATAATCTTTGCGTTCATCAGCATCGTTTAGTTCATATTTTCTATTATAGCCTATTGTTGGTAAATCTGTATTATTAAAAAATGTACCGTTATTATTGATGTTTACATTAGAGTTTCCAGATTCAAATCCTCTTGTGGTAAAGCTTTGCTTGAAATGCATTTTTATAGCATCTCCAGGTTTTAAAGCTGTATTTAGATTAAAAATTGAATAATCAAACTTTTTATATTGCTTATCGGTTGTAAACTCGTCTTCAAAAGAGATACTATCTAAAGTAATATTCTCTTCCAGAAGTTTTTGAATGTGAATGGATTTGACGTCTTCTGTAGTAGTGTTTTTCAACATATAGTAACCTTCTACTGTATAATCTCGTGTTGTAGGATATAGTTCTACTCGCAAGTTGATATCTATTATTTTTGGTTGTAGTATATATTCAAACTGTTTGAGTTCTTTCTCATAAGCGACTCTAAAGTCTGTCGCTTCAGAATTTGTCCAGTAAGTGTTTAAAATATTAGTATTATAAAAGATAAAGCTTCCGATAGTTATAAATAGTAAACAGACCATAGCTGTTAGTTTTAAAAGTGGCTTGCTTAATCTGTATTTACTTGCTTTTATACGGTTCCAAAAATTGGTTTCTGTACCTCTAATGTTTACTAATGAGCCTATAATTAGCAAAAGCAATCCGAAAAGAAACCAGTACGATTTAATAATGAGATATGGTTTTAAAAAATGGCCATAACCATTCATATCTGAATAGGCTCCTAAAGCGCTTCCGCCAAAGAAATATAAATCGTGGTCGAACCCAAATAAGCCTAAAGCGGTATTGCTAATAAAAAATACAATCACCAACATAACACCTACAAACTTATGATTTGCAATAGATTGAATAAAAAATGCAATGTATGTGTATAAGGCTAAAAACGGTAAAATTTCTAAAAAGAAACCAGATAAATAAATCTGAAATTCATATTTATAATAGCCACTTAATGTTTGAAATATAATTCCTGAACAAATTAAAGTAAGCATTAATACCACGTAAATTAAATTCAATCCAATATATTTACCTAGCAACTTTAAAAAGCTAGACATTGGTGTTGCATCATAAATTAAATCTAGTTTGGCACCTCGCTCTTTCCATACCAATTCACCTGAATAAAACACTAAAAGGATAATAAAGAAATACATGGATGTTTCTTTAAGCTCTTCTACCATAAAATAGGTTGCTGGATAACTATCCACTCCATATACAGTTCCAAGATTAACTGAATTAATAAGGATAATAATCATACCACAAATAACAATGCCCCAAAATGATGCTTGCTTAAAAATACCTATGAAATAAAACCAAGTGAACTGTTTTAATTGGTTCCATTTTGATTGTAAACCATAGTGTTTTTTAGCTTTTGGAATCATGACATCATTACCGTCTTTGGTAATCTTATGAGTTACTATTTGTGATTTCTTTCTCTTAAAACGCTTTTCTTTAACTACATTAAAATTGAATTTTTTATAGCCATAAATCATTGCGATGATTCCAAGAGCTACCCAAAATAGTTTGTTATATAGCAATGCGCCAAAAAACGGAAGATCTTGTGTACTCTTTTCTAAAGCAGACCAAGATTTTGTTACAAAAGTGGTTGTTGTTAGTGAAAATGGATCTAGTATGGCTTGCCAAAACTCATTAGTAACGGCTTTGGTTAGCATAAAAATTACAAAAATAATAATACCTTGTGTATATACAACCACTAGGTTTCTAGTTAATGCACCAGTGACAAAAAATAGCAATGCACCAAAAAATAAGGTTGGCAAGGTTATCATCATAAATGTCTTTATATATAGCATGGCATTAAATGCTAATAGATTTTCTGGATTATGCCATGGCATAAATTCACCCAGCATCATACCAAACAAAATCCCCGTAAATGCAAATAATAACACTGTAAACGCTCCTAAAAACCGACCTAATAAATAATCTTTTTTGTTGATTGGTGTGGTAAACATTAAGGATTCTATATTGTATTCAAAATCTCTTAAGACTGACACACCCATAATCATGGATGCCAAAATCATAAATAGTCCTGTGATAGCTCCCATCGTCTTGGCAATCACTATAGGTGAGTTTTTTTTCATGAATCCAATATCAGATCCTTGAAAAATAAAGTCTACACCAACAATTGAAAATAAAAAGAGAAATAGAAAGAACACATAGGTGTCTGCACGTTTAATGCGATATTGTATTTCGAACTTAAAAATATTGTACCACATAATTATATAGATTTAGCGTTCGTATTATTAAATATTTCAGAGAAATACACATCTTCTAATTCGGCATTAATAAGCGAAAAGCCATCTCCAGGGTTCACATCGCTTAAAATGTGAATGGTTGGTTTTCCTAGAAACAGCTTTTCACTAATGACTAAATAATTTTGCTTGTATGCTTTTAATTCTGACTTTTCGATTGTTTTTTTATAGACTCTGTCTTTTAGGTTTTCTAGTATTTGTAATGGATTTCCCTTTAAGCAAACTTGGCCTTGATTAATGATTGCCATGTTGGTACAAAGCTCTTTAACATCATCAACAATATGAGTAGATAAGATCACAACTGTGTGTTCTCCTAATTCGCTTAACACATTATAAAATCGATTACGTTCTACAGGATCTAATCCTGCCGTTGGTTCATCGACAATAAGTAGTTTAGGATCATTAAGTAAGGCTTGTGCAATGCCAAAGCGTTGCTTCATTCCACCAGAATAGCCTTTAAGATTTTGTTTTCTAACGTCGTATAAATTGGTTTTATGCAAAAGCGCATCTACCAAGTCTTTACGCTCACCATTATGAGTGATCCCTTTTAGAACCGCAAAATGATTGAGTAATACTTCCGCAGATATTTTAGGATACAACCCAAATTGCTGTGGTAAGTATCCTAAAACTTGTCTCAACTCGTTTTTTTGTCTTAACACATCGATGTCTCCAAGTGTAATAGAGCCATTGTCTGCTTCTTGTAATGTTGCAATGGTTCTCATTAAAGTAGATTTACCAGCACCATTTGGGCCTAATAAGCCAAACATTCCTGTTGGGATTTTTAATGAAATATTTTGCAATGCTTTAACACCATTAGAGTAGGTTTTAGATAAATTGTCAATAATGAGTTCCATAAGTGTTCGTTTTTTGATTGATTGACACAAACATATATGTGATTTTAGCCTATATAAAATGTTAGTGACACAAGTATAGGTTTTAGTGATAAACAGATTAATCTATGTTATAAAGGCTTCTTAAAACACCTTTAAGATTGTTTGTCACTGATTAGATACTGTTTGTCAACTAATTTGTTTGAGGTGTTTTATTTAATTAATATTGATTTATGAAGTTGAATATATCAGACAGAAAAAAGAAAATTATAACGCGATTTTATAAAATAGCGATTGTTATTATAGGCTTAGTCATCGTAATTTTTAATGATACTTTTGGCAGATTAGAAGGGTTTGTAGAATTTATTGCTTTCTATTTTATACTTGTTTTTATTACCATTTCACATTGGCTTTTTAAACAAATCAAATCTATTATTAGATTAAAGAATGAAAAAGCAAAAACAGAATTATTACATTTAAAAAGTCAGGTTAACCCTCATTTCTTTTTTAATATGCTTAATAACCTTTATGGTTTGGTAGATAAAGATTCAAAGAAAGCTCAAGAACTCATCCTAAAACTTTCTGATATGATGCGTTATAGTATTTATGAAGGAGATAAGGACACTGTTTTATTGTCTGAAGAGATTACTTATCTACAAAACTATATTGAACTTCATAAAATGCGTTATCATAAGGTTATTGACGTGCAATTTAATATTGATGTAAAGAACAATGATTATGAAATAATGCCTCTTCTATTTATTATTCTTTTAGAGAATGCATTTAAACATGGTGTAGAAAATCTAAGAGCGCATGCTTATGTGCATATAAATTTAGAAGCACAGAGTAATGACGTGAATTTTGAAATTGAGAATAATTTTGATGTATCACAAGACAATCATGAAGTTGGAATTGGCTTAAATAATTTAAGACGACGATTAGAGTTGGTCTATCCAAAAAGTCATACTTTAACAATAGATAAAACTGATAACATATATAATGCTAAATTGACTATAAAAAAATTATGATTACATATATAATAATAGATGACGAGCATATCGCACACGATATTATAAAAGGCTATTGTGATATGTTGCCAAATTTAGAATTTAAAGCAGATTGTTACGACGCCATTGAAGCTATTGATTATTTATGCAAATATGAAGTAGATCTCATATTTTTAGATTTAAACATGCCCAAATTAAAAGGGTTTGAATTTTTAAAAACCTTATCATCTCCTCCAAAAGTTATTGTAACCACAGCATATAGTGAGTTTGCTATTGAAGGCTACGAATTAAATGTGATCGACTATTTATTAAAACCATTTAGTTTTGAGCGCTTTTTAAGTGCTATTAATAAAGTGACATCTTCTAATACAAGTACAGTAAAAAAGCAAACTATTACAAACCAAGAACCCGAAGAAAAACATATTTTTTTAAAACAAAATAATATTCATATTCAAGTAGATTTAGACTCCATATTGTTTGTTGAAGCCTCTGGGAACTACACAAAAGTCGTTACGACAAAAGATATTATAACTATCCGCGAAAAAATATCTGACACCATACAGTTACTTTCGGATACAGATTTTATTCAAGTTCACAAATCATTTGCGGTTGCAAAAAAGCATATCAAGAGCATAGAAGGGAATAGAATACATATTTCAGATCATATTGTACCAATAGGAAAACTTTACAAAGCAAATATCAACCAACTTTTTAAATAAACTTGAATTGATTATAACTATTTCATTCCATACACATTTTCATCCACTACTACACCCTAACGAAAAAGAGTATTCCATTAACTAAGTAAAGAAAGTTATAGATTAAATTTTTTTTAGAAACATGAGTGCTAACATGCGCTTTTAACCAAAGCCCATGTTGTACATAACGCAAGTACATTATAGGACAAATGCTATTCTTGGTTATTTGATAAGAACATACCATTAGTCAACTATAATGATATTATGTAAAATACCCAGAAACACTTGTTTTCATTACAATAAACGGAACTTGGGTCATTAATCTTTATCCTTTAATATATTTTACATTTTAGAATTGATTGAACATTGGTCCTATAATTTGTCGTTATGTCAAATGTCCGCTGTCAAACGCATATTGCGTTGATAAAATCAAATTACTATTGTAATTTATTTTATATGCAATTTCCAGCCGCTTGCCAGCCGCACAATAAAAGCTAGCTTTTTACTTCTTTTAAAAATCGCCTAAACGACAAAATGTACGCGATAAAAAATTTTAGACGATTCTCGTGGATTGCCACAAGAGCATAAATTTTGAGAAATCGAGTTTTTACGAGATTCACGAACTCAATTAAAGTTTTCGCAAATAATAAAATACGTGAGTAAAAACAAAATTCTATGCACTTGTTATATTTAGAATTCCAAATTGGCTTTTTTTTAGTTTACAATAATAAGTAAAGTCCAAATCCAATTTGACCTATTAAATGGTTTAAATATTAACCAAAATTTTATGATGCTACTTCGACACTATGGCTTTCGTTAATAGCAGTATCTTCCTGGTATTCATTTATATAATAATCCTTCATTGTTTTTAAAATTTCTTGGACTACTGTTACTACAACTGCATTTCCTAATTGCTTATATGCTTGTGCATTTGAAACTGGAAATTTAAAATCATCAGGAAAGCCTTGTATTCTAGCTGCTTCTTTAACAGAAAGTTTCCTTCCAATATCCCAAAGTTTTGGGACTCTGTTCGCTATTATTGTGCATGCATAAGTATCTAAACAGGAATAAAATGCTTCCTGAATTTGAGTTTTAGATCTATCACCAACATGAAATCTTAAAGAACCATCTGGCTTTTGAAATGAAAAAACACCATGCTTCCCTTTTTTAGTATTTGGATTGTATTTTGAACTATCATGTTTCACTCTGATCTCTTCTGCATTATTAAAATGATATTTTATTCTTTCTAATTCAAAATCAGTAATATTTAAAGACTCATCATTAATGTTTACATCAATAATTTCTCTTAATGTTGAGCCCTTCTTATTGCCTACAGGAAACTTAAAATCAATAGTTTTATCAAAACCAACACAATACCATCTTTCTCTTTTTTGTGGAACACCAAAATCATGACTATTAAGAATTTTCCAATGGATGTCATATCCAAGGTCAATTAAACTATTCTCAATAACTTTTAAAGTTTCACCACCATTATGTGATTTTAGTCCCTTAACATTCTCTAATAAGAACATTTTTGGTCTTTTATTTTTTAAAATCCTTAAAATATCAAAAAATAACGTTCCTCTAGTTTTATCTTCAAATCCCTCATTTCTTCCAGAATAACTAAAAGGTTGACATGGAAATCCACCTAATAAAATATCAAAATCTGGCACATCATTTTCAGATATTTTTGTGATATCTCCTTCTGGGTAATCTCCAAAATTTTCTTTATAAGTTTCACGAGCAAATTTATCAATATCAGAAGAAAACACACACTCACCTCCTACTGCTTCCATAGCTTTCCTAAAACCTCCAATACCACAAAATAAATCTATATACCTCATTTAAATTTTTCCTTATTACAAATATTTCTAAAATAGCAAATTTATTAAGTATATAATAAACATTTAGTTATTTTTTGAATCAAGTTTTTATTTCTTTCAAATAATTCCATACTCATATCAATAGAAATTAAAAAAAACTGAATATCATTACCTTTTAACTCCAACTTGATCGAATCAAAATTTTCAGAAGTAGGATAAATCAATCCACAAACACCACAATTTAATTGTTGTGCATAAAAAATCATTTGATATATATCTGCTACACTCACTGAATCACTCAAACTACCATGTTTAGGACTAAAATTTTTGTTTTTAACATCAAAAACAGCTCTAGCTATACCACCTATATAATCAATTATAATATCAGGAGCATAAGATTTTACACCAATTTGTGCATTATATTTTAACTGAGCAAATTCGACTGGTTTTGCCCATTTTGTAACTTTACTATCTAATTCTCTTTCTAAAATAGTTCTAACATATTTTTCAAATATATCATTAGAATTCTCAAGAAATGCATTCCATTGCGTTTCTCCTTCAGAATCATATCCCAATTTGTAATCTAAAAGAATTTTGAATGCATATTCTAAACAAAGTGGGTAGTATTTATTAGTGCTAAAAAAACTATCAATGTCTCTCTTTATATTATCATATGAGGAGGTATATTCTTTAATGTTTTGGAAATTTGATAGTATCGAAGAAAGCCTATAACTATATTCACGATTTAAAAACTTATAATCTTTTATTTTAATTAATGCAGCTTTTAGTATTTGATTTGCATTATTATTTAGATTATAAATATCAATTTCAGTTTTTATACCTTGAAAAGGAATCAATTTTTTATTATAATCTGAAACTATTAATTTTCCTGATGGTTTGAAACTGTTTGTCTTTTCAGTATGAAATGTCCCAGTCATTCCATATTTAATTAGCTCTTCACAAATATTTATATAATTTTCAACTAATGCTTGTATGCCAAAACTTTGATTGAATTTATTCGAAGAAGAAACAAGATTTTGAGATTTTATTTTACCAATAAAAAGTAGCATCTCAAAAAAATGAGATAGATTTAAAGCGTCATGCCTAGGTATTATTCTAAATAATTTATCTTTTAGCTGAATTTCACCAATAATATAATCATTGCAAATAAGCTTGGATTCTGTAATTTCGAAAGGTAAATCAGGAAATTTGTTTTTAATTTGTTCGAGTTCTATCAGGTCATTCTCGTCTAAACTAATAATATTATTCTCTACAATTTCAATTATTTTCATGCTAAATAATTCCTGAATGATTCAATAAACTCTTCTCCAGTTAATCTTTTCGATAATTCAATCCCTATTACATCTTCAATTTTGTTAATTTCGTTACTACAATAATCTTCAATTATTGGTAATATTTTATAATTGAATAAGTCTTCGAGCCCATTATTACTCCATTCATAAATATCAGTATTTAAATAATTCTCATTATAAAAAATTGATTGCCCTATAATTAATTCATTATTTTTAAGTGTGCTTTTTAGGTTTGTATTTATTTTTTTTAAAAAATCACAAAGTGAAAGACCACATTCCAATTTGGTTTTATATATTAATTCAGCTTCATTAGCGCCAAAATAAACATCTGAAAACCTTCTTCTTAAAGCAAAATCCATTACACCTAAAGTTCGATCTGACGTATTCATTGTAGCAATAATCAATAAATTTTTTGGTATACTAATTTCTTCTTCTTTTCCACCTAATATTAGTTTAGTTGAATAGTTTCTATCTAAACACTGTATTGTTTCGCCAAAAACACTACTAACATTTGCTCTATTTATTTCATCAATTATTAATAAAAATGGTGTATCAACCTTTTTTGCATTATCTATAAAGTTCAAAAAAACACCTCTATTAATTTCAACTTTGTCCCCTTTAACGATAAATCCACCTATAAAATCTTGATACGAATATTGAGGATGAAACTGTATTTTCATCACAGAACTAGGTCCATTTTCGTCAGATAATTGATTTCCGATTTGGTCAGCAATATATGACTTTGAAGTTCCAGGAGGTCCCGATAAAATTATTTGATAATTATCCTTCAATAGTTGATTTATCTTTTCAATTGATGGAATCTTTGATGCTTTCATAAAAATAAATTTGGATGATTGAATTGTATAGTCTGATTTAGGCTCGCTTAATGTAATATTTTTTGTTGATTCTATCCAATTATCTGGAGCTTTAGGATGTATTCCAATTTGATTTCTTATTTCTTTATAATCATGAATGCTACTTGCAAACTCTAAATTGAAATTAATTGTACTATCAAATAATAATCCCAATTCTAAATCATTTAAATAAAATATGTTTTTAAAAGATTCAATTAACTCTTGTGGTGTACATTCTCTATCAAATTGCATAAAACGATTATACCAAATAACTAATGGCCATAATTTTACTTTAATATTTGGGACAGTTAAATCCTTTATCTCTTGAACATAATTATATGTGAATTTAATCTCGTTACTATATATGTCTTCATTAATAATTTTTCTCCAAGTAGTTGCTCCACCTATAATATTATTTTTTATTCTTGATGAAACCCACTTTTTCAAAGCTTCTGAAGGTGCTTGACCTGCCCATTCCTTCATACTAAAAGGGTTAATAAACTCATATTTTTCTGGTTTATTTTCATCCATACCAAATAACATGCTCAAATTGACAGCTATAGGATAACCATCCTCGGAAATCACATCTATTGGTTTAAAATTCATATTATTAATGCCACAACCTTTTAATATTAAAAAAATGTGAAGAACACTTGAGTTTTTCACCTCATGACTAATTAAAGATTGATAAGCCTTTTTAATAGTTTCTGTGCTTAAGAATACCATATATCTTTTGAATGTGTATATTTTGTTATTGATGCATTTAGGATTACTAAAATAAAATAATGTAATCAATTTATAGATGATTATTTCTTGTTTTATTAAATCATTCCACACACATTTTCTACAACTCCTCTGCCCTTTCTTAAAAAGAGTATTCCATTAACTAAGTAAAGAAAGTTATAGATTAAATTTTTTTAGAAACATGAGTGCTAACATGCGCTTTTAACCAAAGCCCATGTTGTACATAACGCAAGTACATTATAGGACAATTATAGTCAATTAAGAAATAGGGCATTTTATAGGTCCATACCGTAATATATACCGTTAATGATGCTATGCACGATCCATGTGCATTACGAACACTATTGTATTTATTTACGATGAACCTTCGGCGAAATTGATATGACGTTTACCCGAATCAGACCCGGCTTTCATACGGAGTTAACCCGAGGTTACTATGGGTGAACCTCTTATTAGATGTCCTTGATTATGGTTTGTGGTATACTGTTCTGTACTTTGATATGCTTGGCTTGTATGGGTTTTTAGCATGGTCATTTTGATATTATGGTGTTTAAACGTCTTAAATCGTTAAATTTGTCCTGTGTTTTATTCTTTAATACTTACCAAAATACTTAGCAAACTACTTAGCAATGACTGATTCCATACCTCACATCAATGTTTTAGATTTGGACGGTGTTCCTGTAGATTTAATGGAACTTTATAAGGACAAGATTCTGCTGCTTATTATCTATAACAACGATTGTTTGGGTTGTACAGGTCGTGCGATTCCTTTGGCTTATGAGTTTCAGCAGGAATTTCCTCGTATACACGTGGTTGGTATTCATGCGGATTTTGTAGGTCGGACTGGTGATAAAGCTACTATTAAAGCCATTTTTACTAGTGGTGAGCTTCCTTTTCCGATTTATATAGATCGTGATCACCAGGTTTATGATCAGTTTGCGTCTGAAGGGACTCCGCAATGGGTGTTGCTTGCTGCTGATGGAACGGTTTTTCGTTCTGTATTTGGTTCTCAGGCGAATGCCAAAAATCGTTTGTATTATGCTCTAGAAAGTTTAATTACCAACGATACTCCGACTTAATGTCTTTTGTTTAAATCACCGCGATACATTCCATAGCTTGTGCTGTTTTTAAAATCCCCAACGCGTTATGCTGCTGTTTTAGATATGTGATGCCTAACCAGATGGTTTGTGCCACATTTGTTGGTGTGTTATTTGGATTTGGACTTTGCAATTGCAGACTGATATTGTGATATTCTATTTTACATAATAACGGTTGACTTTCCACAGCAATCCCTAATGCGTTTTCGTTTTGATATTCTGTAATGTATTCATTTTTATCGGATTGCCATGTGCTATTTGAAACGGTACTTAAGGCTGCTGTTAATTGAAAATGTGTCGCGTTTTCTGGGGTTTGATTGTGGTTATACTGTTCGCTTTTAGGGATATTGATTGTGATGATGCTTCGGTTGGTGTTTGAATTCACCACTGCTTTTGCGGTATAGATTTGCTGAAATGGAAGGTCTTTTTTTAGTGGAAACCCGATGATAGCGTTCGGGTTATTAAACAGATTGGCCTCTCGTTCTCCAAGGTCACCACTCCCCTTTTGGATGATTTTACGGCAACGGCCCGTTAACCGACTTGCCATATACGTATCTTGAAATGCTTTACCTGTAGCTCCTAAGCCTCGTCTTATGGCTTTAGATAGTTGTGTTGCGGCTGTGAACTCTTGGTTATTCGCCTTTACGTTTACAAAGGCAGGATCTGTATTAATACGTTCTCTAGATGGGCCTACGGCTTTGCGCACCACATATTCTCCATTGAGTTGGTAATAGCATTGGCCTTGTAATGTGCCTTTGAATTTGAATATGCCTTCTTGTTTAGGCATTTGATTTTGTGTTGGTTATGGGTTTAAAGTTAGTAAAAAAAAGTTATCTGATGCTGTTAATTTGTTTAAAGTTAGGGTTTTAGGTGTGTGATTGTAAAATGTATTTTTAATATTTTTTCATTATAATGATTGGGTTGTATCGGTTATAACGTTGTTCTCTCTATTTCCATAGCGTGTTGTATCCAAATACAATCATCCACAGGATAATTGCATTTTGATAGCTATCGTTTTCGCCAAAATGATATGAGGCTGGGCTAAACATTGAAGGTTCTATTCTTACAAGCCGCATTCACTGGCAGGTCTAAATAATTGATGTCACAATCAATTATAATATTGTTCTCACTATATCTTTTGTCTTGAAACAAAAGAAACAAAAATTCAAGGCAGCATATAATTTTGGAAACGATTACGGTTCTTTTCGCTATATTTTAAGAAACATGAGAACTCCTTAAGATTGCTTTGATATTCAATTAAAATTTGGAACTCTTAAGATTATGCACTACTCGCTCCTTAAAATATGGACGCTGCATTCACCTATCGTTCTCGCCAAAATGATATGAGGCTGGGTTAAACATTGGAACTTTATTTTTCATTACAACGATTGGGTTGTATCGGTTAAAACGTTGTTCTCTCTATTTCCGTAACGTGTTGTATCCAAATACAATCATCCACAGGGTAATTGCATTTTGATAGCTATCGTTTTCGCCAAAATGATATGAGGCTGGGTTAAACATTGGAACTTTATTTTTCATTATGATGATTGGGTTTGTATCGTTTATAAAATTGTTCTTCTATATCTTTTTTTCTTGATAAAAAAAGACATCGAAGATTCACGAACACTTAAACCATATTAACGCGTGAGCTAAACAAAAAAATCAAGTAGGTATTTTAAAAAATTGATACTTAATCAATTCTTTAAAATAGTATATAATTTTGGAAACGATTACGGTTCATTTCGCTATGTTTTAGACTATTTGGCGTTAAGAAAATGTCTAGTAGACATTTTTAGCTAAATACGATTTGAAACAAACATTTAGTAACATGCTGTATCCAAATACAATCATCCACAGGATAATTGCATTTTGATAGCTATCGTTTTCGCCAAAATGATATGAGGCCGGGCTAAACATTGGAACTTTATTTTTCATTATGATGATTGTATAAAGTTGTTCTCTCTATATCTTTTATCTTGAAACACTAATCATTAGCGGTGTCTAGTAGATATTTTAACACTGTGTTATTTGCTTTGTTCGATCTTGTTTTTTCTAAGGTCTTTAATAAAATAGCCCAACATAATAATGATAAAAAAGGCAAATGGTAATGAGGTTATAATTAACAGTCGCTGCACGGCTTCTAAAACATTAATATTTGCTTTTACATTACCTAACAACACTAAAGCTATTGTGGCTAATAAAATGAAAATAGACCAAATGACGCGGTGCGTTTTGCTCGGGTTTTTAGCGCCATTATCCGTAAACATACTTAACACAAATACGGCAGAATCTACAGAAGTAATTAAAAAACTGATTAATAAGATAACGGATGTGATGTTTAAAAAGGTGGCATAAGGATAGTGCTCAAAAAAGGTAAATATGGAAGAAAATACGTTACCGAATTCATTGTTATAGACTCCCCATTCTTCAATTAAATTAAAAGCAGCGGTGCCAAACACTGAAAACCAAAAGAAGGTTCCTAAGCAAGGAATAATTAAGACACCTAATAGCAATTGTCGTATGGTACGTCCTTTTGAAATACGTGCAATAAAAATGCCTGTAAAAGGTGCCCAAGCCAGCCAGAATGCCCAATAATAGAACGTCCACCCTGTTAAAAACTCCATTCCAGGATTATAATTTCCAATGGCTAGGCTCATTGGTATAAAGTCTATGATATAATGAAACGTCGCTGTGGCAAATGCCGTTAGGATAGCACTCATATCGCTAGTGACAAATACAAATATTAGGATCGCCAACGTGGTTATGATATTGAATTTAGAAAATATTTGAATTCCTTTGTTTACGCCTTGCCAAGCCGAATAACAGGCTACAGCCGAAATGAGTACGCAAAGTAAAATGGTTGCAGTTAACCCGAAGTCAGCTCCCGTTATATGATTAATACCGCCTTTGATTTGGGTTGTTCCCAAGCCTATGGCCGCAATTAGTCCAAAAATGGTTGTTATAATGGTGATGATATCTACTGCATTTCTGGCCGTTTTACTTTTTATGTGATCCTCTATGGTGGCACTAATCCTCACTTTCTTTTTTCTGAGGTATAAGCCATAAGCAATAATTAAGGCAAAAAGGCCATAAAACGCCCAAGCAGTTAATCCCCATTGGTAAAACGTAAACTCTAATGCTAGGGTATCTGCTGGCAAATTAGACGCATAAGGCGGATTCTGTTGCATAAAAACAGGCTCTTGCACGGCACGCAATAAAATGCCAGATCCCATACCGGCACTATATAGCATGGCCGTCCATGCCCAAAGGGAATATTCAGGTTTGGCTGATGGTTTGCCTAGTTTGATGTTTCCATAACGCGAATATGCTATCGCCAATACTGCTAAAACACAAGCAAACCCTAAATAGAGATAGAAATACCCAAAATAATTGCGCACCCATAATGACGCTTTATCAATGACGTTATAACTTGTTTCGGTAGCAAAAAAGACCAGTATGGTACAGCTGAAAATGATGGCCACAGAAATGGATAATATGGCATGTTTCTGAATGTATTTGAACATTAAGATGGGTTCTGTTTTTACAAAAGTAAGGATTAGAATATAAATCTTAATTTCTAAAGCTATTGTTGTGTTGGTTTAGTGAGTGAAAAGGTAAACCTTGGAACTTTATTTTTTATTATGATGATTGCGTTTGTATCGTTTATAAAATTGTTCTCTTTATATCTTTTTTTCTTGAAACAAAAGACATCGAAGATTCACGAACACTTAAACCCTATTAACGCGTGAGCTAAACAAAATTAAGAGTTAAGAATAAAGTATAAAGAACCAAAACGTTTATGAAGACTTATGATATACCATCGCTTTTATGACTTATTTAACAGGTTAATGCTTCGTGTGTTACAGTGGTTTTTGTAACTTATGGTTTATAATTTGTAATCCTTATTAATCTTAAAAATTAACGTATTATGGACTATTATTTTAGCAAAATCTTAAAAGGTAATTTTAACGATATCGTAGAAAAGGTTACCGCTGCACTTAAAACGGAACAGTTTGGTGTATTAACGGAAATCGATATTAAAGCCACGCTTAAAAAGAAGCTGGATGTGAATTTTAATAATTATAAAATCTTAGGGGCGTGTAATCCTCCGTATGCTCATAAAGCTTTATTAGCGGAGAATAAAATTGGCACCATGCTGCCTTGTAATGTTATTGTTCAGGAATTAGATTCTGGTGACATTGAAGTGGCTGCTGTTAACCCTATGGCTTCTATGCAAGCGGTGGAAAATGACGCTTTGAAAGGGATTGCTGAGGAGATTACTGTGAAGCTTAAGGGGGTTGTTGAGGGGTTGTAGAAGTGTGAAGTGTGGAGTTTGAAGTGTAAAGTGTTAAGTGTGGAGTTTGAAGTGTTCAGTGTTCAGTGTTCAGTTTTCAGTGTAAAGCATTAATTTTAAGGTGGTTGGTTGGTGGTTTGTGGTGGTTTTTTGTAAGCGACTGCGTTTAATAATACAATCTAAAATCCAATACTTTGCAGGCGTTATAATGTCTTTGGTGCAACTCTTCTACAACGGCTAACATATCATCATCTTCTTTAAATAAATTAAAGAAAGCTTCATCTAGTTTTGTACTCGCTATGCCATTATAGGCATGACCATAACCAGAAATGGCTTTTGCTCCCGTAATATCTAAAAAATACTGTGCTTCTTCTTCGTCTAAATCTAGAATTTTTGCATTTGAAAAATGTAAAATCTTTCCGTCTAACCGGCCTTCAAAAAGTTCTGCGATTTCCTGTAAACTATAGTAGTAGTCATTTAAACATATATTATTGGCTTCTCCCCTCATCACCAAATAGATGATTTCATAATCCTTAAAGTTATGATCATCTACTACCAATGCGTTTAAGCTCTCTTCTAGGCCTTCAATGGTGTCGCAGGTTTTATAAATACTTGCTATGCCATAGTTTAGGGCCAATTGCTCTAAGTTTTGTTGTGCTTCGGTTACCGTGTTGGCGTCTACATCATCGACTCCTTCTAAGCAATAAATAAAGTAATCTACTTCTGTGATCTGTTCTTGGGGTACTTGTGGTCTTTTTTCTAGCAAGCTTCTTAATTTATGCAATGTTTGTACAGTGCGAAATTAATAGAATGGTTTTGATTTTTTTAGGGGTTTGGGGTGGAATTTTATGAGGTCTTATATCAACAATAATAATTGCTTATTGTTGATGCTATTGCCGATTATGTGAAAGTGTCTAGAAGTACACTGAACCGTAGTATTTGTTTGATGAGTTGAAGGAACGGTATCGGGTTTAGGAGAGATTATTTGTTAAGTGGTTTAATTATAAAAAATCAAAGTATTTTAAAATTGAATTAGGTCGATATTTATAATCACTAATGATATTATTACATTCTTTTTTGATAAGTAATTTATCCGATTCATCAAAATCAGTAAGTATATTATTTGTATTCTCAATACTGGTAATCCGTCTATACATAATATTTTCTTCAATATATGTAATAGTCATTAGGATCTTCTTTGTAAAATCTCTAGGGATATTTCCTTTATTGATTTCATACGCATCAATAATCAACATTTTTAATAGATGCGAACTAATTGGTATAGAATATTCTTTTTTCCATTTTTTTAATGCGATTAATAGTTTTTGTTGAATTGTAGTTAATTTAATACTCTTTAAACTAATAATATCAGTTTTTGTGTAACTATCTTTTTTAAAGAACGAATTATTATTGACATACAAATAACCAGCTGTTTTATTATTAATAGTTTTACTTAGTTTATAAGGAACAACATCAATCTTATAATCCTCTCCATTAATTCGATAAATTATACCTATTGATTTTTTTTGCTTTCTAAGTCTAATAAAATCTTTATCTGAATAATTTTCGTCAAAATACTCATATAATGTATGATACATTTCAGAAGTTGAATTAAAACTATTAGAACTAAAAGGCACACTTATATCGATATCAAAAGAATCTGAAAGCGATGTTCCCTCTTCAGTAGAACCTATTTTTAGTGGTGAGCCACCCAAACTGTTATTAAAGTATATTTCTAAATCATTTATAATGCGATTAGCTTTTATAGACAGTTTTTTATAAATAGAATTGTTTTTATCTAATCTAATATTTGAAACAACAGTTGATAATATTGCACTTGTATTTAGACGTTCTTTTTTAGCGTTGTTAGAATCTACTATTCCACCAATAAAAGCGCCCCCTACTCCACCTAATAGCGCACCTTTACCTCCTGCTTTTAATAATTCTGACCAATCAAAGTTTTGCTCAGGAATTTCTTTGATAGAATTTATTTGCTGAATTGCATTTATAAAAGCATTAGTCAATCCAAAAATAACTACTCCATTCTTACTATATTTAATGAGCTTCTTATTCATTATCTTTAAATTTCTTCATCAATATCAAAATTAATAGCTTTTGCATATTCAGATAAATCAATAGCAGCGACTGTTCCAATACTTTGTTGTAAATATCTTGTTAGCTGTAAAAAAAATGTAACTAAGGAATTGTTTTTTTTACTGAATTCTATGTTATTTACATTTCTATTTTCGTAAAATTTTGTTATTAAATCATTATGCTCTTTAAAAGTTAAGTTTGCATCTTTATCAAGATTAAAAATGCTATCATCTTTGTTATAATTAACATAAAAACTTTTGTCTTTCACAGCACATCCAATGTCAATAGATTTGAGACCTTTCAAACTTTTTAAATGCTTTTCAATAGTAGGTTCTTTTATTTCAGTTTCTATAGTCAAGATACCACCTAAGATTTTAGTTAAAGCTCTTGGATTAAAAGGTCTACCTCTATCAATTATTTTTGTTGATGTCCTTTGTAATTTTCTAACGCTTTCGATTTTATCTCCTGCATAAATTATATTGCCCTTATCAAGATCTGGCTTTACTTCGAAAACAGCATAGACTCCTTCTGCTGGTATATAAAAAATCCCATTTTGCTTAAAAACAAAAGGTGTATATGTTTGGTCATAAATCACTAAATCAATTTGATGACTTAATTGTCCTTTTGAATCTATAACAATAGCTTTATCAACACAGTATCTATTAGGTAAATATGTTCTTAACCATTCAATCCAAGTATTTTCTAAAGAATCTCCTTTAGAACCAGGATGTTCTATAAATTCTCTATTAGTATTTAATTGGGCAATCATTTGTGCTTGTAAGCCTCCAAATAATTTCCTTAAATTAATTTTATCACTCATATTTTTTTAAATTTTTATTATCATATATATATAAATCTTTACCAAAAGAGATATTGTCAACCTCTGCAATCATTAATAGAGGTTTATCAATATTTATGTTTTTATCCTTAGCAATTTCTTGCATCGCATTTATATCTGTTCGACTAGGAGTTGTTGGCCCATTAGGATGAGAATGCCATTCTCCTAAATATTCAATTTCACCATTAGTCATTTTATGAATTTCACTCAACCTTTCGTTTAAAGTTCCTGGTTCTCTAATAAAAATAGTTTGCCCATTTTTATAATGATCAGGTATTAATATATCAGTAATTATAAAGTGTAAATCTGACTTATAACCTATAAAAACTCCTCCAAACTCTTTTGGATAGTGAAACTTGGTTTCTTCTTCTATTCTCTTTAAAACACTTTTAGATATGTGTATAGCACTATTAATATTATTAAGAATATAATATTCATACTCTTTAATATCTATTATTAATTCATCTCCAAAATCTGGTTGAATAATAAAGGACGCATGTTCTATTCTTTTGGAATAATTATTATTTATAACTTTTACACCAACATTCAGTAAGGCATTTATGTCATTATAATTAGCCTCAAAAGTTGGATATCCACATCCTGTTCCTTCAAAATAAGAAGGCTCTTCATTTTCGACAAATTCAAAAATAGTTTTAGCTTGTTTTGTTAAATTTTTACCTGTTATTGAAACAAATGATTTTGCATTATTAGTTATGGCAAGACTAAATGTTTTTCCACTAAAATTGAGTTTATCAATTATATATGTAACTTCTGTATCTGTAGAACAATCAAAAATAATATCAACATTATTATTAAAAACCTCTTTTATTTTTTCAATATCATAATTGTTAAGTTTAACAGATATTGTTTTTATATTTACAAAAGGAGATATAGCTTTTAGTCTTTTAGTTAAACTATTAGTTTTATGAAAGACCATATCATTTAAATCATAATTTGCTCTACATAAATTACCACCTTTAATGGTATCAAAATCTTCAAGAACTATATTCTTTGCACCTCCTCTTACCAATATTTCTGCTAATGAACTTCCTAAAGCACCACAACCAATAATTAAAATATTTGAGCTTGTGATTTTGTTATCTAATTTTCCTCGACCAAAAAATCGACTATAATCAATGTTTTCAGTTGTTCCCCAATTGATTTTATTTCTTTTTAGGGTATGCTTAAATCTTTTGTTTGAATTCTGTTGTTCGTTTTTAGGTATTCTATTATAATCAATAGGAATATTTTTTTTTGGTATCCTTATTAAATCCCAATGCTCTTCATAAGTTTCATTATTAGGGATTTTATATCCAATTATTAAGAATAAGCTGTTTTCGTGATAGTAATTATTATTAAATTCTCTTTTTAAGCCTTTATATAAATACTCAATAAATTCATCTGACAGATAATCTTTTAGTTCGTTCCAATTTTCTATACCTTTTCTTCCAACATTATTCTTTCTTAAAGGTTCTTCTTCAATAAAATAATACAATCCTTTTTTGTAGGTTTTACTTTTTAATTCTTCAACAAAAGTATGCGACCAAGTATCATTTTTACCATCTTCAAAACCTAACCTGAATAATTTCTTTATAGCGAATTTTTCAGTTCCAAATCTCTCGTCTGAGAATATGGAGTATCTAAATGTACCAAACGTATTTTTACGAAAATTGTTAACTGTATTAGTAATGTATAGTTTGTCAATACGATCACTTTCTGTATCATGAATTAAGTAAGAGTAATTATCATCTTCTTTTTTGTAAATGTAATAGTCTTTAATCCACTGTTTTAAGCATTTAATCTCATAAAGAAGTTTCCTATCAAAATTATCATCTTTATTAGGATGAAAACATACTGAGCCATCAGGGTTTATATGAGAAAGGCCTATATAATCCCTGTTTTTGAAAATAATAGATATGTTATCAGAATTTGGATGAGTTAAAGGATAGTTGTTAGGAATAGCAAAATTAAAGCTCAACTTTTCATTTAGATAGTTTACCTCAATTTTACCTTTATAATAGTTATTCACTTTTTTAATCGTATCAACAATTACTAAATCTTTATCTTTTTTTAATAGACTGTATATTTTTCTTATTGTGTTATCCTCTTCTTTCAAACTATCCGAATTTACTTGTACTTAAAACTGAAGCCTTAGAAGAACTATTAGAATTTGAGTTATCTTCATTATCGAACTCATCATTTATTGGGAAATATTCTTTTATTTTATCAGAATCGTTCTCTATATCTTTAAGCGTGTTTTTCATGTCACGTTTAGTTTGAGTCTTAGCTGTATCACTCATTGAATCTGAAATAATATTACTTGAATTTGCAGGATCTACTAAATCAGTTGTTTCAATATTATCAATGATATGATTCATAACCAACTTAGTTTTTTCCCAAAGTCCACTTGGTATCTCATCTGTATTATCAAAAGCTTCTTTAGTATAGAGTTCCATCATAAATGATTTTATAAGTTTACCTCCATTTTTGTTTTTTCGTTCAGTCTTCCAAACTTTGAGAAGTTTTGTTACTTTTCTTTCGTGAGTTCTATCTGCTCCATTTAATAACCCAATGTGAGTTTTAATGTTTGTTTTTATTCTAGTTTTGCCTTCATCCTCCTCTTTTTTTGATCTGTTAGAAGGATTTATATATAAACTTAAATCAGTATTGCTGTCATTATAATCATTATTGTTTGGTCTCTCTCTTCCAGGAACAACATCCATATCAAACTCTTCTCCATCAATATCAAATTTCAAACCTATTGATACCTTTTGTTTCCTTACATTGTCTTTACTTAAATCATTATCTTCTTCAGTATATTCATTTTTTAAATATTTATATACTTCATCAAACATTTCACTTAAACTTTCAAAACCTTTTTCATCATTGTTTCCAGGTGTTTTCTTTTTAAACGGAATACAGCAATCTATATCAAATTTTGTATTAATAGCTGTGTTCTTTGCATACGATCCTGAATCTATAGAATTAGAAGCTTTTTGGTCTGAAAACTTTTTGTTTAAAGCATCTTTAACTTTATTTTTCTTTTCAATGAACTTAATTAAATGTTCTACTTTATTTATATCGTGAGTATCAAGTACCTTTTTAAGATGTTCGTTTTTGTTTGTTGCCATAATTATCGTTTTTTTTATAGTTTGTAAATTCAAACTATTTAACGTTACAAATAAACAACCACATAGCGCACTCTATTTGCGTGATAAAAAAACAATTCAAATTTTAATATTTTTCAAGGGTATTATTAAGCATTTCTTTGATTTTTGAACGAAGACTTTCAGGTTCTAAAACCTTAACAGAGCTTCCATAGCTTAATATCTTGGAGTGTAATTCATGAAATGGAACTACTTTAAAAGAAAAAGTCAATTTACCGTTTTCTTCTTTTATTAATTCTTGTGATTTATGAATTGGGGATGAAAGCAAGTATTTGCCTCTCCAAGCATCAAATTCCAATATAACATCCTCCACTTCTCCGTCAGGTACTGAAATACCAAAGGCATGATTAAAGTATTTATCAGAATCAAAGCCTGTTATTTCTTCACAATCGACGTCAGTCAATTCAAAATTTATTATTCTATCAAGGGCAAAAATTGTTACAAATTCTTTTCCTTCTATTTTACCTATTAAGTACCACAAGTGGTCATACTCCTTTAATAAAATGGGGGTTACTGTATGATTCTTTATTTCTTCTGAATTATGCTTTTTATAATCAAAATTGAATTTAAAATTAGTGTCAAAACCAGCTATAATTTCTGGGATTAATTCACTTCCTTGAAATTTGGGAAAGTTTTCAGGTTGTATAATTATTCTCTTAGATGCCTTTTGTTGACTAGCTTCAATCTTAACTGCATCTATGACCTTATCTATTGCATTTGTGAAATCCTTAAAAATTCCTATATCTTTATAATGTGCTATATTCTTTGTATAAAATAATAAAGCGTTTAGTTCATCACTTTTTAATTCTATAGCTGGAAATATATCGTCGACATCATCTGGATAATAATATGCTTTTTTTTGATTAGAATATTTGATTGGTGCATGTAATTCCAATTGCATATCTCTTATATCTTTATTAATTGTAGTAGATCCAACTGAAATATCGTGTCTTTCATAAAGTCTATCAATTATGTCATTAGTCTTAACATAATCCTTATCTCTTAATAGGCTATCAATAAGTCGATGTCTTATATAAGCATTTTTATTTCTAGGCATAAACTAATTCTTTAAAGTGTTCATAAACCATTACCATAGCTAAAGTATCCAACTCACAATATTTTAATAAAGCAGCACTCAATTCGTCGATTTCTATTTGAGTCATATCTGTATATTGCATCTTGCTATATGTGGTCATTGCTGTACCACCATCAGCTATTCCATCAATTTCAGAAAGAGTATTCTCAATTTCTTCTTCAGTCCAGTTTTCAAAAACCGGAGGTAGTAATTTGTATGGGTTCAATATCTTCTCCTTTTCTTGCTTTAGCCAAACATGGTCATCAGTAAAGTTTTTACTAGTTAAATTTATTTGACCTATAGGTTGAGAATACTTATTTAATAAAAAAGGACTAGAATTGATTGAAGCTGGCAAAACATCTTTTAAAGAATTAGAACCTTTTGTTAGAGGATTGTAATAATAACGTTTTTCAATATCCCATAAATCCACCATATCTCTTTCTCCAGTCCATTTAATTACACTGTCTCTTTTGGAATGTGAAATTGTTTTAATGAAATTCATTAAATCTTCCTTATCATCTTCATTGGAAGCTAATAACTGTATATAAATAGCATTCAAAATTGTATTTTCATGATGAGAGTATCTAAAAATGGTACCTTTATCACTACTCAAGGCATTCCTTAATTCTCTAATAAATTTATAGTTAGGGAACTCACCAATTGTATTATTTATATATTCATTAGCATGTTCAATTTTACCATTTTCATAATAAATATGGTGAGAAAATTGGAATGCTACTTGTTCATATGGCTTCAGTCCTTTATTAAATGGCAATGCGGACATGCTCGTTTCAAAATCAATAAAATGCAAAGGATATACCCACTTTTCAAATTCACATTTTAGCCCTTCCTTATCTACATATATTGCAGAATCGCTATTTATTTCCTTTTCTATTTGCAGCCATTGTCTGTTCGAAGTTGTAAGTTTTTCAACTTCTATCTTTAAATCTATGTTGTCCTCTGTCAAATCCTTTTTAAAAATAATACCTTCTTGAAAGAGTTTATTGCCTTTTCTGAAATCATAAATATCAAAAATATTAGGTTGATTGAATTCATTTTCCTCCCATTTATGTTGTTTAAAAAAACATTCTTTGAAGCCTGACTTTAAATTAGTATCAGATTTATAGGTTAATTTAAACTCACATTTCTTGCAAGAACTATATGAAGTTGGCCAATTAGCATAAGTATTATTTACATACAAATCTTTGAATAATTCAATAGATTCTTGAAAGGTTAAATTTGCGTGGTACCGATATTTATTCGACTCAATTTCATCTATAATTTGTGTAACATTTTTTCTTCCTAAAACTGAGTTCCCTATTTCTTCTATTTTATCAATTTTGTTAATTATACCAGTTCGATTATTTCCTTTTTTAGTAATCCTAAACGATTGGTTTAATCCATCAATACTTGCTGTTTTGGATTTATCAGCCATCATTATAAAAGAATTTATTTTCCAGTTAGGATAACATAGTTGCATAACATTCTTTTGAAATGCAACATCAAATAAATAAGGTTTCCAACCTCCGACCATTCCTCCTCTTTTACCAATAAATAGATAATCATCATCTGGTAAAAATGATTTAGACTTTACTTCAATTAATTCAATAACATCTCCTTTTTTTACTAGAATATCTGTTTTTATATATAATCCTTCAAATAAAAAGGCAGCTTCATAAATTATTATGTTCTCTTGTGTTAAAAGATTTTGAGTTAGATTCCATGCTTTTTCATACTCCCAAGTGTCTTCATCTATCAGTATGCCACCTGGGAAATGCATCCTTGCAAGTTCCTCAACTTGAAAACCGCCTTGAGCTAATGCTTCTAAAAAGGTGTCTTCATTTTTAACATTAGCATATTCTTTATTACCAGTGTAAAAAAGTTTATTAGGACATTCTAGCCCAAGTTTGAATCTTGATTTTGATAATACTCTCATAATTTTGAATACAGATAACTGGCATTTTCTAGACAATATGTAAGTTATGCACTTTAATAAAGGGGAGTATTCAAATATAATATAATTTGTAGTAAGTAACTTTATGGGAAACCGTAAACGATTGAAAATAAGTCAATATAAAAGCCTTTCCACATTTTTATATGGTTCTCGATACATCCCGACGAAAAAGTCGGGACACTCGAACTGACGTCAACGGTTTTGATGTGTTTGTTATTGGTTTTAATTTGACATAGTGGATTCCTGCCTTCGCAGGAATGACAGATTTACATTCGTGATACTATTTTCATTAATACTTCCAACATTGCAATTCAAAAATGCTATTTATTTGGTTCTCGATACATTCTGACGAAAAATGATTGGGACACTTGAACTGACGGTTGGGGCTTTAATGATTACTAAATTTTGTTATTGAGAGTTCTCGATACATTTCTTAATGCTTCGTTGTACTTCTCATTAAGAAACACTCGAACTGACGTGAAGGTTCTCGATACATCCCGACCAGAAAAGGTCGGGTCACGCGAACTGACGGCTGGTTTTATAAACTCTTAAGGTTTCGGCACCTTTAACTCACTCAACTTTCTTAAGCGCTCTAATTCAAAAATCAAGGCTAATTTATAAGCACTATCTCTAAATCCAGCAAAGCGTCCGGATCCGCCACCATGACCATTTGCAAAGTCGGTTTTTAGTAAGAGGATGTTATCATCTGTTTTAGTCGCTCTTAGTTTTGCGACCATTTTCGCTGGTTCCCAATACCCTACTCTGGTATCATTGAGACCAGTGAAAAACAATAGATTAGGATAGTCTTGTGCTTTAACGTTATCATAAGGACTGTACGACTTGATGTATTGGTAAGCTTTTTTGTCTTTTGGGTTTCCCCATTCTTCAAATTCGCCAACGGTAAGCGGTAGATTTTCATCTAACATGGTGTTAATGACATCTACAAAGGGGACGTCTAAGATAACGGTGTTAAAAAGTTCTGGTCGCTCATTAATTACGGCTCCCATGAGCAAACCGCCAGCGCTTCCGCCTTGGGCTACAATGCTACCTTTGGCGGCATAATTTTCTGCAATGAGGTAGTCTGCACAGGCTATAAAATCGGTGAAGGTATTTTTCTTATTGAATAGTTTACCATCTTCGTACCATTCGTTTCCTTTATCATTGCCACCTCTAACATGTGCAATGGCATAGACGTAACCTGCGTTAACCAACTGATGAACGGATGCGCCACCAGGAATGCCTTGTCCGGAACCATAAGAACCATACGATGTGAGGTAGACTTTGTGGTTTTTTCCTTTGTTGGTTCGCCATTTGTGTCTGATGAGCGTTAAGGGAATTAGTTGTCCGTCTTTAGCGGTCACCCATTTGCGTTCTACCACATATTTGTAATACGGATGCGTGAGGGGTTTGCTGTGTTGTTTTACCAGGCGTTTCTTTTTGGTGGCCATGTGGTATTTATAGGTGGTTGTTGGCGTTTCAAAGGAACTATATGAAAACTGTAAACTATCTGTGGCAAACTCTGGATTATAACCCATACCGATGTTGTAAAAGTCTTCTTTGAATTTAATAATATGGCTTTTTTGTGTGGTTTGGTCAATGATTTTGAGTCGTGCTTGTGCGTTTTCTTTTTCATTAATGACGACAAACTTATCGAAGACCGCAAAATTTTGAATTAGTACGCCTTTTTGATGTGGTATGATATCGGTCCATGTTCCTGATTCGACGTCATTAACAGGCACAGTGGCTATTTTATAGTTGAGCGCGTTTTTATTGGTGAGGATATAGAATAGGTCCTTATGATGTGCGATGGCATAGATATGATTCGTTTCACGTGGACGAATGATTTTAAATTCGCCCATGGGGTTATCTGTTTTTAGATACCAATTTTCGGAAGACGTGCTACTTGATGTATTTAAGAAAATATAGTCTTTAGATTTTGATTTGCCGATGGATACACTAAATTTTGGATCTTTTTCTTCGTAGATGATGGCATCGGTATTTGGATGGGTCCCTAAGATGTGACGTTTTACTTGAGACGAACGGTAGGTGCCTTTTTCTACATCTACATATAAAAAGGCAGTGTTATCTAACCAAACGGTGCCACCTACGCTATTAATAGAATCGTTTAAAAACGTTTTGTTGTTAAGGTCTTTTATTTTGAGCATGTAGGCATCTGTACCTGTAGTGTTTTCGTAAACGGTGATGAATTGATTGTTGGGACTTACCGAACCAGGACTAGCGGTGTAGTAATCTTTCCCTTTAGCCATTTCATTGACATCTAATAAGACTTCGGTAAGGGTATCTTTGGCGAGGCTTTTTCTGTAATAGATGGGATATTCATCATCTTCGGTATAGCTACTGTAATAGCTGTATCCATTTTTTGCAACAGGCAGTGAACTGGTATTCTTCTCGACGGTTTGTACCAAATTTTTGTAAATGATACGTTGCGCTTTTTTGAGTGGAATGATATAGTTTTCGGTGTATTTGTTTTCTTTACGCAGGTATTCCATAATTGGTTGATTGTGTTGTGGAGCTTTGGTATCTTTTAGCCAAGCGTAATTATCGGTATAGGTTTCCCCATGGATTTTAAAACTAGAGCTTATGATATTAGCTTTAGGCTGTGGCATAGCATCATTACGAATGTGTTTATCTCTAAATTGTTGTTCTAAAGGTTTCTCAAACTCCATATCCTTTCTAATAGTCGCATCAATGGTGGCTACTGGATTTTTAAGGGTATAATTTTGCCAGTATGCCGTATCGTAGTCTAATGGAAACTCGTATAAGTGATTGGACATGGTGTTAGCGAAATTATCTTCTTTAGGGAATTTCTTGACGTTTGTGGTGTTGATTTTAGAGGTCTTAAATTCGGATATTGCCGAATAATAGGTTGTGGTTTGGTTGGTACTGTCTTTATAGATGAATTCGTCTTCATGTCGCACATTATCAATGTAATACGTTGCTCCTTCTTTCTTGAAGCGTACATCGAGTTTGTAATCGAAATGCTTGACTTGGTTGTATTTGTAGCCGCAGAAGTATTCTTTGAGTTCGTTAGGTACCATGCACTCGTAACGAACCACAGCGTAATTCTCTGGATTGATATAGATTTTACCTTTGAGTAATTTACGGTTGTTGGCCTTGCGCCATTGTTTTCTACTTCTTGAGTTGGGAGACGCTAAATCATCAAGTTCGTCTTTAGTGGTTTTGGTTTGAAATTCTAAGACATATACCCAATTGCCTGAGTCGTCTAGTTCTTCGGAAATGGTATAGTTGAAATCTCGCGTCGCCTTTTTACCCAGAAAACTCTCTTGGTATTTTACGCGATTTCTGCCGAATAATCCTAAGGGGCCACCTTCAATATTACCGTGAAATTCGCGTTTGCTCAAACTCGCACTAGATCTAGAATCTATAATGTTGACTTGTTCATCTTTCAACGTTTTATAGTGAAAATGAATACGATGTAAGGAGCTCGCATCGTAGCTAAAGGTACCAGCACTTACGGAAAAATCGTAAGGATTTTGGTAATCTCTCCATTTGTACTTCTTTTTACGGTAAGGCGCTTCATAATACTCACAAGCGGCATCGGTGTATTTGATGTATTCCCCATTTTCTTTCATGGTTTCTCGGTAATAGCCTGTAACGAGGCTTGGAGTATTGGAATAATTAGAGGGTATGTTTTTAATCACTTTTCTCAGTAACGACTTGGCGCTAGGTAGTTTTTCTTTTTTCTCTTCTACAAAGACTTCATCTAGAGACACCGATTCTGGAGTCATGTTAAAGGTGGTACCGTTTAGTGCTTTGAAATCTGAGATGTTAAGTTTTAAATCTTCAAAGCCTAAATAGCTGATAGTAATGGTGTAGGTATCGTATTTTTTTGGAATGGTAATTTGAAATTTACCATCACCTTCTGTTACCGTACCTAAACCTACTTTATCTATTTTTAAATAGGCATAAGGCAATGGAGTGCCATCGGTTTTATCAACGACGGTGCCTTTGATTGTTTCTGATGAAATGGTGTTTGTTTGATTGTTTTGGGCTTTTGCAAAGGACATTAGTAAGCATAGCAAAAGTAAGAGCGGTTTAGTTGGCATGGCTGATTGATTGTTTTTTGTTGATGATTGACTTACAAGGGTTTGATTTTGTAATAATAGGGTCTTAACATTGACCTTGGTTTATAAATAACATTTTTTTAGGAAAAAAAGTATGTTTTTGGTTGGGTTGTTAGACTATTGGATTGTTAGACTAAGTTAGATTGTTAGACTATTAGATTGTTAGATCGTTTTCGATACAGTTCTTAAGTCTCCGTTGCACTTCGAATTAAGAACCACTCGAACTGACGGACGATTGCGGTTCTCGATACATCCCGACGAAATGGTCGGGACACTCGAACTGACGTCAACGGTTTTGATGTGTTTGTTAGATTGTTAGACTATTAGACTATTAGATTGTTAGATGATTAGACTAAGTTAGATTGTTAGACTATTGGATTGTTAGATCGTTCTCGATATACTTCTTAAGTCGTCGTTGCACTTTGAATTAAGAACCACTCGAACTGACGGACGATTGCGGTTCTCGATACATCCCGACTGAAAATGGTCGGGACACTCGAACTGACGTTAATGGTTTTGAGGTATTTGTTAGATTGTTAGACTATTGGATTGTTAGACTAAGTTAGATTGTTAGATCGTTCTCGATACAGTTCTTAATTCGTCGTTGCACTTTGAATTAAAAAACACTCGAACTGACGGTTGGAGTTCTCGATACATCCCGACGAAAGGGTCGGGACACTCGAACTGACGTCAGCGGTTTTGAAGTTTATAGATGAGATCTATATCTTGTATGACATTACTCTTTTAGCAAGTCTACCACCTTTTGTATATTTTCTTTGGATGCTAAATTGGTGCCGCCTGTCATGGTGGTTGCAACACCGCAGATAACACCCCATTTTAGAATGTTGGCAGGAGATAAGTTATGTGTTATGGCATAAATTAAGCCCGCTACCATACTATCGCCAGCACCAATGGTACTCTTTACTTTTACGGAAGGTGTATTTTGGTATACGATACCGTTTGTTGAGGCTAAAAAAGCACCACGAGCACCTAAGGAAACCACCACATATTGTGCCTGTTTGTTATGGATGAGTTGCATGGCAAATGCCTCTTGTTCGGTTTTTGTTAAAAAGTCTTTGCCAGCTAATTGGGCAAGTTCTCCTTGGTTGGGTTTCATTAGAAATACCGGTTTTTGGAGGCTTGCTTTTAAAGCTTCGCCAGAGGTATCTACGATGATTTTGACGTTTTTAGCGGTGAGGCTATCTATGAGTTGGATGTAAAAGTCTGGTGCCATGGTATCTGGAACGCTACCACTCATAATAAGTATAGTGTCTTCTGTAACTAACTTATTTATAGTGCTTTTAAGGTTTTCTATTTCAGTAGTACTTAAGCCTTGTCCTGGCATTCCGAAACGGTATTGTAATTCGGTTTTAGCATCTACAACAGCTAGGTTTTCACGTGTCCACGCTTCTACAGGTATTGGTGTGATGTTAAGTTGTTCTTCTTCTAATAAGCGTTTTAAGGTTTGGCCTGTATCGCCACCGCAGGTAAACATACAGTTATTTTTAACGCCTAAAGTATGCAGGACTCTTGAAATATTCACTCCGCCTCCACCCGCTTGAAATTCGATAGCGTGGCATTTTAGTTTTTGTTCAGGGACTAAATGGTTTATGGTGGCGCTTTTGTCTAATGCGGGATTTATGGTGAGGGTAATGATATTCATGGCAGTGTTATGTTGGTTTTTAGTTCATGCTTTTTAATATGGTATCTCGATACATCCCGACGAAATGGTTGGGACACTCCAACTGACGTCAACGGTTTTATTACGATCCGGATTTAGGTAAGGTAAAATAAAAGGTGGTGCCACTACCCTCTTCGCTTTCTAGCCATATGCTGCCTTTGTAGAAGGTGATGATTTTTTTTACGATAGAGAGCCCGATGCCCGAAGACGAGCTGCTACTTTCTAATTTGGTAAAGACCTTGAAGATTCTTTCGAAATAATTGGGTTTAATACCCACTCCGTTGTCTTTTACAAAGAACTGAAATAGATGGTCTTGCTCTGTATAGCCAATTTCTATGGTGCCTTGGTCTTTATCACTATATTTAATAGCATTTTGAATAAGGTTTTGGAAGACTTGTTTGAATCTCCAGGTATTGCCATAAATGTCTGGAAGGTTATCTTGTACGGTAATGCTGATGTGTGTAGGGATGAGCAAGGTTTGCAAGACCTCTGTGACGAGTGTATTAAAGTTGACCTGTTTGTCTTGTTGTTCTAATTTATCGATAGTAGAATAATCTAGAATACCTTTGATGAGGAAGTCCATTTTCTCAACATTAAACAACACCTGATGCAAGGGTACTAGGTCTTTTTCAGTAAAGGCGGCTTTATGATCGTCCATAAACCAACTGATTAAGGTGTGGATATTGATGAGTGGAGCTTTAAGATCGTGAGACACCACGTGGGCGTATTCGTTAAGCTCTTCGTTTTGCAAGGATAAGTTTTTTAGGAGCTCTTCCTTTTTCTTTTCTTGTGCTTTAATGTGTTCTTCATTCTCTTTACGCTTAATGACATTGACGAGCATATTGGCGTATACGAAAAGAATGTCTTTTTCGTTTTCGGTGTATTTGTTTAGCTTTTTAACGGCATCGAAACCAATGAAACCGATGAGTTCACCGTTTTTAATTTTTGGGATGGTGATAAGACTTTTAATGCCTTGTGGCTCTAGTACGGCTCTTAGGCCTAGTTCGCCATCTTCGGGTAACTGACTGACATCTTCTACATAAAAAGCTTTTCCGTTTTTGTGTGCTTCAATCCATTGCGGAATGTAATCGATAGGCACGTTTTGAAGGTTGTGAATTTCGGGCTCTATATCTGCAGCGCACCACTCGTAGGTATTAGAGGTGGTGTTGTCTTTAAAATTATAGGTAAAAATATAGCTTCTATCGGATTCTACGAATTCTCCAATTTGTTGCAGCGAGGTGCGGATTAGTGTATCGACATCTGATAAATCGGCATTGATATAGGTGGTAGAAATGCTTATAAGTAAGTCTTGAAAGCGCAGCTGTCTTTCTATAATTTTATCTTTTTCTAATTGTGTTTGCTTTTCTGTTTCAGAACAGGTGCTGTGTATGGGGTCGTTTGGATTCATGCGGTTTATTAGATTATAAAATTTAGATTTAGGGCCTTAGGTTTGCACTAAGATACTCGATACACATTTATTAAAAAAATGCGACGGCTAAATTGCGGTTTATTACTATTGCATGAGATGGTTTTAGTTGGGGTTTGGGTACTACCTTTCTTTGCTTATATCGTTGCCTCCACAATTGTGCGCAATGGCATAGACATTGCCCGAGTTGACTAACATGTGTGGCGTTGCTCCACCAGGTCTGCCTTGGCCAGAGGTGTAAGATCTGTACGACGTGAGGTAGCCTTTGTGATGGTTGGTGATATTGCCGTTGGTGTTAAATACAACGAACTGCTATTTTAACCATTAATTAAAACCTAATTTTAGCGCTTGTAATATTACTAATTCTTTTGAGTATGCATGTCGTCTTCTAAAAAACATATTGCCATTATTACAGGTGTCCTCTTTTTAATTACTGCCTCAGTTAATTTAGAAATGCCACTATTTAGAATCTATACCGAAAATGAACATTTTGGCGTGGGCATGGTCGGTTTTGCTTTTGCCTCTTATATCGGAGGGCTTTTGCCTACAGCTTTACTTTTTGGAGGACTTTCGGATAAAATAGGTAAGAAAAAAGTGCTTATTATAGCGCTGTTACTCTCTACGCTTTCCGTTTTAATTATTAGTCTTTATCCTAATTTGTATGTGTTGTTTGTCTCACGCGTGTTAGTGGGTTGTGCCGTGGCTTTGTCTATTGCAACAGGCAGTAGTTTTCTTTCGGATTTGTTTACCACGCATAAGGCGACTAAATCTTCTAATATTGTAGCTTTATCTACCGCTTTAGGCTTTGGGAGTGGTGCTTTATTCACAGGAATTTACTTGGCTTATTATACCACTTTAGTACCGCTTACCTATTGGGTTGTGCTTGTGGCTTCTGTTGTTTGGTTATTGATCTCCATGACATTGCCAGAGTCTAAGTTTGATGTTAAGAAAAAAATGATAAAACTTCCTTTATTTCCCAAGGGAGCGCTTAAGTATAATATTTCCGTGGCTTTATTTTGGGCTGCGACTGGAGTTGTGATTTCGATTATACCCACACAAATATCAAAGTTTGATTTGGGAGGTTGGAGCGGTTTGTCTTTATTTTTAATTAACGGTACAGGAGCTTTATTCCTGCCGATTGCCAAACGTTTTTCGGTGCGACATTGTATGACTATTTCTTATATTTTATTACCCATTGGTTTTACATCTTTAACCTATGGTAGTCTCAATGGTTATTTACCATTTGTACTGGCTGGTTGCGCTATTGTGGGTATGGTGGCCTATGGTTTTGGCTATTTTGGAACCCTTAAAGGAGTCTCTGAACTGAATCCTAAAGAAAAGCCTAGAGTTGTGTCCGGTTACTTATTATATGGTTACTTAGGATTTGGAGTTCCGAGTATTGTTTTGGGCTTAAGTTCGGAAAGCTTTGGTATTGAAAACTCCCTTCTCAGTTATTTGAGCTTTACCATAGCTGTGATAGGCGCCTTACTTTTTTATCATTTTAAGAAGGAGACATCAGCTGCGGTGAAGCTCTAGATTAAAAACAATCTGTTTTAGTATGTTCCATTTGAAGAAAGCCCTACTATTCGATGAACTACAGGTCACTTTTCGATGAACGACACGTAATTGATGCTTAAAATGTTATTTTTGTTATACTTAACCTACAAATAATATTTTATGGAAATTAAAAAACTACTATTTAGTTTCGTTGTTTGCTATTCGTTTTTCAATGTTAGCACTCCTCTAAACGCACAGTCTGACCCCGTAAATCCCACAGCAGCAGCCACAAATTTTAATGTATTTACCTCTGGTGATGCCATTGCTATTAAAACAGAATCTGAAGGCTCTTGGGCCGTTGGAGGCAATTTAACATTAGATGGTACGCTGAATATCTTTGGTGGCAACACTTATTATAATGGAGATTCACAACCGACCGCATTGGTCGTAAACGGTAAAGTCAATTATGTTTCTGGTCGGCTACAAGTTTTAGAAAACAATTATATTAAGATAGGCGATTTATCAACAAGTACTATTTTTGAAGTAGACCAAAACAATGTAATTAGCAATACACGAATTACACCATTAGGAGGTCATTTTGATAGTACGCCAAGCATCGCCCTTTCCACTCCACAGTCCTCTACTTCTATTGCTGCAGATCCTCAAATAGATTTTACAGCGGCATTTAACCAGTTTACTGCGGTTTCAGATTATTTAAGTACACTATCTACCAATGTCTCTTGGAATTCTAATGAATTTAGTCAAGGTAAATTATGGGTTGATTTAATACCGAATGCTACTAACGTTATTAATTTGACTGTTGATGAATTTAATGGTTTTAGTGAAATCAAGTTTAATGGCTTAGTGCCTTCAGAAACAACTCCATTTATTGTTAATATTACCGCTGTTAGTTCAGATTCGGATGTGGTTACGTTACACAGTTGGCCAAATATTGTAGGAGGCCCTTTATCGTATGCCCCTTATATTTTGTACAATTTTGCAGATGTAAGCTCAACGCTTAACTACACAGGAGGCGCACAAATTTATGGTACTATCTATGCGCCAAACGCTCAATTTAATAATCGAAGTAATTTTAATATTGATGGGCAAATTATTGTGGAAGCTTTTGAGCAGAACTCAGGAGAAGTTCACCCTTATTTATTTGATGCCACTATAGATTTTCCACCAACAAGCTCTGAAGAACTTTGTGATGGTATTGATAACAACGGAGACGGTGTTATAGATGAAGGCTTTGCAGACACTGATGGAGATGGTGTTGCGGATTGTGTAGATAATTGTCCTGAAGTTGCTAATGCAGATCAAGCCGATTTAGATGGCAATGGTATTGGTGATGTATGTGATGAACCAGAAATAGAAGA
This sequence comes from Winogradskyella helgolandensis, assembly GCF_013404085.1. Lineage (NCBI taxonomy): Bacteria > Pseudomonadati > Bacteroidota > Flavobacteriia > Flavobacteriales > Flavobacteriaceae > Winogradskyella > Winogradskyella helgolandensis. Next base: position 3,060,072 of record NZ_JABFHO010000001.1, on the reverse strand, counting down.
AGTTTGTGATGGCATTGATAATAATGGAGATGGTGTTATAGACGAAGGCTTTGCGGACACTGATGGTGATGGTGTTGCGGATTGTGTAGATAACTGTCCTGAAGTTGCTAATGCCGATCAAGCCGATTTAGATGGCAATGGTATTGGAGATGTTTGTGACGAAGCAGAAATAGAAGAAATTTGTGATGGTATTGATAATAATGGAGATGGTGTCATAGACGAAGGTTTTGCGGACATTGATGGAGATGGCGTTGCGGATTGTGTAGATAACTGTCCTGAAGTTGCTAATGCAGATCAAGCCGATTTAGATGGCAATGGTATTGGTGATGTATGTGATGAACCAGAAATAGAAGAAGTTTGTGATGGCATTGATAATAATGGAGATGGTGTCATAGACGAAGGCTTTGCGGACACTGATGGTGATGGTGTTGCGGATTGTGTAGATAACTGTCCTGAAGTTGCTAATGCCGATCAAGCCGATTTAGATGGTAATGGTATTGGTGATGTTTGTGATGAAGTAGAAATCGAAGAAGTTTGTGATGGTATTGATAACAACGGAGACGGTGTTATAGATGAAGGCTTTGCGGACACTGATGGAGATGGTGTTGCGGATTGTGTAGATAATTGTCCTGAAGTTGCTAATGCAGATCAAGCCGATTTAGATGGCAATGGTATTGGAGATGTTTGTGATGAACCAGAAATAGAAGAAGTTTGTGATGGCATTGATAATAATGGAGATGGTGTTATAGACGAAGGTTTTACAGATACTGATGGTGATGGTGTTGCGGATTGTGTAGATAACTGTATTTATGCTTATAATCCTGATCAGACGGATTCTGATGGGAATGGTTTAGGAGATGCCTGTGATGGCTCTGCGGCATCAGGCCCTTTTTACAGAAGCAATTTTGAATTAGAAACTTACCCTGTTCCGTTTAATGGGACGTTGAATTTAAAATACAGCACTACTCTAGATGCTAATGCCACTATTGAAGTCGTTGATATTAGCGGCCGTTTATTAAAACGCCTAACACATACGGTTAGTAAAGACGATGACAATTCGGTTATCACCGTTGATTTATCGACCGTGTCTCAAAATAATAAGATCCTATTTATACGCTTTATAACTAGTGAAGGCACTATTGTAAAACGCGTTATGTCTAAATAATAGTACGTTTTACTTTATACATTTAAAAAGCCAGATGAATCGTATTCATCTGGCTTTATTATTTACTTATCATGCTCATTTCCTATCGTGAAGCCCTCGAAGAGACAACATGCTTTGTGATGTATTATTTAGGGATGGGTTGGATACATGCCGATAAAACTACGGCTTTTAGTGCTCTTATAAAAAAGAAAAAAGCTTTAAGAAACACCTTAAAGCTTTTAATAATTGAATTGCTATTAATCAACTATTTATCACAAAACGTACTATTTAGGGTTCATAAATTTTGCGATATCTTCTTGGGATATTTTTGGGTTTGCCCCCTCACTACCAGCAACAAGTGCACCAAGGGCACAGGCAAAGTTTATGGCTTTTTGAGGGTTTTCATCAGTAATCAATTTACTAATTAAGGAGGCTAAAAACGAGTCGCCAGCACCTACGGTATCTACCACATCGATATGGTAACCACTATTGTAATAAAACGTATCATTATAATACAAAATAGCACCATGACGCCCTTTAGTGACACAAATGGTTTTTGTATTGGTATGTTGAGCAATGAATTGCATATTTTCCTCTAAGCCGTTAGTTTTAGAGTTTAACTTTTCTCCAATTTCAAAGATTTCGTCGTCATTGAATTTAATAAAATCGGCTTCCTTCATTAAATGATTTAAAACCTCAATGGTATAATAAGGTTCTCTTAGATTGACATCGAAAATTTTATATTTCGCCACTTTTAAGAGTTCATATAAGGTGTGTCTTGATGTATCATCTCTAGCTATTAAACTCCCATAAACAAAGGCATCAGCTAGTTCTGTTGTTTTCTTAGCACCTGCTGTTAACTGAATATTGTCCCATGCTCTTGGATACATAATATTATAGGATGCTGACCCTTTTTGATTGAGCATCACTTTAACTTTTCCTGTTTTAAAGGTCTCGTCAATTTGCAGATTATCCGTATTTACGCCATGATCTTGAACATATGTCTTAATTTTTTTTCCTTTTTTGTCTGTTCCTATGCTACTAATTATAGAAACCTTGTTGCCCAAGGATTGCAAGCGTAACGCCACGTTTAAAGGTGCACCGCCAATTTTTTTATGGGTTGGGAACACATCCCATAACACCTCGCCAAAACAAACTATATTTTTCATTTAAATTTCGTTTAAAACATTACTATTAATATCCTTAACTGATTTTTCAATACCATTACTCATAATATTTTGATAGGCATTGTTATAAGCCTTTACAAAGGTTGGGTTGCCTTTCAGTGTTCCGAATATGACTTCTATTTCTAGAAAGGCTTCAGGGTTTGATCTGGATGCGATAGCTTTTTGGTTTAAAATAGGTTCCATAGCGTCTTTAATGATGAGTTGTGTTCCAAATTCATTGACACCAACACTATAAATGGCAAAGGCAGCGATTATGAATGCGGCATGCTCTATAGCGCCCTTTGTCTGTAATTGAGCATTGATAGTCGGCAAAATAAATATGGGAATCTTAGCAGAACTCTGTGAACAAATACGATCAATTTGATCTTTTATATAGGTATTTCCAAAGCGTTGTATTAAAGAGAATTTATAATTTTTTAAGTTCACACCTTCTAAATTACCTAAAGTTGGTGTGACTTCGTTGCCCATATAGATTCTTAAAAACGAGCTAATATCGGCATTTCCAACCGCTTCATCTATGGTGGAGTAGCCATATAATGCTCCAAGAATTCCCAATACAGAATGGCCTGCATTAAGTAGGGTTAATTTCATTTTTTCGTAAGGCACTACATCGTCTACAAATTGAGCACCAACGGTTTCCCAAGCTGGTCGTCCTGCTATAAAATCGTCTTCAATCACCCATTGTTTAAATGGTTCGCAAACGACTGGCCAGGCATCATCGATACCTGATGTTTCTTTTAATAATTCAATATCTAAAGTTGATGTTGCAGGTGTAATTCTATCGACCATCGCATTAGGAAACGAAACGTTGGCTTCGATCCATGAGACTAATTCAGGTTCAGCAGTTGTCACATAACTAAGCAACATTCTTTTGGTCATGTGTCCGTTACCTTGAATATTATCGCAAGATTGGATGGTACAGCCTTTTAATCCACGTTCTTTTCTCAGTTTTAAGGCTTGGGTGAGATAGCCAAAAATTGTTTTTGGAGCTTTAGGCTGTTCTAAATCATGCTGGATTAATGGATTGCTAAAATCGAATTCTTTTGTTGCTTCATTATAATTGTAACCCCCTTCTGTAATGGTTAATGATATAATTTTCACCTCTGGACTCGCCATTTTTTCAATGACTTTGATGGGGTCTTCAGGAGCAAATAAGCATTCTGTTATCGCTCCAATAACACGTTTGGTAAGCGTACCATCGAGTTCTTTAATGATTAAGGTATATAAGCCGTCTTGTTCTTTTAAGGTGTTGTATATTTTGGTGTCAAAATCTAATAAAGCCACACCACAGATTCCCCAATCTTTAATAGATTCATTGTGTAATAATTCATCCGTATAAAAAGCTTCATGCGCTCTATGAAATCCGCCAATACCCACGTGTACAATCCCTGTTTTTAGGTTACTTCTATCATACGTTGGACAAGGCATTCGCTTTGCGATTTCTGCTAAATTCTTTTGATTAAGTTTGATTACGTTTTCCATGATGTTTAAGTGTTTTTGATTTTTCCACGTTTAAGTGCCCAATAGGCCGTAACAAAATATGTTAATGTACAGATGAAGGCATATTTATAAAATACCTCTCTGTTTTGTGTGTATATCTCTTCGTCTGCACTACCAAATAAAACATTACAAGCTAAGGCTACTGTGATGAGCAATACTAATAAAGAAATGCTTCTTAATACTTTAGTGAATACTGAGGTGTCTTTAATAATGACCTGCTCTGCTTCTGCTTTTTGGTCTTGAAATTTTGAGATGTTTATGTTGCGTATTCTTTCTTTTTCTTCAGCTTCTGGATATGTGTCTTTAGCACCGTATTTTCCGGCTAAAAATGTATAAACGATGATAGTGAAAATCCACGTTGGTATAAACAGGTAAAAGAAGGACATCACATCTAATGCGTTTAGTCCAAAACCGAACACAAGACCGAGTGCCCAAGAAGCGATTGCAGGCTTGCTCACGGTTAATTGGCGGTAATGTAACCAATAGCGTGTGTAACCAATACGAGGGAATATTTGGTGTTCTGCAAAGACAATCGCTCCAACAGGGACTACTAATAGGCCAGCATAAGTAAGTAAGGGTAATATTTGAGAGAACACGAAAGGAAAACAAGCCACTGCCATAGTCACTAAACCGACGGCTATCGTTGTTTTTTTACGCGACTTATTTTTAAAAATTGCCTGCGCTGCCAAACCCGCTCTATAGAGATTTGCCACCGCTGTGGTCCAACCTGCAACAATAACGATTACAAAACCTGACCATCCGAGCGCATAAAAAGCCACATCACCTGGGTCTAGTTCTACGATAGATTTCCCGATGATTACGGCGGCACCAGCTCCCATAATTCCGGCAGAAATCCAAGCGACATAATGACCAAACATCATCCCTGTACCTGTTGTTAGTCCGTACGATTTCTTTTTAGCAAAGCGAAACAACGCCATGTCTATAAGTCCAAAGTGTGTAATGGTATTCGCAGCCCAAGCAAAGCCAATGACTTCAGCTAAGCCGATACCAGGCTCACCGTCGCTATTCACTCCTGTCCAAATGGATTGGTCACCTAAGCTCATAAGATCGTTCCATCCACTAGGAATGGTTTTCCCTAATACTTCTAATGATAAGGCCGGTAACAGCACAAAAGCGCCACAAGTAAACATGACAAATAACCATGGAGCACAAATTCCTGCAAACTCAGAAACAGCTTTAAAACCGTAAATAGCAATGGATACGACAACGCTTCCTACAATTAGCACAATGAGCACAAACCAAGAATTGGTTGGATACCAATTTAATTGCGGAGGAATATTAAATGCAAACCGAACTGCTGTGGCTGATACAGTTATCATAGCCGCAGATATCACTGTAAAGATGATGACATTAGCCCAATTGTATAGCTTGGTCATGGAATCGCCAGCAATTTTATTGAGGTATGTGTATAAGCTTAATCGTGTTTCAACTGCAATGGGAGATGTTATTAAGGTCCAGCTTAGAACGGCTAATATATTTCCAATCAGCAAGCCTAATATAATATCTTTGGTTGTTGCGCCTAATGCTACAAAGGTTGCACCAATAACAAACTCAGTTGCTGCGACATGCTCAGCAGCGTATATACCAGCAAAATGCGTCCAATTGTGTAATTTATGTTTTGCAATTGGTAGCTGTTCGTCTTCTAAGTTTTCGAACTGCTGAAAGTTATTAGTTGCGTCCATGATTTATGTTTTAATTGAAATTAATCTTTAGCTATTTGTCACTACAATAAGTTTTGAATTATCCTCCTTGAAATTATTCATCATTCTGTATGTTTCAGAATTATATTTTTGCACTATTTACAAACGTCATTATTACGTTTATTTTTCAAATGTATTGCAAAAAAATTATAAAATCCAAATTAAAACGAAAAAATGTATGTTAATTTATTCGTTATGTATGCTATATTGATAATTATAATGCTAATTTTGGCATCATTAAAGCCTTGAGCTATTAGTGTAAATATGACGTTTAATATTATTTTTTATATATTAGATGTTCATAAAACAAAGTGTTATTTTTAATTTAATGAGCTTATGAAACCAGAATTAATATTGAATATATCAGTTGATTGTGTTGTATTTGGATATGATATAAGTACTAAATCTTTGAATGTATTATTGATTAAACGCTTCCTAGAATCTGAAACTAAACAAGAGGTTTTAGTTGATGACTATGTTTTAACAGGCTACCATGTTTATACTAATGAAACTTTAGATGACACTGCCACACGCGTCTTAAAAGAATTAACCGGTTTAACAGGTCAATATAAAAAGCAATTTAAAGCCTTTGGTAATCCGGATCGATTACTAAACCCTAAAGATTTGATTTGGATAAAAAATGCTGAATTTCATGAAAGAACTACAACAATCGCCTATTATTTTTTATTAAAAACCGAAGAAGTCGATTTAAAAAACAATACCTCACAAGCGCAATGGTTTCCTGTAGATGCGTTGCCTGAGTTGGGATTTGATCATAAACAAATTATACTAGAAGCTTATGAAGACTTAAAAGCAAAGTGTTTATCTGAGCCTATTATATTTGAATTGCTTCCCGATAAATTTACTATAAATGAGGTACAAGATTTGTATCAATCGATATTGGGAATAGACATTGATAATCGGAATTTTAGACGCAAATTGATTAATAAAAAATACATTATTGCCTTAGACGAAAAGCAAGTTGGAGTGTCTAAAAAGCCAGCACAACTTTATATGTTTAGTAAAGAGGTATATGATAAGGTATTTCAAAAAAATTATTTAATTAGTATTTAATTGGTTTTTCAGTGTTATCACATAAAGTGATTCAATTTCTTAATTTATACGAGTGCTCGCTTAGATTATAAGATAAGGAACAATTGGTCGTCATTCAACTGATTTAACACTTCTAGTCCTTATACAGATACGAGGTTATGCATAAATAAATAATTTAAACAATATGAATAATTAAGTTAAGCTTAACATCAAAAAAAAAATTAATAAAGTACCTTTGTAGTCATTATATCTTGAAGTCCAAATCTTCAATTATTTCAACAAAAAATCTTCAATTATGAAACATTCAATTACAGTACTTTTAGCATTAATGCTATGTACAACGACTTATGCACAATTTCAAGTTTCTGCCAGTGGTGGTTATGCCGTAGGTAGTGCTGGAATGAAAATTGGTGAAATACAATCTGTAAATCAAACCGAAAACACCTATGGTAGTTACGGTGAAGGTCTAAATACTCAAATAAGAGGAACGTACTTCTTTAATGATACTTTTGGTGCCGATTTAAGTTTAGGGTATTTACATGGCTCCGATCAAACCGTATCCGAAATTAATCTACCAGGTGTTGAGGTAGATGCTGTTGCCAGAGCGCGTGCTTTTGGTGCTGCTGTATCTTTAGTTTACAAATTTAACAATAATGTATATGGCCGTTTAGGTGCCTTAGTAAAGTTAGGTGGAAAAACGGAAGCTGTTGCCTATCAAAATATGGTAATGTCTGATGAGCAAGCTGCAGGATTATCAGCAGCTTATGGGACTGATATTCCTTCTGGTTCTAGTTTTGAAACGAATTTTGTAGAAGACTACCACGGTCAATTCCCTTTAGGATTTGTAGCTGCTATTGGTTATGAATATCCTATAAGCGCTAATTTTAGTGTTTTTGCTGAAGCGGAATATTATGGTATTAGTTTGAAACGTAAAGATTCTGAAATCGTAGAATTTGATACTAGCATTATAAGACCAGACGGCTCAGTGGCGGTTTCTGGCTTTTATTCTTTAGATAACTTACCCGAAGGCACTAATAAAACGACCACTTATGTGGATGAATTGCCTAGTGATAATACGGATTCCTCTAAGGAATTAGCTGTAAAAGTACCGTATTCTTCATTCGGGATTAACTTTGGAATTACTTATAAATTTAAGAAATCTAGTGCAGACACTACGAGATAATACGCTTAAATAATATTTTTTAATGAACTCCTATTATATGTTATACTAGGAGTTTTTTTGTGCGTCATTTTTAATTTAACTCATCCATAATTTCGGCAAACAATTTATAAGACCGAATTCTATCGTTTATATCATATAAATGTGTCACTGCAATAAGTTCGTCTGCTTTGGTTTGTTCTAAAAATTCTTTAACCTGCGCTTTCACTTTAGATTTACTCCCAATAAAAGAATACTTCAACATTTGGTGGACTTGCGGATTTCGCATAATATCTCTTAAGTCTTCCGTCATGTCTGTTGGAGGTTGTACTTTTGCACGTCTGCCTGTAAAAATGCCCACAATCATACGTATTAATGAGGTGGCTAAGCGATCGGCTTCTTCATCGGTTTCGGCTATAATGATATTAACCCCAGCCATTACATATGGTTTTTCTAAAGCTTCTGAGGGTTGAAATTCTTTGCGATAAATTGCCATTGCATCCCATAAATGAGTTGTTGCAAAATGACTTGCAAAGGCATAAGGCAATCCTTTTTTTGCTGCCAAATGTGCACTATCTGTGCTAGATCCTAAAATATAAATTGGCACCTCTACTCCTTCCGCAACCGTAGCCCTAACTTGTGCATCTTCATTCTCTATAGAAAAGTAGGTTTGTATTTTCTCAACTTCCTTCGGAAACGACTGAGCCGCTTGCATAAAATCTGTTCGAATGGCTTCGGCTGTTTCTTTGTCTGTCCCTGGAGCTCTTCCTAAACCTAAATCAATACGGTTGGGATATAAGGTTCCTAATGTACCGAATTGTTCGGCGATAATTAAAGGAGAATGGTTAGGTAACATAATACCACCAGAACCCACTTTAATTGACTTTGTGCCATCTGCGACATAACCAATTAATACCGAAGTTGCTGTACTTGCTATATTTTCTGCATTATGATGTTCTGCTAACCAATAGCGTTTATAACCATAATCTTCAGCATGTTGTGCTAATTTTAAGGCATTATTAAAGGTTTGTTTTAGACTGTGATTTTCAGAGACTAAGGCTAAATCTAATATAGAATATGCTACAGGTTTAGGGATCATAAAATATTCAGTTATAACATTTGGGTTAGAAACGTAAATTTATAACAATGTAGTCGTTTTTATGGCGTCCTATTTACAAAGTTTTTGAAGTAATTTCTCTTAACATTTTTTAAAGGCATCGTAATTAAATAGTTTAGTCTATCACACCTTTCTTAAATTCTTCATTTAGAAACTTTTCCTGCTGTTCTAACTCTTGTTTAGCTTTAAAAATATAGTTGTCGCCTCTATTAGGTTCACCTGCTAAGCGTCTTAAACTTTCTTCGTCATATTTAATGAAACTCTCTACTTGTTTTTTCAAGGTTTCCTTTTTAAAACCAACTTTAGCAAGTACATCGCTAGCCATTGTTAAGGATGTTTCTAAAGTTTCTCTATAGATATTGTCCATACCTAAATTCACTAAATCGTAGGCCTCATACCTATTTCTGGCTCTAATCATGAGTTCTACATGTGGATATTTCTCTTTTACAATGCGCGTTATTTGTTTGGTCGCATCAGGATTATCAATTGCGCAGATTAAAATTTTGGCATTCGCAATGCCTGCGGCTTCTAGTAAATCGAGACGTGTGGCATCTCCATAATACACTTCAAATCCCATTTTTCTTAGAAAATCGACACGGTTGGAGTCATGATCTAAAATCGTTGCATGTACATCATGTGATCTTAAAAAACGACCAATCGTATTTCCAAAACTTCCAAAACCTACGAGTATAATTTTTTCAGATTTTCTGTGATCGGTATCCATTGGTCTTTCAACAGATTCTTTAGTCCCTATTTTAGGTAATAATAAACGTTCATTAATCATCCCTATAATTGGTGTAATTGCCATGGTTAATGCCGTAATCACCAACATAATATCCAAATGCTCTTGTTCTAAAATTTGAGATTGAAACGCAAACGATAATACGACAAAAGCAAATTCTCCGATTTGCGATAAACTGAAAGTTAATATTAAGTTTTGATCAATTTTTAGTTTAAAAATAAGTCCTGTAATAAATAACACCAATGCTTTTATGGTAATTACAGCAAGCAATATACCGCCAATAGTTAAGGGGCTATTCGCAATGACAATAAAGTTAATGGACGCACCGACAGCTAAAAAGAATAAACCTAGCATTAAATTTTTAAAGGGCTCTAAGGTGCTTTCTAATTCGTGTTTAAACTCACTGTTTGACAATACGACTCCACCTAAAAATGCTCCCAAAGCCGGACTTAATCCAACGTACTCCATTAAAAATGAAATACTGAAAACAATTAAAAAAGCTGCCGCGATTAAAAGCTCTCTTACTCCAGATTTCACAACTTTACGTAACATAGGAACTATTAAATAGCGACCTGCAACAATGATTAAAACTACAGATAAAATAATAGCAAGCGTCTGTAATCCTATTGGTAAACCGTCCAATAAATTTACATGTTCGCCATGATGATCGCTTGTGGTTACTGTCTCTGATGCGGATAGCAGCGGAATTGCACCGATCATAAAAATGACTATAATATCTTGAAATAATAAAATTGAAAATGCCGATGTACCAGCTGTTGTGGTCATTAAGCCTTTTTCCTTAATGGTTTGCAATACTATTGCCGTAGATGATAATGCTACAGCCATAGAAATTACGAGAGCTACCGTGGATTCATAACCAAAAGATGTAAATAGTAGATAGGATAATACCATGGTTACAGCCACTTGAATACCTCCCATTCCTATAATGGTTTTACGCATGTTCCAGAAATTCTTTGGCTCAATTTCTAATCCGATTAAAAATAGCATTATAACCACACCAAATTCTGCAAAGTGCATAATGTCTTGCCCTTCTTCACCAATAATCCCTAACATGTATGGACCAACAAGCACGCCTGCTAATAAATAGCCTAGCACAGAACTTAAACCTAAGCGCTTGGCTATAGCAACACAAATTACGGCTGCGGCTAATAACACAATGGCTACAAAAAGTAAGCTTCCGGTCATATATTATTAATGATTATATTGATTCTTAATTATTCATGTAAAAGTAAAATAATTGATAGAATTACTTAAATTTTAGAATACATATTGAATAAAGCTTAAAGTTATTGATGAAACGTTTTTATAACCTCATTAAAAACAACTAAGGAAAGTCATCAAATCATTGCATACATCTATTTGTGGATAGCTATGACTTCAGCATTGAATGCCTTATAAATAAACAATTTAATCAACTATTTATTTTAAACGTTTTAATTCAGGAAGCATGGCTTCATTTTTATTTTGAAACGATTCTTCGTTGCGTAATACTTCGTTTAAAAACTGAATCACTTCAAGTATATATGGCCCTTTATTGAGCATTATGCATTCAGCTTTTAAGGCATTGTTAATATCAGACATCTCTGAACGGGATGGAATACCTTTTTTTGCTAAATTCTCTAGTACTTGAGTTGCCCAAATGACAGGAGTATGAGCAGCAGTACACATACGCAGAATTTCGTTTTGAACCCGACCAATATTTTGCCAGCCTACTTCTATAGCTAAATCGCCTCGTGCAATCATAACCCCAAAAGCATTGGTTTTAGTTTTGGTGGTTAACAGAATATCCTTTAGATTATTATAAGCTTGTTTGGTTTCTATTTTTAGTATCACACCCAAATTATTGGCATTATGAAATTCCATAAGTTGGAATAAATCCTCTAAATCTTCTGTGGTATTCACAAAACTAAAATTGACGATATCAGCATATTTAGCAATGACGGCGAAATCCATTTTGTCTTTTGGTGTCAAACCTGCAATTCCCAAATTAGATTCTGGTAAATTAATACCTTTATCGGTCTTTAGTTTTTCACCATTTATTTTGCATCGCTTAATGTTGATTCCTATTTTTTTTGCGTCCACACTTGTAATCGTACCTTCAATTTTTCCATCATCAAAATAGATATGTTCTCCTAGTTTTACTTTTGAAATGATATCTGGAAAACTACATCGCAATTGTTTTTCTATATTTAAAATTGGCTCACTATCATCTATAATCTCAATGTAGTCCCCTTCATTTATAGTCATATACTTAAGGTTTTCAGAACCTAAAACTGTTCTAATTTTAGGTCCACTTAAGTCCATTGCGATAGTTACAAAACGATTATGTTTTAGGGCTGCTTTCCGAATATGTTCCACCATTGAAATCCACTCGGTTTCCGTATCATGAGCACAATTTATGCGTGCACAGTTCATACCTTGTACGACGAAATCCTCAATCATTTGGTAGTTGTTTGCCGCTTCAGATGGCATGGTGACCATGAGTCTCACACGCTTAACTCTAGACTTTCTCCCAAGAAGCCTTTTGGTGTTTTTATTCAATTTTTTTTTCGGCACGTGCAATGGTAATCCGTTTTTGCTTCTTTAAATGGTCTGGCACATTTAACAAACCGCAGACCAAACGGTGTAAAAGGTAGAGTGATTGCAGCATATGGTCTTCCGAACGCGCCAAACGCGATGCTCCTATTTTTTTTAGTTGTTTTTGAAGTCCACTGACATCAATCTTTCGAATCGCTATATAATGCAACAGATTTTGAGCACTTGCTCGTTTTCTTTCAATAGGTTTTAGGTCACTAGGCAATACAACTTGTTCGAGAAGTGTAATGATTGTCTCGAGTTCTTTTTTTAGTTCGTTGAGTTGTTTTGTTTTCATAATAATTGCCACATTTAAGTTACCGTATTACACTTGATTTCACAATTGTGATTCTTAATTTAAATGCTAAAAAATGATCTCGCAATCAAAACAATCAATTAATCATCAAATAAATACAAATGATTGACTTGCGTTATTTAGTGTCTTTTATCTTTATTCTAAAAGTAGTAAACTTTATACGTTTTTAAGATGTTATGTTGTTATTTTTATGTAAAATAAAGCTGTATTCTACTATTTTCTAAATAAGAAAAAACCGTTGAAAAAGTTGGGTTATTCTATGCTGTTTTTTGCATTATCAGTATCTTTGTTAGTGTCTGATCTCACTAAGAAATAGACGACCTTTTATATCCTTTATAATGAAAAATTACAAACCCAAAAATAGATTAACTGCACAAGCTTATATTAATGGTATATTAGATGGAGATCGCGTTTTATTATCTAGGGCTATTACTATTATTGAAAGTAATTTAGAAAGTGATAAAATCTTAGCGAAAGACATTGTTCAGGCTATATTACCGAGTTCAGGACAATCTATTCGTATTGGTATTACAGGAGTTCCTGGAGTTGGAAAAAGTACATTTATTGAGGCTTTTGGGTTGTATCTTGTAAAAGAAGGTCACAAGGTTGCTATTTTATCGATAGACCCAAGTAGTCAGCGCACTAAAGGTAGTATTCTAGGTGACAAAACTAGAATGGAAGAATTGGCCAATTTGGAAGAGGCCTATATTAGACCATCCTCTTCTGGAGATACTTTAGGTGGTGTTGCCAATAAAACGGGTGAAACTATGTTATTGTGTGAAGCTGCTGGTTATGATGTTATTTTAATTGAAACTGTTGGTGTAGGTCAATCCGAAACCGCAGTTCACGGCATGACGGATTTCTTCTTACTCTTAATGCTGTCTGGTGCTGGTGATGAGTTACAAGGCATTAAAAAAGGGATTATGGAAATGGCAGATATGCTTGTTATTAATAAAGCAGATGGTGATAATATTACAAATAGTAAAATAGCGAAACGGCAATACCAAAATGCGTTACATATATTTCCGTTGTCTGAATCTGGATGGAGTCCTGTAGTGAGTACCGCTTCTTCCACAAAAAATATTGGGATTTCTAATGTTTGGGATCAGGTTTTAAAATATAAAGCACTTGTTGATGCCAATGGTTATTTTGTAAAAAACAGAAATCATCAACAAATTAAATGGATGTACAACAACATCAATGAAGAATTAAAACATATGTTTTATGGTTCTAAACATATAAAGACGGAACTCTCACAATTAGAAAAAGATATAGTGTCGTCTGAAATTTCACCAGTAAAAGCAGCCCTACAGGTTATTGAAAAATTTAAAAAGTCCTTTTAGAATGCATCTCAATTAAATGTTTAAATATTACTAATGATGGCATCTCATAATTATTTTGACAAGCAGTTTGAATTGCGCTATTTTGAAATGAATGAATTAGGCCTAGCCACACCTGCCATAATGTTAGCGTTATTAGAAGAAACTGCTGCAGATCATTGTTATTCCATAGACCATAGTTTGTTTGATTTGTTTAAGGAGAATATAGGTTGGGTCTTATTTTCTGGTGTTTTACAAATGGATCGGTACCCCAATTACAAAGAAAAAATAACGATTAGAACATGGCTATCAAGCTACTCCTCTATTAAAGGATATAGAGAGAACCTCATTTTTGATGAAAATGAAAACATTATCGGTCGTGCTAAAGGCTTATGGGTATTCTTTGATATCGAAAAACGACGACCAACACCGATTTACGAGGATATTAAAGAGAAATGGTCTTATTGTAATGAAACGTCTATTGCTATAAATATTAAGAAGAAAATTAATGCTGTGGAATATGCCGATTATCTGGGAAAATTTAAAGTAAATCGGTTTGATACAGATATGAATAAGCACGTCAATAATATTCGATATTTGCAATGGGTTATTGAATCTATTCCAGAGGAGATTGTCAATACGCATTTTCTACATGTTATTGATGGCCGATTTATTGCTGAAGCACAATTTGGAGATAATGTGCTTTCATTAACCAAAGAACTTGAGACAAAAAATACTTTTCAGCATACGATAAAGGTTGAAGGCAGTGCTAAAGTTTGTGCTACTGCGACTACTGTTTGGAAAGCTTATTGAAAATTTTCTAGATACACACAGATTTTAACTTGCTTTATGTTAAATGATTTTATAAAAAAAGCCCGAACAATTCATGTTCGGGCGTTTTCACTAACAAATTAACGAGGTTCTCTAATCCTGCGCTAAATATTTTTCCATAATTGTAATAGCTGATTCTGAAATCACTGTTCCAGGACCAAAAATAGCTACTACTTTACGTTCTAATAAAAAGTCATAATCTTGAGCAGGAATTACTCCACCTGCAAAGACCATAATATCTGGTCGGCCTAACTTTTCTAATTCTCCTATTAACTGCGGAATTAAAGTTTTGTGACCTGCAGCTAAACTTGAAGCTCCAACAAAATGTACATCATTTTCAATAGCTTGTTTTGCGACTTCTTCTGGAGTTTGGAATAAAGATCCCATATCCACATCAAAACCTAGATCAGCAAAACTAGACGCGACCACTTTAGCACCTCTATCGTGTCCATCTTGACCCATTTTTGCAATCATTACCCTTGGTCTTCGACCTTCAATTTCAGCAAATTTATCTGCTAATTTTTGAGCTTTTACATAGGTGCTGTCATTATTCACTTCTTTTCCGTAAACACCACTTATTAATTTAGTAGCCGCTTTATGTCTTCCAAAGTGCACTTCTAATGCATCTGAAATTTCACCTAAAGTAGCAAAGTTTTCAGCAGCTTCAACTGCTAATTCTAATAAGTTACCTTCACCTCCACCAGCACAATTTTCTAAAGCTTTTAAATTAGCAGCAACAAGTTCTGAATTTCGTTCCGCTTTCATTTTATTTAAACGTGCAATTTGAGATTCTCTTACAGCGGTATTGTCAATATCTAAGATTTCAATATTTGATTTTTCAGTGGTTTTAAATTTATTAACACCAACCAAAATATCTTGTGCAGAATCTAAACGCGCTTGTTTTCGTGCAGACGCTTCTTCAATACGTAATTTAGGAACTCCGGTTTCAATAGCTTTTGCCATACCACCAAGTTCTTCAACTTCTTCAATGAGTTTCCACGCTTTCTTAGCAATCTCTTGCGTTAAATACTCTACATAATACGAACCAGCCCAGGGATCTACAGATTTGGTCATCTGCGTTTCATCTTGAATAAAAATCTGTGTGTTTCGTGCAATCCTTGCTGAGAAATCTGTTGGTAACGCAATCGCTTCATCTAAAGCGTTGGTGTGTAAGGATTGTGTGCCTCCTAAAGTTGCAGCCATGGCTTCAATACACGTTCTCGCGACATTATTAAAAGGATCTTGCTCACTTAGACTCCAACCCGATGTTTGACTATGCGTACGCAATGCCATTGATTTTGGATTGGTTGGATTGAATGATTTTATGATTTTAGCCCAAAGCATACGTGCTGCACGCATTTTTGCAATTTCCATAAAATGATTCATTCCTACTGCCCAGAAGAATGATAATCGCGGTGCGAATTCATCAATTTTTAGATCAGATTTTAATCCGGTTCTAATGTATTCCATACCATCAGCTAAGGTATAAGCTAACTCAATATCTGCTGTAGCACCTGCTTCTTGCATGTGATACCCACTAATAGAAATAGAGTTGAACTTCGGCATATTTTTAGTTGTGTAATCGAAGATATCACCAATAATCTTCATAGAAGGTAAAGGTGGATATATATACGTATTACGCACCATAAATTCTTTTAAGATGTCATTCTGAATCGTTCCAGAAAGTTGATTTAATGGCACACCTTGTTTTTTTGCTGCTGCAATATAGAAAGCCATAATTGGTAAAACCGCTCCATTCATGGTCATAGATACCGACATTTTATCTAATGGAATCTGATCGAACAAAATTTCCATATCCAAAATAGAATCGATTGCCACACCAGCTTTACCAACATCACCAGTAACACGTGGGTGATCGGAATCGTAACCACGGTGTGTTGCTAAATCGAATGCTACAGACAGTCCTTTTTGACCTGCCGCTAAGTTTCTTCTGTAAAATGCATTAGATTCTTCTGCTGTTGAAAAACCAGCATATTGACGAATGGTCCATGGTCGCATCGCATACATAGCGCTATAAGGCCCTCTTAAAAAAGGTGGCACACCAGCTGTAAAATTTAAATGTTCAGCTTCTGAAATATCGTCTTTTGTAAAATGTTTTTTTACAGGAATACCTTCAGGTGTATTCCAAATGTCTTTACTCTCTGAAGGAGCAACTGTTTGCTTAACAGCTGTGTTTAGTGTTATATCTGAAAAATCGGGTTTCATGTGTTTTTATTTAAAGATTTCAATAGTTTAATGGCATCGCCAAAGCGATTTCATACTTCTAAAGATTTAAAGGTTTTTTGGATTTTTTCCTGAATAGCAGCTAGTGTCACAAGAACATCAGTTCTCATGTTAACCACACCATCTAAACCAGCTTCAGTTAATTCGTCCATATTTTTAGGTGCTCCTGCTAGTAACAACACTTTGTCTTTACTAAGCGCTCTAAAGGTGTTTATAAAGTCGAGTGCAGTAGCATCGTAATCGTCATCGGAACTACAAATAACCACCACATGTGAATTTGATTTTGCACTTTCATAAGCCGCTATAGTAGCCGTTTCAAAACTTTCTTCTTGATGTACATCAAAACCACTAACACCAATAAAATCGTAAGCAAATGCTGCTCTCGCTTTTCGCATCGTTAAATTACCATAGCTGGCTAATTGAACAATTGGACGCACATTCGTTTCAGCCACTAATTCTTCAGTGACACGTCTCATAGCTTCAATTTCTAAAGACGCACGACGTGGTGTTAATACTTTTGGGTTTGAATCTTTACTTGTAGATAATAAATTTTTATCTACCGTTTCCATTAAGTTAGGATATTTATTAATCCCAACCATCGCTGTACGACGTTGGCTTAATAATTTCAGTTTTTTCAAACGAATTTCAGCAATTTGTTGTTGAATGGTTTCGTTTTCAAAAGCTGTAAAGAAACCACCTTCACTTTCAATGGTTTTAAATAACTCTAAAGCTTTTTCCGCGATTTTAGAACTTACTTCTTCAATATAATAAGAGCCATCAACAGGATTAGAAACTTTTCCGAAATAAGATTCTTCTCTTAAAATGGTAGTAATGTTTCCTGCAATACGACTTGAAAAATCGGATGCGCTTTTAAATTCCTTATCGTAAGCATCAATTAACACACCATCTACATTACCTAATATAGCAGACATGGCTTCTGTAGTACAACGCAATAAATTCGTTTCGGCATCAGTAATAGATTTACTCCAAATTGATGTCTTAGCCGTTATGGTATTAGAAAAATCTGAAATACCATATTTAGCAGCTACTTCAGCTAATAAATTATTGAAGGCTCTAAACTTTCCTATTTCAACAAAATATTCTAAACCGATAGCGAGTAGCACATTTAAGTTGTTAAAAACATCTTGAACAGCAATACCTTTTGCTTTTAGTTTTTCGGTTAAGAATACTAATGCATTTAAAGTATAAGCAATCTCTTGAACTTGGTTAGCACCTGAATCTAAAAATTCAGTTCCAGAAATGGTGAGCGCTTTAAAATCTGGGAAGTCTGCTGTTAATTTTATTAATTCTGCAGCGTTATCAATTTGAGTATCATCAAATGATCCTGTGGTGACATAGTTAGAAATGATTCTGGTGTTAATGTAGCCTTTTAAGTCTTTGCCTTTAGCATATTGAACTAAGTCTTTAGTAAAAGGGATAACATTATTATACAATTCAAAAGACACTGTAATAGTACTTAAGTCAATATCTTTTAAAAGTTCTTCGACTTTGACTTCACTTATAATTTGAAAAATGATACCGTTGATGCCTTCTTCAATGGCTTTTTTAGCGGCATCATTTCCTGTTTCAGAACAGCAAACGGCAACGGTTCTATAATTGACCAATGTTTGAGAATTTTCTCCTGTATTTTTAAGCTGTGTGATTTTAGTTTCACTATTATAACACGGTTGAATATTGATACCATTTAAGTTTTTCCAAACTAGTTTTTTATCAAAATCCGCACCTTTTAAATCGGCTGTAACTCTTTCCATCCACTGTTCTGTTGACACTGGTGGGAATTCTGAAAAGAGCGGTTTATTTTTAGTATTCATATTAATTATTTGAATTTATTAATTATCCGTATAATTTATAAAGCTATTATTTGCATTGTGTAAACCTGTTGAATTTATGGAATCCTTTTCCATTTGTTTCCGGCTTATTTTTACTGATGTACACAGATATGTTGCTATATACCGAAGACGGATTTACTAATTTATTATATCATTAAACTGCTTCCGAATCTTTCGAAAATAGCTTTATCTAATTCTTCTCTGCTATTAGGATGTGCAATATCTCTTAAGGATTGTGCACGTTCTTTTAAGCTTTTACCAAATAATTCGGCAATACCATATTCTGTAGCTACATATCTTGCATGTGCTCTGGTAGTTACAACTCCTGAACCTGGTTTTAACAAAGATACTATTTTTGAAACACCTTTTGAAGTCATTGATGTAATAGCTATAATAGGTTTTCCTCCTTTAGATAAAGCAGCACCACGCATAAAATCCATTTGTCCACCAACACCCGAAAACATTCGTGTTCCGATAGAATCTGCACAAACTTGACCTGTTAAATCAATTTCTATGGCTGAATTAATTGCTGTTACTTTGGGGTTTTGTCGAATTATAGAGGTGTCATTCACATACGCAATATCATTCATTTCAATTTCTGGATTATCATCCATAAAATCATACAAACGACGTGTTCCCATTGCAAAACCAGATATTATTTTATAAGGATTTACTTTTTTATGAGAGCCATTAACGATGCCTTTTTCAACTAAATCTACAATACCTTCCGAGAACATTTCGGTATGAATTCCTAAATTTTTATGGTTGTGTAAAAAGGTTAAAACAGCGTTTGGAATACCTCCAATTCCCATTTGAAGTGTTGCTCCATCTTCTATAATACCTGCGATATTTCTACCAATCGCTTCTTCTTCTGCAGAAGGTGCAACAAATTTCATTTCATAAATGTCTTCATCAACTAAAACACAAGCATTAAATTTGTTTAAATGCACTAAGGCATCTCCAAATGTACGTGGCATTTTAGGGTTGATTTGCGCGATTATTGTCTTCCCTTTTTCGATAGCAGAAATTACAATATCAACAGATACTCCTAAAGAACAAAAACCATGTTTATCTGGTGGAGACACGTTGACTAAAACGACATCTAAGTTCATGTAACCTTCGCGGAACAAACTTGGAATATCACTTAAAAAAATAGGAATATAATCAACTGTATTACCTACCATTTTTCTAACATTTCCACCTATGAAAAAAGCTTTTGTATGAAAACTTTCTCTCAAATCGGGATTCGTATAACCACTTTCACCTTCGGTATGTAAATGAACGATTTCAACATTTTTTAATTCCGGAGCACGATCTACCATAGCTTTCACTAAGGTTTGTGGTGTGGCAGAACCACCTTGTATTAATACACGATCGTTTGATTTTATGAGCTTAACAGCTTCAGTAGCTGTCATTATATTAGGTATTTTCATGCTGAAAAAATTTAAATAATTATAGTTGTTTATGCCAAGAAGCTTAAAATGATACCAGCTGCGATGGCAGAACCAATAACACCAGAAACATTAGGTGCCATGGCATGCATTAGTAAATAATTAGTTGGATCTGATTTTAACCCTTCATGATGTACTACTCTCGCACTATCTGGCACGGCAGAAACTCCTGCTGCACCAATTAATGGGTTTATTTTATTGTCTCCTTTTAAGAATAGATTCATGAATTTTGCAAATAGTAATCCTCCCATTGTAGCGATGACAAATGATATGGCGCCAAGTCCAAAGATTAACATAGAATCTTTAGTGATAAAAATATCGGCTTGTGTTGACGCACCAACTGTTACACCTAATAGAATGGTGACGATGTCAATTAATTTTGTTCTTGCAGTATCTGCTAAACGTTCTGTTCTACCAGATTCTTTTAACAAGTTTCCAAAGAATAACATCCCCAATAATGGTAATGCACTAGGTGAAATGAATAACGTTAGAATCATAGCGACTACTGGGAAAATCATTTTCTCCTTTTGAGTTACCGCTCTTGGTGGTTTCATTTTGATTTTTCTATCTTTTTTTGAAATCAACAAGCGCATTAAAGGTGGCTGAATTACAGGAACCAATGCCATATAAGAATACGCAGCAATTGCGATTGGGCCAATTAAGTTTTTAACTGTTGTACCATCTGGAAGTAGGTTAACACCGTTTGCTAATTTAGACGAAAGGAAAATGGCTGTTGGTCCATCTGCACCTCCAATGATTCCAATAGCACCAGCTTCAGGAAGGGCAAAACCTAGGTACAAAGCTCCCATAAACGTAGCGAATACACCGATTTGTGCCGCACCTCCTAAAAGCATTAATTTAGGATTGGCGATTAGTGATGAAAAGTCGGTCATAGCACCAATGCCTAAGAAAATTAATGGTGGATATATCCCTTTTACAACACCAAAGTAGAGGTAATTTAAAACTGATCCGGTTTCATAAATACCGGTTTGGTTTCCGGCAACAAAAGGAATATTTCCTAAAATCACACCTGCTCCAATAGGGATTAGTAGTAAAGGTTCGTAATTGTATTTAATACCTAAATAGATAAAAACGATTCCTATAAAAATCATAATGACGTTACCTGAGGACGAATTTGCAAATCCTGTATAACTATAAAATGATTTTATACCATCAACGGCTTCGGTGATAATACTTTCTTCTTCATTATCGTCAACTTGTGTTGTAGATATTGAAGAATTAGAGGCTGAGTTTATATTTTCGCCTAATCCCAATACTGGTCTAAGAAAAACGAGCAAAGCTATAGAGCTAAATATTATAATTAATTTCTTCATTTTTTAATTTTAAATAATGATTAGTATACTTTATTGAATAACGTTACTACGGCTATTCGAGTTCTATCAATATGGCATCTTGCAACACTTGTTGTCCTACTACAACTTTTATAGAAGCTACAACACCAGCTTTTTCGGCAACGATGTTATTCTCCATTTTCATAGCTTCAAGAACTAATAATAAATCGTTTTCCTTAATCGTATCTCCAACTTTTACATTTAGAGATAGAATAACTCCTGGAATAGGTGCTACAATATTAGTTTTTTGAGACTTTGGTGTGGTTTGTAAAGGTGCGGCTGGTTGTTTTGAAGCCGATCGCACCAAAGTAGGAGTCTTCGTTTTTTTAATCTCAGTACTCATAATTACATCATAAGAAGTGCCATTAACTTCTAAGTTAATGATATTATCTTCGTGTGATTTTACATTAACGGTGTAGCCGTTTTCGTTGACTTTGAATTTATATGTTTTCATGTATCTTAGTATTTATAGTGTTTTTCAGTGTACTCATGCTGTTCGCTATTTATCATTTCTTTGAGTGAAAAATTTTGAATCAGCGCGCTTCATATGTTATAATCTATTTTGAGTTCCATAAATTTTTGAACTCCAAGGCGAATATGTTTTCTTGACTTGTTTTATAGTTAAGATGCCACTTTCTACATCATGTTGTTCACTTAAGTACATATGAACCGAAGCACCAATTACAGCAGAAAGTTCTCCTGTAAAATCACTATCACGTTTAACTTTAATTTCACTAATCTTTTTGTCTTTTCCTTTCGTTATTATTTTGTAGATATATAACATTACGGGCAATCCGTAATTAAAGAAAAGTGCTAGTGTGACTAAAGCCCCAAAAACAATTAATAATCCTGTAATTAGAATAACATAGCCTTCACTAATGGGATCTGTATATAATAGTATCTGTGTCATTATAGTGGGATATTTGAGTGTTTTTTAGGTGGATTGACGTCTTTTTTATTTTGAAGCAATTCTAATGCTCTAATGATTCTGAAACGTGTATTTCTTGGTTCAATAACATCATCAATAAATCCATATTTAGCAGCTTGATATGGGTTAGCGAATCGCTCTGTATATTCATCTTCTTTTTGCTGTATATAATCTAGTTTTTCGTCAGCATCTTCTATTTTTCTAATATTAGAACCTTCTAAAACTTCAACAGCTCCCTTCGCTCCCATTACCGCAATTTCTGCAGTTGGCCATGCATAATTTAAATCGCCTCGTAATTGTTTACAACTCATTACATCGTGTGCTCCACCATATGACTTTCTTAGGGTAATAGTGACTTTAGGTACGGTCGCTTCACCATATGCAAATAATAATTTGGCTCCGTGCAATATGATTCCTCCATACTCTTGTCCCGTTCCTGGTAAGAATCCTGGTACATCAACTAAGGTTACGATTGGAATATTGAAGGCATCACAAAAACGAACAAATCGTGCTGCTTTACGAGAGGCATCAATATCCAAAACACCTGCATAATATTTAGGTTGGTTAGCTACAATACCAACAGGTCGTCCATTAAATCTGGCAAAACCTACACAAATATTTCTGGCATAATTTCTATGCACTTCAGTAAACTCTCCATTATCAGCAAGGATTGATATTACATCTACAATATCATAAGGTTGATTAGGATTTTCTGGAATAATTTCATTTAAGGCATCTTCTAATCTATCAATAGGATCATTACAAGAAATTATAGGAGCTTCTTCTAAATTATTAGAAGGCATATAACTCAATATTTTACGAATAAGCATTAAATTTTCTTCGTCATTTTCTGCTAAAAAGTGAGATACACCAGATCGTGTAGAATGAATTTTAGCACCACCTAATTGTTCTGCCGTAACAACTTCACCTGTCACCGATTTCACAACTTTGGGGCCTGTAACAAACATATAGCTTGTTTCTTCAGTCATAATTGTAAAGTCCGTTAATGCTGGAGAATACACAGCTCCACCTGCACAAGGTCCTAAAATTGAAGAAATTTGAGGAATAACACCAGAAGCCATAATATTTCGCTGAAAAATTTCAGCATAACCAGCTAAGGATCTAACCCCTTCTTGAATACGTGCACCACCAGAATCATTTAATCCGATAACAGGCACTCCAATCTTCATGGCCATATCCATCACCTTACATATTTTTAAAGCGTAAGTTTCTGATAATGATCCACCGAAAACGGTAAAATCTTGCGCAAATAAATACACTATTCTTCCGTCAATAGTTCCGTGACCTGTAACAACACCATCCGATAGATAAATTTGTTTATCTAATCCGAAAGATTTTGTTCTGTGTGTTACAAACATGTCGAATTCTTCAAAACTATCGTCGTCTAAAAGAATGTCTATACGCTCGCGAGCCGTTAATTTACCTTTAGCATGTTGAGAGTCGATACGTTTCTCTCCTCCACCCAACTTTGCTTTTACTCTTTTTTCTATGAGCTCGTTAATTTTATCTTGATTTGCCATAATTTCTTTTCTTATCTAAATATTATATCAAATTATTCTGGTTTTGAACACAGTTCTGTAAGTACCCCTAAAGTTGATTTTGGATGTAAGAATCCAATCTCTAAGCCTTCGGCTCCTTTTCTAGAGGTTTTATCAATTAGAGTTACACCTCTTTCTTCGGCAGTTTTGAGAGCTTCGGTAGTATTATCTACAGCAAATGCAATATGATGTATACCTTGTCCTTTTTTAGCAATAAACTTTCCGATTGGTCCATCAGGCGACGTGCTTTCTAGTAATTCAATTTTTGTATTACCTACCAAAAAAAAGGCTGTCTTTACCTTTTGGTCGACAACCTCCTCTATAGAATAGCATTTCATTCCTAAAACCTGTTCATAGTACTTTATCGCTTCATCTAAATTTTCTACTGCAATTCCTAAATGCTCTATGTGTGATATATTCATAATGATAATTTTATTTCTTGTACAAATTTACTTTAGGACTGTTTTCTGTTTTATGACAGAAATCATATTATAAAAACTATAATTCTTCAATTTATCGTGTAATAGAAACACTAAAGCTTGGAGAGTTGCGTAGTTATTGACGTACAAGAAATATTGATATCGGAGAGTTGTGTTTAATTGAAAAAATAAGAACTAAAGATTTATGATATTCTTATTTTAAGAGCGCTATATTTAGTGATAACACAAAAATAATAAGGTTATTTTATTAAATTTGAAGTGGTTTTAATCCGTAATTAGGATAAATACGATAAAGGGTATGAAATTCTTAATATCTTTTTAAAAACTACTGCGCTACAAGTAGTTACGAAAACGTTATCGTAATTTTTGACGCTAGAATTTTATCATATTGGCAATTATAATTTGATAAATTAACTTAATTCATCAAAAATTAAGGAATCGATAATTGATATTTATTTTGAAAGTTCAACTTGAGAACCTGTTTTTGAAATCGATTGAAGATGGCATACTATCGCAAAAAATTGAAGAGGTTTAATGATTTAAATTGCGATTAAATTAAATGAGATTTTAATCCCTTGAATAATCATACCCGTACCTATAATTGCTATAATCAATCCCATTATTTTTCCAATCACAGAGATGACGTTATGACCAACTATTTTAACAATCAGGTCGCTTATTCTAAACGTGAAATACGTCAATAAACTCATTGATCCAAATATCGCAATGACTAAGATTATATGTATGGGTTCTACGTTAGCTACAAAATTCATGGCAGTAACAATAGTGCCAGGACCTGCTAAAATAGGAATAGCTAATGGTGAGACCGCAATATTTTCATCAATATGAACGTGTTCAAGACTTTTAACATTGGATTGTTTTGATTGCAGCATATCAAACCCAATAAAAAAGATTAAAATACCACCTGTAATTTTAAAGGCTGGAATACTGATATTAAATAATTCAAAAATATATTTTCCTAAAAGCACAAAAACGGCCACAATAACAAATGCTATAATATTGGCTCGTTTATTTATATCATGCTTTGTTTTCTTATTTGCACCTTGTGTTAAAGACACAAAAACCGTCATGTTTGATATAGGATTCGTTATCGCAAAAAAGGCAGTAAATACGGTAATTGAAAATGTAATTAAGTTATCCATCAATTAAGAAATTTTAAAAATAATAGGTATTACATTGGCTTTGAATTCCTTTAGCACTTATTTGTTTTTTTTTCCGCTTCAGAATGCCCTTCTACCAATTGGCAAAAGTATAATTTGTTAATTGAATATATTGTACTTTTTATACATTTTATTTTAGTTTTTAATAATAGAAAAAGCCACACTATTTTAGTGGCTTCTTCTAGCTATGGATCAATATTAAGGGACTATAAATTCATACTTAAATCAACTTACAGAAACTTCTTTAGCAAAGGATTTGAATCTGAAAAAGCAAAACTATTTTTTACAGGCTTATTATCACTGTATTTAATTTCATTCTATGCTTAGCATGTTCATCGTCATTATGCAGCAATCCTTTTATAACCAAGCCACGATAGGTTACATTGTATATACGTGATGGTGAGCAAAACTATTTATATCAGAGTAAAAATTTCGTTTTCTGATAATCTAGATTTTGGTGTTTTTTCTGTTGAATTAAAGTCAGATTCCGCTCTATAACCTATAGATACAGCCACTAAGGACGTGAATCCTTTTTCTCTTAATCCGAATTCTTCATCTAATGCTTTTACATCAATACCTTCCATGGGTGTAGCATCAATACCTAAACTAGCAACTCCTAATAAAAAGCTTCCGATGTTAAGGTATACTTGCTTTTCCATCCAATGTTGTAGATCTTTTAAGTCATATTTATGAATACCAGCAAAAGCCTTCACGGCTCCTAAAAATCCGTTTTTAATATCTTCATTTGGAAACCTTCCACTTTTATCTTCTGTATCTGCAATATGCTTCATATAGTCTTCATCTGCATCCGTTTTTGAACAAAACAAGACTACAGCAGACGCATTCGTTACTTTTGGTTCATTAAAGCTAAAGAAGCCTTGAGTTCCTTTGGCTATACGCGCTTTTCCTTCTGCCGTTTCAGCTACTATGAAATGCCATGGTTGAAGGTTGACACTTGAAGGGCTCATTCTTAATAAATTTTTGACTTCAGCCATATCTGCTTCAGATATTTTTTTGGTTGGATTATATTCTTTTGTTGTGTACCTCCAGTTTAATAATTCTGTTAAATTCATTTTTATAGTTTAAGTTGATTTTATAGTTATACTATCAAAAGTATAGTGACAAAACTAGGTATCGATATCGAATCACGCAATAACGGTCAAAAAGGATAGTATAAAATCTTCAACTCAAACACCACCTAAAAAAACTGCTGTTCAATTGTTTATGTAATTTGTTAAAATTACTATAAAAAGTATAGTTGTATAAGAAATGATAGTATGTTATCTTTGTTTAAATCATTAGCTATTAAATGCGCTATTATGTATAAATTTAAAGGAAAAGAATATCCATGTTGTGCTAGTTTAACTATGGGTATCATTGGTGGTAAATGGAAAACGGTAATTTTATTTCATTTACGGGATCAACCACTTCGATACAGCGCTTTAAGAAAGGAAATGCCAACGGTTACAGAGCGTACCTTAAGCTTACAGCTTAAAACCTTAGAAGAAGATGGGGTTATAAAGCGAAAGGTTTACACTTCTAAGCCTCCTTTAAAAGTAGAATATTCTTTAACTGATTTTGGTAAAACGTTAATTCCTGTAGTGCAATCTATTGCGGATTGGGGTGTGTATGCGGTTTCAGAACAAGTTGTAAAGACTTCCTAAAGTTATTGTTTCCTTTTATGCCGTAATCATTGGAATGGTAAATATTTAGAGTAGCATTGTTAGTTCATACTCTTTTCTGTTTTTTGTAGCCAATGGTTTAATTAATATTGTTTCAACATAAAATGATACCATTCCTCCCTTTTTTTATAAATGAAGCTATTCCTACTGAAGCTATAAAAAGCCGTATATAGATTGATTCTAAGCACTTTAATTCCATTTTAAAGACACTAATTAAGTATATTTGGTTTTACGACAGCAACTATTATTTCATTTTAATGACTAAAAAAATAGAGGACTATTCGCATTTCTTTAAAAAGTCAGCTTTTATTGGTAGCTTGTTTTATCTGTCATTTATAGCAACTATAGTTGTAAGTATATATTTGGATAGAACGCAATTGATCTATGTATTACCGATAGTGATTCTTTCCATTTTTTTCGATTACATCAACATCACAAAAAAGAAAGCAAATCCCCTTTTTATAATTGCTTTAATAGCCATATTAGCGTCTGATGTGCTATCTTTTTATTGTTTTGATACCTGCTTTGTTTGGATCTCTACTTTGACATCTGTCTACCTATTATGCTGCACGCTTAGTCTTAAGAAGTATTTACAGAAAGGTACATTAAAATCGGTATTATCATTTTCAGTTTTAGTGAGTACCTTATTGGTTTCTTATATTCTTTATGCGATTGTTGATTTACTGATTATTTTTCTACCAGATAATCAATTATTTTTTGTTTTTCTATGCGCGTTTAGCTTAATCATTTACATTATTACATTGGCTATTATATATTTACATGACAATTACCATAATAGTGCGATTTTATTAGCTTCAGGTATTTTTACTTTTTTTCAAATTACATTAATAGCGATTAATGAGTTTTTATATTACGACAGAACTTTTACGGTATTAATCGTTATCTGTCATGTTATGGCTATTTATCTATTTATGAATTTTATTGCCAAAACAGAGGTTTTAAATCCAGCAGATATAACGGAAAAATTTATTTAGAAGCGCTCAATATTTAGTTTTAAGTCATAATCATCTATAACACATTTTTGTTATTCACTGCAAATTAGGGATTTGTATGTAAACTTAAACCTTTGTTAAAAAAAGAATGAACGTTCATTTTTAATGTATATTTGTTCCATAATTAAATACAATGGCAAAGCTTCAAAAAAGTATAGATAAACGTAACGCACTGGTTAGAGCAACAATAGAGCTCGTAAATAACAATGGATTTCATGCGACTCCTATGAGTAAGATTGCTAAAATGGCTAATGTATCTCCTGCTACTATTTACTTATATTTTGAAAACAAGCAAGACTTAGTTAACCAAACGTATATTGAAGTTAAAGCAGAATACACTAAATATGCTTTTGCTAATTACGAAGCTAATATGCCTATTGAGGAGGGATTTGAATTAATTTGGAAACGCATCGCCGATTTTAAACTCAATGAATGCGAGCATGCTATGTTTTTAGCACAGTGCGATAATACTCCAATGATAGACGAAGAAAGTAGACAAGAAGGTATTAAACACCTACAACCACTACTCGATCTTTGGGAACGTGGTAAAAAAGAAGGTGTTATAAAACCACTTTCTGATTACATATTGTATGCCTATGCTATTAACCCATTATCTTTTTTAATGATGACTCAAAAACGAGGTGCATTTACCTTAGATAAAACACATTTAGAAGAAGCTTACCAATCTGCTTGGAGCAGCATAAAAATGTGTCAATAACATGAAAAAAACAGCAATCATATTAGGGGCTTCTGGTTTAACTGGAGGTTTAGTGCTTCAAAAATTAATTAAAGACGAACGTTACGATAGCATTAAATTGTTTTCACGTTCAAAGATTGAAGGTTTACCAAATAAAGTCAAACAGTTTATTGGAAATCTTTTAGAACTCAATCAATTTAAGGATGACTTTACAGCAGACGAAGTGTATTGCTGCATTGGCACAACAGCCAAAAAGACACCAAACAAAACGCTTTATAAAAAAATAGATTGTGGCATTCCGGTTGCTGCTGCAAAGCTTTCAAAAGCCAACAACATTCCAACCTTTTTAGTCATCTCTGCAATGGGAGCCAATAAAAATAGTAACGTTTTTTACAATAAGACAAAAGGAGAAATGGAACACAAGGTCTTACAGCAACAGCTTAAAAAGACATTTGTATTGAGACCATCCTTAATTGGAGGTGATAGACAAGAATCTAGACTATTAGAAAAAATAGGATTGGTGATTTTCAAAGTGATTCAACCATTATTCATAGGCAAATTAAAAAAGTATAAAATAGTAAATGCTGAAACCATAGCTGAAGCCATGATACATTTAGCAAATACAAATGAGTATTCTGATGTGATTATATCTTCAGAAGACATTAATAAATTAGGAAACAACGCTTAAAAAAATTATAGATATGGAATTATTAGATAAATTAAAATGGAGATATGCTGCAAAAGCCATGAATGGAAACGTAGTACCAGAAGAAAAAATAGAACGCATTTTAGAAGCCGCGCGCTTAGCGCCAACATCAAGTGGTTTACAACCTTTTGAAATATTTGTAATTAAAAATCAAGAGATTAAAGAAAAGATAAAACCAGTAGCTTGGAACCAATCGGTAATTACAGATTGCTCTCACCTACTCGTTTTCGCGGCTTGGGACACCTACACAGCAGATCGCATTAACTATATGTTTGATTTAACCAACGAGGTTCGTGGTTTTAAAAATGAAGGCTGGGAAAATTACCGTCAGATGTTATTAAACTTATATCCTCAAAAAGATCCTGAAGAAAACTTTAACCATGCCGCCAAACAAGCCTATATCGCTTTTGCTGAAGCAATAACAGCTGCTGCTTTTGAAGAGGTTGATGCAACACCTTTAGAAGGCTTTGAGCCAGATGCTGTAGACCAAATCTTGGGACTTCGTGAAAAAGGGTTACGCAGCGCTGTTATGTTGCCAATAGGCTACAGAAAAGAAGATGAAGATTGGTTAGTAAATCTCGTTAAGGTGAGAAAACCTATGGAAGATTTAGTAACTGTAATAGACTAATAAAAAATTAAGAATCATGACAAAGACAATTCTATTGAAAAATAGACCTGAAGGAAAACCTTCAATGTCAGATTTCGAATTTATAACTGAGGAATCTGAAAATACAATTAGTAAAGGTGAAATACTATTGGAAACCAAATACGTTTCTGTAGATCCTTATTTAAGAGGCAGAATGAGTGATGCCAAATCATATGTACCACCATTTCAACTTAACAAACCAATTCAATCTGGCGTTATCGCAAAAGTATTAGAATCTAAAAATGAAAAGTTTGCAGAAGGTGACTATGTTTCTGGTATGCTTAATTGGCAAACAAAACAAGTCTCTAAAGCTGAAGGGTTAACTAAAGTTGATCCGTCTAAAGCGCCATTGTCAGCATATTTAGGTATTCTAGGCATGACAGGTTTAACAGCTTATACAGGCTTAACTGAAATAGGAAAACCTAAAGCGGGAGAAACCTTAGTAGTTTCTGGAGCAGCTGGTGCTGTAGGATCTGTTGTGGGACAAATTGGAAAAATACTTGGACTTAGAGTAATTGGTATTGCCGGAACAGATGAAAAAATAGAGCTTCTAAAAAGCAAATTCGGTTTCGATGTTGGTATTAATTATAAGACCACCAAAGATATGAAATCAGCGATTGCTGAAGCAGCACCAAATGGTGTAGATATCTATTTCGATAATGTTGGAGGTCCAATATCAGATGCTGTATTAGTGAATATTAATAGATTAGCACGAATCATCGTATGCGGAGCCATTTCGGTTTACAACAATACAGAAGCACCTAAAAGTTTAAGCGTACAACCCTTCTTAGTAAAAAATAGTGCGTTAATGCAAGGATTTATTGTTTCTAATTATGCTGAGAAATTTCCCGAAGCTATAAAGCAATTAGCAACTTGGTTATCCGAAGGTAAACTCACGTACTCAGAAACCATCGTTAAAGGTTTTGACAATATTCCAAAAGCTTTTATCGACCTTTTCGAAGGTAAAAACAAAGGGAAAATGATCGTTGAATTATAAATAATAAAAAAGAAAAAGACAATGAACAATTTTGAATTTAAAAATCCGACCAAAATAATTTTTGGAAAGAACACTATAGAAAAACTAGCAAACGAAATTCCTAAAGATGCTAAAGTATTATTGCTTTACGGTGGAGGAAGTATTAAGAAAAACGGTATTTACGATCAGGTAAAAACAGCATTATCTAATGTTGATGTTGTTGAGTTTGGAGGCATTCCTGCAAACCCAGAATATGCGAAATTAATGGAGGCTTTAAAAGTCATTAAAGATGAAAACATCACGTATTTATTAGCCGTTGGTGGTGGATCAGTGATCGATGGCACTAAATTTTTATCCGCTGCAGCACTTTATGATGGTGATACGCCTTGGGATATTTTAACTCAAAACATTAGAACTGAAAAAGGTATGCCTTTCGGTACCGTTCTAACGTTACCAGCTACAGGATCTGAAATGAATTCTGGTGCGGTAATTACAAGAGCAGAAACTAAAGAGAAACGCACTATGGGTGGACCTGGCTTATTTCCTGAGTTCTCCATATTAGATCCTCAAGTCATTGCATCCATTCCACAACGTCAATTAGCAAATGGATTAATGGATTCATTTACTCACGTGTTAGAGCAATACATGACGTATCCGATTGGTGCCTTGTTACAAGATCGTTTTGCGGAAAGCATCTTACAAACCATTATTGAAATCGCACCAAAAGTATTGAAAGATCCAACGGATTATAAAGCAGCCTCTAACTTTATGTGGAGTTGTACTATGGCCTTAAACGGATTAATACAAAAAGGAGTACCAAACGATTGGGCAGTTCATGCGATGGGTCACGAGTTAACAGCGTTATTTGGTATCGATCATGCACGTACGCTAGCTATTATTGCACCAAGCCATTACAAGTTTAATTTTGAAGCAAAGAAAGAAAAACTAGCACAGTATGCAGAACGTGTTTGGAATATTACCGAAGGTAGCACAGACGATAAAGCTTATGCAGCTATCGAAAAAACAACTGCGTTTTTCCATGAATTAGGTATTAAGACGAAATTATCGGAGTATACAGAAGATTATGAAGGTACAGCTGAAGAAATAGCGAAACGTTTTACAGATCGTGGTTGGAAAACCTTAGGTGAGCACCAAACCTTATCACCAGATAAAGTAGAGAAAATCGTAAAGATGGCGTATTAATTTAAAACGAAGTGTCAGTTCGAGTGTCCCGACTTTTCCGTCGGGATGTATCGAGAACAGTTTTTTCAATAGTAAAACTGGTAATAGAAATTATAAAAATGAAGACACTACAAACCATAGTAGTAATTCTATCATTAATTACAGCGTTAAGTTGTAAAGAACATAACGTTTCTGAAACGGTTTCAGAAGGACAAAAAGAATTAAAAAAAGAAAAGAAAATGAAGGTATTATTTGTATTAACATCTCACGATAAATTAGGAGATACAGGAAAAAAAACAGGATTTTGGGTTGAAGAATTCGCAAGTCCTTATTACACCTTATTAGATAAAGGAGCGACCATTACATTGGCAACACCAAAAGGAGGTGCTGCACCAATAGATCCGGCTAGTGATGGACCAGATGCAGCTACTGCAGCCACTGAGCGTTTCAATAAGGATACAGAAGCAAAAGATAAAATAGCAAATACTAAGAAATTATCGGATATCAACGCTGATGATTTTGATGCCGTATTTTATCCAGGAGGTCATGGACCATTATGGGATTTAGCAAATGACAGCACTTCTATTGCTTTAATCGAAAAGTTTAATGATCAGAAAAAACCAATCGCTTTTGTATGTCATGCTCCTGCGGCTTTAAAAGATGTCAAAAATGCTGATGGCACAAGACTTGTTAAAGGCAAAAAAGTCACTGGTTTTTCTAATTTAGAAGAAACACAAGTGGGTTTAACTGAGGTAGTACCAATCTTAGTAGAAGATATGCTTATTGAAAACGGTGCGTTTTATTCTAACGCAGACGCTTGGGCAGCTTATGCTATTGATGATGGAAATTTAATTACGGGTCAAAACCCAGCATCTTCAGAATTAGTAGCAGAAAAGTTATTGGAAGCACTAAAATAGTCAATTCCCTAAGTTGATTAATAGCGAAAAGCCTGTATAACATTATGTTTGCAGGCTTTTTTATTGGTCTTAAAATCCCAATACTAAGTATTTAAATTAAAGAACACACGATTTCAATACCTTATTCATCAACTACACCATTAAACATTTGTATTTTTGCGCCGCATTTGATGAGAAGGCTTAATATTAAGACACCACAACATGATTATATCTAAACTACATTATATATCTCAAGGAAACACTCCTGAAGCACATTTAGAAAACATTCAAAAAGCGTGTACATCTGGTGTCGAATTAGTACAATTACACCTTTCAGGTATTTCGGAGGCTAAATATTTAGAGATTGCTAAAGCTGCTAGAGATATCACGTTTCATTTTCAAACACGATTAATCATCAATGGGAACTATAAAATAGCAAAAGAAGTTAAAGCTGAAGGTGTACATTTAGAAAAAACAGACGTCTGCTCAACGGTTGCAAGACCACATTTATACAGCTGGCAAATTATTGGTGGCACAGCAAACAGCTTAGAAGATTGTGAAGCTTTACTTGCTAAAGACATCGATTATATTAAGTTAGAACCTTTTAGAACACCAACCAACGATAGTTCAAGTATAGCTTTAGGTTT
Source organism: Winogradskyella helgolandensis (assembly GCF_013404085.1). NCBI lineage: Bacteria > Pseudomonadati > Bacteroidota > Flavobacteriia > Flavobacteriales > Flavobacteriaceae > Winogradskyella > Winogradskyella helgolandensis. The sequence continues at coordinate 3,025,938 of NZ_JABFHO010000001.1, read as the reverse complement.
GGACGGCTACACATCTATTAGTAATGCTTTAATAACAGAAAAACCAATTATTGGTTTTGGTGATATCAATACAAATGATGTCACAGATATATTAGAAACAGGTATTTCTGGAATTGCCGTATCTGATGCAATCACTGAAAATTTTGACAACATAAAAACATTCAATCAGTTGTTGAAAGCATCTGCAACGGGTGAAATTCGTCATACGTTTAAGTAGATAAATCTTAATGCTTCACAACAATTCATCACTTAAATTAATAGCCCAATATGTGGATGTATTTAGGCTTACTAGCCGCACTCTTTTTAGGATTACACAACTTATGTAAAAAACATGCCGTACAAGGAAACGAAGTATTTCCTGTGCTTTTAGGAACGGTATCTAGTGGTTTTTTATTTGTCGCTACGTTTTATGGTTTGTCTATCTTTTATCCAGATTACGCGCTTGAGCATGGTTATAACTTTCAAAAGATTTCGTGGCAAACTCATGGTTTTATTCTTATAAAATCAGCCATCATGGCGAGTTCATGGATTTTAGCGTATCAAGCTTTAAAACATTTGCCTATTACGATTGTGACTCCCATTCGTTCTGCAGGACCATTTTTCACCTTTATTGGTGCCATTTTAATTTATCAAGAAAAACCAAACACCTTACAATGGATTGGTTTTTTCCTCATCATTTTTTCAGTAATGCTTTATTCTAGAATAGGAAAAAAAGAAGGCATTAATTTCAAACGCAATAAATGGATTTTCGCCATTATCGGAGCCACATTTCTAGGAGCTTCAAGTGGTTTGTACGACAAATTCTTAATCCAAAACCTGAGCCTTAACCCACAAACCTTACAATTCTGGTTTTGCCTATACACCATATTAATTTTACTAGTCATCTTAACCATCACATGGTTTCCGCATGCTGAAAAACGAAAAGCCTTTAAATTCCGTTGGTCTATCATTGCAGTCGGTATATTACTGCAAGCCGCAGATTACTTCTACTTTAAAGCCTTACAAGATCCGGATGCTTTAATTATGCTCTTATCAGCCATAAAACGAAGTCAAATTTTAATAGCTGTAGTAGTTGGAGGTTTAGTCTTTAAAGAACAAAACAAACGTAAAAAATTAGTGCCTTTAGCAGGCATTATGATGGGAGTTTTTCTCATTTTATATTCCAATTAGATAAAAACCGATCCAATGTCATTTTTATGTTTCGGTCTTTTAAAAACAAACAACGTCATTAGCGACACATTATAATAAGTTTTAGAACGACAACCTATTTAGAAATACCAATTTAAAACTTAACTTGCTCTAATTTTTCAAAAGAAGTACAGCATATGAATTCAGATTACAGTCAGATTATAGAAAACGCATACAAGTTTACAAAATCCCTTAAAAATCAAGGTAAATTAGCCACATACATACCCGAATTAGCAAACGTCGATCCCGATAAGTTTGGAGTACATATGACGAAACTAGATGGAGATAATTTCGGAATTGGAGACCATTTAGAGAAATTTTCTATTCAGAGTATTGCTAAAGTATTGTCACTCTCTTTAGCTGTTAAATTTCTTGGAGAACGTATTTGGACACGTATTGATGTTGAACCTTCGGGAACTAAATTTGATTCACTTCTTTTACTAGAAACATATAAAGGTATTCCTCGTAATCCCTTTGTGAACTCTGGTGCTATTGTTATTTGCGACATCTTAATCTCGCATCTAGAAAATGCAAGGGAAGAGTTTCTAGAATTTGTCAGAGACCTCAGTGATATTCCCGATTTGAACTACTCTGATAAAATAGCTGATTCTGAAAAAGCAACTGGATTCCGAAATGTTGCCTTATGTAATTTTATAAAATCTTTGGGCAATATTAAAAACGATCCTGCCGAAGTATTAGATTTTTATTTCGATATGTGTTCTTTAGAAATGAATTGCGAGCAATTATCGCGTACCTTTTCGTTTTTAGCCAATGGAGGCAAAAAATTAAACGATGGCAAAAAGATTTTAACAAGCAGCCAAACTAAACGTATTAATGCTTTAATGCTTACGTGTGGCTTCTATGATGAGTCTGGTGAATTTGCATTTAAAGTCGGATTGCCAGGAAAAAGTGGTGTTGGCGGAGGTATTGTCGCCTTGTATCCTAATAACTTTACGATTGCGGTTTGGAGTCCTAAGTTAAATCCCAACGGAAACTCATTTAAAGGTATGAAATTGCTAGAAACGGTGACTACACATTCAGAAATGAGTATTTTTTAGCCATTTTAATTACGATTTTAAAAACCATTTCTACTTTTGATTGGATTAATCCAAAAAAATTAACAATCGTTTGGTTTCCATATTAGGTTTAGGTAAAATACCTTATTTTGCATAGACATTAGATGTTTTCATTCTATTGTGCTACTAAATTTATATATCAACCAATACTATGGCATTAAAAATTGTAATATCTCATAAGACTACGTACAAATATGATCGTAAAGTATCCTTGTCTCCGCATGTTTTTAGATTACGACCAGCTCCACACTCTAGAACTCCAATTGAATCCTATTCAATAAAGATTACTCCAGAAAATCAATTTTTCAATTGGCAACAAGATCCATTTGGAAATTATGTGGCGCGTTTGGTTTTTCCTGAGAAAACGGATGAGTTGTCTGTGGACGTTGAGATTATTGCCGATTTACAAACGATTAATCCTTTCGATTTTTTTATAGAGGAATATGCTGAAGAATTTCCATTTAAATATACCGAAACGGTAAAAAAAGAATTACAGCCCTATTTAGAAATTACAGATGATGGTGAATTACTAAATGAATTTTTAGAAACCTTAGATTATACTCCAAGAAAAACCATCTATTTTCTTATTCATGTCAATCAAATGATTTATGAATATCTCAGTTATAATATCAGAATGGATCCTGGTGTTCAAACCTGTGAAGATACCTTAGAAACAAAAAAAGGGTCTTGTAGAGATTACGCCTGGTTATTTGTACAAGCCTTAAGACATTTAGGTTTTGGAGCACGATTTGTTTCGGGTTATTTGGTGCAACTAAGATCGGATGAAAAGTCATTAGATGGCCCTTCTGGTCCTGAAGAGGATTTTACCGATTTACACGCTTGGGCAGAAGTGTATTTACCTGGTGCTGGTTGGATTGGTTTTGATGCCACCTCTGGCCTATTAGCTGGAGAAGGTCATATTCCTTTAGCCTGTACTCCATCTTTTGAGAGTGCGGCTCCGGTTTCGGGAATGACCGACAAATGTGAAACAGAGTTCTTCTTTGAAAATAAAGTCACACGAATTTTTGAATCACCACGAGTCACAAAGCCATATACCGAAGACCAATGGAAAGCCATTGATAAATTAGGGCATAAAGTAGAACGGCAATTACAAAAGAATGATGTGCGCTTAACCATGGGTGGCGAACCGACCTTTATTTCTATTGATGATTTAGAGTCTCCGGAATGGAATACAGATGCCGATGGACCTCACAAACAAAAACTTGCCAAAGAATTATCGAAACGCTTACATCACGAATTTGGTAAAGGCGGTGTGTTACATCATGCTCAGGGTAAATGGTATCCAGGCGAACCTTTACCAAGATGGCAAATAGAAATTTGTTGGCGAAAAGATCAAAGACCAATTTGGTATAACAAAAGATATCTCGGTACGTATGTTGACAATTATACAGTACCACCAGATTACGATAAATTATTTTTAGAAACCTTAACGGCGTATTTAGGGGTTTCTACACAGCATATAATACCAGGTTTTGAAGATGCCTTCTATTTTTTATGGGAACACGGGAATCTCCCTATAGATGTAGATCCTACAAAAGATAGAGACAATACGTTAGTCAAAAATAAACTTAAAGATATTTTAGAAAAAGGCACGTCCACTCCTGTGGGCTATTTATTACCCTTAAATAGTACCGATGGAAAATGGTTTACAAGTCAATGGGAATTTAGAAGACAACACTTATTTCTAACTCCAGGTAATTCTCCAATGGGACTTAGATTACCATTAAGTTCTTTATTAGAAAAACCAGATAATGAAGTGTTTCCTGTATATGAACCCGATTTGTTCTCTCAAAAGAAACGTTTACCAAGCTTTAGAGATTCCGTTAAAAGACGCCATAAAGATTTTATAGAGAATGGATACGATAGCAATCAGCCTAATTATTTTGTTAGAACCGCTATTTGTTCAGAAATACGAGATGGCAAATTATATTTATTCTTACCTCCATTAGATACAGCTGAAAACTTTTTAGATCTAATTGCAGCTATCGAATTTACAGCAAAAGCACTAAAAGTGCCTGTCATTATGGAAGGTTACGATCCTCCTAAAGACAACCGATTAGAATCGTTAAAAATCACTCCAGATCCTGGTGTTATTGAAGTTAACGTCCATCCTGTAACCAATTGGACCGATTTAGTCAACAATACACTCACCTTTTACGAGCAAGCCAAACTATCGCGTTTAGGGACTGAAAAATTTATGTTAGATGGTAAACATACAGGCACAGGAGGTGGCAATCACGTGACATTAGGAGGCACAAGTCCTGCGGATAGTCCGCTATTAAGAAAGCCTAGTTTACTGAGAAGTTTATTAACCTTTTGGCAGCATCATCCTGGATTAAGTTACTTGTTTTCTGGTTCGTTTGTTGGGCCTACAAGTCAGGCTCCAAGGATAGATGAAGCACGACAAGATAATTTATATGAACTCGAAATTGCTTTTAGTCAAATTCCAAAAGATGGTGAAGTCCCATTTTGGTTAACCGATCGTTTATTTAGACATTTACTCACCGATTTAACAGGAAACACGCACAGAGCAGAATTCTGTATCGATAAATTATACTCTCCAGATTCGTCAACCGGACGCTTAGGAATTTTAGAATTGCGTGGTTTTGATATGCCACCACATCCTAAAATGAGTTTGGTACAAATGTTATTGGTAAGAACCTTAGTCTCTTGGTTCTGGAAAAAACCGTACGAACACAATTTAGTGCGTTGGGGAACAGAGTTGCATGATAAATTCTTAATTGAACATTATGTAAGAGAAGATATTAAAGACATTGTGGATCAATTAAACAAAGCAGGTTATCAATTTGAAGAAGATTGGTTCAATCCCTTTTTCGAATTTAGATTTCCACTGCATGGCATGTTAGAAATTAACAATATTCATCTCGAATTACGAGCAGGTATTGAACCTTGGAATGTTTTAGGCGAAGAAATGACAGGTGGTGGAACCGCAAGATATGTCGATTCATCTTTAGAACGTTTACAAGTAAAAGTGTCCAATTTTGTGGATGAGCGTTTTGTATTAACCTGTAACGGAGTTAAAGTACAATTGAAAAATACAGGTGTAAAAGGGGAATATGTTGCTGGTATTCGCTACAAAGCTTGGAACCCCTATTCTGCATTGCACCCAACCATTGAAGCAGATACTCCATTGGTTTTTGATATTGTAGATACTTGGAACAAACGCTCTATTGGAGGTTGCACCTATTTTGTAGCGCATCCTGGTGGACGTTCTTATGATGTACATCCTGTAAATAGCTTTGAAGCTGAATCGCGACGCATTAACCGTTTTTGGGAATTTGGCCATACACAAGGTGAAATTAGTCCATTTGAAAACATGACTTTTGATACCGAACCAACCTTAAGAAATGTTGAAGAAAAAAGTAGCTCAAAACGTTTTTCTTATAAGGAATTACCAGTTAATTTTGAATTTCCTTATACTCTAGATTTACGTAAAAAATAAAAAGCGTTGTTGTTCATTATATGAAGACCCTAACAAAGACATTATTTGAAAATTATTTTTCAGCATCACCTGGCTACGATGAGTTGCTCACGTCTAAAATGAGCATTAAAGACAATTGGAAAGTATTGTCTAAAAACTTATTAAATATTGGTTCAAAACAGCTTGCTTCAAAGCAGACAGAAATCAATTGGTTGTTAGCGGAAAACGGTGTAACCTATAATGTTTATAACGATCCAAAAGGATTAAATAGACCTTGGGATCTCAATGTAGTACCCTTTATTATTCATCAAAAGGAATGGAGTGAGGTTGAAAAGGGAATTCAGCAACGTGCCGAACTATTAAATCTTGTTTTAAAGGATTTATATGGAAAACGAGACCTGCTTAAAAATGGTATTATTCCACCGGAAGTCATTTATGCACACAGCGGTTTTTTAAGAGCTTGCGATCAAATTCAATATAAAAATGCAAAACAACTTTCGGTTTACGCAGCAGATTTGGCGCGAGGACCAGATGGACGAATGTGGGTGGTGAACGACCGCACCCAAGCACCTTCTGGTATGGGCTATGCACTAGAAAACCGATTCTCTACCAGTAAAATTAGTCCTGAATTATTCAAAAATATAAACGTCACACAACCGTCTAATTTCTTTAATGATTTTAATGCCTTATTATTAAATTCGGCATCGACTAAAGTAGAACGGCCAATGGTGGTTATTTTAACACCAGGACCACATAACGAAACCTATTTTGAACATGCGTATTTATCGTCCTTTTTAGGGTATCCATTGGTAAAAGGAAACGATTTAGTGGTGCGCCATGGTAAAGTATGGTTAAAATCTTTAAAAGGTTTAAAACAAGTTGATGTCATATTACGACGTATCGATGATACCTTTATGGATCCTCTAGAATTACGTGAGGATTCTTATTTAGGTGTGGCTGGCTTATTAGAAGCGGTACGTTTACAAAACGTTACAGTTGTCAATCCTATAGGAAGTGGTGTTTTAGAGAATCCTGCTTTGATTCCGTTTATGGAAAATATTTCTAAGTACTTTTTAAAGGAAGACTTAATCTTACCACAAATTGCCTCTTGGTGGTGTGGTCAAGAAAAAGAACGAAAGCACGTCCTTGCAGATTTATCGGCATTTGTTTTGAAACGCATCGATAGATCCAACAGAGAAAACATCTATTTCTGTGAATTTCTCGATAAAAAAGCTATTGAACAGCTTAAAAAAGAAATATTAGAACATCCGCATAAATTCGTAGCTCAAGAAAAAATATCCTTTTCTACAGCACCAAATTTTGTCAGCCATCACTTGGAACCTCGTAAAATTTCTTGTCGTACGTTCGCCATTGCAAAAGGTGACGGTTATAGTGTAATGCCTGGTGGTTTAGTACGTGTGGCGCCAGAACGCGAAGAGTTATTTGTGTCCAATCAACGTGGTGGTACGAGTAAAGATTTTTGGGTGGTAAATGATGCTCCGCAACCCACACTTCAAAATTATGCGTGGAATAAAACCAATTCTAGTCGCTCTACAGACATCAATGATGTACCGAGTAATACCGCAGAAAATTTATTTTGGTCGGGTAGATATATCGGTAGAGCTTTAGTGACTGCGCGCTATTTAAGAATGGTGCTCAGTCAAATGACACATGCGCAATACAACGACCGAAAACCAGAATCTGAAAGTTTAAAAATACTCTTTCAATCCATTACAAAAATCACGTCTACCTTCCCTGGTTTTATGGCCGAAGATGAAGAGGTGTTAAACAATCCTTTAATTGAGATAAAAGATATCATTTTAGACGAAACCAAAATTGGAAGTTTTGCCCAATCCATGCAAAGTTTTAGTTCGTCTTACTATGCCTTACGAAATTTATGGTCTAGGGATATGTGGCGCGTTTTTGATGGTATTCAGAAACATATAAAAAACTTAAAAAAGGAAGAGGATTACACCGTTTACAAACTGACTAATTTTTTCGATAAGATCATTACAAGGCTCATCGCTTTTATGACGCTTACTGAAGAAAGTATTCTCGTTCGTCAAGGACTCCTACTCTATTTTATTGGTTTGCAGCTCGAAATTGGTGCTATGAATATTGAAAAATTCAGAGCCTTGTTAATTGTAAATCACGATGAAGAATTAGAATATGAAATTTTAGAATCCTTATTAAATAGTCATGAAAGCTTAAATATTTACCGATATAGTTACAACTCGTATTTAAGTTTAGAGAACGTCTTGAATTTGATTATTTTAGATAAGGAATATTCGAGGTCCTTAACTTATCAAATGTACCGCTTAAAGAAAGATATTGATAAGTTACCAAATACAAATGAAAACGCACAACTTACCGTGTGTCAGGAAAACATCAATACGGTCATTTCTAAAATTGACAGTTTAAACGTTGCAGAACTTTTAGTTGTAGATCCTAAATCTAATATGCGAGAAAACATGGATAAGGTATTGTCAGATTTAAGTGATTTATTACATGTCACATCCTTATCTATTTCAGATACTTATTTTAATCATTCGCAACCCCAAAAACAGTTGGTTAACCGAAATATCACGACATAATATGATTTTTGATCTTTGGCATAAAACGAAATACACATACGAACATGGCGCTTCGTTCTGTCATAATTTAACCACATTAAAACCTAAGAGTTTTCCAGGACAAACGCTTTTGGATTATAATTTAGAAATTACACCTACTCCAACCGATATTACTGAACGCTTAGATTTCTTTGGAAATGCTGTAACACGATTTTCAATACAACAGCATCATAAGGAGTTAATTGTTATTGCACGTAGTAAAGTAGAGCGAGATTATAGTAAACAGTTTGATGAAAGCCTTTTTTTACAAGCTAAAAAAGTCACTGTAGAAGAAACAAAAGTACACTTAAAAGGTACAGAATCAGACCTTATTGACGCCAGACAATTTGTAATGCCTTCGCCACTAATATCAACATCTAGTGAAGACATCAAAGCCTATGCAGCGCTATCATTTAAGCCTGAACGTTCTCTTTACGAAGCTACTTATGAGCTAATGCAACGTATTTATACGGATTTTGATTTTGTACCAGGCTTCACCAATATCGCTACACCTTTAGAAGCTGTTATGAGTGCCAAAAAAGGGGTTTGTCAAGATTTTGCACAAATCGCAATTGCCTGCGTGCGTTCTATGGGTTTACCAGCTAAATATGTGAGTGGTTATATTGAAACGGTTCCACCGAAAGGTAAAGAAAAACTCATAGGAACCGATGCTTCTCACGCGTGGTTTTCCGTTTACATTCCAACCTACGGTTGGGTAGATTTTGATCCTACAAATAATCAAATACCAAAAAACCAACACATCGTTGTCGCACATGGTAGAGATTATTATGATGTGCCTCCTTTAAAAGGAGTGATCTATAGTATGGGTAAAAATACCATGGAAGTGTCTGTAGATTTAAGACCTGCTGTTTCAGACCTTAATCAAATGCAGAGTCAATCGCAACAACAATAATCATTTAATATTGACTTACATTAATTACGCTTAAACAGGAGTAACCGATGAATAAATTTCAATTTCTCAATTATTGGTGGCGAAATCACAAACGGATAAACATCCGGAATTCCCATTGCTCTATTGATACTATTTACAGCTAAGGACAACGGAACACACTTTCTTAAAATGATATCAAAATTCGTTTTCGTATAAGGATCAAAGGACACTTTTGTTTTTAAGGCCTTAGATTTAAATTTCGGATTTACATTCAAGCGAAAAAAATAGGCGGTTTCTACCATATCCATAATATGTAAATAATGCGCCCAAGTTTCAGCCCAATCTTCCCACGGATGCGAAGTCGCATACGCACTAATAAATGATTTTTGCCAATCTTTTGGTGCACCTTCTTTATAATAGCTTTGAAGCGCTTCAGAATAATCTTGGCTTTCATCACCAAAAACAGCTCTGTATTCAGCTAAAACTTTCGCATCATCTCGTACTAATACATTCCAAAAATAATGCCCAACTTCGTGTCGTAAATGTCCAACTAATGTTCTGTAAGGTTCTATCATCTCCTTTCTAGCTTGCTCTCTCAAAACAGAATTGCCTTCTCTAATTAGTATTGTGATGACTCCATCTGCATGACCAGTCATTAATTTAGGATTGTTTAATTTTTCTACGAAATCGAAACACAAGCCATGTTCATGCTTAAGCTTACTCGCTAATGGCAAACCTATTTTCTGTAATTGATAAACTAAGCGATGCTTAGCAATTTCAAGATGTTGCCAGTTTTCAAAGTTATCGGAATCGGTTATAGATAAATTAGGTATCGTTCTGTTGAGTTGGCAGGCACTACAATAATCTTCAGGATCATCCTTCTCTAGCACCCAATTGCAAACCTTGTAGGTATTATTCTTGCAATACTTATATTCATCATGTTCTCTTTCTGAAATAAGTGCGGCTATATCTGGAGAAAAAGCAAGCATTTTACGATCTGTTGCTCTATAGCCTGTTAAATGACCACAGGTGTCGCAACTGTAGTTTTCAAAAAACACAGAAGCATTACAATTTCCACATTGAAATATTTTCATGACGAATCAAAATTATTTAATCTTGCAAAGAACGGTTATTTTATGAATCGATTTCAAAATTTTATGAACTGTATCACTTTTACAATGGCAATCCTAAGTTATAATGTTTCGATGGATAAATTGGTCTTTAATGTGGAATTAGCGCTACCACGTATACCGCCTGAAACTGGCATGGTTTGCTCAAAATAGGCACTTGAAGCGATAGGAAAATGCGTGTTTCCGGTTAACATACCATGACTAGGATCCAAGCCAATCCAGCCCGTTCCAGGTAAAAAGACTTCTACCCAAGCGTGTAATTCGTATTCTGGTTGAAGCATGTCGAAGTAATAGTAGCCACTTACAAAGCGCGCTGCAAAACCTTGCTGTCGTAATAAATGAATTTGCATCCAAGACAAATCACGACACGACCCTCTTTTTAGTTGAAATGTGATATCTGGAGCTAAAGGTGACCCTACTTCTCTATATTCCACTATAAAATCATCATGCAATTGTTTGGTAAGATGTCTTAAATAGGGAATGGTCTTGCACTGCGAACCTTCCATAATTGCAGCTCCATAATCCAATAACTCTTGCGAAATAAGCTGACCTTCTAAAGCTGAAAACAATATTTTTTTCTGAAGCGCATTATATTGAAACGGCAATTGATTAAACGCCAAAGGATACACCAGAAATTCAAACGGGTTAAAGTCTTTAGTTTCCAAAATACTGGTGGCTGTAATCTGAAGTTGATTCGTCATACCTTCATACCAACAGAAGTTAATGCTATTGTGGTCTTCATCTAAAATCACTTTATGACCTATTGGCTGCGGTGAAATTTCTAATGAAAAATTTGTTACATCGAGATAAGCAGTAGCTCTTGGTCTGAATCTTAAATAATGAGGTTCCAAAAACACGTCTGAATCAAATGTATAATGGGTTTGATGTGTGATTTTGAATGTCATTAATTAACGGCGTTTAAAATTTAACTTATTTCAATAAAAAGTAAGACCAACAACGAATAGCCAAGAGCTAAAGGTTTACAAACTAATCACTATAGCTGACTCTGCGACTGCTGCTGAATATAAGGTTCTATAGAAAAGAACGAATTATAAATAGCAGATGAAATGTCGTTCAGCTTACCCTGAATATCATCTAAATACTCATGCATACCTTCGGCAATTATATCATTAATATCGGCATATTCTAACTGTGATTTTAAAACACCTAGTTTCTTTTGTGCGATGTTGCTAAACCCTACAGAACTGCCTGATAAGGTAATTAAACAACGTTCGGCACTCAGTAAACACGCTAATATTGATCTTGGAAATTCTGTGTCTAAAATCAAGAATTCAGCAATGCCTGAAGAGGTTAGTTTTCCATTCTTTTTTCTGTACATATCATAAGCACTCACCGATTTTAAAAGGGCGGCCCATTGAATTAAATCTAAAGACGATCCCACTAATTTTGGGGATTTTAATAATAAATGATATTTAGCATCTAACACACGAGAGGTTTTATCGGCACGTTCAATTAATTGACCCAATTTGGCAAAATGCCAACCATCGTTACGAGATATAGTCGCATAATACATTCCATACACCAACTGACAACCATTTTTTATATCTGTAAAAAACCGTCTTAATTCTTTATCGGTTTGATTCTTTTTAGCTGCGGCACCTTTAACTAAATAATAAAGCGCATTAATTTGTTCCCACACCTCTTTTGTAATTTCGGCACGGACAGCTCTAGCATTTTCTCTTGCGTTAGAAATACAATTAAAAATTGAGTTCGGGTTCTCTTTATCGAAGGTTAAAAAATAAATCACCTTGCTTTTCTCAACTTTAGGGTATAACGATTCATAGAGTTCCCAATCTCCTGTTATTAAAACAAGCGGTTGCCACTGCTCTACTTCATTAGGTGGTAACTCTAATGATAAATTATAATTCACATCCATAAAACGCGCATAGTTTTCTGCACGTTCAAGATATCTGTTCATCCAATATATGGTATTTGCGACTCTGCCTAACATAATTTTCTTTTTAACTGTTTAAAACCCAAGTATCTTTACTGCCTCCTCCTTGTGATGAGTTCACCACAATAGAGCCTTTTTCTAAAGCCACACGTGTTAATGCGCCTGGAATAATTTTAATACCTTCATCTCCATACAAAGCATAAGGTCTTAAATCCACATGGCGACCTTCTATAGTATTATCCGCAATAGTTGGTACGCGAGACAAATTAATCATAGGCTGTGCAATGTAGTTTCTTGGCTTCGCTTTAATTTTGGCAATAAATTCTTCTTGTTCTTTTTTAGTGGATTTAGGACCAATCAGCATGCCATAACCACCAGAAGCATCGGTTTGCTTCACGACCAATTTATCAATGTTTTCAATGACATATTTACGATCAGATTCTTCATCACAGATATAAGTTTTTACATTTGGTAAAATCATATCTTCACCTAAGTAATACTTAATAATTCTTGGAATGTAAGCATAAACAGCTTTATCATCTACCACTCCTGTGCCTGGTGCGTTAACCAAAACCACATTACCTTTAAGATAGGCTCTAAAAAGTCCTGGTGTTCCTAGTAGTGATTTCTTATTAAAGACTTCTGGATCTATAAAATCATCATCCACACGACGGTAAATAACATCCACCCGTTTTAGACCATTGGTGGTAATCATATAAACGATATCATTTTTCACAACCAAATCACGACCTTCTACTAACTCTGCTCCCATTTGTTGGGCCAAATACGAATGTTCAAAATAAGCTGAATTATACATTCCAGGAGTCATCACTACAACTGTTGGTTTGTCTATATCAACCAGTGATTCTAAAGTATCTCTTAAGGTATGCGTGTAATTATAAACAGGTTTGACATCGAGTTGTTCAAATAACTCAGGAAATGTGCGTTTTAAGATTTCGCGATTTTCAAGCATATAGGATACGCCAGATGGACATCTTAGATTGTCCTCAAGAACATAATACTGACCATCACCACCTTTTATTAAGTCAGACCCCGTAATATGACACCAAATATCTTTTGGTGGTTTAAAACCTTCCAACTCCTTTAAATAAGAGGCACTCGATAAAATCATTTCCTTAGGAATAATTTTGTCCTTAATAACTTTTTGATCATTATAGATATCTTGAATAAAAAGGTTAAGCGCTTTGATACGTTGTTGTAACCCTTTTTCGAGTTGCGTCCATTCGTCACTGCCAATAATTCTGGGGATAATATCTAAATGAAGAATCCGCTCTACTCCTTGATTATCACTGTAAACATTAAATGTCATTCCTAAAGAAAGCTGAGCGCGATCTGTAGCATGTTGCAGTGTATTTAACTTCTTCTGACTTAAACTTTGCAAGCGTTCGGCAAATAGTTTGTAATTAGGTCTAACGTTATTGTTTTCATCAAACATTTCGTCATAAAAACCTTTAGTGTCATAAGCGGAGAAATCTAGTTTTGGCATAGGCGGTTTAAGTATTTGTTAGTTTTTAAAATCGTCTTTTATTTAGCACTTACGAAGCTGAAAAGCTCAATCAATTTTAGTACCGAATTCAATATATAAATTGTCGTGATCAGGCCTTATGAGGGATTGCACCCCAACAAAGTACAACAAATATTGACTAGAATCTAATAACTACTTTCACTTTACGATTCCGATAATTATCAAGAAGGAAAAATATTAATACAGAAATTTAGTATTCCCATAATTGAGATTTCCTAAAAATATTCATTCAGATAGCGCCTTCTAAAGTCTCGTAGACCATGCTCTCAAAGCATTAATAGAATCGCAACTTTCTAAAATAATAAACTTGTAATCATTAAAACCATCAAGATTTTAATCTTATAAGTCAATAGACTAGGTAACTTAATTTTAAATTTGGATAGACTTAAAAAATAAAATAGATATGAAAAGCGAAGACAAAAAAGCAGAGTACAATTCAGATATTACCAAAGAAGATGAAAAGATGTTAGGAGATAAAGCTGGAAACTTAAGACAAGATAATGGAGATGACGAAATACTTAAAAAGCGTGAAAATGAGCCTGATTTCGCAGCAAAAAATCTAGATATCCCAGGAGGTAGAAATGCAAGACCATTAACTAATGAGAGATATCCAGATGAAGAAAATAGACATCACAGCTTAGGGAGTGAACATAATGAAAATTTAGAGCTAGATATTGAAAACACTAAAGACAATTAGTTTAAAGCTGTACTTAAATCGTCGTACGTTTAAGCACTATATAGAATAAATACAATCAAAACCACAATAGTAGCAGGTATAATAAGCGCTGTTTTGGGTTTTGATTTTTTTGTTTAATCTATGTGATGGTGAAGTAGCAAAGTTAAAAATTTGTGAAGCTAAAAGAGACATCAAGAAACAAACAAAAACAAACAGCAAGCAAACAATCAACACCCAAATTCCGACAGCGTCGGAACCAACGATTTTCAGAAATAATGAGCTAAGAATAGAGTTAATTTACAATATCAAGTATTGAAAATATAGGTCTAAAAAAAACTTAAAATATTAATGCCTCAGCGAATGGCGCGTAGACAAATGCGATAGCATTCACGAATTCCAAACCTAAACAATAGAAACCCATGAGTAATTTCCTAACAAATCGTTTTGATCTTTTGGTTCGTTTTGCATCAAGGCAAAATGAACAAATAAAAAAAGGCATCGCAAAACAAAAGCTCTACAATGCCAATTCTTATATCAAAACAAACCACAATTACTCAGTAGCAAACGGATAATCCGTATACCCCTTTTTACCAGGAGTATAAAACGTACCCTTATCCCAATCCGCTAATTCTAAATGCTTCTCAAAACGCTCTACCAAATCCGGATTAGAAATAAAAGGCTTTCCATAAGCCACTAAATCCGCATCACCATCAGCAATAACTTTGTTACCTTTCTCTTGATCAAAATTAGTATTAATCATCAATGTCCCATTATACAACGGACGAAAATGCTTCGCAATATCAGTAACAGTAAACGGCACATCAGAGACATCGGTGAACGGTTCTGACAAATGCACATAAGCCAAATTATAGTCATTCAGTTTTTTTATAATATATTCAAACGTCGGAATGGTCTCTTCATCTACCGTAATTCCAAATAAACCGTTTAACGACGGATTAAAACGTACTCCAATTTTTTCTTGAGGAATCACCGTTTTCATAGCGTCTAGCACCTCAAAAAAGAAACGCGCTCTGTTTGTAATAGAGCCACCATATTCATCTGTTCTGATGTTAGAACAACCATTAAAAAACTGCTGAAATAAATACCCATTAGACGAATGTAATTCAATACCATCAAATCCGGCTTCCACAGCATTGGCAGCCGCATTTTTAAAATCATTAACGGTGCGTTTAATATCACCAGCAGTCATCGCTTTTGGAGTTACCGTATCCTTAAAGCCGTTGGGAGTAAATGACTGCGCATTTGGGTTAATAGCAGAAGCAGATACAGGCAACGCTCCATCGTGAAAATCGGGATGCGAAATTCGGCCAACATGCCAAAGTTGAATAAAAATAGTACCTCCTTTGTCGTGAACACGTTTGGTAACCGTTTTCCACCCTTCCACTTGCGCTTTAGAATGAATACCAGGAGTATTAATATAACCTACAGCTTCCTTGGAAACCTGAGAACCTTCTGTAATAATTAAACCGGCCGAAGCACGCTGTTCGTAATACAAACCTTGCAAGTCATCTGTAGGTACTTTCTCGTTGTTATCCGCACGACTGCGCGTCATCGGTGCCATAACAACACGGTTTTTTAAAGTAATATTTTTATGATAGGGAGTTAATAAATGTTGTGTTTGCATAATGTTTTATTCGAATTAATTTGAAGTATAAAGTTACGATTTTCATGTACAAATTTGGTAGATATAAATCAATTAAGATAGATTTAACCTTTCTTAAAAGCATCAAGACTTTGTTGTTTTAAGTCAAGACCAACAGGCTGTAATCCTTACATTTGAGTTGATTTTATGATTAATAATCATGAAAAGATTAATTTAAAATAGAAGTTATGAAAACATTAAAATTTATGTCAATACTATGTTGTTTGTCACTATTATTTTCAGCCTGCAAGGATGATGATAAAAACAATTTAAGTAATAATAATTCTCCAAATACAGAAGGTATTGGATACGTAGAAACTGATGCGTCTCCTTCCGATATTTACGACAACATTATATCTCAGTTAAATAGTAATGAGAACATTAGTATTATCGCAGAAGTTAATCATTCTGAAAACGCTCAGAACGTCGGCTTAGAATTAGATTTTACACGTACCGTATACTTTGGGAATCCAACATTAGGAACGCCACTATTGCAAAATAACAGTTCTGCAGGATTAGACTTACCGCAACGCATTACCGTATTTACTGATGATAATGGAGATACTATTGTGGCATATAATTCTATCGACTACTTAGTTAACAGACATGGTTTAAGTAATGTTTCAACAACAGATATGATAGCCAATGCACTTGTTACCATTGTAAATAACGCAACAGATAAAGATGTTGTTATAAATTCATCGCCTCCCATATTAAACGACGGAATTATTTCTGTGACGAGTACGAACGACTTCAATACAACCTATAATTTAATTTTAGATACCTTAAACAGTTTAGACGCAGTGTCAGTTATTGCAGAGTTAGATCACCAAGCTAATGCTCAAAGTGTTGCTATGGAGTTACTACCTACCAAATTAATAATTTTCGGAAATCCGGCAGTAGGAACACCATTAATGTCAGAATCAAGAACTACAGCTTTAGACTTACCCCAAAAAATGTTGATTTATGAAAATAGTGATGGTGATGTCAACATTATATATAATAATCCATTTTATATAGGGGAAAGACATGGTATAACTGAAAATAACGACACTTTAGAAATGATGTCTCAAGCGCTGCAAACCATATCAGCTTCTGGGACTTCAGAGAACTAAAATATAGGTGAGCTAAAACCCTCATTTTGGTAAGTATTGTGAAAAGCTTATAAATAATTTATTTATGAGCTTTTTGCTTTCATAACATGAACTCTTTTAATAATCATTTTTTTGTGGAATTTTATGATTTAAAAAAAAGTTTAATATTTTTATATTTACAGAGCTAAATTCGAACGCAGAAAAGACAAAAGAGCTGCAGCCACCAAAATATTAAGTAACTATTAAATTATCCTCTCCTCTATTGTTTCTTCTCACTATTATTAAGACCTTCGTAGAAAACCAAAAATGACAATATTCGTAGACATGGACGACGTCCTCGCAGACACTTACGGTAAACACATAGAATTATACAATAAAGAGCATCAACAAGAATTATGTATTTCTCAAATTTCTTCTGGCGAAATGTGGCATAATGTCCCAAAAGTACATCAAGAAAGTATTAGACAACACGCCTTGCAACCTGGTTTTTTTAGAGACTTAAAACCTATTAAAGACAGTATATTAGTTATGGAAGCGCTCTATAATAGACATGAAGTCTACATTGCAACAGCAGCAACTCAATTTCCGAATTCACTATTTGAGAAAAGCGAGTGGTTAGATGAGCATATGCCTTTCATTACATGGCAGCATCGTATTATGTGCGGTGATAAATTTATATTAAATGGAGATGTCCTTATTGATGACAGATCATATAATTTAGAAAAGTTTCAAGGAGACACTTTATTGTTCAATTCCCCTCATAACGTAAATGATACAGGATACAATAGAGTGGCCACTTGGGAAGATATTGCCAAACTTTTGCTTTAAAGAAACACATACATAGTTTCAATCTTACAAAAAATCGAATTAAGTTGGCAAGGCGACTTGCTTAAGTCGCTTCCGGATATTAAAAATGCGTTCGTCGCTAGGTAATGCATCCGCTCTCACCTTAATATTTTGAATTAATGAAAACTTAAGTTGATCTATGCCATGCAATAACGCTAATACAATATTGGCATTACAAGCCTCAAATCTAATAGAATGTTGATTTTGGCCTTCAAATTTAGCGTTTAATACACAACAAATGCTGTGCAATTTATTTACGGAATTAATAACATACGATAGATGAACATTTATAATAGTGATATTGTATATATAATGCTCTAATCTATATGCAATTAGACCTGTAAAATAAGTTACGTCTTTTTCAGTAATATGTATGGTTTGATTAGAGGTAAGTTGAGTAGTATTAAATTGAATTCTCATGATCCTATATGTTTTAAAATGTTAAATTTTAAGTACTATTTTAATGGAGTCGGAGATATTACATTCAAAGCCATACTAAAATAGTGATGGACTTTTTTGATAATTAAACTTGATTTTGGGCATCATAGGTTTGGGGTTTGGTTAAACTTATTGATTTTGGGGTACAATACTTGAACTACTTATAATGTAGTGTTTTACTTACATATATGCAATAAATTGAGGTTAAGCTTATGTTAAACAACACCAAATACGCTATTACCTAATTATTGTTGTCATTGTAGTAAGTCTAATTAAATTAAATACCATCAGTTTCTTAGAGAAGCACGGGAACACGCTGAATAGCTGTGGTCTGGAGCGCAGAAAATCCTGAGTTAATCAGGATTTTCTGTTGTTTTAAAACGAGGGAGTTTTAAAACTTTAAATCATTTAAGAAGCTATTGACGTTCTCTTTTGTTTCGCCTGTTTTCTTTTGAATACGGCCAACAACTTCGTCCTCCTTACCTTCTTGGTAATCTAGATCGTCATCTGTGAGCTCTCCCCACTTTTGTTTTAATTTTCCTTTTGCAATATTCCAATTGCCTTTTGCTTTATCTTGCCATGGTTTAGACATAATTTCTATATTTTTAAGTTAATAAAGTACATCACTTTGATCTACTATTGTAAATTTACAGGAAGTATTGAACACAGATTAACACAATCCATAGATAAATTAATGCAAAACATAAAAGCAAGCGAAAACGCATGATTTACACCATTATTGATGTTGAAACCACAGGACAGAGCAATCGCATGACTGAGATTTCAATTTTTAAATTTAACGGAGATACCGTAATAGATGAGTTTACATCATTAATAAATCCGGAAACTTACATCCCTCAACACATTACCGCACTCACCGGAATCGATGACCATATGGTTGCTGACGCTCCGCGGTTTGCAGAAGTTGCAGAAGACATTCTAAACATTACAGAAGGTGCCATATTTGTGGCGCACAACGTTAATTTCGATTATAAAGTCATTAGTGGAGAATTTAGCAGAATCGGTTTAGAATTCACTAGAAAGAAACTTTGTACTGTCCGTTTATCGCGTCGCTTATTACCAGGACATCGATCTTACAGTCTCGGGAAGCTATGCAGCGCTTTAGAGATTAATTTAGTGGGAAGACACAGAGCCAGAGGCGATGCAGAAGCCACAACCATTCTATTTGAATTACTATTACAACAACCCGAAGCTTCAGATGTTTTTAAGGAGTTTTTAAATAAGAATTCTAAAGAAGCGACCTTACCTCCTAACCTACCTAAAGAAACGTTTGAAGCTTTGCCAGATACCGCAGGTATATATTACTTTAAGGATAAAAAGGGAGTTGTTATTTATGTAGGCAAAGCTATTAACATCAAAAAAAGAGTGCTCAGCCATTTTTATAGTAAAACAAAAAAGGCACAAGATATGGTGAGAGAAACGCGCGATATTGATTTTGAAAGTTCGGGTAGCGAATTAATAGCACTTCTTATGGAAGATGCAGCCATTAAGCACCACTTTCCAATATATAATAAAGTAGCAAAGCGAACCGTTCAAACCGTTGCAATTTTTTCTTATGAAGATCGAAGTGGCATTTTGCACTTAGCGAGTAATAAAGGACGATTAACACCAAATCCCATTATTACCTTTTTTAACGTGAGAGATGTACGCTCTTATATGGAAAAGATATGTGAGAAACATAATTTGTGTCCTAAATATTGTCATTTGCAGGAAGCCGTTGCCGAATGTTCACATTACAGCATTAAAAACTGTAAAGGCGTGTGTAGAAACGAAGAATCTGTTGAAGCTTATAACAATAGAGTTCTTGAAGCCATACATGATATGTCTAATCAGAAGGAAGATTTTATATTGAGAGAAAAAGGTAGAAATCCGAATGAAGAGGCCTTCGTTATGATTAAAGATGGAGATTATCTGGGCTATGGATTTGTAGATAAAGATTCACAGATTAATCATATGGATGACTTGAATGCCTTTCTCATTCCGCAGAAAAACAGTGTTGATATTCAAAAAATCTTACGCCCCTACATTCTAAACATATAAAATGAGGTATTAAGAATATACTACGACTAACTATTAAATGAAGAAAACAGCACTATACGTGCTGTTTTCTATTTAGAAAAAAAAATATAAAATACTAAATGGTTAGGGAAATAGATTTTTGCTTATTCTCCTTTTTTAAATTGATAGTATAAGTGATTTCCGATCCGCTATGATGATCATAACGAACATTACATTTGCTATTCTTAAACGCCCATCCTGGATAATCTTTTGCTAATTGACGGCTAAGTGTTAATGGGATTCTCACATCCTCATAATATTCTTCCGAACTCAGAATAATACCTTTAGTGTCATAAATTGCGGTTATATGATTGTCATTAGACTGAAAATTAACCGTATAAGTAATCGCTTTATTTTTGCTGTACACAGGATCTTTGGTGACATCAAAATTTGCTGCTGTTTTTTGTAATTTCTTAATACTAACAGCCAAAGGTTGTGCGGCTTCTAGTTCTAAATTTAAGTAGTTTTCATTCTGAATAGCAATCGTGCGCGGTGCGAATTTGTCGTCATCAAATTGAGACGTTTCCATTGCTAATTCATTTTGTGCAGAGCCAAAGGTGGTGAGTCCTAAAAATAGTAGACCAAATAGACATGTTTTCATGAGTGATACGGTTTTAGAGTTATACTGATGTAATTAAAATGGTTTAAGCTTTTTTCTACAGAAATACGTGGTTTAAGTAGAACACTGCTAAAGTATAATCTAAGACGTCTATTACCATAAAATCGGTATAGACCACTGATGTACAAGCGATAGACATTTAATAGACACTCTCACAAAGAGATACTCAAAACACTAATAAACAGTGGTTTATATATTTTGAATAAAGAAATCCAGATCGGTGTCTTCGGAGAGGTTTAATTTTTTTCTTAAGCGATAACGACTGGTATTTAGGGATGCCAAGGTTATATTTTGAAGGGTAGCGATACGTCGACTTTCAATTTTTAAACGAATTAAAGAGCAAAGTCTAATCTCGTTTTTACTCAAATTAGGATAACGCTTCATAAGTTGACTATAAAACGCATCACTTAATTTATCCAAACGTTCAAAAAATTCTTGAGTATCACTATCAACACTTATTTTATTTGAAATCGCTACATCGAGGTCATTAATCAATTTTGGACGCTCTTGGGAGTTGGCTTGCTTAATCACCTCTAATTGTTCAGCGAGTTCTTTGGCCCAATCTTGATCTTGCGTCAGTTTAATCGCAAAATCAGACAGATCGCGTTCTTTAGATTGTATTTCAGAATTAAGTTGCTCTACTTTTAATGCCGAATTTTCAAGCTGCTGTTCCGCAAGTAATTGCTTGTTCTTAGCATTGATAAGATGTTGTCTTCTACTGATAATAAGTGCCACTAAAATAATAATAAAAATAGACGACAAAAGCCCAATAAACCAAAGCTTAGCGCGCTGATTTTTAATCATATTCTCTTTTTGAATACGGTCTATTTTAAAATTTAATTCAATTTTATCTATGGTAATATCATTCAATTCTTCCTGCCACTTTTTGTCGGCATGATTGGCAAGGGCTTGAAGACTATCAGATACATGCGCTATTTGTTTTGCAGTGATATAGGCTTCCGAAATATTATTCTGAGTACGTAATAACAACTCTTTTGCACTTAAAAACTCTAATTTAGAGCTTGTAGATAAATTATGAGTTGTCTCGTCTAATTTTACAACAGATTCTAAATCGTTAAAAATGTGTTGGGCAGCTTCTAACCGATTTAAATGCGTGTTAGCTGTTATGAGTTGGGTGCCCGCACTAATTAATCGTGGTATATCTTTGGTTAACGTTTCTTCATTAATAGCCGTTTTATAAAACTTAAAATTCTGCGCATATAAAGGTTGAGCTTTGTCATACGCCTGCTGTTCCATATAAATATCAGCAATATTATCGCGTATACTTCCATTTAAAGTATGCTTGGGGAATTTAGCTTGTGTAAGTGCATAAGCACGCTCAAAATAATACATCGCAGAATCGAGGTCCTTTTTGTGCCAATAAAAAAAGAGCCCATAGTTATTTATAGAAGACGGATGATAGATATAATTTAGGTTCTTAGAAAATGCCATATTGATTTTATGCCGACTAGTAGCATTATCTAACAAGCCTAATTTGGCATAGTTTTCAGCAAGTATACTTCCAGCATAACTGCGCATTTCCTTAAATTTATCGCGTTCATCGAAAGTTAATAGATGTTCATGTGCTTCGTAATATGTAAAAAAATCGAGATAAGATTTTATAGATTCCTTCGGAAAGCCAACTTCCCTAAACCAATTTCCCGAATGCAAATAACTGTCTAAAACAAATTTTGTATGTCCTTCAATATGCTTTAAGACATCTAAACACTTAAAATGTAATGATAAATACCATTGCATTTCAGCATCAGAAAAGGAAACACGTCGGTACGTTTTAATATCATTCTCAGGGAAAACAGAGGCCATAGAATCACTAATCTGTTCGTACTGCCTAAAATAGGTTTCAGTAGTAAGCGCAGTACTTTGAGTCCACAATGGGAGAATTGTTACCGCGACAATAAATAAGAATGACGTATAATACTTAAGCATTAATTATCAATAGGTTGGATCGGTCTAAAGATACTTATTTTTTAAGAACCTATAAGAGATCTTTTATTGAAGCCAACCCCTAAAAAAAAAGATAGGATACGCACACTCGGGTCATAAGCGTATCTTAAGCGGGTGATAAGCGGGTCATAAGCGGGTTTGCTATTGAAAATTCCTACATCAAATAAAAAGGGCTACGTTGAGCTTACAGATTATGGTTAAAATGGCATTAGGCTTCTTTCCGCAGCACAGCCAAAGGAGAACTTTGCAACACAGATCGTATATTACTCAAACCAATTCCTAAAACCAACAGAGTAATACCTGGTAAAAACACTAAAAACGGAATCAATGACGGTGTAAAAGGTTCTTTAAATAATAAAAGTGCCAAACAAAGACTACTCACTAAGGCTAATAAAATCCCAACCAAACTACCTAATAAGCCTAAAAACAAATATTCTAAAGCTGAAATTTTTAGAATCTGCGCATTTTTAGCACCAAGGGTTCGTAAGAGTACACTTTCTTTAATGCGTTGGTATTTACTAGTCCGAACAGAGCCTATCAATACAATTATCCCAGTAATAATACTGAAGAAGGCCATAAAATTAATGACCCAAGACACTTTATCTAAGATGTCCTCGATAATGGTGTAAACCTGTCGTAAATCTATTATAGAAACATTCGGGAATTCTGCTACTAAATCGCGCTGCAATGCCGCAGAAGCTTTGTCGTCATCGGCATACGTAGAAATCACACGAAATTGTGGTGCCTGCTCTAAAGCGCCTACTGGAAACACAAAATTAAAGTTAGGTTGCAATTGTCTCCAATCTACTTTCCGTATACTACCAACCTTAGTTTCCATAAGTACACCTTGAACATTAAATGTAATGGCATCACCAATGTTAATACCGTCTTCTACAAGGTTGTCTGCAATAGAAACTAGTATTGGAGCATTAGGAGTGGTATGTGTTGTCCACTCACCTTCTAAAAGTTCTTCGGAATCAATCATCTCACCGCGATACGTACTCCTAAATTCGTGATTAAGGATCCAATTACGCATTTGTTTTGTCGTGTCTTGGCGTAGTTCATTGGCCAATTGACCTTTTATTTTATGAATGCGCATCGTAACAATAGGGATACTATTCACAATAGGCAAACCTTTTGCTTTTATGCGTTGTTCTATGGCGTCTTGCTGATCCGTTTGTACATCTAAAATGATAATATTGGCATTGTCATCACTCTGAGCTACTTCTGTTTTGGCTAACAAAATGTCTTTCGTAAAATACAACGTACTGATTAAACAGGTTCCTAAACCAATAGCGACCACCAAAACAACGGTTTGATTGTTAGGTCTAAATAAGTTCAATAAGCTCTGGCGTGCTGTAAAACCCCAACGTTTCGGAAAATAGGTTTTTATGCCTTTAATGAACAGTAAAGCAACACCTGTTAAAACAGCAAAAGCGACTAATGTAGCCAACATAAAACCTAAGGCATAAACGGCGTCATTCAACAACCAAAACGAAAATAAAAACAGAAATAACAACACGGCTCCTATCACTGCTACTCGCACTTTAAGTGGTTCTTGCGCTCCGTTTTCATCTACACGCAAAACATCTAGCGGCGAAACGTACCATGTTCTAAGCAATGGTAATAACGCGAATAAAACAGACATAAATAAGCCAAGAAAGACACCAATAAGTATCGGTTGTAGCGAGATGGAAATTTCAACAGAAAAGGGTAAGAAATCCTTTAATAAATACGGAAATAATTCTTGAACTCCAACACCAATCAATGATCCAACTAAGCCACCAACAATACCGATACCTGCAATTTGAATCAGAAAAATGAGAAAACTTTGCAAGCGAGAAGCTCCCATACATTTTAAAACTGCAATGGCTTTTAGTTTTTCTTTAATATAAATATGAACCGAGCTTGCAATCCCAATACACCCTAATAATAAGGCAATAAAAGCAGCCAAATTAAGAAATTTACCTACATTATCATAACGTCTTCCCAAACGTTCACTCGTGCTTGTATGCGTATCTAAATCGGCTTCTTCGGCTTTTAATTGTGGATCTATAATTTCTTCAAACGCTTCTAAATCGAGAGTTTCTGGCGTTTTAAAGAAATACTGATACTCTTTACGACTACCAAATTGTAAGAGTCCTGTGTCTTCAATAAATCGATAAGGAATAATGATTGGAGGTGCTACAGAAGTAGAAATAGCAGTACTTCCAGGAATCGCTTTTAGAGCCCCTAAAATAGGAAGTGTTAAGGCTCCTACTTTAATAGAATCCCCTTCTTTTACATCAAATTGAAGCATTAAAGTCGCATCAACTAATGCTCCACCTAAATCTTGGTAAGTACCTGCTGCAGAACTAGGTTGAGTGTCTATAGTTCCGTAAAAAGGAAAGTCGCCATCCAAGCCTCGAACTTTAACTAATTTGGTGCCTCCATTCTTAGGAAAAGCAATCATAGATACAAAGTTAATTTCCTTAGCATCGGGTTGTAAGGAATCTATAATGGCTTGTGCGCGTTCTGTAGGTTGTTGCTTTGTATCAATGGTATAATCGGCGCCCATTAAGGCTTTAGATTGCAACTTTATATTGTCTTTAAGATTAGAGCTAAATAATTGTATAGATACTACAGCTGCAATACCTAAAATTATAGACGCCATAAATAGCAACAAACGTACTCTACTCGCTTTGGCATCTCTCCAAGCCATTTTAAAAAGCCAGGTTGTATTTTGATTCATGTTTTGTGAAATGTTTACAGTACTGCAGTACGTTCGTTGGTTAAAATTCGGCCACCTTTAAGTCGTAATATTTGTTGCGTTCGGTTGGCTAAATCCAAATCGTGTGTAATAATCACCAAAGTCGTTCCGGCTTCTTTATTCAGCTCAAATAAGAGTTGAATCACTTTTTCTCCTGTTTCTTCATCTAAATTCCCTGTTGGTTCATCGGCAAATAAAATGGAAGGTGCATTAGCAAAAGCTCTCGCTAAAGCCACCCGTTGTTGCTCTCCACCAGATAACTGTGACGGGTAATGATGCACACGATCTGCTAAACCGACTTTCTCTAGTAGCGCTAAACTCTTTTTAACAGCGTCTTTATTACCTTGAAGTTCTAAAGGCACACTCACATTCTCAAGAGCTGTTAGGGTTGGTAATAACTGAAAATTCTGAAATATAAAGCCCACATTCTTATTTCTTAGTTGTGCGCGTTGGTCTTCATTTAGGTTTTTTAAGTCTTGTCCACAAAGTTCTATCGTACCAGAATTAGGTTGGTCTAAACCTGCACATAAGCCTAATAAGGTCGTTTTTCCACTTCCCGATGGTCCAACAATAGAAAAAGTTTGTCCTGTTTCTACTTCAAACGAAATGTTTTGTAAGACTGTTAATTGTTTGTTACCGCTAGAATATGTCTTTTCTAGACCATTAATCTTTAATATATTTGGCATACTAATTTTAATTTATAAGACCATTTATGTCGAAGGCTCAAAATACTCATTTGCATTTAATTTCACCAATATCTACGCCATCTAAACTCTTAAAGTTTTGTTATATTATAACTGCCTTTTTATTGGTGGCTTGTGGTAATAATAAAACAGAGAAAACAACAGAAAACCAGTCTGAGACACAAACAGAAGAAACTGTAACAACGGAAATCAATACTAAAACCATTCTATGCTTTGGCGACAGTATTACAGCTGGCTACGGATTAGATGACACAAACGATGCATTTCCTGGTGTTTTACAACAGAAAATTGATTCCTTAGACTTAAATTATACTATTGTTAATTCTGGAGTCAGTGGAGAAACTACAGCCGGAGGAAAAGGAAGAATTGATTGGATTTTAAACCAAGACATTGATATCTTTCTATTAGAATTAGGCGCTAACGATGGCCTACGTGGTGTTAACCTTGTAGAAACGGCCACAAACCTTCAATCTATTATAGATGCTGTAAAATCTAAAAGTCCTAAAACTAAAATTATACTAGCAGGTATGCAATTACCTCCAAATATGGGACAAGAATACACAAGAGATTTTAAACAAGTCTTTATGAATATAGCCGAAAAAAATGACTTAGCATTTATTCCATTTATATTAAAAGATGTTGGAGGCATTAAAGAACTCAACCAAAATGATGGTATTCATCCTACGGTTGAAGGTCATAAAATACTAGCCAATACCGTTTGGGAGGTTTTAGAACCATTGCTTCAATCTTAGATAATAGTCACGCGAACTTTCTTTTTCTTTAAACGTGTATTATTCAATTTAGCAACCAATTCATCAGCAATACTAACAGGTACGGCAACAAAAGCACAGTCTTGTTTCAATTCTATAACACCTAACTGATCTTTAGAGATTTCACCTTGTTTAAAAAATAAACCTGCAATATCTCCTTTAGAGATTTTATCTTTTCGTCCTCCTGAAATAAATAAAGTGGTCCAAAACGGAGGTTTTATCTCGCCAGAAGCATTTATTCTAATCGTTTTAGAGTTTTCAATAAACTCAGGAAACACTTCTCTATCGCCTTTTATAAGATAAGCTGTGCCTTTAGAGTTTACACGTGCAGTTCTACCATTTCTATGAGTATATTCTTGATATGCATCCGGAATTTCATAGTGAATAATATAACTCATTTCAGGAATATCAATTCCTCGTGATGCTAGATCACTAGCAATAAGTATAGACACACTTCCGTTTCTTAATTTTATTAAAGCACGTTCGCGATCGTGTTGTTCCATACCTCCATAAAAACAGGTATGCGCAATGTTCTTTTTATCTAAAAAACGACTTAAATCTTCGAGACGTTCTTTTTTATTACAAAACACAATTCCAGGCTCATTGCCCACGTGATGTAATAAGTCGACCAAAGTATTATGCTTGTTTGCCGATGGTGAAACCACCGTTTTAATTTCGAGTTTAGAACTTGGTTTCTCCGTTAAGAAATTTAAGGTCTTAGCTCCATCCATTTTTAAATACTTAGGAATAGAAGCTCCTTGAGTGGCAGAGGTCAGAATTCGCTTAGTAACATTGGCCAAATAACTCATGATATCTTTCATCTCACCTCCTGCTCCAACTTCAATTGAAATATCAAACTCATCGATAACCAAAGTTTTAATAAATTCAGTCGTAAAACGAGCTTGTTCAAAATGATCGGCTAAACGTCCTGGAGTCCCAATTAAAATAGCAGGAGTGTGTTTTAGTTCTATTTTATCCTTTGAAATAGCACGACCTCCATAGATAGCATTGGCTTTATAACCAGAACCCATATTACGAATTACCGTTTCAATTTGAATCGCCAATTCTCTAGAAGGCACAATGATTAAGGCTTGTACTTCCTCACATTCAGGATTTAAGGTTTCTAAAAGTGGTAATAAGAATGCTAAGGTTTTACCTGTTCCTGTGGGAGATAATAAAATAGTTTTTTCATTAGCCTCAATAGACGCCAAAGCAGACTCTTGCATTGGATTGAGCGCATAGATATTTAATTTTTCGAGAATATCTTGCTGTGCTTTGATGTTATTTGCCATAACTATTTTTTCTTTTTCTTAGGTTTAGAATCGTCTGATTTTTGAGATCCTAATGACGTTTGTGCCAACTGATTTGCCAATACTTTTTCGATCAATTCTTCTTTAGTTAAATGATGAAATACCGTTCTGACGTCTTTTCTTAAGTGTTCAGAAATGGTACGATTGGGTTTGGTCTTAAATATTTTTTTTGCCCATAATAGGGCTTTATTTTCTTCTATGCTTTGGGTGTCTGCTTTTTTGTATTCCTTAAATGATATACCTAATTCATCTTCAAAATCTGCAATATCAATGACTTCTTCTTGTTGCAGAATAGTTAAAGCTAAACCCTTTGCTCCTGCTCTAGCTGTTCTACCACTTCTATGTACATAGGCATCGTAAGTATCTGGCAAGTGGTAATTAATTACAAATTCTACAGCTTTAATATCTAGTCCACGAGACGCTAAATCTGTTGCCACTAAAATATCAATATGGCCTTCTCTAAATTGTCCCATAATCCGATCGCGAATACCTTGCGTTAAACTACCGTGAATCGCACCAGAAGAGAATTTATTAATCGCTAAATTCTTAGCCAATTTATTGACGGCCGCTTTCGTTTTACAGAATATAATACCGCGTTGGCCTGCTTTTGAATTTAAGAAATGCAATAAAACATCTAATTTTTCAATAGGTTCTACCACCACAAACTGGTGATCGATACCTTGATGTCCAACAGTTGCCATATCTGCTTCAATATGCACGACATGTTTAGACATGTAATTTTGAACCAATTGTTTTATAGTTCCTGGCATCGTCGCTGTAAACAATAACGTACGTCTCTTTTTTGGGATTTCTGTTATTATAGCATCAAGACCATCTTTTAAAGCACTGACCATTTCATCGGCTTCATCTAAAATAAAATAAGCGATGTTTGAGATATCAACGGCTTGTCTTTTTACTAAATCGGCCAAACGACCAGGAGTTGCGACTACGATATGGGTGGTGTTTTGTAAACGTTCAATTTGTGGTTTTATAGGAATACCTCCACAAACTGTCGCTATTGAAACTTCTGGACTATATTTTCCAAACGCTGATAAATTAGCACTTATTTGTTGTCCTAACTCACGTGTTGGTGCTAGGATAACGGCTTGTATATTTGGATTGTCGACGTCTATTAATTGCAATAATGGAAGTCCAAAAGCCGCAGTTTTTCCTGTTCCCGTTTTAGCCAAAGCCACCACATCTTCTGTTTGATGCAATACTGCAGGAATTGTTTTTTCTTGAATATCGGTTGGAACAGAAATTTGTAAATCAGCTAAACCTTTTTGTAGCTGCTCATTAATTCCTAAATCGGAAAAACGTTTGGACATAAAAAATAATTTTTGCAAAGGTAGGCATACCGTTCTTGGTAATGGATAAAATAGTTATCATTCCTACAAAGACATCATACTATTAGTTATGAAATTAGATTCCTGATTTAAAAGGAACGTAATGTGGTTAAGAATTTGATAGCAAAATGGCCATCAACAAAATTACTATTAAAGTTGGTGTGCTATTTATTTTTTTATCACACGAACATTGGTAGCAATTGGGCCTTTTTCACCTTTTTCGATATTGAAAGTCACTTTATTCTTTTCTCTAATCTTATCAATTAGGTTGGTTGTATGAACAAAAATCTCTTCTTCGGAATCTATTATGGTTATAAATCCAAAGCCTTTTTTCGCGTTAAAAAATTTCACGGTTCCTTCTTTCGTCTCGCTTACTTTGTTAAGATTAAACAATTTGTTTATGAAACTTCTAATCATCTTTCTGTTTTAATTTTGATTTATAATGTTGAAAAAGTAATAATTATTAATAGCACTACTTTTTTATTTAACGCTACAAAAATAGTATAAATAATAGAGTTTGTAAGTAAGACTTCATATATAGTTGATTAGTATTGTTTTTCATCGTAAAGATTATATGAATTTATATCTTTGCATTTTTGTTAATTAGCCCTTAGAAAAACGTGGAACAAATAAAAGCACACTTAGATCAAATAGCGACAATATCGCAATCGGATTGGGACTTTTTTACGTCTAAATTACAGCGACGCGTGATTAAAAAGAAGAGCATTTTTCTAAAAGTTAATGACATAGAAAACCATATTTCCTTTATTGAGTCTGGTGTAGTTCGCTTATTTATTCCCAAGGATAATCCAGATAAAGAAATTACTTTTGGCTTTAGTTTTAAAAATCAGTTTGTTAGTGCCTATGATTCTTTCTTAACACAGACACCTTCAGCATATCAATTACAAGCCCTTTCAGAAACAACCTTGTTGAGTATGACATATTCCGATTTACAAGATGTTTACAAAACTACTCAAATCGGAAATTTAATAGGTAGATTAACAGCAGAACGCCTCTTTCTATTAAAATCTAGTCGTGAACAAAACCTTTTAAACCTTACAGCCGAAGAACGTTATTTAAAATTATTTAAAGAGCGACCAGAGCTTTTAAAGATTATTCCACTCAAATACATTAGTTCTTACATTGGTATAACTGCACAAGCCTTAAGTAGAATTAGGAAACGTGTTTAATTTTAGTAAATTCCTTTTTGTAAGCAGATATATTTATTTACGTCAAACTTAAAAACAAACAAGCTTTTATTGATTTAGATTCATTGTTTGGCACGTATTGTGCACTTATCTTTGCAAAAAAACTACTATGATTATAATTCTTTTTGTATTAATACTTTGGTATGGAGGCCTGTTTTTTCAGTCTTTCTTTTTGCATCGCTATGCAGCACACCAAGTATTTACCATGTCTAAAACCATGGAGCGTATCACTTTTATTTTAACATGGATTTTTCAAGGGTCTAGTTATTTAAGTGCTTATGGTTACGGAATTATGCATCGTATGCACCATGCGTATACAGATACAGAAAAGGATCCACATTCTCCGTCGTATGATGCTAATGTTTTTGCTATGATGTGGAAAACAAAAACCATCTATCAAGATATTAATCAACAGCGAATTACTGTAGACCAACGTTTTACTAAAAATGTACCACAATGGAAATCTTTTGATAGTTTCGCTAGCTCTCGATTCTCAAGATTATTATGGATTTCATTGTATATTTTATTCTTTGCGCTCTTTGTAACCTCTTGGTGGCAATGGTTATTATTACCAATTACGTTTTTAATGGCACCAATACATGGAGTTATTATTAATTGGTTTGGTCATATTTATGGTTATGTGAATTTCAAAATGAAAAACACGAGTAAAAACTTATTCCGATTTGATTTTTTAATGATGGGAGAAGGTTATCACAATAATCATCATAAGTATGCTAGTAGAGCTAACTTTGGTGTAAAATGGTATGAAATAGATGTAACTTACGTCATTATAAAATTACTAGATGCAGTTGGTGTTATTAAGCTAAAACCTATTAAAATTAAAAGTTAATAGAACGTTTATATTCTTAAAAAATACAAAATAAAAAAGCCCATCAAAATTTGATGGGCTTTTTTGTAAAACTTTGAAGTATATGTATTAGATAACTTTTACGTTTACTGCGTTTAATCCTTTTTTACCTTCTTCAAGATCGAATTCAACTTCATCGCCTTCGCGAATCTCGTCTACTAATCCAGAAATGTGTACGAAATGATCTTTGTCAACTCCTTCTTCAGTGATAAATCCAAATCCTTTGGCATCATTGAAAAACTTTACTGTTCCTTTACTCATTGTAATGTAATTTATTTTATTATAACTTTTAAGGTACAAAGATGATGCCATTTTTTTAACATTCAACGTTTTAATCCACTTATTTTAATTTATAATTCAATTCGGCTTCGTACAATGCAGTATTACAAGCTTTTCTTTGCTTTATATTGTTTATTTATAGAGATCTTATCTTTAGTATTCTCATTTTTAAAATGAAATAATTTTTATATTTAATTTTATAATGCCACTTAAGGTTCATATTAATTAGTCAACTTTAAATTATAATACAACTTAAAAATCAGTCAGATTACTCATGAAAAAGAACTTAAAACATGATATATCTCATAACATTACATTTCAAAAGCATTAATTTTGCACATGATTTTACACGTATCATAATACATATATCAACATAAATGAATAAAAAAGCGACCAACAAAGCCATTTATATTGCCACTACAGAACCTAATAGTGGAAAATCTATAATCTCACTTGGATTAATGCAATTATTACTTGGAAAGGCGGCTAAAGTAGGCTACTTCAGACCTATTGTAGATGATTTTAAAGCTGGGGAAATCGATAATCATATTAACACTGTAATTACTTATTTTAATCTCGATTTAAAGTTTGAAGATGCTTATGCATTTACAAGAAGTGAAGTCATTAAAATGAAAAATGAGGATAACGATGATAAAATTATTAGTAAAATTATTGATAAATATAAAGACATCGAAGAACGTTTTGATTTTGTATTAGTCGAAGGCAGTAGTTTTGTTGGTGAAGGTTCTATTATTGAGTTTGATATTAATGTTTTAATAGCTAAAAACTTAGGTGTCCCAGCGATAATAATTGCTAATGGCCGTGGTAAAACTATCGAAGAATTGGTTGGTAATTTGCATATGGCATTTGACTCATTTAAAGATAAAGGTGTCGAAGTATTATCTGTTATAGCCAATAAAGTAGATGAAGATCAACAAGCTTTAATAGTTTCAGAAATAGAAAAGAACTTACCATCTGGTACCATTGTTAATGCTATTCCTTTAAACCCTACACTGGCAAATCCATCTATAAAAGAAATTGTTGAAGTGCTTAATGCTGAGGTGCTTTTTGGTGAGGAACACATTAACAACCAAGCCGGTAATTATAGTGTTGGTGCTATGCAGTTGCCCAATTATCTAACACATTTAAAAGATAACGCTTTAGTAATTACTCCTGGTGACAGAGCTGATATTGTTTTAGGAGCTTTACAAGCTAATATTTCAGATAACTACCCTTCTATTTCTGGTATTGTACTAACAGGTGGTTTAAAACCTGAAGATTCAATTATTAAACTTATTGAAGGACTTTCAGATGTTGTTCCAATTATTTCTGCAAAAAGAGGTACATTTTCAGTAACCAATTGTATTGGTACTATTAAGTCTCAAATTTATGCTGAAAACACACAAAAGATTCTAACGTCTATAAAAGATTTTGAAAAACATGTAAAATCAGATGCGCTTGTTGAACGTCTAATTACATTTGAAACCAACGGAGTGACTCCAAGAATGTTTCAATATAACTTATTAAAACGTGCGCGCTTAAATAAAAAACACATTGTTTTACCAGAAGGTTTAGATGAACGTATTTTAAGAGCTACAAAACAATTAATTGATGTAGATGCCGTAAATATTACGTTACTTGGTGACAAAAAACAAATTGAAGACAAACTATTAGCTTTAGATATTGAGTTAGATTTAAATCGAGTTAGCATCATTAATCCTATTGAATCAGAACATTTTGAAGCTTATGCCAATACACTATATGAGCTTAGAAAACATAAAAATGTAAATTTAGCTATGGCTAAAGATTTAATGGAAGACGTCTCATATTTTGGCACTATGATGGTGCATAAAGGTGATGCAGACGGTATGGTTTCTGGTGCAGTGCATACCACACAACACACCATTCTTCCTGCGCTTCAATTTATAAAAACAAGACCCGAAACTTCTATTGTGTCTTCTATATTCTTTATGTGTTTAGAAGATCGTGTTTCTGTTTATGGTGATTGTGCTATTAATCCTAATCCTAATTCAGAACAACTAGCGGAAATTGCTATTTCGTCTGCAGCAACAAGTATAGCCTTTGGCATAGAACCAAAAATAGCTATGTTGTCTTATTCTTCTGGTTCTTCTGGAGTCGGTGAAGATGTAGAACGTGTGCGAAAGGCGACAGAAATTATAAAATCTAAACGTTCCGATTTAAAAGTGGAAGGGCCAATTCAATACGATGCAGCTGTTGATATAAAAGTAGGGAAAACTAAACTTCCTAATTCGGAAGTTGCAGGGCAAGCAAATGTCTTTATTTTTCCTGACCTAAACACAGGAAATAACACTTACAAAGCAGTGCAACGTGAAACTAAAGCACTAGCTATTGGGCCAATAATTCAAGGTTTAAATAAACCAGTAAACGATTTAAGTCGTGGTTGTACAACAGATGATATTTTTAACACGGTTATTGTTACTGTAATTCAAGCACAAGGTCTTTAAAACATAGATAGAATGAACATATTAGTTATAAACTCAGGAAGCTCTTCCATAAAATTTCAATTAATAGAAATGCCTTCTGAAACCTTAGTTTGTAGTGGTTTAGTGGAACGTATTGGAGAAAATGATGCGATTCTTAATTATAAAACACAACAAGTAGATATTAAGCAAGTTGAAAGTATAAAAGATCATAATCAAGGCCTAAAAAAAATTGAAGATTTATTATTGGATCCAGAAAAAGGTGTCATAAAAAATGCCGATGAAATTGTTATTATTGGACATCGTGTGGTTCATGGTGGTAACTCATTTTCAAATACAACTTTAATTACTGAAGCTGTAAAACAAGATATAAAAAACTATAGTTCTTTAGCT
This sequence comes from Winogradskyella helgolandensis, assembly GCF_013404085.1. Classification (NCBI taxonomy): domain Bacteria; kingdom Pseudomonadati; phylum Bacteroidota; class Flavobacteriia; order Flavobacteriales; family Flavobacteriaceae; genus Winogradskyella; species Winogradskyella helgolandensis. The sequence goes on along the minus strand of NZ_JABFHO010000001.1, from coordinate 2,990,647 downwards.
CCTCTACATAATCCGAATAATCTTGAAGGAATTATTGTTGCTGAACAATTATTTCCTAATGCTAAACAAGTTGCTGTTTTTGACACTGCGTTTTTTCAAAGTTTGCCTGAAAAAGTAAAAAAATATGCGATACCTAATGCGCTTTATAATGAACATGAAATTCAAGTTTATGGTTTTCATGGTACAAGTCATAAATATGTTACCGAAAAAGCACTCGACTATTTACAACTGAAAACGTCTAAAATTATCACTATTCACTTAGGTAATGGTTGTAGTATGACAGCAGTTGTTAATGGTAAAAGTGTGGATCATAGTTTAGGGTTTACACCATCTAATGGTCTTATTATGGGAACAAGAGCTGGAGATATTGACCATGCTGTGATATTTTATTTAGTGAATAACTTAGGTTATACTTTAGAAGAAGTGAGTACATTGTTGAATAAACAAAGTGGTATGCTTGGTTTAACGGGTTATGCTGATTTAAGAGATATAGAACGAGAAGCCGAGAATGGAAACGAAGAATGCAAATTAGCATTAGCAATTAATACCTCTCGCATTAAAAAATTTATTGGCGCATATACTGCTGCAATGAATGGCTTAGATGCTATTGTTTTTACAGCAGGAATTGGTGAGAATTCTGATGTTATTAGACAATTAGTTTGTGAGGATATGGACTTCTTCGGAATTGAACTAGATGCTTCTAAAAATGAGGTTAGATCAAAAATACTACGAGAAATTAATACGGAAACGTCTCGGACTAAAATTCTAATTATTCCAACTAATGAAGAATTAGAAATTGCGAAACAATCCTATCAACTTTTAAATTAAATTCTGTTCGTTGAGGGTGAATGGAATGTATTCAGAATTATAGCAAAAAAAAAGCGTCCTAAATAATCTTTAGGACGCTTTTATATAAGTGTTAGTATATTTAAGATTTCGCTAAAGTCTCATTATCTTTTAAAGTGATATTACGTTCTGCAACTAAAATACCATCTTCTGTTTTTAATTTTAAAATTCGAGATGTATCTCCTTTTTTAGCCATACGCTTTCTACATGTTTTTGTTAATAACGGATCTTCATCAAATAAAAACGATTCTAGAACATACTCTTGCTTTGATGGCTCTTTTACAAGTGGAAAGATTTGCTGCATTTGGTTGTATCTTCTATCTCCCCCAGGAACAAACGTATATAAAGTATAGCGTCCATCAGCATCGGTTTTAATCCAACTTCTATGAAAAACATAACGCTCATCTCCTGTGTTTCTTAAATCAAAATCACCATCTTCATCGGGTTGCTCAATAAATAGAATAACGTCTTTTGCTGGTGTTACACCATCACTTTGATATATAATACCAGTTAACTTTAGTTTATTTGTTTTAGATCTAAAATCAGGAATCGTGTCTGTATTACGTAACTGATCTTCTGCTCGATCATATATAGGACTATTAAAATCTAGAATAGAATTTGATTCTTGTGCAACAACGCTATTAAAAGCGTTAGAGAAACATACAATACAAAACAAAGTTATTAGGTTTTTCATGAGAATAAGCTTTTGGGTTACACCAAAATTGATGCTTTTATATCCTAATACCTTAAAAATCACATCAATGCTCCATTTTTACGATAAACCGAAAAAAAGAGCCAAAATTTCCGATGAAATACGATTATTTGATTAAAAAATTAACCTCAACAAAAAGCCGGTAATACTATTAAATTTCAACCTTAAAACTAGCTTAAATAATGATTTAAAAAACAGAAATACTAAGCTGTACTGTGTCTTAAAAATGTTGAGTTTTAATAGGTATTATGATTACAGAATCATTTATTTTTTAATTCCAAAAGGAACTTGATATAATAAGATTAAAGTGCCATTATTTATCAAAAATTAGTGTTTCTAAGTTGAAAATCCCTAAAAAACAGCTAGCGTATTTCGTCGGTAATTTTTACGTTTAATCCACTAATAATGCAGTTTAACCCTGAAATACGTATTTTATAAGTAAAAATCTTTTATGAAAAATGCTTAAATAATGTTGTTTTATTTAATTAATTGTATAGATTTGTTGCACTAAGATTAACTAAAAGCGTGAATATGAAAACCAAATCTACTTTATTTTGTGCTCTATTTTTTCTAATGATTAGTATGAGTTTTGCTCAAAAAAAAGAGGAATCTCAAAGCATCATTAGTGGCAAAGTAAACATCTCAAAATACCACAGTCGCGAAGATCTAAAACAGATGAAAAAAGGCGACTTACTTGTTCTTTATATAGAACGAATCGAAGTTATTGTAAATATACTTCCAAATATTGCATTTGCAACCAAGCCAGGAGTTACCATGGAAAATCTTGGAATACCAGATACAAAAGATAATAGAAAAGCTTTAGAAGAAAATATCGAAGCTTCTGTCTCTTATTTTGATAGTACTATTGAATTTCAAAAAAAGATATTACCCTACTCTGATACTACAGATTTAATTGCGGCAATTCTTTTTTATGAATCAACTTTAAAAGCATTACATACCTACGAAGATTTTAAAAAGGATTAGTTAGTTTTTTGATTATTACATGTGTTTTAAAATCCTTGATCATAACTGGTCAAGGTTTTTTTATTCTATTGATTCTAAAAATAAATTGAAGACAATTTTAAATACGCTTATTTATCCGACAAAAAGCGTTATTTTGTAGTATAAATGGTACAATAGCAATTTAACAGTGTATTTTATCGATATTATTTGTGTTTCATGGAATATATTTATATGTTTGATGATAATTGTATTTAAAGCCCTTAAATCTAAATATAAAATTTACCTACTATGAAAAAAATTACTCTTACTTCACTTTTCTTTCTTTTAGTGTTTGGTAATTTATTTGCTCAACAAGAAAAAGGAATTACTGGCTATAATAACTGGCTTGATTCATGGACGGACTTTCAACCTAATAAAGCTAACTATGAAGAACCGACACAAATATTGTCTGGAAACATTTCAGAAGATATAACATTAAACAAAAGGAACACCTATCTTTTACTAGGTGAAGTTTTCGTAACAGATAGTACTACTTTAACTATACAACCTGGTACAATAATACTAGGCGATTTTAAAACTAAAGGATCCTTAATTATTGGAAACGGATCTAAGATTATTGCAGAAGGTACACCAACTGACCCAATTATCTTCACCTCTAATAGAACAGATAAAAAACCTGGAGATTGGGGCGGAATTTTTTTACTTGGTGATGCACCGATTAACATATTTGGTAAAATTGCTTCTCTTAACTATGGCTTAAACCCATCTTCAACTGAAAGTATTAGTTATGGAGGTGATAACAGTGAAAGCAACTCTGGTATATTAGATTATGTTAGAATTGAATACGCTGGAAAGAAATCTAAAGGATTTGAAAATTTTAGTGGACTTACACTTGCAGGCGTTGGATCACAAACAGCTATAAGCAATGTTATGGTTAGTTACTGTGAAGGTAATTCTTTTAATATTTTAGGAGGCGAAGTTAATTTGACAAAAACGGTGTCTTTCAGATCAAATAAAAACGATTATAATTTTAACACAGGTACACAATCCAATATTAAAAATGCCCTAGCGGTGAGATCACCTTATATCTCAAGTGCTGATGGATCAAGATGTATGTCTGTTCGCTCTTATGATATTAAGGAAAATGCAGATACAACTAAAAAGCAAACTTTTGTAAATGCAGAAAACCTTACTCTAGTTAATGTAAGTAATGATTTAAAATCAGATATTAAAGTTGGCTTGGTACAAGAAGCTATTTCTATTGGACCAGACGTATCGTTTCATATTGATAAAAGTGTGATTTCCGGTTTTAAGCCAGCAATACTTTTAGACGAGCGTATTGAAATAAACAGTGAAAATTTAGACATGGTAAAAATTACCCGTTCATATTTCAATAACTGTAAAGGAAATATTTTCAAAAAGTATGCTTCTAATAACGATGATTTAGAGAGCTGGTATGGCAGTAGAGCTTTTGATAATGTTTATTCAAAAGGTCCAGATCATGAAACTTTTATCGATTCTGATAATAGTAGAACTCCAGATTTTAGATTAAGAATAAACAAAATTATAGCCTCAAATGATTTATTTGACGATGATGAGGATGAATAAAATTATTATCCAATTATAGACGTTACGACACTGATAAAACCCTAAAGCAGCTTATTGACTAAAAACTACAATTCCCAAACTAATGCTTAAACCTACTTACCTAAAACAATTCTTATATGGAATTTGCTTATGTCTCGTTATTATGTCACAACGAGCTAATGCACAAGTAGTCATTGGTACGCCAAATTTAGGCTTTAGTCAAGCTTGTGCAAGTGATTCTTTTAATACCTATAATACTACATTTATTTTTTCACCAGAATCTGCATTAAACGCATCAAATCAATTTACTATTGAAATGTCTGATGCTGATGGTGAATTTACAGACCCTACAATTGTACATACTACAGCTGCAGGATCTGTTACTGTTTCACCAGCAACAATAGCTTTTTCTATTCCAGAAACAACAGCCGGCGAAAATTACCGTATTAGAATTAAGAGTAGTGCGCCTGCGGCCACAAGTTCTAGATCAGTTCCATTTGCGGCTTATTTTAAAATTCAAGATTCACCATTTACCATTAATAACTTAGTATCAACAGGAGCCTATTGTTCTGGAGGTAGCTATTTATTATCTATTGATAATCCAGGAAATGGAAATAACGATTCTCCCCTTCAATACCCTAGCCTTACATTTAAATGGTACAAGGAAACTAGCCCAACAACATTTGCTTTTGTTGCCGATGGTCCAACCTTAACAGTAGATACAGAAGGCACCTATTTTGTGAGAACAAACTATGGAACGTGTACTTCAGATTCCTTTTCTAATAGAGTTACCATAAGTGAAGCCGTATCAGGAGAAGCCAATGCTACTATTGTTTCAAGCTTAGGGAATCCGTATTGTCCAGAACAAGGTCTTACCTCATTAAGCACAATTAGTGGTGTTTCATACCAATGGTATAAAGATGGTAATATAATAGAAGGTGCTACAACCCAAATGTATCAAACAAATGAATCTGGTACGTTTTCAGTGCAAGTAGATTTAGGTGACTGTTCTGCTTCTGGATCTATAGATTTAATAAGTGAATTATTTGATAGCTCTATTAATATCCCTGAATTTAATGAAATGTCAGCAGAGGATTCATTACTGGTTACAGTAACCTCAACGGCAATAAATCCAGAATTCACATGGTACTTAAATGGTAATATTATCGCAAGCGCAACGGAAGCTTCATTTGAAGCTACTGAATTTGGTGATTATGTAGTAAGCATTACGCAAACTACGGGTTGTACAACATCTGTTGAATATTTGTTTTCAATTGAAGAAGAATTAGATCTTTTTCCTGAAGTTATAAATATTCCAAATCTGATCAGTCCAAATGGAGATCAAATTAACGATACCTGGATTATACCAACGCAATATGTTAGTGGTACAGATACCGAAGTAATTATAATGAACAGCCAAGGAAAAGTAGTTCTACAAACCAAAGATTACTTAAACAATTGGCCAGAAAACGATTTAAAATTAACAAGCATTAACCAAGTCTATTATTACATCATTACAACATCTGATAATAAAACAAAAAAAGGTTCAATAACCGTAGTGAAATAACATGAAAGCACATTTCTTACTTCTTATATTATGTTTCTGTTCTGTACAGACATTCTACGCTCAAGAAGATGACGGAGTGGTTTCGCTTGCCATACCAACACGAAATTCTTTAACCTTTAATCGGTATACCATAAACCCAACATTTAGTTTTGTGAGGGAACAAACTAAATACATCAGTATCTATAACAAAAGAGAATGGGTACAATTTGAAAACGCACCACTCACCTATTTAGCAAGTTATTCTGGGCGATTTGGTGAAAATATTGGAGCTGGACTAGGCCTTTTTCAACAAAACTATGGAGTACTAACCACCTTTGGTGGTATTTTGAATTTTGCTTATAATGCACAATTAGGCTACGATAGTAATCTAACATTTGGACTAAATATCGGAGCTTATAAAAGTGGAGTTAACACGGCAAACGTAGTAACTAATTTTGATGATCCTTCGTTACAAAATGTCCCAGAAAACTTTTTGTTAACCATTAATCCGGGAATAAATTATGGAACTGAGTTTTTAGATTTTGGATTATCCATAAATAACTTGGCTTTATATAATTTTGAATCTTCAGCACTTATTGAAGATAATCCACAACAAAGTATTCAGGCTCACCTAATGTACACAGGCTACATGGATAGCAGAGGCTTTTTTGACGAAAGTAAATTTACTGGATTATTACGATCTGAATTTCAAAAAGAGGAAACCATTATATCTGCAGTCGCAATGGTAACTGTACCTAAAGGGATTTGGGCACAAGCTGGTTATAATACACTTTATGGAGCTTCTGGCGGAGTTGGATTAAACATTACAACACAAATAGCAATTGAGTATAATTTTGAAACTGCTTTTGATGATTTAAGCAATTATGGTCCTTCACATGAAATAACTTTAGCTTACCGATTTAAAAACGATAATTATTATGATTACAGTCGTGAGGATGAAGTGAGTGGTATTCTGTCATCAAATGGAACTAAAAGACGTCGTGTAGTTAAAACTTCAAAACCAAATACTACAAGAGCCAAATCTACGAATAATGTAGAAGCGAAAGCAGAAGCAGATGCTGAAGCTAAATTAGTCGCAGAGCAAAATGCTAAAGCAAAACTTGAAGCTGATAAACAAGCTGAAATCATAGCTGCACAGGAAAAAGAACAAAAAGAAGCTGAAGCTCAAGCTAAATTAATAGAAGATCAAAAAATAAAAGAATTAGCGGAAGCACAAGCCAAAACAGATAAAATTGAAGCCGATAAGAAAGCTGCTGAAAGAGCAGAAACTAGAGCAAAATTACAAGCAGAACAAAAAGCTAAAGAGGAAGTTGCTGCTCAAGCTAAACTAATAGCAGAGCAAAAAGCTAAAGAAGAAGCTGATGCTCAAGCTGCGTTATTAGCTGAACAAAAAGCTAAAGAAGAGGCTGCCGCTCAAGCTACATTATTAGCAGAACAGAAAGCTAAAGAAGAAGCTGATGCTCAAGCTACATTATTAGCTGAGCAAAAAGCAAAAGAGGAAGCTGATGCTCAAGCTACATTATTAGCAGAACAAAAAGCTAAAGAAGAAGCTGATGCTCAAGCTAAACTTATAGCTGAACAAAAAGCTAAAGTAGAAGCTGCTGCTCAAGCTAAATTATTAGCAGAACAGAAAGCTAAAGAAGAAGCTGATGCTCAAGCTGCATTATTAGCAGAGCAAAAAGCAAAAGAGGAAGCTGATGCTCAAGCTGCATTATTAGCAGAGCAAAAAGCAAAAGAGGAAGCTGATGCTCAAGCTACATTATTAGCTGAGCAAAAAGCAAAAGAAGAAGCTGATGCACAAGCTGCATTATTAGCAGAACAAAAGGCTAAAGAAGAAGCTGATGCTCAAGCTAAACTTTTAGAAGAAGAAAAATTAAAAGAAGAAGAAGCTGCGAAAGAAAATGCTATTTCAAATCCAACAGATGCACTTGCGGTGTCAATGCAAACGATATCCAAATCAACAGAAGCATCTAAAACAGTTCAAAATGAATTATTAAAACAATTCGATGATATTGTTGCTATTAAAGATCAAGATCTTAAGGATATGAAAGAAGAAAATGATTTAAGCGATCAAGGTATTACCGTTCAGCCAAAACCATTTAAAAGTGTGACTGCTGAAAACAATAAACTAAGAGCAATTAAGTCAGATCTAGACAATGTTATAAAAACACGTAGTGAAAAGATTGATGAATTAAATAAACTTTATGAAGAACGTGTTGCTATAGGTTCTTTAGCATTAGATGAAGTTACGTTATTCTATAAAAAGGAAATTAAAAGATTAGAGTCAGAACAATTAAAAGCAAACGAAGTGAAATCTCAATTAGACACAAAATTAGAAGCGATACAAGTTGCTACTGAGGTTGAGAAAAGAAGACGAATTAAGCGTGCCGCATTTAATAGTGAAGACGATAGATACAGCCAAGATAGAGCTATGTTAAAGAACTTAAGGGAAACCACTAAATTAACAGAAACTCCTTTAAGAGCTGAAGATTTTGATTTTGGAGAAGCACAAGGAAATAGTATTAAAATATTAAAGAATATCAATCATATTGAAAGTGGTTTCTATCTTATAATTGCAGTTCATGGAGATGTGAAAAGTAGAGATGAATTTTTAACCAAAGTCATCGCTTCTGGAAGAACTAATGTCGATTTCTTTCATGATGTAACGACAAGTAAATATTACATTTACTATGATAAAGTTGATAATATCTCAAGTGCTAATAGAGCTTTAGAAGCTAAAGGAAATAGACCATATAATGGAAAAATGTCAATAGTAAAAATAGAAAACCAATAATAGTTAAGCCACCTGTCGCTTTCTTCTTTGCCCCAAGAAATGAAGTGACGAAATAAAATAAATTATCATGAAAAAACCTACTTTTTCTAGAATAGCCATAATTGCCCTTACACTTATTTTGGGACAATTAACCTTCGCTCAAAATTATGAGCCCTTTACTCCTCGTTTTAATGAGGATTTAAAAGGAGATATTGTTCTTATTGGGAATAATATTCTCGGACCAGACAATAACGCCTTCAACAATAATTCAGTATATAATCATCAGGTGAACATGACCTATATTGATATTGATAGTGATGCGTCTACGTTTAGTTCTTCTAGTGCAGATTTAACAATTCCAAATCCTAATTGCTATAGAATTATATATGCAGGTTTATATTGGGGTGCTGTTAATCCTGGAGATGAGCCAATAACAGATGTAAAATTTAAAGGACCATCTGGAGGTTATAATGATATTCAGGGTACTATTATTTATGAAGCAGGAAGTAATACAGTAGATGGTGGAGACAGTTTTTCTTATGCTTGTTTTGCAGATGTAACATCAATAGTGACTAGTTATGGTTCTGGTGCTGACTTAGGAACATATACTGTTGCAAATGTATCTTCGGATGAAGGTAGAACGGCATCTTTTAGTCCATATAACGGAACAGGTCAATCAGCTGGTTGGTCCTTGTTTGTGGTTTATGAAGACCCTACATTACCAGGGAAATCAATTACTAGTTTTGATGGTTTTAGTGCAATTAGTGTTGCTGGAGGTAATCCTACATTAGATATTCCTGTTGATGGTTTTAGAACTGTTCCTGCTCCTGCTCCAGTAAGAGCAAACTTTGCTTTTGCAACTTTAGAGGGTGATAGTCCTATTTTAGGTGATCGATTAAGATTAAATGGAGTTAGTTTATCTACTGCAGATCGTCCAGTTGCCAATTTTTTCAATAGTTCAGTTACACAATTAGATGCAACCCCTGTTAATGATAGAGTCCCAAATAGTACAAATACCTTAGGATTTGATACTGGTGTTATTGCCATACCTAATCCAGGAAACTCAGTAATTGCAAATGATGCAACTGCTGGGACCATTCGTTTAGAAACAAGTGGTGATACCTATTTCCCCTATTTCTTTGCATTTGCAGTCGAAATTATAGAACCTAATATTGTACTAACCAAAATTGTAGAAGATGATGCAGGTAATGATATTGGTGATCAATATGTTGGTCTTGGAGCTTCTTTAAATTATGTCATCGGTTTTCAAAATACAGGAAATGATAATGCTACTAGTTTTCAAATTAGAGATGTTCTTCCGGTAAATATTATTTTTAATTATCCTGATGATTTAGTATTACCAACAGGGGTTTCTGTTGTAAGTTACAATGCTGCGACGAGAGAAATTATTTTTGCAATAGATGACTCTTTAGTTGAAGAAAATGATCCTGTTTACGAAATTCGTATCGAGGTACAAGTTGTTGAATCTTGTAATCTATTAATTAATGCTTGTGCTAATATTATAAGTAATCAGGCTTTTGCGAGTTACAATGGCTATTATAACCCTAATTTCCATATTACAGATGATCCAAGTTTAAGTACTAATACGGGCTGTTTACTATCTCCAAGAGCAACCAACTTTTTGGCAGATTTAAATTGTACATTTTCCCAAGATATTATTTTATGTGGGGAAAGTGTTGACCTAACAGCAGCAGATGGTTATGATTCTTATGCTTGGTCTACTAGTCCGACAGGAACACCTGTCATTGGAAATGGGCAAACCTTTACAGCTACCGCATCAGGCTCCTATTACTCTTTTAACACAGCTGTTGCTCCATGTCAGTCTATTATTCAAGAGTTTCATGTTGAGATTTTTGGTTCTAATACAACAAACCCTGTTATACCATATGCAGATGAAGTAGTGACATGTCCTAATGATGGAAAATTATTGCCAAACATCTTTTTATGTGGTGCTGAAGATTCAAAATTAATTGAAACTAACATTGCCAACTCTACCTCAGTTATATGGGAAAAATTAGATGAATCAAGCTGTTCCGCTGTTTCGAATACAGATTGTGCAAATGAAGATGCCTCTTGTACTTGGGATGAAGTTGGTACAGGTCCAAACTTTTTAGCAGATACTTCAGGACAATTCAGGTTAACAATTAATTATCCTGGTGGCTGTTTTGTTCAGTTTTATTTCAATATTTATGAAAACGTATTAAATGCGACTGTTAACGCTACAGATATTATATGTACAACACCTGGAAGTATTACTGTAAATGGTGTCCCTTCTGGATATGAGTATAGTTTAGATGGTATTACTTTTCAAGATAGTAACGTATTTACTGTAAATACTGCTGGCACCTATTCAACTTATATTAGACAAGTTGGTGTAGCAACAAACCCTTGTGTATTTACGGTTCCAGATGTACAAATTAGAGATCGCGAATTTTCAGGGTCAACTATAGTAACACAGCCTTATTGTCATGATGATAAAGGAACAATTTATTTAGCTGCGAATGATGTAGATCCACAATATTCATTTACACTACATCAAGCTGGTACTTTAGTAAATAGTGTTGGACCAATAATGGATAACACGCATACGTTTCAAAACCTAAACCCAGGAACATATACAGCAACAATTACTTCTGAAAATGGCTGTACATTTACTGAGGATATTACAATTACAGAACCACCTCTTTTGACCGCTACCGTAGCTTTAACAAGCCCTTTAAACTGTACTGATGGTGAAATTACAGTTTATCCTGTAGGTGGAACACCTCCTTATTTTTACTTTGTCAACGGATCTGTAGATTTTCAGTCTGTACCAGAGGTTATTGTAACTTCAGCTGGCATTTATAATATTACCGTTACGGATTCTAATAATTGTAGTACAGATGTAACGATTTCAGTTGCCGCTATTCCAGAGCCTGACTTTAATATAGACATTACTGATATTGCTTGTGCAGATTCCAGTGATTCTGGATCTTTATCGATCAATGTAACTAACGCCAATGGTAACAGTATTGAATATAGTATTGATGGTGGTACTACTTTTGTAAACTCAAATGTATTTACAGGATTAGCTGTTGGAAATTACGATGTTGTATTACAATATACGTCAGGTTCTGATGTTTGTGAAACGAGTCCACAGACTGTTGCTATAAATTCAGCAACTGTGATTACGGGTACTGCAGAATTAACAGCACCTTTTACATGTGTTTCAGATGGAACGATTACAGTAACAGGAGTTACTGGAGGAGCTGCTCCTTATACATATAGTATTGATGGTGTAACGTTTCAGAGTAGTAATAGCTTTAATAATTTATCAGCAGGAACATATACAGTAATTGTAAAAGATGCAAGTGGCTGTTCTTCTGCAATGAACCAAATAACAGTTGAAGCTTTAAATCCTCCAACGGATTTAACTTTTGATAATTCACCTGTTACTTGTCCTACTAATACGTCTACAATTTCTATAACTGGAACGACGGGTGGAACAGGAACATTAGAATATCAAATTACAGCGCCTGCTTCGGCAGCTACTGCTTATCAAACATCAACAGATTTTTCAGGTTTAGAGCCTGGAACTTATACGTTCCAAGTAAAAGATGAAAATGAATGTGTATATAGCGAATCCTATACCGTAAGTCCTATTCCTACTCCAACCTTATCTGTTGTTTTGACTGACGATTTGGATTGTACTGCTTCGCCAGATGCAGTAATAACAGGAACTATTTCTGGACCTGCACCTTACACCTATTCAGTATCAATAAATGGTGCAGCTTATGCATCTTTAGGAGTTACAGGAACACCTTTTACATATTCGACAACAAATGCAGGAACGTATCAATTTGAAATTACTGATGCTAATGGTTGTTCTGCAACATCATCACTACTTACTGTGAACCCATTATCGTTACCAGCTTTAAGTTTAGTGGCGCAAACACAACCAATTCTTTGTAATGGAGATACTAATGGAGCGATTGATGTTACTATCGATACTTCGGTTGGCACACCTCCTTTCACTATTAATGTAAATAACGATACAACAGGAACAAATTACGGAACACAAACGTCTAGCTTACCAGCAGGACTATATACAGTAACGCTTACAGATTCAAAAATGTGTACAACAACTGAAACTGTAACTATTGATCAACCAGACGCTATAGTTGTAGATTATGATGCTATAGATATCACATGTGGTGCAGGTGGAGTTTCTCAAGGTTCAGTAATTGTAAATTCAGTTACAGGAGGAACACCTCCATATAACTATTTTGTAACAGGTACAAATGGCTATTCAAATTCTGAACTTAATAATATAGGTTCAACATCGGTTAGTTTTGATGTGGTTGATTTTGGGTTATATCAAATTAATGTGGTTGATGCTAATGGTTGTTCTATTTTAGTTCAAGATGTATTGGTGGCGTCGCCTCCAACAGATTTAGATATTGATATTACGGCTACTGTTAATTGTGCAACAGGTGGTGAAGCTGAAGTAAGCATAGGTTCAACGCTTACAAGTGCAGGGCCATTCTTCTTTAGTATATACGAAGGTCCAGGTTTTGAATATCCAACAGGAACTTGGCTAGCAGAAGATACTCCTGGCAGTGAATCTGCAACATTTACAGGATTAATTCCTGGTGTAGTATACACATTTATTGTATTTGATCAATCTACAAACTGTAGTTATTACGAGCCTGCAACGGTTCCTATTCCAACAAATTCAACATTAACCGCATCAGCAGTTAGTGCTAATAATATTACATGTACAGGTAGTGCAGATGGTAACGTATCATTTACAGTTAATAGCGTTTATGGAAGTGCTGTTTCTGTAAATTATGAAGTTTTTAATTCTTTAAGTTTAGCGACAACAGGTATTACTGGTTCAGGGTCTGTACCAGCAAATGGTTCGTTGAGCGTTACGGAATTAGGACCATTACCTTTTGGAAACTATTTTGTTTCAATTAGTGAAACTTCAGGACCAAATGCTGGTTGTGGTGTTGTTACGGTACCTTTTAATATTACAGAATCCGCTTTCTTATTAGAGTTAGCAGTTTCAATTGATCAGAATGCAAATTGTAATCCTAACTCAGGAATCATAAGTGCTATCGGTTCAAACGGAACACCTCCTTATCAATATCAAATTACGACAACACCTGCTGCTCCATTAGCGACAGATGCTGCTTGGGATGCTTCAAGCACATTTAATATGGATGCTGGTAGTTATTATGTTCATGTAATTGATGCTTATCACTGTATTGTTACGAGCCCTATTCAAGTTTTAAATGGAGATCCAACTCCAGTGATTTCAGCAACCTTAACGAATCAATGTACCGTTGCAGAAGGCGAATATGAAATTGATGTTACATTAGACACACCTGGTATGTCACCTTATAGCGTGAGTATTAATGGAGGAGCATTTCAATCACAAACATTCCCTTTCACACTTTCAAATTTATATTCAGGAACACATACCATAGAAATTCAAGATGTTAATGGTTGTGGTAATACCGTGTCAATAGATGTTGTTGCTCCAATCTTAATAACACCAGAAGTAACTGCTTTTCCATCTTGTAATGATGATGATGGTGAAATTACAGTAACAGGTTCTGGAGGATCTGGATCATATGCTTATAGCATTTTACCAAGTCCGGCTTCAATAAGTCTAACAGGAAATGTGTTTTCTGGAGTGCCTTCAGGAAGTTATACAATTACAATTACAGACACCGTTACCTTATGTACTGAAGAAGTGTCTGTTTCAGTTTCTCAAGCCATACTTCCAACGTTCACATTAACTCCATATGAAATCACTTGTTTTGGTGATAATTCTGGATCCTTTGAAATAAATATAGCCAACTATTCTGGCGCTTATACCTATGAAGTATTTGATAATTTAGGAACTTCTATAACAGGAATTGTAAATGCTAATACCTCAACTAATCCTGAACTAGTAACAGGAATGGAAGCTGGAACGTTTTCAGTAGTCATTACTGAAACTGATATTCCATTCTGTTCAGCAACAGCAAATGTCATTATTGCATCTCCATTAGATGGCATGACACTTAATGTTTCAGAAACGTCGAATGTAACCTGTAATGATAATGAAGGTACAATTACAGCCATCGCCACTGGTGGTTGGGGAGATTATGAATACGAATTAACTGGTGCTGCAACTGTAGCTTATTCTTCTAACGGTTCTTTTTCAGAATTGTCTGCAGGAACATATACTGTAAATGTTAGAGATGCAGGTGGCTGTATCGTTTCTGAAAGTATAACTTTAGAGACTCCTACTCCAATTGCTGCGACATTTACGCCAAACACCACTGTTCTATCTTGTTTTGGAGATCAAGATGCTAGTATTACCATTACGAATGTTACTGGTGGTCAAGGTTCAAATTATAGTTATACTTTAAATACGGTTTCACCAACACCAAGTGTTTCTGGACCACAAACTTCAAATGTCTTTGAAAACTTAGGACCTGGAACTTATTTTGTAAGAATTACAGATGGATATGGTTGTGAGTTTTCTTCTGTAAATATGGTGATTACTGAACCTACACCAATTGAATCTAGTTTGGTAAGAACAACGACACAAACCTGTTTAACGGAATCTACGTTAACATTAAGTGCCACTGGTGGAACAGGATTATATTCTTATAGTGATAATCCATCATTTTCGCCAATCATAGGAACGTTTACAACATCAACAACATTCAGTGTTTCAGATGGAACGTATTCATATTACGTAAGAGATGCCAATGGCTGTGTAACTAATGTTTCTAACGAAATTACAGTAGATCCTTTACCGACTTTAGAAGTGACTTTAGAATCTACCAATCCAATAATTAATTGTGCAGGAGATAATAATGGAACCATTTTAGCAACTGCTATTGGTGGATTAGGAAATTACACCTACACGTTACAAGATAATTTAGGTAATGATGTAATTGCAACAGAACTCACACCTGGTTATTTCACAGATCTTTTTGCAGGCGATTATATTGTACTTGTTGAAAGTGGAGATTGTAACGCAACGTCTGCATCGATCAGTATTACTGAACCAGATGCTCCACTCGATGCTTCAATAGTAGTTAATAATGTAAGTTGTGCAGGAAACAATAATGGATCGGTTGAAATTACAGCGTCAGGTGGTACCGGAATTATTAAATATGCCATTTCACCTCAACTCAATCAATTTTTTGAAACCAGTACATTTGAAGATTTAGAGCCTGGAGATTACAATATTATTGTACAAGATGAATTGGGTTGTTATTTAACTTTCAATTTCACGATAACAGAACCAACTCCTGTAATATTAAGCATTGTTGCAGATTCATTCTTCCCAGAAGTTTGTGCAGGAGATGTTGATGGCGAATTTAGTATTGCTATTTCTGGTGGTACACTGCCTTATAGTGTGAGTTTAGATGATTACGATGGCGTTTACACGACAGGAAGTGCAGCACAAACTGAATTTGACTTTTCAAATTTAACAGGTGGTGATCATACGGTGTTTGTAAGAGATGCAGAAGGATGTGAGTCGGAATGGAACATTACTTTCCCTGAATCTGTAAGCATACAACCAGAAATTTTAATTGAATCTGTCTGTGATAATAATTTACAAGGAAACATCGTAACTGTTACAGTAGATGCTTCAATTGATGATTTAGATCAACTTGATTATTCATTAAATGGTGGGCCTTATCAATCTGATAACAAATTTATAAATGTACCAGTAGGAACGAATCATTTTATAGATGTTAGACATACAAATGGATGTATTCAAACAACTGACTTTTTTGATATTGAAATGGCTGACCCAGTAACCTTGGATTTAGCAGAAGGTGATCTAAATGAATACATAGCAAACGCGGCAGGTGGTACAGGTGATTATCAATTTACCATCAACGATGAGGATTATGGCTATGAAAACTCATTTATCATTTATGAATCCGGATTATATACTATTACGGTAACGGATAGTAGTGGCTGTTTTGCAACCATACAAGTAGAATTAGAGTTTCAAGACATTTGTATTCCTAATTGGTTTACACCAAATAATGATGATAAATTTGATACTTGGGCACCAGGATGTACCGAAAATTATCCAAATCTAACCTTCGATATATTTGATCGCTATGGTCGTAAAATAGCAACCTATCGTGTTGGTGAAGCTTGGGATGGTAAATACATGGGTAATGAATTGCCTACTGGTGATTATTGGTTTGTTGTTAAAACGAATGATTCTACACACGACAAAGAATTTGTTGGACATTTTACACTTTATAGATAATTGCTAAGAACTTTATAAGATAACATCATGAAAAAATTTCCCCTTTATATTCTTTTTTTGGTCTTTGCTCAGAGTTATGGTCAAGAATTAAACTTACCTGTATGGACACAATATTTGGCCGATAACGATTTTGTTATTTCACCTACTTATGCAGGAATTGGCGATAATTTAAAAATTAGAGCCAACGGATTAACGCAGTGGGTTGGTATAAAAAATGCACCAGATAATCAATCTGTATATGCTGATTTTAGAATCGCTGATCGTTCAGGAATTGGAATATCTGCATATAATGATAAGAATGGTAACACACGTCAAAAAGGAGTTAAGTTTTCTTTTGCTCATCATTTGACTTTAGATTATAAAACGAAGCAGTTCTTATCCTTTGGTTTATCTTATAATATTAATAGTTTTAGAGTTGAAATAGAGAATTTTAATACCACCTATGACATTCCTATTTTAGATCCAGCTATTACGGATGATAGAGGAATATCTAACAACAACTTTGACGCCGGAATTTTATACCGTTGGAAAGCCTTTTATTTAAGCTTTAATGCTAATAACTTTTTAAACAAAGATATTGACCAATATTTAGGTGTTGAACCAAGTAAGTTATTGAATTATCAATTTTATACAGGTGTAGTAATTAAAAGTCGAAATAATAAAGATGTAGAATTTGAGCCATCTGTATTTGTACAAATGTTTGATAGCGATAAACGATCTAGTACCGATATCAACTTTAAATACAGAAAATTTAATAGAAAAGGAGATTATTATTTTGTAGGAGGATCTTACCGTTTTTTAAATGATCAATTCATGAAGCCTTTAAACATTGGTCCAATGGCAGGTATAACTTTCAATCAATTCTTTTTTGCATATTCATATCAACTAACAATGAACGATTTATCTGGTTTTAATTCTGGAACACATATGATAACAATTGGATTAGACTTTTTACAAGGAGCAAGTAATTGTGCCTGTACTAAAGGAACTAGTCAGAGTTACTATAGATAGGTTTTTGTTATTATTAGATAGCACCAATACAACTTCAAGAACACGCAAAACCCATAATGGATTTTGCGTTTTTTTATTCCATATATTTCAAGTTTTAAAGGCTATACTACCTCAATGAAGAAATCCATGAGATCTTCCTTTAAATCATAATGCATTTTTATGTACGTCCGCATATCTTCTTTTAAAGTATGCTGTTCATTTTGAAGTCGACCATCTATAGCTTCATTAAAATCTGAAGTATTGATTGTTGCCATTTTATTTCTACATCTGTGCATTAATTTTTTAATGGCATCTTTTTCTATCATTATTCGATTTTGAAAAACTTCTAATTTCTTAAATCCAAATGAATCATCTAGACGAGGGACTAATTCTTCTAACTTTTCCTGAAACGTATCCATTTCATTAAAATGAAACCGTAATTCACGTTTCCATGTTTCTATATTAAACTTTAAATCGCTTAAATACAATATTTTACTTTGCATAACTTTAATGTTTTAAGTGGTTACTAATTCTTGTTCTTTTACTAATTGTTTCTGAATATGACTTGGTACAGTATTATAACCATCAAAACTTGAACTATAGGTAGCTCTACCCTGTGTTAATGAGCGTAACTGACTAGAAAAATCTGTTAATTCAGAAGCCGGCATGGTACATTTTAGTATCTGATAATTTGCTTCATTCTCTATACCTTGAATGATAGCACGTCTGCTTTGCAATTCTGTCATTACGTTACCAACCATTTCTCCTGGCACAGTCAGTTTCATTTTTTCAATAGGCTCTAATAATTTAGGGTTTGCATTTAAAAAGGCAGCTTTAAAAGCATATGCACCAGCAATTTTAAACGAGATATCATTAGAATCAACAGCATGCATTTTTCCATCGTAAACCATAACTCTAATATCTCTAATATAAGAGTCAGTTAACGGTCCAGATTCCATAACATCTAAAATCCCCTTCATTACAGAAGGTAAATAGCGTTGGTCTATTACACCACCAACAATACAATTATAGAATACTAATTTTCCACCCCAAGGTAAGTCCACTACCTCTTTTCCTCTTAGAGAAAAACCTTCTGGTTCTGGCATACCTTCATAATAAGGTTCAATTTTTAAATGCACCTGACCAAATTGTCCGGATCCTCCACTCTGCTTTTTGTGCCTGTAATTTGCTGTTGCACTCCGTTGAATGGTTTCACGATATGAAATTTTAGGAGCTTCAAAACGTGCTTTTACATCATAAATATTCTCCAATATCCAGACTATAGTTGCTAAATGCAGTTCACCTTGTGTTCCAATTAACGTTTGATGTGTCTCATCGTTATAACTTAAATCAATCGTTAAATCTTGACTATGCATTCGTCTTAATGCATCGCTAAGTTTCTCTTCTTCAGTAGTGCTTTCTGCAAAAACGGCCTTTACCAATCTTGGTTGAGGGAAATTAATTGGTTTTATAGTTCCTGCTTCTACTTTGGTCGCTAAAGTGTCGTTAGTTTCAGTAAACTTTAATTTTGTTGTGGCTCCAATATCACCAACGGTTAGTTTCTGAACAGAGTGCTTCTGCTTTCCATCCATAATATAAAGTTGATTTATAGCCTCTAACTCACCAGTTCTTGTATTAAAAAGCTTATCGTTAATCTTAACTTCACCAGACATAACTTTAAAAAACGTAATCTGTCCTAAATTGGGTTGATGAATATTTTTAAATACAAAAAGGGATGTATCTGCATTTAATTCGGGTTTTATAAGTTTACCTTCAATAGTTTGTTCTGGATTTAAATCAGCTGCTGCTGGAGCAACATTATCAATAAAGCCCATTAAACGGCCTGTCCCCATATCTTTTAATGCAGATACACAAAATATAGGAAAGATATCATGATTTAACATGCCTAGTTTTATACCTTCTCTTAATTCGTTTTCGTTAAGTGTTCCTTTATCAAAATAACGTTCCATAAGATCTTCATCATTTTCAGCCGCTTTTTCTACGAGTTCATTATGAAGTTGGTCTGCATATACTTTTTGATCTTCAGGAATTGCTAACTTTTCAGGCTTCCCTCCTTCGGGTCCAAATTTGTAGCATTTCATTTTAAGCACATCAATAATACATTGTGCTCTATCAATTTTAATTGGGTATTGCATTAAAACAGCATTGTTACCTACTAATTCTTTTAAGCTATTGAGACTCAATTCAAAATTAGCCTTTTCACTATCAATTTTATTGATTACAAAAAGTGTTGGTTTGTGATATTTATCGACGTAATTCCAAATAATTTCTGTGCCTATATCAACACCATGCTTTGCATTGATAACCGTTACAATGGTATCAGCAACACGAATAGAAGACATTATTTCTCCTATAAAATCATCTAAACCTGGTGTATCGATAATATTAATTTTATAGTTCCTCCATTCTGTATGCAAAGGTGTTGCAAAAACAGAAGCACCGCGTTGGTGCTCAAATTCATGGTAATCCGATATGGTATTTTGCTGTTCTACTGTGCCACGTCTGTTAATTAGACCTGCTTCAAATAACATGGTCTCAGACAATGTGGTTTTACCAGCACGATGCGTACCAACAAACGCCACATTTTTAATATGTTTATCATCAAATACTTTCATAAGCTATGTGATTTTTAGAGAGTTAGATATTGTTTAAAATATGATATGACTAAAGATACTTTTTGTTTGAAATAAAAAATATGACTTTCGTTAGGTTTTCGGATTTTATTCCAATGCTCTATAACACTACTATTTAATACCATATGTTATTACGTTAAAATCGATTTGATATCAGTTAAGTAATCAGATGAGATTTGAATAATTTTAACCTTAATTAAAATAACAGAACTTATGGATATTATATTTGAATACCACGATATAGAGACAAGTGATCGCTTAGAAGCACATGCTACGGAAAAATTAGAAACAGTATTTACACGTTACAACTTTGTGATTAGAGCCGATGTATTTTTTAAAACGGAAAATACTAGTGATGATGAAACTGGTAAAATATGTAGTATAAGATTGAGTGCTCCCGGTCCGCGATTATTTGCAGAATCATCGCATGATAATTTTTATGATGCTATTTCAGAAACGGTTAATGACTTGCTGCGTCAATTAGAGAAACGTAAAGATAAAATGAAAACGTATTAATATATGGGAGTAATTAGTAGAGATAAAAATCAAATAAATTGCATTTATGCAAGTGATTCAGACTTTGGAAATCAACTTGAAGGGTATTTAAAAGCTTCAGGGAAAAAAATTTTAATGATTAACCTTAATGATACAATGCCAACGCCTACACAATGGCAAGAATTGGCTACTGATCTTAATGTTGGAATTAATAAATTTATAGATTTTTCTAAAATAAAAAATATAGATGATGATTCTAATTTTGATACCAATGATTATGTAACCATTTTAATAAATAATCCAAAAGCTTTTAGAGGCGCTATTATATTAAATGGTGACAAAACCGAACATATTACAACGGTTACAGAAGTCCTTAAATATTTTGAAATTGATAGTTCTGATATAAAGCATCTTTAAAATAAAGTGTTCTAAAAGAGTATAACAATAATGCTTAAGACAAGTATTGTTTTGATAAAATAGTTATACTTTTAATCCTCTATGGATCAAAGCACTTTATTACGTTATAATGGGTACGTAAAAACTCCTTCATTATTTAAAATTAGTAGTTTACCTCATATAGGATTGACCGAACTCAGTTCTAAAATTGAACTTGAAGTTGATGATTTCGCCTTTAAAAATCAGCGTTTAGGTAAACTAGTAGAGGAATTTGTGTTTTACCAATTACAACAAAATAAGTCCGTAAAATGGATTTCAGAAAATTTACAAATCCAAAAAGATCGTAAGACCATTGGGGAGTTAGATGGGCTATATATTTTAAATGACACGCCTATTCATCTTGAAGTGGTTTATAAATTCTATCTATATGATACGTTAGAATCTTACAGCGAGCCTCTCTCCTATTGGATTGGACCTAATAGAAACGATTCGCTTTGTTATAAACTAGATAAACTTAAAAATAAACAGTTTCCGCTTCTCTATAATAATGAGACTAGCAAACAACTTGCTCAATATAATATTGATATCGCAAATGTTTCACAGCAGCTTTGTTTTAAAGCGCAATTGTTCCTACCCTATTATGATTCAAAAGTTAAATTTGAGGCGCTAAACGAAAATTGTGTTTCTGGTTTTTATCTGTCTTTTGAATCTATTTCTATTTTTAAGGAATTGAAATTTTATATCCCTCAAAAATTAGATTGGCTTATTGCACCTCATAATGACGTGATTTGGCAGGATTACGATACTATTAAAATGAAGATTCAAAGAGATATTGAAGCTAAACGTTCACCATTAGTCTGGTTAAAATATAATGAGACAAAACTCGTAAAATGTTTTATAACCTTTTGGTAAGTATGAAAGAACACAGCTACTTTAAATTATACAAACCTTATGGCTATTTAAGTCAATTTGTAAATCACCAAACGAAGCGTAAATCTAAAAAACTTTTAGGCGAACTCAATGATTTTCCAAATGAAACTATGGCTGTTGGCCGATTAGATGAAAAATCTGAAGGTTTATTGTTGTTAACTACAGATGGCAAATTCAGTAATTACATTACAAGTTCTGCAATAGAAAAAGAATACCATGTGATGGTCGATGGACTAATAATACCCGAAATTATTTCAGAATTAGAAAATGGTGTTGAAATTTCTGTTGAAGGAAAAGCGTATAAAACGAAACCTTGTGAGGCCAAAATTTTAACCGATACATCACATGTTTTTGAACGTTTTGTCCGAGATCAACGTCATGGCATTACATCATGGCTCTCCATTACTATAACGGAAGGAAAGTTTAGACAGGTCCGAAAAATGACAGCCAAAGTTGGTTTGCCAACATTACGGTTAGTAAGAGTTCGGATTGGTGACTATAAATTAGGAGTAATGAAACCTGCTGAGGTTTTACCAATCAGTTACTAGACGTTTCTTCAGTTGTACTAGCTGTTTTTTCCGTAATAACTACTTTTTCGTTTTGAAAAATAATTGTTGCTTTTACACCAGTCAATAAGTTCCATTCTTTAGAAGAAATCACATTACCTTTATCATCATAAACCACAAATTCAGCTGTATTTGGACCAGATTCACCTTGATTTAAAGCCACGATATCAACTGTGTTTTTTCCTTCTGCTAAGTTAACTTCTACTCGTCTATAGCTACCCGTAAGTAACAAATTATGTTTAACAATGCTTCCATTCAATAAAATTTGAACACGGTCACCATCAGGATATTGATGATCTCTACAAACAATATTTACAAATTTGGTATCTACTTTATGTTCACCTAAAAACTGATCAGACATAGTTCTAACTATGCCACCTTTTACAGCTTCTTTATTCCAACGCTTTTCATAAATTTCACCAGGACTTTTTAAACCATCGTTCTCAGTCATAGAAAATGGTTTCTCGGTTTCTCTAATTACAAATTTTTCTTCGTTGTCCTTTGAAGTACCATTAGACTTTTCTTCTTCCTTTTTTAAAATTGGTGCGACCTTGACTTTAACTAAAGCGGAATCTTTTTTCTTCTTAGATTCTTCTGCAGGTATACGAATAGATTTAGTTTCTTTATCCTTTATAACTTGGCCAAATACAGTTGTACTGCAAAAAATGCAGAATAAAAATGCTATGATATAACTCGTTTTCACTTTTATATTATTGATTTAAAGTATATGCTTGTTAAATTACAAAAATCGTACCTATTTCAAATTAAAGGTATAAATTCAGAAATCTTTACAAAAAAAAGTTAAAACTTCCCATTAAAGCTAATTCTTAACTTTCTATTATATTCTTCAAATAGCCATTCTTTGTAGTTTTGAGTACTGTTCATTATGCAATAGCAGTATTGTTTTATTCTAAAGGCAATTTCATCTTGAAGCTCTTTAGTTAAATCTCTAGCATCATAAACATCTTCGCTATTATCAATACATATTTGTGAATGTTGCGCAATGGAACGCTCAATTACTGTAAACGACTTTTTGCCTTCGTTAATAACGTTTTTATACTCTGCCTTCACATCAAAATTTAAGGTATATGATTTTTTAAATTTCACCTTTAATGAATCTGGCATCGTATAAACAAAATCACGCTCTAGTAAATCGTCTTCTACAATATTTTCTAAATAATAATCTGGATGTTTAAAAATATGTTGCCAATCTACAGGCTGATCCCAAGGCCCAAAACGAGCTTCATTATTTCCTAAATCTATGACCTGAAACGTATTTCTATCTTTGTAAATTCGGCTACCACGACCAATCATTTGAAAGTATAACGTTAACGACCGTGTGGCTCTATTTAAAATTATAGATTCCACAGAGGGCTCATCAAAACCAGTAGTTAATATACTTACAGAAGACAAAACAGCATCTGGTGTCTTTTTAAACCATTTTAAAATGTCTTTACGATCTTGCTTATTCGCTGTATTATCTAAATGCCTAACGTTATAACCAGCCTTTTTAAATGTATGATAAACTTCTTTAGATGTATAAATACCATTATTAAAAATAAGTGTTTTTTTGCCTTTTGCCATTTCCTCATAAGCCATTAATAGCTTGGATTGCATTAAGCTATTAGTATATAAAGCTTCTGAAGATTTAACGGTATAATCACCGTTAATGCCAATTTTTAAAGAGGTTAATCCAACATCATAATTAGAAACTTCTGCTTTAGCCAAAAATCCATTTTTAATTAAAGTCGAAATATCATCACCAACAATTAACTTGTTGTAATTATCTTTCATTGGTAATTTGATATTACTACTCAATGGCGTGGCTGTAACACCTAGTATAAAACAATTTTCGAAAAACTTAAATAGTTTTCTGAATGAATTATAATGAGCTTCATCAATAATTACTAAACCAATATTTTTTAACTCAAAATCATTGTCAGACAAGCGATTATTTAAGGTTTCAACCATAGCTACAAAGCACTGATACTCATCTTGATCAGGAAGTGTTTTTACCTTACTATTAATAACTTTATTCTTAACATTAAAACCAGACAATACATTAGAAGTCTGCTTACAAAGCTCAATTCTATGTGTTAAAATAACTACTTTTTTCTGATGTTGCTCAGCATAACGTCTAACGATTTCAGAAAAAATAACGGTTTTACCACCTCCTGTTGGTAATTGATATAAGAGATTAAAATCATCAGACTCATCTCGCATTACATCAAAAATGCGATTAAGGTCCTTGATCTGATAATCATAGAGGCTTTTCTCAGTTGCATTTTGTGGAATGATTTCGGTTTCTGACGACATAAACTAATTTTTGCACTTGATTAATTTCGCAAAAATAGCACATTGTAAAGGTTTACGGAATGAATTGTTAACAAGATTTAAAAAGATTGGTACTGTTATTGTATTTAAGATTTCATTAACATTTAAATATATAATATTATGAAATCATTTAAAAGACATTCTGTATCGGTTAATGCAGGATCTATGGCAGACATTGCTTTTTTGTTACTCATTTTCTTTTTAGTAACAACCACAATTTCTGCAGACAAAGGTATTTTGCGAAAGTTACCTCCTATTTGTGATACTCCAGACTGCACAGCAGATATTCCTGATCGGAATTTATTGCAAATTTCCATGAACGACAATCAACAAATTATGATTGACACGGACATTGTAAAATTAGAAGAGGTAAAAGACATTGTTGAAGCCTTTATTGATAATAATGGCAGCGATTCTTGTGATTTTTGTGAGGGTGCACAATCTAAAGACTCATCTGATCATCCTAAAGTGGCTGTAATTTCCTTAAGTCATGATGCTTTAACTAAATATGATTTATTCATTTCTGTGCAAGATGAAATCACAAGAGCTTATTATGATTTAAGAACACGCTATACTAAAGAAATTTTTAAAAAAACTCCTGATCAACTAACAAAAGGTGAATTAGTTGCGGTTCAGAAAGCCTATCCTTTTATAGTTTCGGAAATTATGGTAAAACGTTCTAATTAGTTATTGAATCTTTTGGTTGAATACAATATTCAATAACAACTTTCTTTTTGCCCCATTTTATTGCTTTTATCACATCATTGTCCATATAAATATCAATGCGTTTTCGATAGCGACGATTCATTTTATCTTTAACGGTGAATAAACTATCAAAGCCTTGAATTTTCACCTTGGTGTTATGTATTAAACCAGAATCTAGTAAATCGCGAGATACAGCAATGTATCGTAAGCCAGGTTTTAAACTATCACCAAACGCAGTGATATTTGGATTAGAATTGGTTTGGTATGCTAATGAGTTGTAGGCTGTGGCTGTAACTTGAAATGTATTTTTTATACAATTGTCTTTTGTATGATTACTGCAATTACTTAAGCTAATACAGCCCAGTGCTATAACATAGTGACTTAATTTCATACTTATAAAGATACAATGAAAATTGTTAAATTTTGTTAAAATTGTATTATGTTATACATAGTACTGTAACATATTTAAAGTTTCATAGTCTAACTAGTATAACCAATTAAAAAACATAAATTATGAGAACTTTAAACAACAATCAATTATCGAGTACGTCAACTGAAACAAAAAGTTTTAACTGGAATAAAAAAAGACGTTATAGATAATAGCCTACAATTTCATCAATCAATCAATCAATCAATCAATCAATCAATCAATAGTTATGAGAGTATTATCAAGAATCGTCAACACATCTAACAGTTTAGATGATGACTTAAAAACCATTAGACTTTAACTGAGAATAAATCTTATTTTAAGTTTAATAAAAAAGTCAGTTTCCTGTAAAAGAAACTGACTTTTTTTTATAGATTCTGTTTTAGAACTTAATTTTTAATAAGTTTTTTAGTTATAGAAGTCGTACTTGTAGATAATTTTATAAAATAAATACCACTTTGATAGTGTGATATATTCATAGTATGAGTTTCATTACTTCTCAAATTCCCTTTACTTATCTTCTTACCTAGAGTATCAAATATTTCAAAACTTACGTCTTCATTCAAATTATTTAAATCAATATTTAAGTTGTGGTTAACAGGATTAGGATATAAACTTATTAAATTTTCTATGCTAAATTCATTAACACTTAATGGATCTTGCACACTAAATGTAACAGATTCTTGACCACTAAATTCACCACCTGAAATTATTTCATTTTCATTTTCATCGTTCAAACTATAAGAGCCATCACCATAGAAGCAACATACACCATCATTTTCATCGTCGAAAATTGTAAACGTGTAACATTCATTATAAGTTGGAATCGTTATAATTTCTTGATATGATGTTGCGTCGTCGTAGGGAAAAATTGGTCCACTACTCACAACTATACCAGAACTATTTACAAGAGTCCAAGAGGTTTCTTCCCCATAATTGTCAGTTAAAAGGTCGAAAGTAATAGTCGTAGTAGCAAAGGTTGGTGAAACTTCAAAGTTAAAAGCAAAAGTATCATTAGATATATTTTCGTCTGCTATTCCATTAGGGTTAGAGACATTAATGGTAAACGAGTGGCTACCAGATCCTAAATTAGAATATGTTGGTGTATCCACTACGACACTTTCACCACTAAGTAAATTGCCTGTCCAGCTTATAGGTGTACTTGTCTCAGCATCTATAAAATAAGATATATCTGCCGAAGTTAAAGGTAAATCTCCTGAGTTAATCAATGTAACTTGAGGTGTAAAATCTGCTCCACAAAGTTCTACTACATTACCAGATCCTGCGCTGGCCCTTGCATCATTATTATATGTCTGTAAAGAAGGATATTGATCTACCATCTCGGCACCAGAATTAGAAGGATCCAACCAATCACTAAGTCTTGTTGATGCAGTAGTACCAAAATCCCAAGCGACACCGAAACGTCCATAGATATCATACCCGCCGTTGTCAACCGTACCAGAACATGCTGCGGTTCCTGCTGATAGCATACCTATTAAATGACCGGTTTCATTAAATAGACCAGAGCCTGAAGATCCCCCTTCTGTTACGCCCAATTCCCAGTCATTAATTCTCCACATTTGAGCTGTAGTATTTCCATTAAAACTTGTTGTAAACCTAATTGCCCCTTCATCATTTCTAGAAACTTTCTGAATATCTCCACTTGGATGATGAATACCAAAACTCATCGCAGGAGTTTCAGTTGTAGAATTATTCCAGCCAGCCCAAACCACATCTGGATTATTATTAAAGAAACTAGTATCAGTAATTTCAACTAATTCCATATCAGATTTTGAACTATTAGCTCTTACTACCGATCCACTAACCGTTTGGTTATAGCTACCATTAGTACTATTTGTTGTTGTTCCACAAGAAGGGTTAGGACTTCTCCAGTTAAAGCGAAATGCCCAACTACCTTCTCCTCCACTACAATGATTAGCGGTTAAAAAATATGGTGTTTCGTCATTATTAGTATTATTTACTAATGTTCCAGAACAAAATCCACCACCTGAAACTAACATGGCTACTGCCTTTTTAACTTCTTCTTTTCTAGTATTTATCTCATAAGGATCTGATGCAGGTGTAATATCACAATCCACATCTTGATTACAAGAACCAGAATCATTCAATGATTTTTGGTAACTTTCTGCTGTACGATAGCCATGTACAACTGAACCTAATGTTATTTTAGCTTCACCAACAACATTCGCAGGCTGATAATATTCTATATAGGCAACACTCCCCTCTACTAACCAAGTTCCTAACACTTCTTCAGGATTGTTATTGTGATATGTAAACGGTCTTAATAAATCTGTCTTTTCCTTATTATATACATAGAGTTTTGCTCCTTCAGGAATTTTAAACACATCAAACATAAAATTTAATGAATATGCTCCTTTAGACGAATACGCCATTCTCCAAATGCGGTCTCCATTTTCTAAAGTTGTCCACTCACCTACGTCATTAAAGTTATGATCTACGTATATATCATGGCCAAACCTCCATGGTTTAGATTTGTTTTGGTCATTAATAAGATCTTCATCTTGTAATGCTTTTAAATCGAAAGTTGGAAGTTTAAAAGGTGTCAAATCAGACACATTATTTTGACTCCAACTTGGTGGTTTTATGTTTTCAGGTATTTGTTGTGCAAAAGATAATGTGCAAGTAATAACAAGCACCAATAGTAATTTAATTTTCATATTTTAATTTTACAGGGTTAATCAATCTTAAAATAATTATAACACATCAAATTAAGACATTAATAGATTCAGTTAAAAATTTAATATACTTAAACTTTATTTTTATCTACGTAACACTATTATCAATCTACCAAAATGAGATTCTCTAATAGGTTAATAGCTGTTTCAAAGCATCTTCAAACTTTCCTTTAGCCATATACTGTTTTTCCAATTGTCCAATAAATGGAATTGGGGTTTCCATACTTGCCACACGTTTTACTGGCGCATCCAAATACTCGAAGCAGTCTTCCATTAGGAGTGCTGAAATATCACTAGCAATACCTCCAAATAAAGAATCCTCTTGAAGAATAATAGCGCGTCCTGTCTTTTTAACTGAATTAATAATAGCATCTTTATCTAAAGGTTGAAGGGTTCTTAAATCAATTAAATCTGCTGAAATATCCGAATTCTTGTCTAACGTTTCTAAAGCCCAATGTACACCTGCTCCATAAGTGATAACGGTTACAGCGTTACCTTCTTTTAAAAATGCTGCTTTACCAAATGGAATTGTAAAATAATCCGTTGGTACATCTTGTCGAATACTTCTATACAAGGCCTTATGCTCAAAGAATAAAACAGGATTGGGATCATTAATAGCTGTTGCTAATAAGCCTTTAGCATCATAAGGAAAGGCTGGATATACTACTTTTAAACCTGGTGTTTTGGTAAACCATGCTTCATTAGTTTGCGAATGAAATGGACCTGCAGCTACACCTCCACCACAAGGCATTCTGACTACAACGTCAGCTTGTTGTTGCCATCTATAATGCGATTTTGCTAAATAATTTACCACAGGATTGAAGCCCGAAGTCACAAAATCCGCAAATTGCATTTCTACAACCGATTTTATACCTGAGATAGATAATCCCATGGCAGTTTCAATAATTGCAGATTCACAAATAGGAGTGTTTCTAACCCTATCTTTTCCAAACTCTTCTAAGAAGCCTTCTGTGATTTTAAAAACTCCACCATATTCTGCAATATCTTGTCCCATAATTACAAGATTTTTATGTTTTTCCATAGATTGTTTCAAACCTTCGGAAATAGCATCGATTAAACGTAATTCTTTTGTGTCTTTATTTGGCGTATAGTCTTTATATATAAATGATTTATATACATCATTTAATTCAGCGGTTTCGCTTGGTATAATATCAGGTTCAGCATAAGCTGTATCTAAAGATGTGTCTATTGCTGTCTTAATTTCAGCATTATAAGCTTCATCAATTTGTGCTGTGAGAATCTTTTTACTAAATAAAAAGCTTCTAAAGTTTTCTATCGGATCTTTAGCTTCCCATTCCTCTATCAACTCCTTAGGCACATATTTTGTACCACTTGCTTCTTCATGACCTCTTCGTCTAAAAGTTTTAAATTCTATTAAAATTGGACGTGGCCTTTTTCTAATACTTTCAGCTAATTTCTGGACTTTTGTATAGGTTTCAATAATATTATTGCCATCTAAAATAAAAGATTCAATACCATAACCTTTTCCTCTATCCGCTATATGCTTGCAATTGTATTGTTCGTTTGTTGGAGTAGAAAGTCCGTAACCATTATTCTCAACACAAAAAATCACAGGTAAACTCCAAACAGAAGCTACGTTTAGCGCTTCATGAAAATCACCTTCACTAGTACCTCCTTCTCCTGAAAAAACAGCTGTAAGGTTTCCGTTTTTCTTCAAAAGATTCGCTAAGGCTATACCATCTGCAACTCCTAATTGAGGACCTAAATGTGATATCATCCCAACAATATTATATTCTTGAGTCCCAAAATGAAAGGAACGATCTCTACCTTTTGTAAATCCACTAGCCTTTCCTTGCCATTGACAAAATAAGCGATGTAAAGGAATCTCACGTGTCGTAAAAACACCAAGATTTCTATGCATTGGAAGAATATATTCGCTTGGTTTTAATGCCATGGTTACACCAACAGAAATGGCTTCTTGTCCAATTCCCGAAAACCATTTTGACACTTTTCCTTGACGTAAAAGAATGAGCATTTTCTCTTCGATTAGCCGCGGTTTCAGCATATTATAGTAAAGCTTCAATAACGTTTGGTCATTTAAACTTCGCTTATCGTAGGCTATGTTACTCTTTGTGATTGTTGGCATGGAATGTTGTTTCAGTAATGTTTTATATGCTTATATTTATTGGTTTCAATGGTCACATAAAACATCAAAATTAATCACTTCCTTTTGTCTAAAGGTTTAGATATAGATATTTCAAATGTAAATAAAATTGCTTCAATAATTCAAATTAGACTTCAAATTGTCAATAAATCCTATCTGATTTTTTAGCACTATTATCGTTACATTTGTATATTGACAAAAATTTAAACACAAATCCCATGGATAGAATACCTAGTGTAGATTTAAAGGATTTCATTTCTGAAGATCCTAAACGAAAACAAAAGTTTATAAACGATATAGGAAAAGCATACGAAGACATTGGTTTTGTAGCTTTAAAAGGGCATTTTTTAGATGATGCTTTAGTAGATAATTTATATGGTGAGGTTAAGAACTTTTTCAACTTACCCTTAGACGTAAAAGAAAGTTACGAGGTTCCAGGAATTGGAGGTCAACGTGGTTATGTTTCTTTTGGTAAAGAAAGTGCTAAAGGGAAAAAGGAAGGTGATTTAAAAGAATTCTGGCATTTTGGTCAATACGTAGAAGATGATGCTGAGCGTAGAAAAGAATATCCTGAGAATGTTGAAGTCAAAGAATTAGACGATTTTAATAAAGTAGGAAAGCAAACCTACCAAATGCTCGAAAAAACAGCTAAATATGTCTTACGTGCTTTAGCGCTTTATTTAGATTTAGAAGAGACCTATTTTGATAATTATATTCATAACGGTAATTCTATTTTAAGACCAATTCATTATCCTCCAATTACATCGGAACCTAAAAATGCTGTAAGAGCAGCTGCACACGGAGACATTAACCTTATTACTTTGTTAATGGGAGCCCAAGGTAGAGGTTTACAGGTACAACGTAATGATGGAGAATGGATTGATGCTATTGCAGAGCCTGACGAGTTAATGATTAATGTTGGAGATATGTTATCTAGACATTCTAATAACAAATTAAAATCTACCATTCACCGCGTTATAAATCCTCCAAGAGAACTTTGGGGAACATCGCGCTATTCTATGCCATTTTTTATGCATCCTGTTAGCGAAATGAAATTAGATGTTTTAGAGAGCTGTATTGATGACGAAAATCCAAAACAATTTGAAGACATCACTGCAGGCGAATTTTTAAACGAACGTTTAATCGAACTAGGACTTATTAAAAAATAGTAGGTAGTATGCAGAGGTCAGTTAGCGGTCCACTAATAATAAGTGAAATACTGAGAACTGAACACTGCATACTGAACACTGCATATTGAACACTAAAACATGGATTTACAAGATCAATTAAAAAATCTATTCCCAGACCATACTCCAGAACCTACAGATAACACTGACGACTCTAAGGATAATTTATGGTTACAAGACGATCCCATAATTTGTAAATACGAAAAACGAAAGGGCAAACCAATCACTATTCTTGAAGGTTATACAGGAGCTTCAGAAGATTTTAAAAAATTAGCTAAAGAGCTAAAAACTAAACTTAGTGTTGGTGGAAGTTTTAAGGATGATAAAATAATTATTCAAGGAGATTATAGAGATAAAATTATGGCGATGCTGAAAGAAAAAGGATTTAATGTAAAACGCGTTGGTGGTTAATACATATGATTAAAAATTGTTTACATATTACAAATGGTAATAACCTCACGGATTATTTAAGAGATTTAGATTTTAAAGAAGATATTGTTACTTGGCAAGAGATGCTTTGCGAAGGCCCAACGATTCCGGCTATAAACTCGAGAGAATTTTTAAAACTTCGTGCTAAGTTTCTCAAAGATTATTACGAGATAGAAGTTAATACACGAGAAATTCTATCAGAATTATCTAAACTCGATGACTCTGATAAGTACACAGAAATAAACCTTTGGTTTGAGTATGATTTGTTCTGCCATATTAATTTGCTAGGTGTAATTAATCTATTACATCAAAAAGAAATTAAAAAGCCACTTTATCTCATTTGTAGTGGTCGTGTGGAAGGTGAAAAACGCTTAAAAGCTTTAAATGAACTTAATCCAAAACAATTAAAAGCACACTATAAAGATAGAATTCGATTAACAAAAGACGATATTGATTTAGCAATCGCGTTATGGAGAACCTATTGTGGTAAAGATCATAATATATTAAAACCTTATATTGTTAAAAAGTCGAGTTTTAAATATATGAGTAATTGCCTAAGAGCACATTTAGAACGCTTTCCATACCAACAAAGTGGTCTTAGTGTTTTAGAGGCTAATATTCTCACTATTGTAAAAGATAATTTTATAAAATCTAAAAATCATCTTTTAGGTTATTGTCTCAATTATCAAGGTTACTACGGATTTGGAGATATACAGTTTGCACGCATCATAGATAAATTAGATTTGTTTTTTCAGGAAGATGAAAATGGTATTATCCTCAATAGAAAAGGCCACGAAGCCATTTTAAAACAACATAATTTTGCAAAAGAAATAAATAATCACATGGTTTATGGCGGTGTAAATCGCTTAAGCTTTCAATTCAATATCAAACAGAATAAACTTATAAAAACCATATTTAATGGCAATTAAAGACTCAGAACTTATTTTAAACCCTGATGGTAGTGTTTACCATCTTAATTTAAAACCAGAAAATATATCGGACACTATTATTTTTGTCGGTGACCAAGATCGTGTTGAGAAAATCACAAAGCATTTTGATAGTATAGAATTTAGCACTCAAAAGCGTGAATTTAAAACGCAAACAGGTTATTATCAAGACAAACGATTAACGGTTATTTCAACAGGAATTGGTCCAGATAATATAGATATTGTCCTAAATGAATTGGATGCTTTAGTAAATATCAATTTAAAAACTAGAGAAGTAAAAACAGAATTGACAAGTCTAAATATTATTAGAATTGGAACTTCAGGATCTTTACAGAATGATATTCCCGTGGATGAATTTTTAGTAAGCACCCATGCTTTAGATATTAATGGTATGTTACATTTTTATCAAATTGAAGGTATTAGTAATTCTGAAGTAGAAGACGAATTTATCAAACATACAAATTGGGACATCAAAAAAGCTAGACCAATTGTTATTAAGAATAGTAAGTATTTAGAAAAGTATTTTGAAGGAGATAAAACGCACAAAGGGATGACAGCCACTGCTGGTGGGTTTTATGGTCCTCAAGGGCGTGTTTTACGATTACCGCTGAAGGACGCTGGCTTAAATGAAAAATTAGATAGCTTCAACTGTAAAGATATTAGAGTTACAAACTTAGAAATGGAAACTTCCGTAATTTATGGACTTTCAAAATTATTAGGTCATGAGGCTATATCTCTAAATGCTATTATTGCAAATAGAGCAAATGGTGATTTTAGTAAAGACCCTAAAAAAGTGGTAGAAAAATTAATATTATTTGCTTTAGAGCGTATTGTAAATATTTAATATACGCCTCACTGAGCGCAGTTAAAGTGCTAATTTAATACAAAATAATAAATCTTGTTTAGTTTTAATAGACACTAAAACAAGTTCGGCATAAAATGAAAAAAGTAAATATTGGTGGTGTACCAGAACACTTTAATTTAGCATGGTATTTAACGCTAAAAAATGGAGAATATAAAGATCAAGACATCAATTTAAGATGGCATGATTATTATGGCGGCACTGGCGCCATGACTAAAGCATTACGCTCTGGTGAGATTGATATGGCTGTTATATTAACCGAAGGTATAGTTAAAGATATTATTGAGGGTAATCCTTCTAAAATAGTTCAAACCTTTGTTGAAACTCCTTTGATTTGGGGGATTCATGTTGCAGCTGATTCAGAATTTAATACTGTTGAAGACATAAAAGGCACTAGAGCTGCTATTAGCAGATTTGGTTCTGGTTCACATCTTATGGCATACATCAATGCTAAAAATAATAATTGGGATTTAGAGAATGACTTAAAATTTGAGGTCATTAAAAATTTAGAAGGAGCTATTAAAGGTTTAACGGATGGCGATGCTGATTATTTTATGTGGGAGAAATTTACCACTAAACCTATTGTAGATAACGGAGTATTTAGACGAATAGATAATTGTCCATCACCATGGCCATGTTTTGTGATTGCTGTTAGACAAGACTTTATTGATAATAATGAAGACGATTTAAAAATCATTTTAGATATTATTAATGAGACAACGTCAGAATTTAAATCCATACCAAGTATTGATAAAACCATTGCTAATCGTTACGAACAAGAATTAGAAGATGTGCAAGAATGGCTTTCGCTAACTGAATGGTCGCAAAGTGTTATGGATAAAAAGACTCTAGATAAGGTACAAGAGCAACTTCATGATTTAAAAATCATTGACAAAAAAGTAGATTATTCAAAATTAATTCATAAAATATAATTTCAATTGTTAATAAGAATCAAAAATGATAGACTAGTAAAGAGTTGCGAAAGGAATCAAGTCCTTATAAGAATCTGAATAATATCGGGTTGTATTTCAAATTAAAATGAAACTGTTGTTAATTGTGAAAATTTTAACTACATTTGTTTCACTACGTTAATGCTATTAATAACCCAAACAGATAAATATGATTGTAAACATTATTCTGATTTTATCCTGCTTAGTTGTGCTTAACTTTTTATTATTAATCTTTAGTTGCAACAAAACAAGCAAAAAAGTAAAAGATAAAGTTCCTTCATTTACTAAAGTTGAAGAAAAATCAACTATTGTAGTTTCCAATCAATTACAGACTCACCACCTTGCTCCAACTGGGAGTTAGTTTTACTAAAATTTTTATTACCAAACCAATAGCCTCTATTTGCACTTAATGGTGAAGGATGACCACTTTCTAAAACGGTATGTTTAGATACATCTATTAATTTCTTTTTCTTTTTAGCAAATCCTCCCCAAAGTAAAAAAACAACATTTGTCTTCTCATTACTAATCGTTTTAATCACAACATCAGTAAACTGTTCCCAACCTTTCTTTTGATGACTTCCTGGTTTATGTGCTCTAACCGTTAATGTAGCATTTAAAAGCAATACTCCTTGATTAGCCCACGGCATTAAATTACCACTTTTAGGATAGGGAATTCCAAGATCAGTTTCAAGTTCCTTAAAAATATTAACTAAGGAAGGTGGATGTTTGATGCCATCATTCACAGAAAAACATAATCCATTTGCTTGGCCAATATCATGATATGGATCTTGGCCAATGATTACCACTTTTAAGTCTTCAAAATGACAATGATTTAAGGCATTAAAGATTTCTGATTTAGGAGGAAAACATTGATGGTTCTGATATTCATGCTCTACAAAAGCAATCAAATCTTTAAAGTAAGGTTTTTCAAATTCTGTATAGAGCTCTTTTTTCCAGCTTTTATCTATATTTAGAGTCATATTTTAAAAAGATTATATAATTTAAAACTTAAATTTACCGCTAATCCGTTAAGAATGAAAAAAATAAAATTCCCATCTGCACAAACCATATTATTTATCATTGCAGGTTTGGTAACACTACTAACTTGGTTTGTTCCAGCAGGAAAATATGATACGTTAAGCTATAATGCGGATACAGACAAATTTACACGTTTAAGTCTAGATAAAGAAATAAGCCTATCTGCATCACAAGCATCTCTTAATGATTTAAATATTAAAATCCCTATTGAAAAGTTCACTAATGGTGATATTTACAAACCCATCAATATCCCTGGAACTTATAATAAGCTAGAAGCTAAACCGCAAAGTTTTTTTGATTTTGTAAAATCTCCTATAAAAGGTATTATTGAAGCTTCAGATATTATTTTTCTTGTATTAATAATTGGTGGTTTAATTGGTGTTTTAAATAAATCAGGAGCTTTTGATGCTGCTATTGCACAACTTGCCATTGTCTTAGAAGGTAGAGAATCCTTACTTATTATATTAGTAACTACTTTAGTCGCTTTAGGAGGAACCACCTTTGGTTTTGCGGAAGAAACCATTGCCTTCTTCCCTATTTTAATTCCTGTTTTTTTGGCTGCAAAATATGATGCTTTGGTCGGTGTCGCCTGTATTTTTCTTGGATCATCCATAGGTGGCATGTGCTCTACTATCAATCCGTTTTCTACAATTATTGCTAGTGATGCTGCTGGTATCAATTGGACGACGGGTTTATATGGAAGAATCTTCATGCTCGTTCTTTGCTTAACTATTACTATAGTGTACATTATGCGCTATGCAAAACGTGTTAAAAACGACCCAAGTAAATCACTCATTTACGACCAAAGAGATCAAATCGCTCAGTTGTTTACATTAAAAGATGCCACTCATATTAATTTTAATTGGAGGCTAAAATTAGCCTTATTTGTTTTTACAAGTAGCTTTGTTATTATGATTATCGGTGTATCTATGCTAGATTGGTGGTTTGTAGAAATGACAACCGTATTCTTAGTTGGAGCAATACTAATTGGTTTTATTATTCAGATTAGCGAAACCGATTTTATAGAAACCTTTGTAAAAGGAGCGAGCGATTTACTTGGTGTGGCTTTAATTATAGGAATTGCAAGAGGTGTCACCGTATTAATGACAGATGGCTTAATTAGTGATACCTTATTATACTATGCTAGCGATATTACCACAGGAATGAATAAAGGAGTCTTCTCTAGTGTCATGACTATGATTTATTCCGGATTATCGTTTTTTATACCAAGCTCTTCTGGAATGGCTGTTTTGACCATGCCAATTATGGCACCTTTAGCAGATACCGTTGGGGTTGGACGTGAAGTGGTTGTTAATACCTACCAATATGGATTAGGCTTATTTTATCTTATAAATCCTACGGGTTTAATTCTAGCATCACTTGCTGTTGCGAAGATTAACTTTAGTAAATGGTTAAAATTTATTTTCCCATTATTTATTATTTTAATAATTGTAACCTTAATCGTATTAGCCGTGTCTTCTTACTTATAATCGTGTATAATATTATAAATTTGTATTTCTAAAAACGGACTCTATTACATGATAAATATTCATGAAAAAACCTTAAAAGACCTTGAGTTTTCTACGGTTTTAAATCAAGTTAGTACACATGCCATTACAGCTTTAGGTAAACAAGCTATTTTAAATATTCTTCCTTTTACGGAGGAAGAACAATTGATGCGCGAGCTTATTTACGTCAATGAATACTTAGCCTCTTTTGAAAATGATAACCGCATTCCAAATCATGGTTTTGAAACCATTGCTAAAGAGTTAAAACTTCTTAAGATTGAAAACACCTATTTAGAAGTTTCAAGTTTACAGAAGTTAGTAAGCATGTCATTGACTGTAAATACCATTTTAAAATTTTTAAAGAAATTTGAAGAGTACTACCCTCAACTTCAACAATTCAGTAATCATATTGAAATAAATACTGGTATTATTGAACAAGTAGATGCTGTGGTCGATCGTTTTGGAGACATTAAAGACGATGCTTCACCGCTACTTTCAAACTTGCGTAAATCTATTAATATACTTAAAGGCAAAATAAATAGTAGTTTTTCTTCAGCATTAAATACCTATCACAATTTAGATTATTTAGATGATATTAGAGAATCTGTTGTTGAAAACAAGCGTGTATTAGCTGTAAAAGCCATGTATCGTAGAAAAGTTAGAGGCGCGATAATGGGAGGCAGTAAAACCGGAAGTATAGTCTACATTGAACCCGAAACAACTTTACAATACACTAGAGAACTCAATAATTTAGAATACGAGGAAAAAGAAGAAGTCATAAAAATATTAAAAGAACTTACAGATTATATTCGAGAATTCTTACCGCTTCTTAGAGATTATCAAGAGTTTTTAACGCAATTAGACGTTATTTCTGCCAAAGCAAAATATGCGCAAAGCATGAATGCTATATTACCAGAATTCTCAAAAGAACGTCGTATGCATTTGCGAGATGCCTACCATCCACTACTCTATTTGAATAATAAAGAAAAAGGAGAGCACACTTTCCCACAGACCATAGGTTTAGAAAAAGACAGTAGAATTATTGTGATTTCTGGTCCTAATGCAGGTGGAAAAAGTATCACTTTAAAAACTGTCGGTTTACTTCAAGTTATGCTTCAAAGTGGTATGTTAATTCCGGTTCATGAGCGTAGTTATGTCTGTTTATTTGATAGAATTCTGAGTGATATTGGAGATAACCAATCCATAGAAAATCATTTAAGCACCTATAGCTATCGTCTTAAACAGATGAATTATTTCTTAAAAAAGTGTAATAATAAAACCTTATTCTTAATCGATGAATTTGGAACAGGAAGTGATCCAGAATTAGGTGGTGCTTTAGCCGAAACGTTTTTAGAAGTGTTTTATGAACGTGAAGCCTTCGGAATTATAACGACGCATTATTCCAATTTAAAACTTTTGGCCAACGAATTACCACATATAAAAAATGCGAATATGCTTTTTAACGAGCGAACTTTAGAACCAATGTATAAGTTGGTGGTTGGACAAGCCGGAAGTTCTTTCACGTTTGAAGTCGCTCAAAAAAATGGCATTCCGTATAGTTTAATCAACAAATCTAAAAAGAAGATTGAACGTGGCAAAGTGCGCTTTGATGCTACTATTGCGAAGCTTCAAAAAGAACGAAGCAAATTAGAACGCACAGAACGCTCATTAAAAGAAAACGAAAAAAAGAAGATTTCAGAAGCCGATAAATTGGAAGAAGTGAACGCTAAAGTTCAGAAGAAATTAGAAAGTTTTCAAGAATTATATGATTCTAACCAACGTTTGATTTATTTAGGTCAAAAGGTTAACGATATTTCTGAAAAGTACTTTGAAGACAAGAAGAAACGCGAATTGATGGCAGAATTATTCCGTTTGGTACAAATAGAAAATTCAAAACGTAAAAAAGTTTCTGCAAAAGTAAAACGTGCCGAAAAGCATAAAGAAAAACAGGTAAAACAAGAAGCTGAAAAGAAAGTTGAAGTTATCCGTAAAAAGAAAAAAGAAGCTAAAAAGAAAGCTATCCCTGTAGAAAAGCCAAAACCTATTTTAAGAATTGGCGACAGAGTACGACTACAAGATGGTAGAGCCGTTGGTAGTATCGATTCTATTGAGAAAAACAAAGCCAATGTAAATTATGGCATGTTTACTACTAACGTGAGTTTGGATCAATTAGAA
This sequence comes from Winogradskyella helgolandensis, assembly GCF_013404085.1. Taxonomy (NCBI): domain Bacteria; kingdom Pseudomonadati; phylum Bacteroidota; class Flavobacteriia; order Flavobacteriales; family Flavobacteriaceae; genus Winogradskyella; species Winogradskyella helgolandensis. The sequence continues at coordinate 2,950,441 of NZ_JABFHO010000001.1, read as the reverse complement.
TTGGTAGAAGCGGTTAAAAAGTAGGTATTAAAATAGTCTTCTGTTTACAGTCAATGATTAGCTTCAAAATATTATAAGTAATTGAATTGAAAATAAGCTTGACATGAATTTCACGAATTTTCGCAGATGCTGTTCCTAACGACTACTTTGATTATAACAAATAATAATGAGTCTCAAAGCCTTCATAACTTAATTTTAAATTTCTAAATAAATAAAAACGAAGATTTATTAACTTTATAACATGAAAAAAATCCCACATACGAAGCAACTAATTCTCTTTGACGGAGTTTGTAATCTGTGCAACAGCAGTGTTTTGTATGTGATAAAACGGGATAAAAAAGACCAATTCTTATTTGCACCTTTGCAAAGTGACATTGGCAAAACTATCATTACAAAGTTTGATATAGATACAGACAAAACAGATTCTATTTTGCTTTATAATTCTAAAAAAGATAGTTTAACTTATAAATCTACGGCAGCATTGTTAATAGCAAAACGCTTAGGATTTCCAACAAATGTATTGGTCATTTTCTTAATTGTACCCGCATTCATTAGAAACTGGGTGTACAATTATATTGCGAAAAACCGTTATCAATGGTATGGCAAAAAGGAAGCTTGTATGATTCCTACTCCCGAATTAAAATCTAAATTTTTAGTATAGAAAAAGATCATTCCTAATGCTTCTTCAGGCTTTTAAAATGCTAAAATAGAAGTATTTAAGATGCGATTAATAGGTGTCAATAAAGTAGAATTCTTTATTTTTAGACTAGCTAGAACTCTTTACTTAAACATAACTTTTTGTCTTGTTTAGGAACAATCTAAAATTTAAGGCACAAAAAAAAGCCACTATCAAAAATAATGGCTTTCTATTTTATTTATAACCAAACGGTTATGCTTGCTTTACTCGGACTGCATTCATACCACGTTGCCCTTTCTCTAATTCGAAAGTAACTTTGTCATTTTCTGCAATCTCGTCAATAATACCACTGACATGTGTAAAATGCTTTTCATTTGTTTCTGTATCAATAATAAAACCAAATCCTTTGGAGTTATCATAAAAAGAAACTTTTCCATTTCTAATTGGATCAAACGGCTCTTCGTCTGATTCTTCTTTTGTAGGTATCCCAAGAACAATGTTCTCAGCCTTTACCTTCACCTTCATTGTTGGATCTGGAGGAGTATCCGTAAGATTACCATTATGATCTACATAAGCAATCGGGATTCCTTCTGAACCATTTTCATCTTTGTTGAGTTTACGCGCTTCCATTTTCTTGCGCTTATCTTCTCGTTTTTTTAATCGTTTTTTTTCTTTTTCACTTTTACTAAAAGTCTGTTGTGATTTAGCCATTCGTAGTTTTAAAAATTAATATGTGTGTGTGCTTTTGAAAATATTTATAATGCAAACAAGTTAATCAACTTAACAATGAATAGTATTAAAATCTAGTATAATAACTTTAAGAATAATGTTATTTGAGTAGTATATCTTCAATGAACCGATGACAAAGATACAATATCTATACCAAATATTAAATTTTAAAGCTTATAAACATACTATTCACTTATAGTTTAGACTAATTTCACGCATAGGTTACCTCTAAAGTCGCTAATTGAATATCAATTTTATCGTTGGTACATCTTATTGAAGTTACTAAACAAACACGTGATATTCTTTTATTTATAGTTTAACTAATTTACCTGTATATAATAATTCAGAACTACCTTTTCCTGTTAAGGTTAAAAAAGCATTACCATTTGGCTTTACTTCAATAATCATTTCATAAGCCGCAGTCTTTATAGCAATTGAAATTTGTTGGTTGTCATCATTAAATGACGTATCAATTTTACTATTGTTGTCTTTTAAGATATGAATAACCCTATCTTTAGAAAATCCATTTAATTGTCCTGATACTTCTGACTTATTAATGCGTATTTCGTTTATAGCTCCATCTAGAATTTCTCTTTCTTGACTATTATGTATTACATTCGCTACAAATTGATAATGCTGTGATTTAACTGTCGTTTTGGATTTATGATATGTTGTTGCTAACATTTCCTTTTGACTTCTTTTAGTTTGTGCTGTCACAAAAGTTGAAGCAGAAAGACTAAAAAGTAGGGCTAATAAAATTATTTTTTTCATAGTTTTTAATTTTTATTTTGGGTCTATAATAGTATTTATGCGTTCTATTGCATCTTTATAATGGTATGTAGTTTCGGTGTTAACGTTTGTTCTCAATGCTGTATTGAGCATCTGTTTAACTCTGTTTAATTCGCCTCTAACCAAAGCTCTAACATCGGACTGATTAACATTAAAATACTGTTGACTTCGTTTTGGATCTAAATCTTCTGTCATTAAATTAAACATAGCATCTAAATAAACACGTTGCAAATTACGTCTATAAATTGAAACATTGGCACCTAATTTCGTTTCAGACCAAATCCCAGTCCTTACATCACTTAATAATTCTAATACGGAATACGTTTTAGAATCTAAAGCATTGTGGTCTATAAGCCGACCCAAACGCTCAAAACTCAATATATTATTTAAATGTCTTGCCTGTAAACTCCGAATACGATCAGTATACCCAGCGTAATTTATATTTTGAAGAATAGATTTATCTATTAACCAATTTGGTGTTTCAAAAGCATTTTCTTGCAACCAACTTAATGCTAATTTCTGATCTAATTTAGAAACCGGACTAAAAATAGCACCTTCTTGAGATGGGTTTTTAGTCTCTTCCACTACTCCACCAATATGAGTAACCACATGACCTACATAACGACTCCAAACGCTGAGTAATTCGCCATAAAGTTCTTCTAAGTCCTCATAATTATCAGTTTGATCACTTGTCCAACTTGGTAAATTTTTAACTACTATTTTTAAGTTTTTTAATCCATATGTACTCGCTTTTATACTATTATTGCCTATGTCTTCAGTTTGTGCTGTAGGATCATAACTACCACGACCTCCAAATTTGTATATAGGATCACCTGCCTTTTCCGTAATCCAACTATTTAGGATTTCTTTCTCGTCGTCTGCCGATTTTACGCCGTCAATATATCTATATCCAAAATTGATGGCATATGCATCATAAGGTCCTAATTGCCTAATGAATCTAATATTTTCATCACCTGGTTGAGCAATATAATTGTAACGTGCATAATCCATAATGGTTGCAGCAATTCCATATTTTTGTGTAAAGTCACCATCTCTATAACTTTCAACATCATAAGCATAACTAGCACTCATATTATGTGGCAAACCTAAGGTGTGTCCAACTTCGTGTGCAATGACCATTTTCATCATTTCACCAATCTCTTCATCTGGAGTATTTAAAGTCCTAGCGGAAGGATTTGCAGCTCCTGTTTCTAATAAATAGCGATTACGATACGAGCGTAAATGGTTATGATACCAAATTATATCACTTTCAATAATTTCGCCACTTCTAGGATCAGAAACACTTGGCCCTGTTGCATTTCTTGTGGTACTTGCAACATATCTCACCACTGAATATCTAATATCTTCAGGACTAAAATCTGGATCTTCTTCTTTCGTTGGAGGCTCTTTTGCGATGATAGCATTTTTAAATCCAGCTGCCTCAAACGCTTTTTGCCAAAGCTCTATACCTTCTTTCATATACGATCGAAACTTCATTGGTGTGGCAGGATCTAAATAATAAATGATAGGTTTTATAGGTTCTACAAGCTCCCCTCTATTATAAGCTCCGATATCTTTTGGAATTAATTTCCAACGTCTTAAATACGTTTTTCTATCCGATTTTAATTCTTCACTACTATAATCATATTTACTCAATGTAAACCAACCGACGCGCTCATCATAAAGACGAGGTTGCATTAATGTTTTAGGTAATAAAATCATCGATTGATTCATTTGGACACTAATGGTTTCATCACCAGTATTTACAGGAGGACTAGATGCATTATAAGTAAAATCTTGAATCACTTCAATATTCTCAGGGAAGCTTTTAACGGAATTGATAAAACTTCTCGATTTGTCTAAATTTTTCACTTTATAGGTTGAACGCAATCTTGAAGATAAGCCACTAATCGCTTTTACATCCGAACCATAAAAACTAGTTACATCAATAACTACAGCAGACGAATCTTTAGAAAATGCAGCAATATCAAAAGCGTATAAAGTGGGTTCGTAATTATTCGATTTTACAGAAACATTAATGGGTAAAGTATCAGTAGCCACTGCACTTGACGATTTCTCTTTAATGAGAATCTTGTCTTTAAAACGTTCCCAATTAATCATTCGGGTATTGGTTTTTGTCCCAGCGTTTACATAACCACCACCCAAATTTGAAGGTAATTTAGCAAAACGACTCACCAATAACATATCGGTATTCAGATGCACTATTGGAATTTCAAAATAATACTTATCACCAACCGAATGCACATCAAACAAACCGCTATCAGAAATGGCTTCTTTAGTAATGACTTTATCGTAGTCTTTAATTTTACTATTTGTCTTTTTAGAAACCTGTGGTTTTACTTTTGTGGTTTGATTATTCGCTTTATTCTTACCTGCAGATTGTGCCGTGGAGCACGATAATAATATGAAAGAACAGATGGTGAGTACTAGGATTTTTCTCATGAACTAAATGCCTATTAATTAAAAAATACTGCTAAATATAAATAATAGAATTTTAGTTTTTAGTAATTTCTTAAAAGCTGTTAAAATCTGCTCTTATTCACTTATTCTAAAGTACTTTTGCACAAAATTTAATACTATGCCAAAATTATTACCTTTTTTTAGGATTATAGCGTTGCTAGAAGGTGTTTCTTACATCTTGTTACTGTTTATAGCAACACCAATTAAATATTTATATGAAGATCCTCAATATGTGAAATTATTAGGAATGCCACATGGTCTTTTATTTATGGCTTATGTTGTGATTGCAGTATTAATTAGCACAGACATGAAATGGCCAACCCGTACTCTTTGGATTGTTTTATTGGCTTCTATAATTCCTTTTGGTACATTTTATATTGATAAAAAATACTTAACAAAATCACGTCGTGCTTAACATAAGACATACATTTTATAATTTTCTAATAGAAAAAGGCATAACAGAAGACACAGCTATATATCTTAATATGCTTGGGCTTCTCTTGGCTTTAATTGTAATTGCATTTATAGTAGATTATATTACTAAACGTTTTCTTTGGAGGTTTTCTGCAAGTGTTGCCAAACGAACCAAAACGGATTTTGATAACATTCTTGTTACCAACAAACTACCAAGAAACATTGCTCATATTATACCGCTTTTAATTCTAATAGAGTTTGTGCCTCAAGTTTTTGTGGATTTTGAAATTGCTCAGAATATTATAGAAAAAACACTACAAGTTATCACCATTGTCCTTACGCTTCAAATTATTAGAAGTTTTTTAAGATCTATAAAAGATTACCTAAAAACTCTAAACAGATACAAAGACAAACCCGTTGATAGCTACGTGCAAGTTTTTATGATTTTTGCCTGGTTACTTGGATTATTCTCAATCTTAGCTATTATAACAGGAGTTTCATTCCTTAAATTTGCTACGACTTTAGGTGCCGCTTCAGCGGTTATTATTTTAATATTTAAGGATACAATCCTAGGTTTTGTAGCCAGTATTCAAGTCTCCATTAACGATATGGTAAGAATTGGAGATTGGATCACTTTTGAAAAATATGGTGCAGATGGTGATGTAATTGAAATAAATTTAGCAACTGTAAAAGTTCAGAATTGGGATAAAACGATTACTACGATTCCTACGTATGCTTTAATTTCCGATTCGTTTAAGAACTGGAGAGGTATGATGGATTCTGGCGGACGACGTATAAAACGGTCTGTTATTGTTAAAACCTCTACAATCAATTTTTTAACTACTGAAGATATTGAACGGTTAAGCAAAATTCAATTGGTATCCGAGTACTTAAAAACACGTGCTACCGAAATTGAAACTTACAATACACAACACAATATTGACAAATCTGTTTTAATTAACGGAAGAAATCTAACCAACTTTGGTGTGTTTAGAAAATACCTTCAAACGTATATTGAAAACCATTCTGCCATAAATAAAGATATGACTTTAATGGTGCGTCAATTAGAACCAACTGCACAAGGTATTCCATTGGAAATATATGCGTTTAGTAGTGACCAACGTTGGAAAAATTATGAATATATTTTGGGCGATATCTTCGATCACGTTTTAGCTTCCGTAAAATATTTTGATTTAGAAATCTACGAACTAGCTTTAGGCAATAAAGATTAGTAATCCTTTAATCTGTCTTTAACAAACTCTACTTCTGTTTTACCATGAGGTTGTGGTTTTCCGTCTGGACCTAAATTAACCATAACGATATTTTCTACTGAGAGTATCGTTTCTCTAGTCATTTTATTTCTGGCTTCACATTTTAAAGCTATTGAGGATTTCCCGAATTTTTTTACTAGAATTCCTATCTCTACAATATCTCCTTGTTTTGCTGATGCCATAAAATTTATTTCAGACATGTATTTGGTGACTATCTTTGAATTTTCGAGTTGTATAACAGTATAAAGCGCTACCTCTTCATCTATCCAAGCCAAAAGTTGACCACCAAACAATGTACCATTAGGATTTAAATCTTCGGGTTTAACCCATTTTCTTGTATGAAATCTCATTCTATATTTTATGTTTTTTATATGATATAAAGATAATATTTACTAACTACTCTGAATATAAAAATGCATTTGATTTATGAATGTTAATATGTAGAATGTTAATAAGAGCGTTAACAAGATATTACGACTATAAATTGAAGTGCTTTCTATTTCCTTAATTTTAATTCCGAATTAATCCTTAATCATAATATTATGACGACTAGATTTAACAACCTACTTTCCATCAGACCCGAAATTTTATCTGCTAAAATTTATAATGGTACTAGTGCAGATGAAGCTTTTCAAAACAAAACCTTACGACCAATAATTAAATTACAGCATGATTTACTTATTGCTGTTTTCAATAATTATATTGTAAAACACAAAAATGTTTTTTACAATTTGAATTTAGATGAACAACTCAACTATATTTCAAATGCGATACAAAAGGATATTAAATTCAGGAATTCTTTAAAAGGAATGATTATAGGCCAATTTACAGTTGAAGAGTACGAACGTTATATTCAAAACTCATCTGCTTTAAACAAACGAATGATGGCTATTGTAAAAGAGCGCTTAATTCAAAGTATTCAATTATTTGCACAACCAAAAATTCATCAAAACGTTTAGCTAATCTTTTAATGACTATAAAGACACAACTTTTAGAACTTTGTACTAAATATGCTGATAAACGTGTATTAGGTTACAAAAACGAAATAGAATTAATAAAAGAATCTATTGAAAACAATGATAAAGTAAGTAATGAAGAAGATGATTCTGGTAATTCTAAATTGTTAGATGATTTAGAAAAAAATATGAATTACCTTAACGATGCCAACAAAATGCGTGAGCAATTAAAATTGGTTCGTCCTAATTTAGTTTCGGATAATGTTGTTTTAGGTAGTTTAGTTAAAACAGATAGTATAACTTTCTATATAGCTTTGAGCTTGGGAAAAGTTGAATTAGAGGATTCAGAATATTATATTATTTCTCTGGCATCCCCTTTGGGTCAACTTCTAAAGAATCGCAAAAAAGGTGATCAGTTTAAGTTTAATGAAAAGAGCTATTTAATAAAAGACGTGCTATAATAAAGACTCACCATTTAAGTTCGTAGTGAGCACATCACTCATGTAATTAAAAAAGGGTCTTATATTTTTAAAGGATTCATTAACCTCTTTTAGAAAATCGTCTGCTAAAACCTCTTTATCAGAATATTTTTTTACGAAGATAAATTGCTTTCTTCGTATTAAATCTATTGAAGGATGTTCTTTATCAAAGCCTTTAGGAGCCGTTTTTAATTCATCGCCTGTAAAATTGCCCCAAGTTGCTTTAAAAGTTTTGTCTTTTAAAATAGCTCTCATTTCGCTATCATCCATTTCAAATTCCTTTCTAATGCGTAACAAGTCTTCTTTGCTTGGATCCCAAAATCCGGTTGCAATAAATGATTCGTCATTTGGTTGAATATGTAAATAATAACCACCTCTAAGCTCCGGTTTTTTTCTCGCAAACGAACCACCAAAATGTGTTTTGTAAGGCAATTTATTTTTAGAAAAGCGTACATCTCTATAAATTCTAAAAATCTTTATTTTTTCTATTTGATCGTGAGCGCTCATCAATTCACCTAAGTAATTATAAGCAGATTTCACCTTTGCCTCTATAGCTTTAAATTCTGGCTTATGGTCATTAAACCACTCGCGATCATTATTTTTTTCTAGTTTTTTAAAAAACGTGAATAGCTCTTTTGATATCGTATGACTCATAGCAGTTGATTTTTTTATAAAAATAAAAAAAAGCCATCGTAACGATGGCTTTTATGATAATATTATAATCTTATATTAGTTGTCGTCAACGGCATCTTCGACATCATCGGCTGCATCTTCAAATGCATCTCCTGCATCGTCAACGGCATCTTCTATTTTATCACCTGTATCTTTCTGTTCTCTGCAACTGGTGGTCATTAAACTTAAACTAAATAATGCTATAAATAAATAACTAAATTTTTTCATTGTTTTTTGGTTTTACGGGTTATTGTTATTACAAATATCGGAATGTACATATGATATAATTTGCTCTAACCGATTGACTTTTGACTCAAATGATAACGTTACTAAAATCGTATTCTAATTATTGTTAATTGATTCCCTTAAGTTGGAAGCCTTTACATCTAGCTTGTTATCAAACTGCAAGGTTCTGATTGGAAAAGGAATATTTATACCTTCTTTATCATACGCCTTTTTAATTTCAATAATTGCAGTTGTTTTTGCTCTTAATTTTTCCAACATACTTTCTGCATCTATCCAAAATCGACATAAATAATTAATAGAACTATCACCAAATTCGGTATAGTAAAACTCAACGTCTTCAGCAGATTTTACTTGCTCAAAATTATTAGCAATAACGTCTTTTGTTAATTGCTTAACTTTTTCTAAATCGGACTCATAACCTACTCCACACTCAATAAAAATCCTCATTTTGGTAGTTAAAGAATAGTTTTTTAAAGGATTATCTAAAATCGTTTTATTTGGAATAATCACGATATTGTTATCCGCCTCTTTTAACGTAAAATCTTTAAGGTTTATATCCATAACTTCACCTGAAAACCCTGTGGTTTCAACCCAATGTCCAATTTGAATTTTTTTTCTAAAGGATAAAATAAGACCTGCAAAAGTATTTGCTAAAGTACCTTGTAATGCTAAACCAATAGCTAAACCAACAACACCAGCACCTGCAAGCAAAGATGTTAATGCTTTGCCTAAATTTAAAACACCTAGTGCTATAAATAATCCTAAAGCAACAACCACAACAGCAGTTACACGAGCAATAGCACTTTTAATAGAGTCTTGTTTAACTCTTTTATCTACTATTTTAACAACTAACCTACTTACATATTTAGCAGAAAAATAGGCTGCTACCATTACTAAAATGGCTAGTATTAAATTTGGTATACTTTCTATTATTGTATTAAACCAACCAATTAGTTTGTCCGTTAAATTTCCAAAAGCTGTGTTAAATTGTTCCTTCATTGAGTTATTAAGTTTATCAATGACAAATATCGGAAGTACAGCGCTGTATTATTTGCTCGTATCCAAAGAGTCTTAACTCTATTAAAATATGACTGAGGACCTAAAAAATTCAAGCTTAATTCATCAATTTTAAGTGTAGATATCTCAGAAATATCTAGAGGCTTTTTCAATGAAAACTCTCCGACTTAAATTGTTTTAATATTAAAGTTAATTGTCTTAATAATTGTTTTGGAATAAACTTGTGAGTTCTTATAATTTTCCCTATTATGCACTACTTTTAAAAACAGACAATATATTTATGGGTAGACCAGCAACAAGACCAACAGCACTAAAGGATGGTTTCTATATTGAGATTAGAAACAAAGGCTCAAAATCAGGTGTAAAACTATACAGTGGAACCAAATTACAGATGCATCGTGCTATCAAAATGTACGAGCGCTCAAAAGAAGTTATCATTTTAGGTGAATCTGTCAATGGAAAATTTGTAGACAAAGAGCCTAAAGTGCACGTAGCAGATTAAATATTTAGAGTTTGTTTATTCGTTAATTTCATGTAGAAATTAACATCTTACTATTTATTTTACATGGAAAAATAAATAAGCACTATATGTACTTATTTCATGTAATATAAACGGAAAATAAATCTCTTTATTTAAAATGCTAAGATTTTTGAATTTGGATAACTATATGTTATCAATTCAAGATAATAAAGCAAAACCAACCAATTATAAAAGGTATTAGTTCAATAGAATTAATACCTTTTTTTATTCAAAATTAACGGAATGTAGAATTAAACCAGAAGCTGGTGCAATATAATCCATCACTTCCGTACTTTCCATTTTCAAAGTATCTTCTATATAACCTAAAGTAACGTCTCCTCTTCCTAATTTAATTAAGCAGCCAACCATTAATCGGATTTGGTTTCGCATAAAACCTTTACCTACAACTTTTAACACATAAGATTTCTCAGGGAAAAAATTGGCTGTATATATATCGTTGTCTACAATTTCTGAATATTCAATGGTCCTTATATATTGTCCTTTATCTGTAGCGCGATAGCAATAGGTTCTAAAATTATGATGACCTTCAAATAATTTAGCACCTTGTTTCATTAAATCAACATTAAGCGGCTCAAGAATTGTAGTTAAAATTGGTGCACAAAATGGGTGATTTTTTTGACCTTCTGAAAATACATAGTGGTATTCCTTTAATTTGGAGTCTTGAATAATATTAAATTGCTTATCAACTTCTTCAATAGATAAAGCTCTAATATCTTGAGGCAAATTAAGATTGAATAAATCCAAAAATGCATCGAAATCTTGAAGTGGCTCGTTATATACAAATAACTCTAAAGCGGCTTCATTTGCAGACACCATGGCATCTGTTCTGCCAGCACCTAAAGTTTTAAACCGCGTATCTTGAAAAATAAATTTTAAAGTACGATCTATCATTAGATGTACCGTTTTAACATCAGGTTGCTTTTGCCAACCATGAAAACGATAACCTAAATATTGAATTTTTATAAGATAATAGTAGCGTTTATCAAACATAATGACAAGAACGTAATTTTATTGACGATTCCAAAAGCAATGCTTATATTTATGATTATTATAATCATATGAGATGTAATTTAATCGTATTATTCATTTTCTTTAGCTTAATGAATTGCGAAAAGGAAAAGGTTAAAATAAAAAAAGGTCAAATTGAAATTGAAGAGTTATACATCAAATATAAACCTGAAGAATTCAACCTTAATCGAAGTTATATCATAGAATCCATTGACGACTCTGAAATTTATAATTATAAGCGCCTAACAGATTCTAATTTTAAACTACCTTTTGGACCTTACAAATTGGTTTATTCTACATTTTACAAACAAGAAAACAACATTGACTTTACAATAAATAGTAAAAATACTAAAGTCATTTTTTATCAAGATTCATTAGATTATTCTTTAATTAAAGACACCAAATGTTGTTTGCTTATCGATGCATTAAAAGAAAATGAAATACTTAATCTTTACACAAATAGCTCTGGCTGTTTCTTATCTTATAGTACAAAATTAGAATTATATAAAAAAGAATCTGAATATTACATCAACACAAATTATCACAAGAATAAAAAACTGAATGCCAATCAAGTTAGACGTTTACGCGAGTTTGAATTTGAAGTTTACAACCTAGACTTAAGCGACTATTATTGTACTACTACTGAAAATTATTTATTTTTAAATTCAACTAGTAATGAGTTTGTAAGTGCCAACAATGGTTCTTGTCGTTACTATGGTTATCATTATTTAATGAAAAGCTTAGAAGAATAAAACCTATGAAATATCCGTTTGATCCTTTAATTAAACACCATGTGATAATTAGTTTACTATTGGCAATTTGGGTATTTGTATTTTTATACTTCACAGAACCGCTCGACGTCAATCAATTGTCTACTAATGAAAAACTTATTTACTTACCTGGCTACGGTTTAGTTGCCGGCTTTTGTTATTTGCTCTTTTTACCATTTCAAACCTATTTATATCAGAGGTTGAAAAAGCAATGGATGGTTTTAAGCGAACTTGTTTTTATACTCACCTTTTCAATAGTATCTATCCTAATTGCACGCTGTTATTATTTATATATAGTGGTAGCTAATGAACCTAACCCCTACACTTTAGGATATATGCTTACTGCAATTTTACTACCTGCAGTAGCTACAATTTTGCCAATTATATTAATTGGACGTTTTAGTTTCGGAAAATATTATGAAAAGCAAATAGACGATCAAAAAATTGAAATTAAAGGAGAAGGTAATTATGAAGGATTACGTTTACAATTAAATGACGTGATTAGCATTCAATCGTCAGACAATTATATTGAAGTTTTTCACCTCTCAGGCCCTAGCTTAAAGAAAACATTAATTAGAAATAAGCTATCAGTTATTGCAGAGGAATTTCCAGAATTACTTCGTGCACATCGCTCTTATCTTATTAATCCTTTTCATTTTCAACGTTGGAAAACTGAAAATGGAAAGCTTTTGGTAATCCTTAATCATCATGTAGAGGTACCCATCTCCAAAACGTATAAGACTCATATAAAAACGATGATTAATTCCACCACAAACTAAGGTCATTTCACCCCAAACACCTATTAATACTGTATTAATAGCATTTTCAAATGTAAGTTTGCTTCAAGAAAGTTTAACACTAAAACGCATTAACTATGAGAACGCTATTCACTTTAATCATCGTATTATTTATTTCAACATTAAATGGAAACGCTCAAGAAGCTCAAAAAGAAATCTTAATTGTAGGCACCATGCATACGGTTCCAAATATTGTAAAGAACAGTTACAAACCCATGTTAAGACGTGCTAAAAAATATAATCCTACAGCCATCTATGTTGAAAGTCCACAAGGTAATGACACCTTGAGTTGGGACTATTTAAAAGAGGGTTGGTCTAAAAACTACAAAGCCTTTTATTATTTATCAGATTCTATTCAACAGGTTTTTACTCCAAATATTGAAAAATACAATGCTATTTTAGAAAAATCATTTTCCGATATGACTTCTGAAGATTTAGATTTTATGATTACATCTTTTGCTTACCATAGAGATAATGCCAATCATGAATTCTACACTTATATTAAAAAGTATGGTATAGACGGCTCTAAAAAACCAACACGATATGAAGACGGAGACTTAACTTTTAAACTCGCCTTAAATAAAGAGATAAAACGACTGACTTCAATGGACGACCAACAAACCAATGGTGAATATCATGATGCTTGGTCTAAATGCAGCAAAGAAGGACAATCAAACGGTAATAATGCTATTAATGTTAAACTAAATAAGAAGGCTTACAATTCTGCTATTATTCCTGCCATTTTTAGAGGATTAGGAAAACATACCAATAAAATAAAATCCTTAGAACAATTACATAAATCGAGTTCTTTTACATACGTTACAGTTCAAACTGAAGGTTGTACTGAAGGCGAAATTTATTGGAACGAACGCAACATGCGAATGGCAAAAAACATAGGAGAACAAGTTATGGCATCAGATTCAGAACGAAATATTGTTATTGTTGGAGCCTCTCATGTTATCGGATTACAAAAGGAATTACAAGCTAATTATCCTGAATTAAAAATTGTGCTTGCTGGTGAATAAACTTTCTTAAAATTACCGCAAAAACAAAACAGCCATAATTATTAAATTATGGCTGTTTCTAATTAAAGTAGTTTTTTTTCCAGATATAAGAATTATCTAATTATTAATTTTTCTATGCGTCTTTCATTTGTATTATTATCTAACTCTACAATATATACACCAGAGCTTAATTGACTAACATCGATAGATTGAGTTGCGTTATTGGTATTCAAAACATTAGTTAGAACAAGACGACCGTTAGTATCAAATAATTTTGCTACAGTTTTGTTATGCAATTGACCCTCTATATTAATTGTCCTTGTCGCATTGTTAGTATAAATTTTCACTAACTCAACATCTACATCAATAGTACTAAGTGTGGTAGTTTCAAATCTAAGATAGAATCGTCCAGTTCCGCTTAAATCATTAACAGGAGTAAATATGTAGTCCGTTGTATTTAATAATGTTACCGTTTCATTTACTGTATCTTCTAAATACATATTAGTACTATCCGACATATCGCTTTCTACAATACTAAATGTTAGCTCTTCTCCTTGATTCGCATTTACTCCCAATGGAACTACAACGTTACTCATAGAATCATTATTTAATGCTTGAATAGCTAAAGCGAGATTTGCATCACCTTCAATCAAATTAGAATAAATTGAAAATACAGGCGGGTTTGTTCCAAATATACCAGCATCGTAACCTGGATCTAAACCGTCCGAAGCATTACTGTTGAAATAAAAATCGGTATTATAATTAGAACTACTAGAGCTTAATTTCAATTTTATATGTCCATAGTGTGATGATGATGTTGAAGACCTACCAGCAATAAAATCATCTGTAGATCCTGTACGGCGCATGGAAGTTGTAAAATCTATAAGTCCACCACCTATTTTCGCTTTTACAAAGAATCCTTGACCAGGAGCAATTAATTCAGAAATTTCTGAAGCTGCTATTGTTGCAGAATTCCAAACAGCCCAACCATCAGAAGCATCACCATCATACCCATAAATTGCTTTTTGATTAGCGTCTAATTGTGAAACATTCTCAATAAAAAATGCTTCAGCATCAATATAAGAAGGATATGGGTTACCTATAAGGTTCCAGGCGTCACCCGATACAGCGTCTGAAAGTACAATACCTGTAACATCGCCAGTTTCTGCTATACCTGTAAATTTCAAGAAATCTCCTCCAGGAGTTAATGTTGCGGCTCTATACCCTTTACCAGTTTCTATTGTAGTTAAGGCATTGACTAATATATCATAATTCTCATAAGCTCCAGCCATTGTATTGTAAGGTGCAAAAGCTCTTAAATCATTAGAGAATGGTAGCGTTAATATATTGGTAGCTGCAAAAGCAGGAAATAATTCACCTGAAACAGGTGATGAGACTAAATCATTTGTACCAATTTCCTCAGTAAAACGGTTATAAGTTACAACAGGATCACCTACAATTGTTCCATTTGAAATAAAACTGGAATACATATTAGATTGAGAATTCATTATAACTGCAGCTACAGTTAAAGTTACCCCTACATCTATAGTTAAAGATGCTCCTGCACTTACCGTAATTTGATCACATATAGTATTCGCAGACACTACCAAATCCCCATTTAAAATTAAAATGTGTCTAGTATCTAAGTGAGCTACTGAACCAATAGGATTTAATCCATCAACCCAACCATTATCATAAGTAAAAATACTCGGGTCATCTACATATGTAGCATTGAGTAATTCATTGTTTGATATAACATTTATTGCTGATGTTACTTTTAAGTTTTCATGTGCTTTGGATAAATTAAAAACACTTAGAAATAATAAAATAACTAAAGTAGGTTTAGATTTTTTCATGAGATTTGGTCTTTTTGTTCAGTTAATGATGGACCAAATTTATGTATAATAAAAAATTATAACCGATTAAAAGTCAATATATTCGACGAAATTCACCATTTGTAATACTGCCCCTACTTTTAAAAAACACGACATACTTTTCGTCTAAGAAATGGTTACTTTCGTCTATTGAGCACAGACACCACATTTTTCAATTTGAACCCTTTTGCCTGTAAAAGCATCAAATAATGGAACAATAAATCGGCACTTTCTTCTAAAAACAAGTCATCATTATCATCTTTTGCCTCTATAACAACTTCAACAGCCTCTTCTCCAACTTTTTGAGCCACTTTATTAATTCCTTTGGCAAATAATGATGCGACATATGATTTTTCAGAATCACCTTCTTTTATTCTAGAAGCTATGGTCTCCTCAAGCATTGAAATAAAACCATAAGTTTCTTCGTTAGTTTCATTCCAACACGTATCTGTTCCTTTGTGACATGTTGGACCTTCTGGACTCACTTTAATTAATAACGAGTCGCTATCACAATCCAACTTAATGTCTACCAAGTTTAAAACATTTCCACTCTCTTCACCTTTTGTCCAAAGTCGTTGTTTGGTTCTACTAAAAAAAGTAACTAATTTAGTATCAATAGTTTTATTTAAAGCTTCAGCATTCATATAACCTAACATTAATACTTTGTTAGTATTATTATCTTGAATAATTGCTGGCACAAGACCATCTGAGTTTTTATTGAAATCTACGTTCATAATATTTTTTTGCCATTCCTGTGAAAGCAGGAATCTATTTTTATTAATACTCTATTTTTGATTCCTGTCTGTACAGGAATGACATTTATAATCTTACAGGTATATCCTGTTTATTTAATGCTTCTTTTAAATCTAAAATCGGAATTTCACCAAAATGAAAAACACTTGCTGCTAATGCTGCATCTGCTTTTCCTATTTTAAATGTATCGACGAAATGCTGAATTGATCCTGCTCCACCTGAAGCAATAATAGGAATATTCACTAATTCTGATAATTTAGCCAAAGCTTTATTTGCAAAACCAGCTTTTGTACCATCATGGTTCATGGATGTAAAGAGAATTTCACCCGCTCCTCGCTCTTCTACTTCTTTCGCCCACTCGAATAATTTAATTTCAGTTGGAATGGTTCCACCTGCTAAATGGACGAGCCATTCCCCATCAACTTCTTTAGCATCAATAGCAACAACTACACATTGACTTCCAAATTTATCTGAAAGTTCATTAATAAGTTCTGGTCGTTTTACAGCAGATGAATTAATAGATACTTTATCCGCACCACAATGTAATAAGTCATCCACATCTTCAACTGATGAAATTCCACCACCAACTGTAAAGGGAATATTGACTTGTTCTGCCACTTTTAAAACCATATCGTGCATTGTTTTACGGTTTTCTAGAGTCGCTGCAATATCTAAGAATACTAATTCGTCTGCACCTAAATCAGCATATTGTTTAGCCAATACAACAGGATCACCTGCATCTCTTAAATCTACGAAATTGACACCTTTTACGGTTCTACCGTTTTTGATGTCTAGGCATGGGACTATCCTTTTTGTTAACATATTTTAGGTTTTAGGAATGAGCCTTTAGATATTAGCTAAAAGCTAACAACAAAAGACCAATTGCTATTTTATATAAATCGTTCCAGTTCCTTTAAACTTATCCTATTCTCGTAAATCGCTTTTCCGATAATAACACCTTCACAACCAATAGTTTTTAGGTCTTCTAAATCTTGAATTCCCGAAACACCTCCGGATGCAATAAGTTTAATAGATTGACTTGAACTATTATTGCTACAGTCTTTAATAATCGTTTTATACAATTCAAGTGAAGGTCCTTCGAGCATGCCATCTTTTGAAATATCTGTACAAATCACATATTGAACACTTTTTTTCTGGTAGTTTTTAATAAAAGAAATTACCTCTTCATTACTTTCTTCCTGCCAACCATTAATCGCGATTTTACCGTCATTACTATCCGCTCCTAATATGATTTTTTGTGGTCCGTATTTTGACAACCATCCTTCAAATGTTTCCATATCACTAACCGCAATACTACCACCTGTAATTTGTTTGGCTCCACAATTAAACGCAATATTCAAATCTTCATTAGATTTTAATCCACCTCCAAAATCAATTTTCAAATTTGTTTTTGACGCGATTAATTCTAAAATTTTATAATTGACAATATGTTTGGCTTTAGCGCCATCTAAATCTACGAGATGTAAATATTCAATGCCTGAATCTTCAAACGCCTTAGCGACTTCTAACGGATTCTCGTTGTAAATTTTTTTAGTGTTATAGTCTCCTTTTGTTAGACGAACACATTTTCCTTCTATAATGTCTATGGCTGGTATTATTCTCATGTATATGGCTTTTAACCTTTGGCATTTAGCTATTAGCTGAGGACTAATAGTTAAAACAAAAAGTCTTCTTATAATTTTAAAAAATTCTTCAATAATTGTTCTCCGGCTTTACTACTTTTTTCCGGATGAAATTGCACTCCATAAAAATTGTTATTTTCTAATGCAGAAGCATATTCAAATTCGTAATCTGAAGTTGCAATAGCTTCATCACACTGTTCTGCGTAATAACTATGCACAAGGTACATGTATTCTTCTTCTTTTATATCTTTAAATAAATCTGACTTAAGATTAGAGATGGTGTTCCATCCCATTTGTGGCACTTTTACCTTATTAGAGAATCGTTTTACATTCACATCAAAGATTCCTAACCCCTTTGTATTACCCTCATCTGTATGTTTGCACATTAATTGCATACCTAAACAAATGCCCAAAACGGGTTGTTTTAAAGTTGGAATTAGTAGATCTAAACCGCTTTGTTTTAGTTTTATCATTGCCGAATTTGCTTCACCAACTCCCGGAAAAATCACTTTATCAGATGTCATAATTTCCTCTGGGTTATCAGTTAATACCGCTTCGTATCCTAAACGCTGAAAAGCGAATTGAATGCTTTTAATATTTCCTGCTCCGTAATTTACTATTGATAGTTTCATTTTTCTGCTTTTAGCTTTTGGCTTTTGGCTATTAGTAAATGGCTAACAGCTAAAGGCTTTACAGCATTCCTTTTGTCGATGGTAAAATCATTTTTTCAACATTTTGTTTTACCGCCATTTTAATCGCTTTTGCAAACGCTTTAAAAATGGCTTCAATTTTGTGATGTTCGTTAGTACCTTCAACTTTTATGTTTAAGTTACATTTTGCTCCATCTGTAAATGATTTAAAGAAATGATAAAACATTTCAGTTGGCATTTTTCCAATCATTTCACGTTTAAATTCGGCTTCCCAAACGAGCCAATTTCTCCCTCCAAAGTCAATACCGACTTGCGCTAAACAATCATCCATTGGCAATGAAAATCCATAACGTTCTATACCTAATTTATTTCCTAATGTTGTCGCAAACACTTCACCTAAAGCTATTGCTGTATCTTCAATAGTATGGTGCTCATCAACCTCTAAATCACCATCAACCTTTATATTTAAATCTATCTGACCATGACGCGCAATTTGATCTAACATATGATCAAAAAAAGCGATTCCAGTATCGATGTCGCTTTTTCCTGTACCGTCTAAATTTAAATCAATTTTAATTTTTGTTTCGTTGGTGTTACGCTCAATACTTCCGACACGTTCCGTTGTTTTCAAAAATTCATAAATCACTTCCCAATCATTGGTTTCTAAAGCAATGTAATCTTTAAGTTCAGTATTACTTATGGTAACTTCATCGGTTCCTAAATTGGTGTTATCGTTTATGAAAATTCCTTTTGCACCAAGATTTTTTGCTAATTCAATATCTGTTAGTCGATCTCCAATGACAAAAGAATTCTCTAAATCATAAGGTTCAGAAAAATATTTGGTTAACAAACCCGTATTTGGTTTACGAGTTGGTGCATTGTCTTTTGCAAAAGTCCGGTCTATAAATTGCTCTTTAAAAACAACACCTTCAGCTTTAAAAGTTTTTAGCACAAAATTATGAACAGGCCAAAACGTGGTTTCAGGATAGACATCTGTTCCTAAACCATCTTGGTTGGTAATCATTACAATTTCGAAATTCAATTCTTTAGCAATTTTGCTTAAAAATTGAAACACTTTTGGGTAGAATTCTAATTTTTCAAACGAATCTATTTGTTCATCTGCTGGTTCCTTTATTAGTGTACCGTCTCTGTCTATGAATAATACTGGTTTCATATGTTACTGTCATTCCTGCGCAGGCAGGAATCTAATTTTAGATTAATAATATATTTGTGGATTCCGCATCAAGTACGGAAAGACCAACATTATGATAATTGAATTAATGTCTGAATTAACTTTTCATTTTCTTCTTTTGTGCCTACTGAAAACCGTAAACAATTTTCACACAAAGGTTGATTGGTTCTATTTCTAACCACAATTCCTTTTTCAATCAATTGCTGATAGCGTTGATTAGCATCATCTACTTTTGCCAGAATAAAATTAGCATCCGAAGGAAATACATTTTGTACAAAAGTAATTGACGTCAAAGCTTTACTCAGTTTTTCCCTTTCATAAATTATGCTTTTCACTTCATTATGAACAGAATCTATATCATTTAAA
Source organism: Winogradskyella helgolandensis (assembly GCF_013404085.1). Taxonomy (NCBI): domain Bacteria; kingdom Pseudomonadati; phylum Bacteroidota; class Flavobacteriia; order Flavobacteriales; family Flavobacteriaceae; genus Winogradskyella; species Winogradskyella helgolandensis. The sequence continues at coordinate 2,930,152 of NZ_JABFHO010000001.1, read as the reverse complement.
CGATCCAAAGCTTTAGCTTGAGTCAATTGATTGATATTATATGGTGGTTTTATTTTATTTAAAATTGAAATTATATCCTTAGAAGCATAACAGATTCCCAATCGAATTCCGGCTAAACCATATGCTTTAGATAAGGTTTGCGTAATTATCAAATTTGGAAATTCATCCAAGCGACTTAACCAACTTTCTTTTGTTGAAAAATCAATATATGCTTCGTCAATAACCACAATACCTTGAAATTCATTAATCAATTCCTCTATCTTTATAGCATCAAAACTATTGGCTGTTGGGTTATTAGGGGAACATAAAAATAAGAGCTTTGTATGTGTGTGCGCCGCTCTTAGAATTTCATCTGTATTAGGCTGAAAATCCGATTCTAATTCAATTTCAATATTTTCTACTGCATTTAGATTTGCCAAAACATCATACATGCCGTAGGTTGGAGGAAGCGTAATTATATTATCTTTTTTAGGCTCACAGAATACTCTAAATATTAAATCTAAGACTTCGTCGCTTCCATTACCTAAAAGGATTTGGTTGCTCGAAATTCCTTTTAATTCAGACAAACGTGCTTTAACATTGGTTTGCTGAGGATCTGGATACCGATTCACATTGGTGTTAAATGGATTCTCGTTAGCATCAATAAAAACCATACCTTCGGTGATATCCTTATATTCATCTCTTGCTGAGGAATAGGGTTTAATGGATTTTATGTTCTCTCTTATGAGATAATTTAGGTTGAAATTTTTCTTCATTATAATTGCTTCTCGATACAATTTCTCGTTCCTCGAAATCACTCGAAGTGACGACATTACTCGTTCAATAAATCTATTAATCTTAAGCTTACTGCATTTTTATGTGCTTGTAAACCTTCGGCTTCTGCCATCAATTCTATAGCATATCCTATATTCTGAATACCTGTTTTTGATATTTTTTGAAACGTCATACTTTTTTGAAAACTATCTAAATTAACTCCAGAATACGCTTTAGAAAAACCATTTGTTGGCAATGTATGATTGGTTCCAGAAGCATAATCACCAGCGCTTTCAGGTGTATAATTACCAATAAAAATAGAACCTGCATTACTAATATATTCTACAAAGAAATCATTGTTTTGTGTTGCAACAATAAAATGCTCAGGACCATATTCATTAATAAGTTCAATGGCTATTTCATTAGAATCTACAATAATAGATTTAGAATTGGCTATGGCTTTCTCAGCCATGGCTTTTCTAGGCAAAGCTTGTAATTGCTTTTCCACTTCTTTAGAAACACCATCTGCAAAATCTTGAGACGTCGTTACCAAAATCACTTGACTATCACTACCATGTTCCGCCTGACTCAATAAATCTGAAGCTACAAAAGCTGCATTTGCAGAATCATCTGCCATCACTAAAAGCTCACTAGGACCCGCAGGCATATCAATAGCAACTCCATATTTTGTCGCTAACTGCTTGGCAACCGTTACAAACTGATTACCTGGGCCGAATATTTTATAGACTTGCGGAATTGTATCGGTTCCGAAAGTTAATCCTGCAATTGCTTGGATACCTCCTACTTTTATAATTTTAGTGACACCACAAAGATTAGCAGCATATAAAATCTCATTAGCAATTTTCCCTTCTTTATTTGGTGGTGAACACAATACGATGTCTTTACAACCTGCTATTTGAGCTGGAACTGCCAACATTAAAACCGTTGAAAATAATGGAGCTGTTCCGCCTGGAATATATAAGCCTACTTTTTGAATAGGTCGTTTTTCTTGCCAACACAATACACCTGGTACAGTTTCAACTTCTACTTTTCCTGTTTTTTGAGCTTTATGGAATTTTTCAATATTCTCTTTAGCTAATACAATAGCTTCTTTTAAATCTTCACTGACTAACTGTGAAGCCTCTTCAATAGCTTGTTTAGAAACGAGATTAGATTCTAACGCAACACCATCAAATTTTTGAGTGTACTTTTTAATGGCGTTATCTCCTTCACGTTGAACCTCATCAAAAATTTGATTGACAGTCGCTTCAATCACTTCAACAGATTGCGTAGGACGTTGAAGCAATGTTGACCAAGTTGATTTTTCTGGATTACGATATAATTTCATATTTAAAGTACCATATTTTCGATAGGACAAACTAAAATACCTTCTGCTCCATTCGCTTTTAATTCATCAATAATATTCCAAAAATCATTCTTGTCTAAAACTGAGTGCACCGAACTCCAGCCTTCTTTGGCTAAAGGTAAAATAGAAGGACTATTCATTCCTGGAAGGATTTTTATGATATCGTCTAATTTATCATTTGGCGCATTAAGCAGTACATATTTACTTTCTCTTCCTTTTAAAACAGACTTTAATCGAAATTGAAGTTTATCAATTAAAGCTTGATTTTCTTCAGAAATTTTAGGTGATGTTGCTAAAACTGCTTCTGATTTTAGAAGCACTTCTACTTCTTTTAGTCCGTTTTTAAAAAGCGTACTTCCACTAGATACGATATCGCAAATCGCATCTGCAAGACCAATATTTGGCGCTATTTCAACAGAACCATTAATGATGTGTAAATTGGCTTTAAGTCCTTCTTTTTCTAAAAATTGATTCACCGTATTAGGATACGATGTGGCGATTCGTTTTCCGTCTAAATCTTTTAAACTTTTCGCTTTTGATGATTTTGGAACCGCAATAGAAACTTTACATTTTGAAAATCCTAAACGTTCTACAATCTTTAAATCATTTCCTTTTTCTATTAAGACATTTTCACCTATTATGGCTGCATCTACGACTCCATCTCTAAGATATTGTGGAATATCACCATTTCTTAAATAGAAAACTTCTAGTGGAAAATTACGCGCTGAAGCTTTAAGTTGATCTTTACCATTATCAACAGAAATTCCAATTTCTTTTAGAATTTTCATGGAATCTTCATTAAGTCGACCCGATTTTTGTACGGCAATTTTTAATTTACTCATTTTTAAATTTTGATTATGTCTAAGATTTCAGCATGAGATTATAAAACAAAAAACCCATCTGATTTCTCAAACGGGTTTTAAAATATATTTTGAACTTATTCAATACAGATTCACCTCGCTTGATTGCTAGTATGAAAATGATGATGAAATTGAATAGTTGTCATGTTTCTTATTGTTACTACAAATATTGTTAATTTAATTTTAGTAATCCTAATTTTAATTCAAAGAAAACAAATTTTTAACATATTAATAGAATTTGCATCTTCAATTATTGATTTCCTAAGATAATTGGTAATCCACTATCTCCAGAACCAATAATAATGGTTTTGCTATTTGGCGATTCAGAAAGTTTTACTGTCGCTTCAATTCCTTTATCTTGAAGAATCTTATCTGTTAAAGATGCACTTAAAATTCGGTTAGCGTCAGCTTTACCTTGTGCGTCGATAATTACTTTTTCAGCTTCTTTTCTAGCACTTTCAAGTCTAAATTCATACTCTAATGATTCTTGCTCTTGTTTCAATTTACGCTCAATTGCTTCTTTAATTGTCGGAGGTAAAGTAACATCTCTAATTAAAATATCGTTTAATTGAATAAACTGTGGTTCTACTATTTTTTTAGTTTCCTCATAGATTTCCTCTTGAATCGCATCTCTTTTACTAGAGTACAACTGCTCTGGTGTATATCTACCAACAACACTTCTTGCCGCACTTCTAATCGCTGGTTGAAGTACACGACTTAAATAATCTTCACCTTTTTGGTTGTGTAATTTTCCTAAACTTTTAACATCTGGTTGATACAGAATAGATGCGTCTAGTTTAATATCCAAACCATTAGACGATAATACCGCCATTTTTTCTGCAACTTCTTGCTGACGCGTTTCATAATCGATGACTCTATTCCATGGCGCAATAACATGAAATCCTGGACCTAATGGTGCTTTATCTGGATTTACACCTCCACTAAGTGTTTCGTATAGTACACCTGCATGACCAGAGTCTAAAGTAACAGCAGACTTTGCTAAAACGATAATTAAAAGCACAACTCCGATTAAAATCGGTAATCCAATCTTTGGTAATTTCTCCATTTTATTCTTTTTAAATTAATCCGTTATATTTTCTAATAAACCACTCAATAAAAAGGCTTAACGCGATCAAACCAAGTAGATATTTCCAATCTATCAAAGGTACGATATTTTTAGTGCTTTTTTGTATTGTTTTATAGCGATTATCACTTAATAACCTGTTTATTAATTCAGTTGTTTGTGACGGAAAATATGCACTACCATTGCTATTAGCTGCAATTGATTTTAATTTAGTGATATCCGCATTTAAAAATTGCTGTTCTACATTATATTCTAAAATTTGAAAGCTTCCAGAGGCAGATATGGATTCCGAATTATGCTTAATCGTAAAATCATATAAGCCTGCATTGATGCCGCTTAAATCGACTGTGTAATTACCATTATTTAATAAAAGTGGCACTTCTCTTATACTTTCGTCATCCTTGTTATTTAAAACAATACTTAATGAAGCCGAATTATCAAACTCGAAAGTTTTGTTGAAATACTGAGCTGAAATTATAACGTCATCATTACCATTATAGAAGGATTTGTAATCGATATTGATCCGCTTTCGCTTCTTGTTTGAACTTAAATACTGAACTAATTTATTGATAAATTCATCAAAATTATTGAAACTATTCGTATTTATAAATGATTGTGCTCTCCACCTCCAAATGTCTTCTCCATTTAAAATGGCGTGTTTTGTGCCATCAGCTTCAAAGGTTGCTAACAATATGTCTTCGGTTGTAATTCCGTTAACGCTTTTATACAATAGCGTTTCATGCGGAACTAAAATATCAAGTGCTCCAAACTCAGATTTCAATGGCGGAAAACTATTGAAATCTAAATTTTCGACAATGAAGGTTCCGTAGTTTCTGTTTAAACTTGGTTGAAAATTTTCGGTTTGATTGGTAATGGTTTGTTTAAAATAGTCTCGTGTTTGATTAAGCAGATTCCAGCTTGTGGTTTCCCCTGAAATGATAAATGTATTGATTTTTTGTTCCTTGATTTCTTTTAAAACAGAATTGAAGTTATTATTTGGCTGATACAATATAACTAATTGAAAATCATTAATTTTATTTATTACATCTTTTGGCTTTAATATAGAAACACTACGTTGCTCGTTACTTTCAATTGCTTTTTTAAAGGCGCCTAAATCAGGGTGCAAACGATCATAAACTAAAGCAATATTTGTTTTCTGGTCAATGACTTCTACTCCAAAATTCTTAACGTTATTGACTTTGTTTTTTTCATTTTCTAAAGCGACCAACTCAACACGATACGTTTTAACACCAACACTATTCGCCATTAAAGCAGTTGAAATAATTTCGGAAGATTTTAACGCATCAAGCTGAAGTACTTTTCTAAAAACGACAACATTACCAGACCATATTTTTAGTTCTGTATTTATGGGTTCATTACCTCTATAATTCGCGATAATTTCAACAGGAAACTTATTCTTGAGATACACATAGCGATTTACATTCAGTTGTTTGATACTTAAATCGGAATGTACTGTAGAATCCCCTAAAATTATAGGATAGATAGGTTGCTTAACTCCTTTGGCTATATAACTATAATCTGAACCATAGGTTTGATTCCCATCACTCAAAACTATAATTGGAGCGGTTTGATTGGCATACACCTCACCAAATTGCTTTAGAGCCAATGCTAAATTTGATTGGCGCTCATTAAAATTTAAACTATCTAGAGTGGAAACTGATTTTCCAAAACTATAAGCCTGAATATCAAAACGATCTTTTAATTCTGAATTAGTCTGTAACGCAGCAACCACTTCCCTAGCCTTTTCATCTTGTTTTAAATAAGAAACAGATTCCGAATCATCAACAGCAACAACTAATGTTGGTTTTTCATCGAAATAGGTAAAAGATTCAAACTTTGGATTAATGAGTAATAGTAAAATACAAAAGATTGAAATTGTTCTTAATCCTGTAAGTACATATTTAAGATTCGATTTTAATTTTGACTTATACAAATACTGAAACAGCGCTAATAAAAGCGCTGTAATTGCAGCAAGTGTTATGTATATAATTGTTAGTTTATCCATTAAAATCTCACAAATAGCATAAGATTCCTGCCTTCGCAGAAATAAAAGTTTAAGTCAACATTCCACCATCAACATTAAGTGTCTGTCCTGTAATATAGGCACTTAAGTCACTTGCTAAAAACACACAAGCATTAGCAATATCTTCTGGTGTACCTCCTCTTTTAAGTGGAATACCAGCTCTCCAACCTTTAACGGTTGCTTCGTCTAATTTTGCTGTCATTTCAGTTTCAATAAATCCCGGAGCGATGACGTTGCTTCTAATGTTACGCGATCCCAACTCTAATGCTACTGACTTTGAGAAACCAATGATTCCGGCTTTAGAAGCCGCATAATTTGTTTGTCCGGCGTTACCTTTTACGCCAACCACAGAACTCATGTTAATTATAGATCCTTTACGTTGTTTCAACATGGTTCGTTGTACCGCTTTAGTCATGTTAAAAACCGATTTAAGGTTAACCTCAATGACTTTGTCAAAATCGGCTTCTCCCATTCGCATTAAGAGATTATCTTTTGTAATACCTGCATTATTTACCAGGATATCAATAGCACCAAATTCGGCTAAAACATCTTCAGCTAACTTTTGAGATTCGTCAAAATTTGCAGCATTACTTTGATAGCCTTTAGCTTTAATTCCTTTGGCATTTAATTCTTTTTCTAATTCGTTTGCTGCTTCAACTGAAGAGCTATATGTAAACGCAACATTTGCACCATGGTCTGCAAATACTTCTGCTATTCCTTTTCCGATTCCTCTACTTGCGCCTGTAATAATGGCTGTTTTTCCTTCTAAAAGTTTCATGATAAATTTATGATTGGTTAGTGTTACTCTATATTATATAAATAAGGTTTCAAGCAATTCTGAATCTTAAGACCTCAATTCAAAGATAACAATTACAATTTGCACGAAATAAAAAAACCTCACAAGATTTTGTAAGGTTTTTAACAGTTTATGCCGAATAAGATTCAGCATCTATATTTATTAAATAGGTTGTTGATTAGCCTAAAACTTCAGCTACTTTCTTTCCTATCTCAGCAGGAGAATCCACAACGTGAATTCCACATTCTCTCATTATTGCTTTTTTAGCTTGTGCAGTATCATCGCTTCCACCTACAATAGCACCAGCATGTCCCATTGTACGACCAGCAGGAGCCGTTTCACCAGCAATAAAACCAATTACAGGTTTTTTACTTCCACTTGCCTTGTACCAATGTGCAGCATCAGCTTCTAATTGACCTCCTATTTCCCCAATCATAACCACAGCTTCTGTTTCTGGGTCATTGATTAATAATTCAACAGCTTCTTTAGTTGTTGTTCCAATAATTGGATCTCCACCAATACCAATTGCTGTAGTAATACCTAAACCTTGTTTTACAACTTGGTCAGCAGCTTCGTATGTTAAAGTTCCAGATTTAGAAACAATACCAACATTACCTTTTTTGAATACAAAACCTGGCATAATACCAACTTTAGCTTCACCAGGCGTAATTACACCAGGACAGTTAGGACCAATTAAACGACACGCTTTATCTTTGATATAGTTTGACGCTTTAATCATATCTGCAACAGGAATTCCTTCCGTAATTGTGATGATTACTTTAATGCCAGCATCAGCAGCTTCCATAATGGCATCTGCAGCGAAAGCTGGTGGTACAAAAATAATTGTGGTATCAGCACCTACTTTTTCAACAGCTTCTGAAACTGTATTAAAAACTGGTTTGTCTAAATGTGTTTGACCTCCTTTTCCTGGAGTTACACCTCCAACGACATTTGTACCATATTCAATCATTTGTTCAGCGTGAAAAGTACCTTCACTACCTGTAAAACCTTGAACTATTATCTTAGAATTCTTATTAACTAAAACGCTCATTTGATATTGTTGATTTTAAGTTTTATGTATTTCGTTATGCAAAAATAAGAGATTTTAACGCAAAAGCGACCTCTTTTATATATTTATTTCTTCGTATGATTTCATGGTTTTTTTATCGTTTTCATCGGCTTGTTGACTGATTTCAAAACCACAATATAATTTTCCATCTCTTACTTCCCAAAGGGTTGAATAATGAGCTAGAATGGGTTCTGAATATGGATGTTCAATAGTAGTACCAAAAACGGTATGTCTTGTGCCTTCAAAAAACGCTTCGATATCTTTATAATTTAGAAGCGTAAACCCTTGGCTACTTGCCCAATGTAAGTCACTATCTTTATGGAAATATTTAGGAACCATATTAGCATCATTAACTAAATTTGATTCGTAAAAGGCCTTCACAACATCTATAGCTGACATTATAAATTCTTTAATTTTTGAAGTATTTCAGGAATTTTTTTCACATAAGCAAGGTCTTTAAATGAAACTCTAGCTTCTTGAGCAGGAGTACCAAAATATGTTTTGCCTTCTTCCGTAGAATTATTCAATCCAGCTTGTGCATAGATGATTGTTCCTTCTGATATTTTAATGCCACTTTTAATACCAACTTGCCCCCAAATAGTAACATTATCCTCAACCACTACACAACCTGCAATTCCTGTTTGTGATGCAATTAAACACTTTTTACCTATTAGGGTATCATGACCTATTTGGATTTGATTATCTAATTTAGAACCCTCACCAATAGTTGTATCTCCGGTAACCCCTCTATCAATAGTACAAAGCGCTCCTATATCTACATTATCTTTTATAATAACACGACCACCAGATTTTAACTGATCGTAACCTTCCGGTCTATTTTTATAATAAAACGCACTTGCTCCTAAAACTGTTCCTGCATGAATAGTAACATTATCACCTATAATAGCATCATCATAAATACTCACATTCGAATGAATAACACAATTTTTACCAATAGTAACATTATTTCCTATAAAACAATTGGGTTGAATTATAGTACCTTCGCCAATAACGGCATCACTAGCAATAGCACTGTTTGAAGCTTTAAACGGTTTAAAATGGGATGTGATTTTATTAAAATCCCGAAATGGATCATCAGAAATTAAAAGGGCTTTTCCTTCAGGGCAGGCAACATCTTTATTAATTAAAACGATAGTTGCTGCTGACTCTAAAGCCTTATCGTAATATTTAGGATGATCTACAAAAACAATATCACCGGGTTCTACAACATGAATTTCATTAATGCCTAAGATTTCAAAATCTTCTGAACCTCTATATTCACAATCAATTAAGGTTGCAATTTGTTTTAAAGTATGTGACTTCGGGAATTTCATCTGTCTGTATTCAGTATGCAGTATGCAGTCATCAGTATGCCGTTTTTAGTAATTTACAGCAAACTGAGGACTGTGTACTGCTAACTCATTTATTCTTTAATACGTTCTTTATAAGTTCCTTTGTCTGTCTCAACTTTAATCTTATCACCTTCGTTGATAAATAATGGGACATTAACTTCTGCACCAGATTCAACTGTTGCCGGTTTAGTAGCGTTTGTTGCAGTATTTCCTTTGACTCCTGGTTCTGTAGCAGTAACCTCTAATATTACAGAAGCTGGTAAATCTACAGAAAGTGGCATATTATCTTCAGTATTAATTTGAATGGTAACCACTTCTCCTTCTTTCATTAAATCCGTTCTATCAATTGCAGATTCTAATAATCTAATTTGAGTGTAATCTGCTTCATTCATAAAATGATAAAATTCTCCATCATTATATAAATATTGAAATTTATGAGTTTCAACACGAACATCTTCAATTTTATGTCCTGCCGAAAACGTATTATCTAACACTTTACCATTAGTAACACTTTTCATTTTTGTTCTTACAAAAGCTGGTCCTTTTCCTGGTTTTACATGAAGAAACTCTACTATCTTATAGATATCGTTGTTGTATCTTATGCATAATCCGTTTCTAATATCTGATGTACTTGCCATAATATTGCCCACAACAGTGGGTATCTTTTAATTGTTTATAAATTAGATGTTGATTACTTAATAATAACACCCCTAAAGTCCCTTTAAGGGGACATCACTCAGTTCTGATTACTCAAAACCTTAAGTTTATCTAAACTTATTTTTTTGATCTATTTTTTTTTCTAAAACCTAATTCGATTTGAAATACCCTTTCATAATTCCTCGATGCGAATTCTTTATAAACTGCAAAATCTCATCGCGTTCTGGAGTGGCTTCCATTTCTGCTTCAATTAAATCTGAAGCCTGTGTATTATTATAATTTTTTTGATAGAGCATTCTGTAAATATTCTGAATCTCTCTTATTTTTTCTGAAGCATAACCTCTACGTCTTAATCCAACAGAATTAATTCCAACATAAGATAAAGGCTCTCTACCAGCTTTTACAAAAGGAGGTACATCTTTACGCACTAGAGAACCACCAGTTACAAAAGCATGATTTCCTATTGAACAAAATTGATGAACAGCTGTCATACCTGCTAAAATTACATAATCACCCACAGTGATATGTCCGGCTAGTGTACTATTGTTTGAGAAAATACAGTTGTTACCCACAATACAATCGTGAGCAATATGACAATACGCCATAATTAGACAATTGTTACCAATTACGGTTTTCATTTTATCGCTCGTACCACGATTAATAGTAACACACTCTCTAATAGTAACATTGTCACCAATCTCTACGGTTGTGTCTTCATCATTGTATTTCAAATCTTGTGGAACTGCTGAAATAACAGCGCCTGGGAAAATACTACAATTTTTACCTATTCGAGCACCTTCCATAATGGTTACATTACTTCCAATCCAAGTCCCTTCACCAATTTTTACATTATTATGTATCGTTGTAAAAGGCTCTATAACGACATTTTTGGCGATTTTCGCACCAGGATGCACGTATGCTAACGGTTGGTTCATTTTGATATATGTTTTGTTGTTGAGTTATTTGTTGTTGAGTTGGTCGACTTAACGACTAAATAACCCACAGCTTAACTTTAATTCAACGTGTTTTTATTTCACTTTTGATATTTGCGCCATTAATTCAGCTTCTGCACATAACTTACCGTTGGCATAAGCATAACCTTGCATATGACAAATTCCTCTTCGTATTGGTGTAATTAATGAGCATTTGAAAATTAATGTGTCTCCAGGTACTACTTTTTGTTTGAATTTTACTTTATCCATTTTCATGAAAAAAGTTAAATAATTTTCTGGATCTGGAACCGTACTTAATACTAAAATTCCACCTGTTTGTGCCATAGCTTCAACAATTAATACTCCTGGCATTACTGGTGCTCCTGGAAAATGACCTCTAAAGAACTCTTCGTTCATAGTCACATTCTTCATTCCAATAACATGGTTATCGGTTAACTCATAAACTCTATCTATTAACAAGAACGGTTGTCTGTGTGGCAACATATCCATAATTTGATTCACATCCATTAAAGGAACAGAATTCAAATCGACTTGGGGAACATTGTTACGTCTTTCATTCTTTATTAATTTAGACATTTTTTTAGCAAACTGTGTGTTTACAAAATGCCCTGGCTTATTAGCGATAACCTTACCTCTAATACGTGTTCCTATTAATGCTAAATCACCCAACACATCTAATAGTTTATGACGTGCTGCTTCATTTGGATGATGCAAAGTTAGGTTATCTAAAATACCATTTGGTTTAACTGCAATATTGTCTTTATTGAAAGCGATTCTTAATTTTTCCATAGTTTCACTAGATAATTCCTTATCTACATAAACTATAGCATTGTTTAAATCACCTCCTTTTATTAAGCCATGCTCTAAAAGCATTTCAATCTCATGCAAAAAACTAAAGGTTCTGGCATCTGCAATTTCAGTTTTAAAATCCGATACCTTATTAAGAGTTGCATTTTGAGTCCCTAAAACTTTGGTCCCAAAATCTACCATTGTTGTAATTTGGTAGGTGCTTGATGGCATTAAAATTATTTCGCTTCCAGTTTCTTCATCTGTATATGAAACCACTTGCGTAATCTCATATTCCTCACGAAACGCGTCCTGCTCTATAATACCTGCTTTTTCTATTGCTTCTACAAAGAATTTAGACGACCCATCCATAATAGGGGGTTCTGAAGAATCTAATTCTATTAACGCATTATCTATATCTAAACCGACTAAAGCTGCCAATACATGTTCGCAAGTTTGAATGGTTACTCCATTCTTCTCCATACAAGTACCACGTTGTGTACTTGTAACGTAATTAGCATCTGCTTCAATTTTTGGTGAACCTTCTAAATCTGTACGTTGAAATACAAATCCTGTATTTTCCGCAGCAGGTTTAAACACCAATTTTACATTTGCACCAGTATGAAGTCCTACACCTGTAAGGGTAACTTCTTTTTCAATGGTTTTTTGTTTCGTTTCCGTTTTAATTATTGCCATCTACTTTTTTTTCTAATTCATTAATTGTTTTTGCAAGCTTAGGTAAGTTTTTAAAATAAACATACGATTTATTCCAATCACTATACCCAAAAGAAGGAGAACCTTGTAAGACTTCATTATCTTTTACATTTCTTCCTATTCCAGATTGTGCCTGGACTTTCACATTATTCCCTATAACTAAATGACCAGCAATACCTACTTGGCCACCTATTTGGCAATGTTCTCCTATTTTAGTAGAACCAGCAACACCAGACTGTGCTGCAATCACCGTATTTTTACCAATTTCTACATTGTGAGCAATCTGAATTTGATTATCTAGTTTTACACCAAATCTTAAAATTGTTGACCCCATTGTAGCGCGATCTATAGTTGTACCTGCTCCTATATCTACTTCGTCTTCTAAAATCACATTTCCTATTTGAGGAATTTTAGAATAACTTCCATTTTTATTAGGCGCAAAACCAAAACCGTCAGCTCCCACTATAACTCCAGAATTTATAACGCACTTTTTTCCTATAACACAATCCGAATACACTTTAGCACCTGGATAAATTGTAGTATCATCTCCAATGATAACATTATCCCCTACATATGCATTTGGATGAATTTTAACATTTTCTCCAATTGTAACATTATTACCAATGTATGCAAATGCACCTATATATACAGAGTCTGGAACCTTTACTGTTTCTGCAATAAAACACGGTTGTTCTATTCCTGATTTAAGAGATTTAATCCTATCGTAATATTCCATCAACTTTGAGAATCCTTCATAAGCATCCTCAACTTTTATAAGTGTTGTGGAAATCGGTTTCTCTGGCTCAAAACTAGAATTTACAATAGTTATAGACGCTTCTGTAGTATATATATAGTGTGTATACTTTAGATTAGATAGAAATGTTAACGAACCTTGAGTGCCTTCTTCTATTTTAGAAAGTTTAAACACTTCAATATTGGGGTCGCCAACAACTATTCCTTCTAAAATATCTGCGATTTTTTCTGCTGTAAATTTCAATGACAAGATTTTAATACTTTAGTTGCTCTCCGCAAAAATAGAAAAAAAGGATTACATATTCTTTTTAGGATAGCACATATAATATTTAGTGATTGGTTTGCTAAGTGCTTTTAAGTTTAATTGATCAGATGCTTTAACGATATCTTTTATTTTTCCTGACTTAAATAAAACGTTGATTTTTTGATAATTATTCTGATATGCTTGATTTATTAACTCCCCTTGAAACACAAAATAATCGGCTTCATGCTGGGATATTTTATAATTTTTAATTAATGCTTCAGAATGCATTTTTAATTCTGAAGATTTAATAGGCTTATTTTTCAGCTTTACTTTAAGCAAGTTTCTATCTAATATCATTTGACAAAGGTTGCTCAACACAAAATCATCGTGATTTTGCCAATCCTTTAATGCCGCAACAATATCATAATCATCTAATTTTGAAAAAACAGCTAAGGTTTCAGTATTAAAATTTTCAGCATTGATTTCAGAAAACAAGAAATAAAATAAGGCTTCGCTACAATTTAGCTTTACACCTTGCTGCACTAATTCTTTTGCTCTTTTTAATGTGCCCATTAATAATTGCTCTGCCACAACACCCGTTTTGTGCATATACACTTGCCAATACATAAAGCGTCTTGCAATTAAAAATTTCTCAACGCTTAAAATACCTTTTTCTTCAACCAATAATTGGTCATCTACCACATTGAGCATGGTAATTAATCGTTCACTATTAATGTTACCTTCCGCAACTCCGGTATAAAAACTATCGCGTTTTAAATAATCGGCTCTATCCATATCTAACTGACTAGAAATGAGCTCGCACATAAACTGACGCGGATATTCTTTCTTGAAAATAGAAATAGCTAACGTTAAACTTCCGTTAAACTCTATATTGAGTTCTTCCATAAAACGCAACGATATTTCCTCGTGAGAAACGTTATTTACAATACTATGTTCCATAGCATGCGAAAAAGGACCATGACCAATATCGTGCAGGAGTATAGCGATTAACAACCCGTTTTCTTCCTCAACAGAGATCGTAACTCCCTTAAAACGAAGAACATTAATAGACTTCTGCATTAAATGCATACAACCTAATGCATGATGAAAACGCGTATGATGCGCTCCTGGATAAACTAAATAAGATAATCCCATTTGACTAATACGTCGTAATCTCTGAAAGTACTTATGTTGAATAATATCGAATATTAACGAATTCGGAATAGTAATAAATCCGTAAATTGGATCGTTAAATATTTTAAGCTTATTATTTGTAGGCAAAATTTTAAAATTCATTAATTAAGAAACAAATATACCACAACATGATAAATATTCTTTGGGTTGACGATGAAATCGATTTACTAAAACCACATATTATTTTTTTAGAACAAAAAGGATATCAGGTTACCAAATGCCAAAGTGGTACTGAAGCTCTGGAAATTATTACGGATACTAATTTTGATATCGTCTTTTTAGATGAAAATATGCCAGGATTAACCGGACTAGAAACTTTGAATGAAATAAAGGAACGTCGCGCCAATTTACCTGTTGTAATGATTACAAAAAGTGAAGAGGAGTATATAATGGAAGAAGCCATTGGTAATAAAATTGCCGATTATTTAATAAAACCTGTAAATCCGCATCAGATTTTATTGAGTTTGAAAAAGAATTTGGACCATTCGCGATTAGTATCTGAAAAAACGACATCTAATTACCAGCAAGAATTCAGAAAGATAGCCATGGATTTGTCTATGGTAAACTCTTATGAAGAATGGGTAGAATTATATCAGAAATTAATTTATTGGGAATTACAACTTGAAAGTATTGAAGACATTGGAATGACCGATATTTTAGAGTCTCAGAAAACCGAAGCCAATATGCAATTTGGTAAGTTTATTGAGAAAAATTACGCAGATTGGTTTCAACCAAAAACAGATGCTCCCATAATGTCACACACCTTATTTAAAGATAAAGTGGTGCCAGAATTAAGCGATAAACAACCTACCGTTCTAGTGGTTATTGATAATTTGCGTTATGACCAATGGAAAGCCTTTGAGCCTATCGTTAATAATTATTATAAAAAAGCATCCGAATTAGCCTTTTATAGTATTCTACCAACAGCTACACAATATGCACGTAATGCCATATTTTCTGGATTAATGCCTGCAGATATGGAAAGTCTATTTCCTCAGTATTGGAAAAACGACACAGACGAAGGCGGAAAAAACATGCATGAAGGTGATTTTTTAAGAGAACAGTTAAAACGTTTAGGATTAGGTCATTTAAAACATGAATACCATAAAATCACCAATTTAAAAGCTGGAAAAAAATTAGTCGAGAATTTTAGATCTCTAAAAAACAACGATCTTAATGTCATTGTTTACAATTTTGTAGATATGCTATCACATTCAAAAACAGAAATGGAAGTGGTTAAAGAATTAGCGTCTAATGATAAAGCTTATCGTTCGCTTACAGTTAGTTGGTTTAAGAATTCGCCTTTATTAGAAATGATTCAACTATCCCAACAACTTGGTTTTAAATTAATATTAACGACAGATCATGGTACTATAAATGTAAAAGCACCAACTAAAGTAATTGGAGATAGAGACACAAGTTTAAATCTACGTTATAAAACAGGTAGAAGTCTAACGTATCAAGATAAAGATGTATTGGCCATTAAGAATCCTAAGTCCATTCATCTACCTGCTTTAACAATGAGCAGCTCCTTTATTTTTGCGAAAGGAGATTTATTTTTAGCGTACCCAAACAACTTTAATCATTACGTAAGTTATTACAGGAACACCTACCAACACGGAGGTGTTTCTTTAGAGGAAATGATTATACCTTTTGTTGTAATGGATCCAAAATAGATGATTTATATTATTTATTGAAATTAATTAAAAATGATGCTGAATATAATTTAGCATCATTTTTTTTAGAAATATTTTTAAGACAACTAATTTACTGTTTATTACCATTTAGCAATAGGAAATAATCTTTAAAAGGTTCAAAAAATCCGACGAAATACATTTTTCTTTAGGTTATCTCAAATAATATTACTACTATTGCATACCTAAAATGCTTGATTAAAACTGTGCAAACAATTGAATTTACATATCATTTAAAAGATATAGATGCTATTGCATCTCGTGTTTTAAAATATTTAAACACAAAAACAGTACTCTTTAATGGGAAGATGGGAGCTGGTAAAACTACTTTTGTAAATGCGCTTTTAAAAGCATTGCAAAGTAATGATGTTGCCACTAGCCCAACATTTTCTATAGTGAATGAATATAGTTTACCTAATGATAAAATCTATCATTTTGACTTTTATAGAGTAGAATCTATAGAAGAAGCCTATAATTTTGGAATTGAAGATTATTTAAGCAGTAAACATTGGTTATTCATGGAATGGGCAGAACGCATTGAGGAACTTATTCCGATTGACGCGCAAACCATTACCATTACTGACCTAGACAACAATAAAAGATCCCTCAAATTAACAATAAACACAAAAAAATTTAATCGAAAAAATAGCTATAAATGAACAGAAATTTTAGATAAAATTTTAATACTTTTCCTACAAGATTAGACTAGAGTTGCGGAAAAACCGTAATTATCAACTCATGTTTTTTGGATTTTAACAATTTCTGATTTGTAAGGACTTGATTATGAACTTACTTTTGATGTAATTAATTAATTAAATCCCTTAAATTATGAAAACTAAAAAAAATTTAGTCCTAGCTATTGCAATCTTCGGAGGAGTGTTATTTACTGTACAAGCAACTAACCTTATCGACTTAGATGGACAAACAACCACAAAAATTGAAAAGAAAAAATTTAAGAAACCAAGAAGCTTATAAATCTAGTTTCAAAAAAGGTGCTTTACTTGCTATCATTATAGCTAGTGTACCTTTACTATTTTCTTTACATGAAAGTATTCCAAACAGTAAAATTTGGAGTACTTTTTTGTTTACATACGACAGTAAAGTATGGGAAGATGCAAACTTGGTGATGTGGATCTTTACGGGTAAAGCCATCCCTTTATTACTTTTACTCATTTGGTTTTTCACATGTAGGCATTGGTGGTACCACTCGTTGCTAGTACCAATTATAATGTACACATATCAGATTTTTGATTTATTTAATGAAGATCAAGGTTATTTTGACGAGTATCAAATCGTTGCTTTACTGCCGATAATGGCTTTTATAGTTCCATCAATTTATTTAATAAGAGCTAAGGCATTTAACAAAATTAATACTGCAGATAAAACACTTGAAGAACTTGAGGAGGAGTTTATGATTAAACCCAAAGGAGTTTGGGGTAAGATCAAACAGTATTTTTAGATTGACCATTTAACTTTCAAAATTATTATTACTTTAAGTTATTTTAATATTAACTATTGTTTAGTGATATTCGCTATATTGCAAAGACAATACTAAAGTAATTGACTTAATGAGTTCATCACTATCACCATTTACCAAAGCCCAATTATTACCACAAGAAGAAACCTTAGAAATTCATAAACAAAAAGGAGAACTCTTTATTGGCATTCCAAAAGAAACACATTTTCAAGAGCGTCGTGTTTGTTTAACTCCAGATGCCGTTTCGGCATTAACAGCCAACGGTCACCGCGTATTATTTGAGTCTGGCGCAGGCGAGGGTGCTAATTTTAAAGATAAAACTTATAGTGAAGCTGGTGCAGAAGTTACCAAGGATACAGCGAAAGTGTACTCCTGCCCTATTATTCTTAAAGTAGAACCGCCTTCTTTAGATGAAATAAAACTTATCAACCCACAAACCTTATTAATTTCTGCGCTTCAAATAAAAACTCAAAACAAATCTTATTTTGAAGCTTTAGCTAAAAAACGAATTACAGCTTTAGCTTTCGAATATATAAAAGATGACGATGGTCAATACCCTGCAGTAAGCTCATTAAGCGAAATTGCTGGCACAGCTTCTATTTTAATTGCATCAGAGCTTCTCTCTAATGTAAATGGTGGTAATGGTCTAATGATGGGGAACATAAATGGTGTACCACCTACAGAAGTTTTAATATTAGGAGCTGGAACTGTTGGCGAATTTGCCGCACGTTCTGCTATAGGTTTAGGAGCAAACGTCAAGGTCTTCGATAGTTCAATAACCAGACTGCGTCGCCTTCAAAATAATTTGGGTCGTACTATATATACTTCAACTATGCAACCCAAAAATCTATTAAAAGCCTTAAAACGATGCGATGTTGCCATTGGAGCAGTTAGAGGAACCAATCGCGCTCCTGTGATTGTTACTGAAAGTATGGTCGCGAACATGAAATCCGGATCCGTTGTGATTGATGTTAGTATTGATATGGGTGGCTGTTTTGAAACAAGCGAAGTCACTACTCACGACCGTCCTACATTTGAGCATAATGGGGTAATTCATTATTGTGTACCTAATATTCCTGCACGTTATTCTAGAACCGCTTCAGTATCCATTAGCAATATCTTTACGCCTTACCTTTTAGAAATCGGTGAATATGGTGGTATAGAAAATGCGCTTCGTTTTGATCGTGGTTTAAAAAATGGGTTGTATTTTTACCACGGTATTTTAACTAATAAATCCGTTGCTGAATGGTTTGGATTAGAATATAGTGATGCCAACTTATTAATTTTTTAATCTGTACATAACGATTTATCGTCTTAACAGAAATTTTTCACTACTATGAAATTTATACACCGCTTTGCCTATTATTTAGGCGGTTTTGTCATTGGATTAATGCTTCTTATGTTTTTTTTAAACGGAAAAAATGCGTCTTGTGATTATGGTCCTAATGCCAGAACAGTTAAAAATATTAGTTCTAAACCTTTTCAATATTCTGATAAAGCGTCACGTTTTATAACAGAACATTCTATGGATTCTACTGTAGTTATCAACTTAGTTAAATTTGGGAATGTGAATTTTTCAGAGAGCAAAAAGGAAATTGATTCTTGTAAAATCTACCTTATAGAAAATAGTTACAAGGAACAAAATTTAGAATTAATGGTGAAGAATTGTGATAAATTAGCGACAATCCTCGAGATTAATTATACAAACAACTAATAAATTGAAATTGTTTCATTTAAAATTTAATAGTTACAATCTAAATTTTAATATTTGAAATACCATTTAATTAAATTATCTACAATATGAAAGTACTAGTAACAGGAGCAGCAGGTTTTATTGGGTTTTATACTTCTAAAATCCTCCTATCTAAAGGTCATCAAGTAGTTGGACTAGACAATATAAATGACTACTATGATATTAACTTAAAATATTCTAGACTTAATGAATTAGGTATAGATAAGACTGAAGCAAGTGAATTTAATTCGCTTTGTAAAAGTAAATCTGAAGACTTTACCTTTGTAAGAATGAACCTTGAAGACAGGGAGGAATTACCAAAGCTATTCAAAAATGAAAAATTTGATATTGTTTGTAATCTTGCTGCTCAAGCAGGAGTACGCTTTAGTATTGAAAACCCTGAAACATATGTAGATTCTAATTTAGTTGGTTTTCTAAATATTTTAGAATGCTGCAGAAATAATGTTATAAAACATTTAGTTTACGCGAGTAGCTCAAGTGTTTATGGAATGAACAAAAAAATACCATTTTCTACTGACGATAACGTAGATCATCCAATTAGTTTATACGCAGCCACTAAGAAGAGTAATGAACTCATGGCACATACTTACAGTCATTTATTTAAAATTCCAACCACCGGCTTAAGATTCTTTACAGTCTATGGACCTTGGGGAAGGCCAGATATGGCCATGTTTTTATTTACAGATGCCATTGTAAACGACAGACCTATTAAAGTATTTAACCACGGTAACATGGAGCGTGATTTTACTTATATTGATGATATTGTAGAAGGTGTTGTCCGAATTATTGAAAAGGCACCAATCAAACGCATAGAATCCAATGAGTTTTACAAAATTTATAATATTGGAAACAACAACTCGGTTAAATTATTAGATTTCATAAAGGAAATAGAATTAAATCTAGATAAGGTAGCACAAAAAGACATGATGGAAATGCAGCCAGGTGATGTAGAACGCACTTGGGCAGATGTAGATGAGTTGATAAAAGATTATGATTATAAACCTAATACCTCAATAAAACACGGTGTAAAATCTTTCATAGACTGGTATAAAGAATATTACAATTAATCTCTTAAATTTGAACAAAATTTAAATTTGCGACACTTTTATTAGAATCTTATCGTAAAAAGAAGTCGTTTGTATAAAAAATTATTTGAATTAAATAAAAAAAAGTCAAATTTGCACACATTTTAAAATTTAGACTCAAATCGAAATAAACTTAAAAGCATGAAAATTACAAAGATTTGCTGTATTGGAGCTGGTTATGTTGGTGGACCAACAATGGCTGTAATAGCAAAAAAGAATCCAAACATAAAAGTTACAATTGTTGATATTAACGAAGAGCGTATTGCTGCTTGGAATGATGAAGATTTATCGAAATTACCTATTTACGAACCTGGATTAGCTGAAATTGTTGCAGAAACAAGAGGGAAGAATCTATTTTTCTCTACAGCAATAGATGATACAATCAAAGAATCAGAAATGATTTTTATCTCAGTAAATACCCCAACCAAAACTTATGGCAAAGGAAAAGGTATGGCTGCAGATTTGAAGTACGTAGAATTATGTGCTAGAAATATTGCAGAAGTTGCAACAACAGATAAAATAGTTGTAGAAAAATCAACTTTACCTGTTAGAACAGCCCAAGCTATAAAAAGTATTTTACACAATACAGGTAAAGATGTAAAGTTTGAAATCTTATCTAACCCTGAATTTTTAGCAGAAGGAACAGCAATCCAAGACTTATTAAATCCTGATCGTGTTCTAATTGGTGGAGAGTCAGAAGACGCTATTGAAAGCTTAGCGAATGTATATGGAAGTTGGGTACCACAAGAACGAATACTAAGAACGAATGTTTGGTCTTCTGAGTTATCAAAATTAACTGCTAATGCCTTTTTAGCACAGCGAATTTCTTCAATTAATGCTATATCAGAATTATGTGAGCATACTGAAGCTAATGTAAATGAAGTTGCTAAAGCTATCGGAATGGATTCTAGAATTGGTCCTAAATTCTTAAATGCTTCAATTGGTTTTGGTGGTTCTTGTTTTCAAAAAGATATTTTAAATCTTGTTTATATCGCTAGAAGTTATAATCTTAATGCGGTCGCAGACTATTGGGAACAAGTTATTATTTTAAATGATCATCAAAAACGACGTTTTTCAGATCATCTAATCAGCACATTATATAACACTGTTTCGGGTAAGAAAATTGCTATGCTAGGTTGGGCCTTTAAAAAAGACACTAACGACACAAGAGAATCGGCTGCCATATATGTTGCTGACCATTTATTAAATGAACAAGCAAATATTGCAGTTTATGATCCTAAAGTAAATAGTAAAAAAACACAAGCAGACCTTAACTACCTTAACACAAGATCAGAAGAAGAAAATAAAGAGCTTGTGACTTCATTTGACGAACCGTATGCAACAACTAAAGATGCCCATGCCATTGCAATCATGACAGAGTGGGATGAATTTAAGACCTACGATTGGCAAAAAATATATGACAATATGAAAAAGCCTGCATTTATCTTTGATGGTAGAAATATATTGGATAAAAATGAAATGGAAGCTATTGGATTTGAATACTCTTCTATAGGTAAGTAAATAATCTAAGTTAATTATTCTTACTAGTTTAGTTTCATTAACTTGAATATACTATTAGTTTGCTAACCTATTTTGAATGAAACTTAAACCTTAAACCCAATGGGAGTTTTAAGTGCAGTTAGCATATTGCTAGTTGCACTTAGATACTCTTTTTCATCTTACTGATGGAGCTAGATTGTAATCAAATATTTTAAAAATAGTATATTGGCACTATATTGTTTATTAACCATTAGCACGTTTAGATTTTCTAGTTTCTTTTTGTTAGTTAGATTACGCGAGCAAAACTCATCAAGTGGTTCAAGTGCTTTCAAAGATAATGTACTTTATTTTTTTTCTAATTCATTTAGTTTTAATTAGTGCTTTTATTATGCACAGGATTTATTTGAAAATAAATTGATATCAATCGCTTTTAAGAAATATATTCTATTTAACATTCATTAGGCTTTAAAGCTTGTTTTTGGATTCTTAAATTTAGCTATTTATCAGTTAAAAAAAATAATTAATAAAATTAGTCCAACTATTAGGTTTATAAAACTTACAAATTATTAAATTTACCTTATTTAACAACTTGTTTGTAGGTGTATTTTATTTTTGTAGCTATTTTTTTACAAAACCTATGAGTTATTATTAGTAATTCAATAGTATTCATTATTTAAATAATTTTAGACCATATAATTATGAATTTTGAATAGAGACATAAACTTATTGGGGAGAAATAAAGTTAACTAGAATGATCACTAAAAAAAAGAAAATAGCATTTGTTATTGGTGGTTTAACACCTGGTGGTGCTGAGCGAGTCATAACTAATTTAAGTAATAGTTTGTCGGAAGATTTTGATGTGATCATAATTACTTTTATTGAGTCAGATCCCTTCTATACTTTAAATAATTCCGTTAAGGTAATTTCTTGCTTTAAAGAATTGTCAAGGCCAAAATCTTTTGTTGATTCAATAAAATTAAATTATGCCATTCTCAAAAGCGTAAGTAAAATTACAAAAAACGAGAAAATTGATTTACTGATTGGTTTTATTACTCAAGCCAATATAAAAGCTGTATTAGCTTCTAAACTGAATAGAATTCCTTGTTTAATAAGTGAGCGTAATGACCCTTTAAAGAGTGATATTCCAAAATTATGGATAATACTCCGAAAATACATATATCCAAGAGCCAATTGTTTAATTGTACAAACTAAAAAAGTAAAACAGGTATATGAGGGTATGATTAAAACAAAGGAAATGGTAGTTCTACCTAATCCTATATCTTCAGAACTTTCTCAACTTAGGAAAGCTTACAATACTAATAGAGAGAAAATTATTTTATCCGTTGGGACTTTTAATGATGACAAAAGACAAGAAAAAATTATTTCCGCTTTTCATGAGCTTCAATTGAGAGACTGGAAATTGTTGTTAATTGGTGATGGTCCAAATACATCTAAATTAAAATCATTGATTAAAGAATTGAATCTGTCGCATAAAGTTAAAATCTTACCTAAAGTTAAGAACGTGCATGATTATTACAACAAAGCTTCAATTTTTGCATTTGCATCTAAGGCAGAAGGATTCCCAAATGTTTTATTGGAAGCTATGCACTTTGGATTACCTTCATTATCTACGGATTGTAATTATGGCCCATCAGAGCTAATCAATAATGGAGAAAATGGCTTTTTAGTACCTGTAGATAACCAATCTATGTTTGTTAAAAAGTTAGGTGAATTGGTAGGTAATGATGATTTAAAGATGTCATTTTCAATTAAATCTAAAGAATCTACAGAAAACTTTCTAGACACTTATGTTAGTTCAAGTTGGAAAAATTTAATTTTAAGATATTTAACTTAAATGAAAAAATTCTTAAAACAGATTGTTTATGGATTGTTCTTCTTTGTGTTAATCAATTTGATTATACTCGTAATTTATGAGTATCCTGCATATAAAGCTATTAAAAATAAAACACACAAGAACTATCTGAAATGGAACGATATCCATACCAATAAAAATAAATACGATTTAATTATACTTGGTTCAAGTAGAATGTACTCTGCATTTAACCCTGAAATAATAGATAAACATTCAAATTTAAATTCCTATAATATGGGGACGTCAGCTCAAGATATAGCTGAGTCTTACTATTCTTTAAAAGAAATTTTAGATTATCAAAGTCCAAAATATGTGGTCTTAGAATTGTACTTTGAGACATCCGATGATATTCATGATTTCTATCAAATATTTTCTAATGCATCTTTTTTTAATTCTACTAAAAACAAGTATGATTTGGTAACGGACGGATATGGAGAAAAAGGCATCGTCAATTACGTATTACCATTATTAAAATTCAATAATTATATCAAACAAGATTTTATATCTCTAGTTTCTAATAAAAAGGAGAAAAGGACATCAGAGAAATGGATTAAAGGATATTTCTATGATACAACTACAGTAACAATACAACAAATAAAATCTTTTAAACCTATAGGGAATAAAGAAACTACAACATTTAATGAAGAACGATTTGAAAAATACTTTTCAAAATTTGAAAAATTAGCTAAAGCTAATAATATTAAAATAATCTATATTAGAACCCCTTATCCCCCAACTCGCATAGCAATAACCTCTAAAACTGATGAAAGAGATTATTATAAAAAATTTTCAGATATAAAAAAAATACGATATTACGATTTAAATACATATCTAAATTGGAAATATTTAGATACCGATTTCTCTAATTATCATCACGCAAACTATAAAGGTGCAGAAAAGGCAAGTAAACAACTTATTGAAACCATTAAAGAAAATTAGATCTCATGCTTTTTAATTCAATCGAATTTTTTCTGTTTTTACCTATCGTCTTTGCGTTGTATTGGCTTATTGGTAGTAAACGAATTAAAAGTCAAAATCTTCTAATCGCTATTTCGAGTTATGTTTTTTATGGTTGGTGGGATTGGCGCTTTTTATTTTTAATACTATTCAGCTCTGTGGTAGACTATACCATGGGTTTGTTATTAAATTCGACCAAAGATGAATCTAGGCGTAAACTGTATTTATGGATTAGTATTTGTGTTAATCTTGGGTTCTTGGGGTTTTTTAAATATTACAATTTTTTTATTGATAGTCTTGTTGATTCGTTTACCTTTTTTGGAACTAAACTGAGTATTAATACACTCAACATTATTTTACCTGTAGGTATTAGTTTTTATACCTTTCAAACCTTAAGTTATACTATTGATGTATATCGTAAAAAGTTAGAGCCTACTAAAGACTTTATTGGCTTTATGGCTTTTGTTAGCTTTTTCCCTCAATTAGTAGCAGGACCAATTGAGAGAGCGACTAATTTATTACCACAATTTCATAAAAAAAGAGAATTTATTTATAGTAACGCGGTAGATGGTTTACGCCAAGTACTTTGGGGTCTGTTTAAAAAAGTAGTGATTGCTGATAACTGCGCAAAGTATGCAAATATCATCTTTAACAATTATGAAGACTACTCAGGTAGTACATTATTGTTAGGAGCATTTTTCTTTGCTTTTCAGATCTATGGTGACTTTTCAGGATATTCTGATATTGCTATTGGTGTTTCTAGATTATTTGGATTTGATTTAAAACGGAATTTCGCTTTTCCCTATTTTTCGAGAGATATAGCTGAGTTTTGGAGGCGTTGGCATATTTCTTTATCTACATGGTTTAGAGATTATCTTTACATTCCTTTAGGTGGCAGCAGAGGTGGTTTAAAAATGAAGATTAGAAATACATTCATAATTTTTATTGTTAGTGGCTTCTGGCATGGTGCTAATTGGACCTTTGTCGTTTGGGGAGCTCTAAACGCTATATATTTTCTACCTCTACTATTACTTAATAAAAACAGAGTTAATACAGATATAGTTGCACAAGGCAAGTACCTCCCAAGTCTAAGAGAACTTTGGCAAATGAGCATCACTTTTTTTATAACTTTAATTGCGTGGGTGTTCTTCAGAGCTGATAATGTAACTCATGCTTTTCTGTACTTGAAAAGTATGTTTACAAGTACAATATTCTCTAAAGCTGACGTATTTTCGAATTCTTTATTTGCTTTATTAGCATTCTTTATATGTGTTGAATGGTTAGGAAGATCTGGTGAGTATGCTATAAATAAAATAGATGCTTTTAATAAACCATTACGATGGTCGTTTTATTTTTTAATAATCATTTTAATCTTTAGTTTTACTGGAGAACAACAAGAATTTATTTATTTTCAGTTTTAATATAACGTAAAACACAAACTAAAGTGAAAATTTTAAGATATATAACTTTCGGATTGGTTATATTAAATATACCTTCAACAGCCTTATCTGCATATGGACCTACCATTGGTGGGCTATTAAGTTATATCACTATTGGATTATTAGCATTATACTATTTTTTAGAGAAAAAAACCATACCCAATTGGTGGCTAATAATAATTTCTATTCTTTTTTTTATGATAGGTGCCTTACAATATAAAGGACCTACCATGCTGTTTATTATGGAAATTATAAAATATTTTATTTATCTTATTTCCGCCTACGAATTAGCTAAACATATAAATACATCTGAGTATAGTTTTTTCTTGTTGATAGGTTCTTCAACCATTATTTTAGAAGCATTATTATTTACTAGTAAATTTGGTCGATATAGTGGGTTTTATATGGCACCGAATGAGGCGGGTTTCATCTGTATTGTAGGTTATGCTACTACATACGGGCTAAAGAACAAAAAAGCAAAATTGTTAGGGCAATTTATATTTACTCTAGCAGGCTTATTAACTTTTTCAAGGACTTTTATTGTTATTTGGTTATTAATCAATGTCATCTCTTTAAAAATAAGCTTTAAAAACATCAGAATATTCGGCCTTGGATTTCTTATTATAAGTAGCTTATTCTTTATAGATAGCGTTGTTGGTTTAAACAATCCAAGGTTTGAACAGATGAAAAGTATTATAAGTAATGATGGATCTGTATCATCTGAAGAATTAAATGAGGATTCAAGAGCAGACACTTGGGCTATATTTTATGATCAGATTTTAGATTCCCCATTGATTGGAAATGGCTATGGTACTTTTTCTGGTAAAGGGGGATATATTGGAGTCCATAACACCTATTTAGCTGTGCTTGGTGAGGCCGGTATTCTACCATTTATATTATTTGTCTTATACATGGGGTACCTAATATCCATGAGTATTATCTATTTTAATAAAAAGCCTAATTTAATTATGCAAATGATAGGCTTATCCTTATTTCTAATGGCTAATCATAATTTTTTTACGTTTTATTATGTTTCATTTGCTGCTATTTGGATACAGTATCAGCTTTATAAGCTAAGAAACAATGATAATGATAATGCAATTGACGTTTTGAAGAATACACTTTCATAGAAATCCTTAATTATACATTTCAATAAAAAAACCAATTCTTGTGACTAAGTCAAGTGTAAATAATCACAATTAGAAACGTGTTTTCAAGACTCGTCTAAATTATAATAGAATAAATTAAAGGATTATATTTGAATAAAATAGGAGAAATAGTTATGTTTAATCAGTTTATTTTTGAAATAAAACAGTAGCATTAATCTCTTTCTCTCTACCTATAAGATTAAGCCAATTAATCTAACCTAAATCATTTTTTAAAACACGATAGAATTCATATGTAAATAAAAAATCATATTCGTAGATTCACTTGTTAAGTTAATATTTATCAGTCGATTGTATCATCTTAATAAACATAAAAAAGACGTTTTTATTATTTGCAATTGAGTTAATTTAATTTACTATTAGTTTTTTAGTAATAACTCTATCTTTATCTATAAGCTTAACGAAATACACACCAGATTGAAGGGTACTTATACCTATTTGAGTGGTAGTAGTATAACTTAAATTTTCATTAGAGACTTTTGAGTTCTTAATTAACTTTCCTGTTACATCATAAATATTTATATCTGAAACATTTAATGTTCCTGATATTTTCACATTAACAATACCTGATGCTGGATTAGGATAAATATCAAACTCAAGCTCTGTATCTTCGTCCTCAATCGGGTTAATTGAATCAACAGTACAATTTGCATCTACTTCTACTCTAACTGTTGCCTCATCAAAATCTAAGGCATTAAATACCGTAACGGTATAATCTGTTGTTTCTATAGGAGATACTGTAATTGTAGGAGTTGTCTCACCAGTACTCCAAACATAATCATCTCCTCCACTAGCGGTTAAGGTTGTAAGATCTTCTAAACAAATTAATACATCTTCACCAGCATCTGCTACAACTGGCTGTAATACATTAACAGTAACTTGTTTATCATCATAACACTGTCCAATAAACCCTTTTACTTCATACGTTGTGGTGATAGATGGACTTACAGCAATATTAGGCTGAGAAGCTCCATTATTCCATTCGTATGTATTTGCACCAGAAACAGATAAGGTAACAAAATCACCATTTAAAATATCAACACTATCGCCATTTGCAATAACTACATTTGGACTAGGATCTACATAAACCATGACATCGTCAGTAGCTGTTTGTTCTCCTGAAGTAACCGTAACGGAATAGGTAGCTGTAGATAACGGACTAACCACAATGCTTTGAGTTATTTCACCAGTACTCCACAAATAACTATCACCTTGGGTTGCTGTTAAAACTACTTCATAGTTCTGATTATCACAGACACGTTCATCAGTTCCTGCTGACGCTATAAATAATGGAATTACTGTTACAGTTACTTCTTTCTCCTCACTACTACAAGTATTAGTAATACCGACTACGTTATAAGTTGTAGTTTGAGCAGGGCTAACTGAAATAGAACTAGTCGTAGCACCTGTATTCCATAAATAAGTTTCAGCTCCATTAACGGATAAGTTAGTGCTTTCCCCTTGAATTATTGTGATATTTTCACTTACAGTTATAATCGGCAATTCATTAACAGTAACCGTTACACTATCTGAATCAGAGCTTCCGAAATTATCAGATACGGTTACAGTATATGTTTCAGTTTCTGTTGGATTAACTATAATTGACGCACTAGTCTCACCAGTACTCCATGAATAATTAATACCACCTGAAGCGGTCAATGTTACACTTTCACCATTACAAATAGAAGTGTCATTACCTGCATCTGCATTAATCTCTGGGATTACTGTAACTGTAACTTCACCTGTGCTTTCACATCCACTTTCTGAATATCCTATAACAGAATAAGTTGTTGTCTCTAATGGACTAACAAAAATTGCACTTGCAGTTTCACCTGTATTCCATAAATATGAACTTGCACCATTTACAGTTAAATTAGTACTTTCTCCTTCAAATATTGTTATATCTTGACTAAGCGTTATAATAGGTGAATCATTAACAGTAACTGTTACACTATCTGAATCCGAGCTTCCGAATGTATCAGATACGGTTACAGTATATGTTTCAGTTTCTATTGGATTAACTATAATTGATGCACTAGTCTCACCAGTACTCCATGAATAATTAATACCACCTGAAGCGGTCAATGTTATACCTTCACCATTACAAATAGAAGTGTCATTACCAGCATCTGCATTAATCTCTGGGATTACTGTAACTGTAACTTCACTTGTGCTTTCACATCCACTTTCTGAATATCCTATAACAGAATAAGTAGTTGTCTCTAACGGACTAACAGAAATTGCACTTGCAGTTTCACCTGTATTCCATAAATATGAACTTGCTCCATTTACAGTTAAATTAGTACTTTCACCTTCAAATATTGTTATATCTTGACTAAGCGTTATTATAGGTAAATCATTAACAGTCACTGTTACACTATCTGAATCCGAGCTTCCGAATGTATCAGATACGGTTACAGTATATGTTTCAGTTTCTATTGGATTAACTATAATTGATGCACTAGTCTCACCAGTACTCCATGAATAATTAATACCACCTGAAGCGGTCAATGTTATACCTTCACCATTACAAATAGAAGTGTCATTACCAGCATCTGCATTAATCTCTGGGATTACTGTAACTGTAACTTCACTTGTGCTTTCACATCCACTTTCTGAATATCCTATAACAGAATAAGTAGTTGTCTCTAACGGACTAACAGAAATTGCACTTGCAGTTTCACCTGTATTCCATAAATATGAACTTGCTCCATTTACAGTTAAATTAGTACTTTCACCTTCAAATATTGTTATATCTTGACTAAGCGTTATTATAGGTAAATCATTAACAGTCACTGTTACACTATCTGAATCCGAGCTTCCGAATGTATCAGATACGGTTACAGTATATGTTTCAGTTTCTATTGGATTAACTATAATTGATGCACTAGTCTCACCAGTACTCCATGAATAATTAATACCACCTGAAGCGGTCAATGTTATACTTTCACCATTACAAATAGAAGTGTCATTACCAGCATCGGCATTAATCTCTGGGATTACTGTAACTGTAACTTCACCTGTACCTTCACATCCGCTTTCTGAATATCCAGTAACCGTATAAGTTGTTGTTTCTGTTGGATTAACTACTATAGAATTAGATATTTCACCTGTGCTCCATAAATAAGAATTCGCGCCAGAAACTTCAAGGGAGGTAGAATTACCTATCACAATTATAATATCATCACTAAGTGTTAATTCTGGCGTCGGTAATACAAATACACTAACGTCATCAGTATCTGAACATGAACCTACAAAAGCTTCAACAGTATAAATTGTATCTACATTTGGGTTTACAACAATTGTATCAGTAGTCTCACCTGTACTCCATAAATATGTGTCACCTCCTTCAGCAGTTAGAACTGCAGATTCACTTTGGCATAACGTCTGGTCTTCACCTGCATTAGCAATTGGTGCAGGATTTACAGTAATCGTAACATCATCCGTATCCGAATTTCCAAAGCCATCAGTTACCGTAACAGTATATGTTGTATTCTCTGTTGGTGTAAATGTTGGGGTTGCTCCTGTTTCACCAGTATTCCAAGTATAAGAAATACCACCTGATGCGTTTAAAGTGACACTTTCACCTAGACATATTGTAGCATCTTCTCCGGCATTAGCGATCAATTCTTCAACTACATTAACAATAACTTCCTCAATACTTTGACAACCATTTTCTGAAAACCCTGTAACGGTATATGTTGTTGTTACATCTGGGCTTACACTAATTTCTGAAGTCGTTTCACCTGTATTCCAAGAATATGTACTTCCTCCATTGGCTGTTAGTGTAACAGAACTGCCAATCATAATGAAAACATCATCATTAACAGTAATACTTGGTGCTTCATTTACAAAAACAGTGATTTCATCTGTATCTGTATTACCATAATCATCTTCAACTGTAACAGTATAAGTAGTTGTTTCTATTGGTGACACTGTTAATTCAGGTCCTAAATCTCCAGTATCCCAAGTATAATTTGATCCACCCAAAGCTGTCAAAGTAATAGTCTCACCGCTACAAATGGTTTCATCGTCCCCAGCATTGGCAATAATTTCTGGTATTACAGTCACTGTAACTTCTGCATAACTTACACAACCATTTGGCCCGATTGAATTCACAGTGTAAGCAGTTGTAATTAATGGGATTACAGTAATAGACTCTGTCGTTTCGCCAGTGCTCCATTCATAAGTATCACTTCCACTGACCGTAAGTGTTGCGGATTCACCTTCAAAAATTACAATATCCTCAGAAATAATAATTTCTGGCGCTGCATTTACAAAAACAGTTACACTGTCTGAGCTTGAACAGTTATTATCACTTACTTCTACGGTATAAATGCTTTCTTCAGTCGGACTTACCTCAATTGAAGCAGTAGTCTCACCTGTACTCCATAAGTATGAAACTCCTCCGGTAGCGGTTAATGTTGTTGAACTACCTTCACATATTGATTGATCCTCACCTGCGTTTGCTACTGGTAAGGCATTAACAGTAACGGTAACATTGGCTTCTTCGGATTGTCCATTATCATCAGATACTGTAACTGTATAAGTCGTTGTTATATCAGGTGTCACTTCGATACTGTCGGCTGTTTCACCTGTGCTCCAGACATAATTTGTCCCTCCACTTGCGTTAAGGATTGTACTTTCTCCTTCACAAATCTGTTGGTCATCACCTGCGCTCGCATTGAGCGCCTCAGGAAAAACCGTTATTTCGGAGGTGCCTGAGAATCCACCATCAGAAGCAGTGAATGTTATTATTACTTGACCTAAAGAAACTGGTGTTACAATACCATTTTCATCTACTGTTGCAATGGATTCGTCACTTGAAGTCCATACTCCGTTTTGGTTTGTTGCATTATCAGGTGTAAAAGTCGCTGTTAGTTGAAGTGTATCTGTTATTTGTAATTCAGCAATGCTAGGTAACACCTCTACTCCTTCTAAACTAATTACGGTAATATCAAAATCTACTTGATTTGCATATTCTTCTAACAAAGTATAACCTGAAGGCTGAATTTGATTATGAATAGTTGAGTTTCCTATTATTCCTCTGCTTAATAAATAAGATTCAGGTATATGATCGTTACTATTGTAAAAGTCATTAGGTCTAGTGTTAGATGTTTGAGATATATCAAAACCAGGTCTATCACTAGGTAATCTTTCATCATCTCTATGAATGCCAGCAACTAAATCATTTATATATCTTGTATCTATTTCATCCCTATAAAAAACTACTTGTCCATTATTATCTATGTATTTGCTAGCTCCTACTTCTGGTAATAATTCTGTTTTTAAATCAGAACTATTTAAAATAGGAATTGCTCTTCCATTTAACGAACGAGGTGTATTAACAAACCAATTTGAAGGAACTTCTATAGCAGAATCTTGAAAAGGCAACCAATCTGATTGAGGGTCTGTACCATAATCTCCTATGCCATAGTCTTGAAATTCTGGCGCATAGTAATTATCATCTTGATATATTTTTGCTCCTATACTAGGGTCATTTACCCAAACTCTATGTACATCATTACCATTAAAACTAGGGTGACCCGAATGATAACCTGTACTATAACTATTTCCTATGTGGTTTAAGTAAAATGCCTGATTATCAAATCTCATCATTCTTGCACCATATTGCGCTTGGATACTTTCAATGAAATTATTAATAACATCAACTTCTCCATCACCACCATGTTTTAAAGGTGTTCTATATGAAGTGTTTGTATAAACATTTCTAAGTAAAGAAACCTCCCCAAATGGAGCTAAACTACTTGTTGATGTATTACCAATATTAGATGCCCTTCCGATATGTGAAAGAAAACAGTTTTGAAGAGTTATACCTGTTGGCGTCCAACTATTTCCATCTAAATTATGATCGGTAACACTACATAGATTCAACCCCGTTGAATCAAAAGCACTCCAAGCAAAAGAACAATGATCCATAATTACTTCATCACAATAGCGCATATTTAAAAAACCATTCTCACCTGATCCTCTAAATTTTATATAACGAAAAATTATATTATGCATATTTGTTGGTTCCCAATATGTAACAGAAGTATCTATAGTAATCCCTGGAAAGGGAGCAGTTTGACCCAGAATAGATATATTAGTCATTGTTTTTTGTTCAAGGTTGTTTGTATGATCTATAAACCACCTTCCCGTTTCGTTAGGCTGTATAGTAATCACTCCGCTTATATCAAACACTATTGTACCACCGTTATTAGCGCTAGCTTGTTCAAAAGCCCACTTAAAAGAACCTTCATTATCATTAAAATCTGTGGTCGTAACATGGTAAACTGTTTGCCCTCTACCACCAGAAACATAAGCACCTGCACCATAGGCAGTTGGAAACGCTAACTGCTGCTGTGCACTAATAGATAGTAAGCTAAAATTTAGAAATAAAATTAATAATAGGTTTTTAGTATACTTAGGTAAATTTACTAGGGGCATAATGGTTTATTTGTTCAGTTAGATTTATTAGGGTATGTACAATAAAATGAAAATATTTCGATTAGAAGCACAAAACGCAATATAATTCGATGTAACGCACTTCAATGTAAGAATAAACTTGTTAATCGGTTTTATTTGCATTTAACACTTATATTTACGCTATTGAACGACATAAAGACTATATCAATATCAACTTTAACTAATTACATTTTTTTCTTACAGAACAAAATATAGAAGTCAATAAAATATTATTAAAGAAGCATCAAATAATAAAATTTAACTCCAAAAAAATACAAAGTTGTTCTTTCGACGGCTAAAAATGTTAATTGACAAAAAAATACAGAATTATAGTTTCATTTTTTAATATTAGCCAACTAATTAACTGTATAAAAAAAACAATACAATTAATTTTTTCATAGTGCGTTGAAAAAAAAAAAAGATAAAATGTCTAGAGTCTCCAAATCTTTAAAAAATGCGAAAGTTGGTGTGTTCTTTTTCACCATTTCTATTTTTATACAGTTTTTTTCAAGAAAATTTTTCTTAGATGAACTTGGTGACGACTTTATTGGTTTAGAGTCAACACTGAGAAGTATTCTCGGGTTTTTAAACTTAACAGAATTAGGTATTGGAACAGCTATAGGTTTTACATTATATAAACCACTTTATACCAATAACCAAAAAGAAATAAATAAAATAATAGCTTTATTAGGTGTACTCTA
Source organism: Winogradskyella helgolandensis (assembly GCF_013404085.1). Classification (NCBI taxonomy): domain Bacteria; kingdom Pseudomonadati; phylum Bacteroidota; class Flavobacteriia; order Flavobacteriales; family Flavobacteriaceae; genus Winogradskyella; species Winogradskyella helgolandensis. The sequence continues at coordinate 2,895,414 of NZ_JABFHO010000001.1, read as the reverse complement.
CAAAAAAATTGGAATAGCTATACTAGTTATAGGTATAATTATCTCGCTGTTTTTTCCAATTATATTTTCTAATACTCAGTTTTCATTATTCCTAATTTACTTTGTGTTTTACACTTTAATGTGCTCTACTCTATTAGCTTATTTTGTAAACTATCATGCAAGTTTATTTGGTGCTGATCAGAAAGGATATATAATTCAAAAGTACTTTCAAAGCTTTCATATCATCCGTGTATTTCTGCAAATTATTGTTGTTATATATTATAAAAATTACTACCTATATATAATTTTAGAACTCTTATTTAGCATTATTTATAGTATTATTCTAAGAAAAAAAATTAGGCAAATTTATCCTTGGCTTATAATTAATTACAAGAAAAAAACATCAGTAATTCAAGAATACCCTGAAATCATCAAAAAGATAAAACAAGTATTCTTTCATAAAATAAGCGAATTTGTAAAAGGTGGTACAGATAATTTATTAATATATGGTTTAATAAATCTGCAAAGCGTTGCGCTTTTTGGTAATTATTTTTTGGTGTTTTCAAAATTAAATAGTCTTATTATGATGGCTTTTGCTGGAACTGGTTCTGCAGTTGGAAATCTAATTGCGGAAAATGATAAGAAAAATGTAAATAAAGTGTTTTGGGAGTTGGTTTCAATACAATTTTTTATTGCTGGTTTCTTTAGCTTAACCTTATATTATACTTTAGACCATCTAATTTTACTGTGGCTGGGTGAAAAATACGTACTTTCAAAAATTATACTTATTTTATTCATAGTTAATTTTTTTATGACGCAAATTACTGCGACCATAAATCGCTTTAAAAATGCTTATGGTTTGTATTCTGATATTTGGGCTGCAATATCTGAAGCACTAATAAACTTGGTGGTTTCTTTTACTCTTGGTAGCCTCTACGGTATCTCTGGAATTGTGGCTGGGACAGTAGGTAGTCTTTTTATTATAGGTGTTCTATGGAAACCTTATTATTTATTTAAATATGGGTTTGAAAAAAGTGTATTCGTCTATTGGAAAGGATTAACTCCAATACTAATAAGCTTTGCGTTATCATGTTTATTAGTTAATTTTTGTATTGATCTTTTTTTATCCACTAATAATGATATGAGCTTTATAAATTGGTTTTTTTATAGCTGTAAAGTAAGTTTATTAATTATTTTTATATATGGTACGCTTTTATACATTTTTAATAAAAGTTTTAGAATATTTTGGACACGTATTAAAACCTTATTAAAAACGACCTTTAAACTAAATTAGTTTAAATTTAAATTAATGATGAATAAAATAAATGATACAAAATAAGATTGATTATATTAATTATTTGGAACGTGACCGTATTGCTTTAGAGATATATAACGTTACTATTTTGAATAAACTAAAGAACTTCCTTTTTCCAAATCCAATTTGGAAATTTCAAAGATTAATGAGAAAGTTAGAGTATAATTTTAATTGTAAAAATAAAGGCATAAACAAACTCTATATTAATTATTTAAAATATAAATACAGAAAATTATCAATAAAATTAAATTTTTCCATACCCATTAATGTTTTTGGGCCGGGACTTTCTATAGTGCATTACGGAACAATTATAATTAATTATACTACCAGGATTGGTGCTAATTGCAGAATGCATGCTTGCGTCAATATTGGTGCTTCTGGTGGTGAAATTCAAGGTCCAATTTTGGGTAACAATGTATACATAGCACCAGGCGCTAAAATATTTGGAAATATTAAAATACCTAATAATACAGCTATAGGGGCTAATGCTGTAGTAAATAAGTCTTTTGAAGAAGAAAATACAATAATAGCTGGGATACCAGCTAAAGTATTAGGCAGTGTAGACATAACAAAATTAATAAGGCATGAGCTATTTAGAGAAAAAAACCTTGAGAAGTAGAATTTCAAATTTATATAGGAATTCTGATTTGGGTTATAATATACTGAGACCTTTCTTTAAGGTATATGAATTTGGAATTAAGCTTATCCCAGACAAGCTATTTATAAAATGGTATTTTAAAAGATATATGGGGTACTCTATCGATATAAACCATCCGCAGACTTTGAATGAAAAAATAACTTGGTTAAAACTATATGATAGAACAGACCTACACACCCAAGTTGCAGACAAATATACAGTGCGGTCCTATATAGCTAAAAAAATTGGTGAAGAATATTTAATTCCTCTATTATATCATACAAAAAACGCATCTGATTTAACCTTTGAAAATTTACCTGATTCTAGCTTTATCATTAAAAACAATCATGACAGCGGAGGCTATTTAATAGTTAAAGATAAATCTACTATAGATTGGCCTAAGATACAAAAAGGGTTTAAGCGCAGTTTGAAAGAAAATTTTTACTATTCAACTAGAGAATGGCAATATAAAAATATAGAGCCTAGAATTATAGTTGAAGAACTTTTAACAACAGAAAATGACGAAATTCCTAACGATTATAAATTCCATTGTTTTAATGGTAAATTAGCATTTGTTCATGTTGATATCGCTCGTTTTGGTGAGCGTAGAAGAAATTTATATGATTCTAATTGGGACTTTATTCCTTGCGTTTGGCAATATGAGAATGGCGAGATTGAAAAGAAACCTGAATTGTTTGAAAAAATGAAAAGTTTAGCTGAAACTATAGCTAAAGACTTTATTTATGCAAGAGTCGATTTTTATGCAGTAAAAGGGAAAGTATATTTTGGTGAAATTACGTTTCACCATCACTCTGGTACTCAGAAATTTAAAACTAAAGGATGTGATCTTAAATTTGGACAGCTACTTGATTTACCTAATAATAGATAAAATATAATTCATGGATTCGAAAATAAATATTCTAGTAGCCATACCAAAACTAACTGCTGGTGGCGCAGAACGCGTACTTTCATTCCTTGCTCAAAATCTAAATGAGAATAATTTCAAAATAACTTTTCTAATTGTTGGATTTGAAAAAGACAACAAATATGATGTTTCATGCACAAACACCATATATCTCAATAAAAATAGAGTTCGATATGCTATTTTTTCTATTGTAAAAACTATAAAAAAAGTAAAACCACAGATTGTATTGAGTTCTATTTCAGATCTAAATATACTTATGGGCTATATATCTTTCTTATTTCCATCCATAACATTTATTGGCAGACATACTTTCATAATAAGTGACAACCATAAAGTTTCAACACAGAAGAAATACATCAACTTTGACTTTAAGTTATTTGGGCTAAACAAATTAGACTTTTTCATATGCCAATCATTAGATATGAAACTTAGCATTATTAAATACTATGGCTTAGAAAGTTGTAAATTAAAAGTAATAAATAACCCTATTACCAACCTTAATTACATAAAAAACGATAAAAAAATCACCAAGGTTAAAAAATATATTACCATTGGTAGATTAAGTAAATTAAAGGGGCATATTCGAATCCTAAACATTTTAAATAAAATTAATCATCCTTTTGAATTTACTATAATTGGGTCTGGAAGCTTTAAAGATGAAATTTTTAAAGAAGTTGACAAATTGAATTTAAGAGATAAAATTAATTATGTTGAATACACCAATAATGTTTATGAGTACTTGGTCGAAAATGATGTATTTTTACAAGGGTCTTATTCTGAAGGCTTTCCAAATGCGCTTTTAGAAAGTTGTGCTGTTGGTGTTCCTGCAATTGCTTTTGACGTACCAGGTGGAACAAAAGAAATAATTAGCAACCACATCAATGGTTATTTAGTCAATAGCGAAGATGAGTTCATTGAAAGACTCAATGAGAAAAAAATCTGGAACCATAACGATGTTAAAGAAAGTGTAAAGAACAAATTTAGTCAAAATATTATATTAAAAGAATATGAAGACTTCTTTACTAATATCATCAGGAAATAGTTTAGTATTCGATACTAAGAATAAAACCTTTTAATTCTATTTATAATCAGTAAAGATAAATATGAAAGAACTAGCCAAATCCATCATAGAAAAGTCCAAAAGTTTTGTTTATCACATAGAGCAAAATGATACAGCTTTAAAAATTTTAAAAGTAGTAGAAAATCAGAACGGAAAATTAAGCGCTAAAAACAGAAAACTATGCAAAGAGTATGCATTAGATGTTTTTGGTCATAAAAGATATGCCCCATGGTTAATGACCTATTGCTCTTATACAAATGAATTTAAAGAAGGTTGGATTCCTGATAATTACTATGGGGAATATGTTGTGTCAAATTACAAAGGCGATTACGGAAAGATTTGTGATCGTTCTGCAGTCATAAATCAAGTTTTAAAAGATAAGCATTCATCGGACATTGGTTATTTTATAAATGGTTTATTTCTTGACAAGAATAATAAGGTACTTAATACAAAAGAATTTAAAGAATATCTTTTTAAAGATAAAGAAAAAGTTGTTTATAAAATTGAAAATTCAAATCAAGGCAAGGGAATTTATTTTTTGGATAAGAGTTCTTTTAAATTAAATGATGTCAAAAAACTTGGAAATGGTGTATTTCAGAAATTCATAGTTCAACATCCCTTTTTTAATCAATTTAATGATTCTGCTGTAGCCACAATTAGACTTACATCAGTGTGTAAAGATAATGGTGAAATTGAAGTTAGAGCTGGATATTTTAGATTTGGACGTACAGGTGATACACATGTTGTTTCTTCTCGTCAAATGCGCATTCCTATAAATATCGAAAATGGTTGTTTGTGGCAAACAAATTTGGCTTTTTATCCCGATCCCGAGTGTAAATTTACGAAGCAACTTCCAGATAATGATATTAATTATTCTGGAATGAAGTTACCTTTTTTTGATAAATGTATATCAGAAATTAAAAGAATGCATGGCTATATCCCTTACATACGCTCAATAGGTTGGGATTTAATTATAGATGAGAATGATAATTTAAAAATAATTGAATTAAATGGAGGGCATAACGGTATTACATTTAATGAAATGGTTCAAGGTCCTTGCTTTAAGGGATTAGGTTGGGAGAAATTGCGTAAAAATTGATTTAATATTTTATTCTTCCATCAGACTAAAGCTATGCATTATAATTTCTTTTAACATTTTAAACTTACAATTATTGAAAAATAGCAATAGTTAAAAAGTTGGTTATTATGTTTAATTCTAAACATACATTATAATCAATTAAATATTTTATTTTATGTCCCCAAAAATTAAACAAAATATAACCATTCTTAGTATTACATTAGGAAGTGGCGGTGCTGAAAAAGTAATTAGCTTACTGCTAAAAAAACTCGTTATAGATTACAATGTAACACTCGTCTTATTTTATAATACGATTCACTTTCCTATACCCGAAGGTGTTAATATCGTTATACTTTCTAAAAAAGGGGCAAATCGTTCTTTTTTATCAAAAACATTAGATAGTCTAAGTTTTATTATGAAATATAATCGTATTATAAAAAAAGAGCATATAAATATCTCAATATCATTTTTAGCATTTCCTAACCTGATAAATGGAATTATTTCCAGTATGAATAAATCTGTAAAAACGATTATTAGCGAACGCGGATTTCCTTCCGATAATGTAACGAGTAAGCTTTCATTGTTTATTTCTAAAATATTCTATCCTATTTTTTATAATAGATGTGACAAATTATTTTCTAATTCTGTACACATTAATAAGGATTTAAAAGATAACTTTGGTGTTAAAATCCCAATGGAAGTTATTTATAATCCAATAGAAATACCAAGTTTAGTTATAGATTCTAAAAAACTAAATACTTCTATAGATACATTAAAGGTAATTACAGCAGGAAGTTTAATAAAAAGGAAAAATCAAATAATGACCATTCTTGCAATAATGGTGTCTAAATTAAAATATGAATTTTCTATTTTAGGAGCTGGGGATTTACATGACTATTTAAAAGATGAAATTGACAAAAATCAGTTAAGTGATAGTGTTTTTCTAAAAGGGAAAGTAAAAAAGGTAAATGAGCATTTATTAAATAGTCAATGTTTTGTGCTTTCTTCTTTCACAGAAGGATTTCCAAATGCGTTAATTGAAGCCATGGCAATTGGTCTTCCTAGTATATCAACTAATTGTTTGTCTGGTCCACTAGAACTGTTAAATGAAAACAACGAAGTAAACATTAAAGGTGGTGAATTCTTTATTGCCAAATATGGATTATTAGTCAACAATGATGATCATATTGGATTAAGCAAAGCATTAGATTATTTTCATAATAATCCAGAAGAGAGAGAAAAATTCAGCAAATTGAGCATACAACGCTCAAAAGAATATCAGTTAAAAAGTATTTACAAAAAATTTAATTACTTTATACAGAATTAACAATAGAATACATGTGTGGAATTAACGGCATCATTGCCAAGACAAATAGAAATAAAGACGACATAGCCACTATTCTCAATACAATGAATAATCTTATTATTCACAGAGGTCCAGATGAAGATGGCTTATTCTGCGAAGAAAATGACCAATTCATAGTTGGTATGGCAATGCGTAGGTTATCTATTATAGATCTATCTTCAGGAAAACAACCTATTTTTTCAGATGATAAAAAAATAGTCATTGTATTCAATGGTGAAATATATAATTACAAAGTCTTAAAATCTAAATTAGAATCTGAAGGTGTTACTTTTAAAACATCTAGTGATACTGAAGTCATCTTAAAAGCCTACGAAAAATATGGGGTTGAATCTTTTCAATGGTTAGATGGCATGTATGGATTTAGCATTTATGATAAAAACATCAATAAGCTATTTATTGCTCGTGACTTCTTTGGTGAAAAACCACTTTACTACACGCATACTGATAAAGAATTTATTTGGGCTTCAGAATTAAAATCGATTATCAATACGATAGATTTCACTCCTAACATTTCAAAAAAAGGCTTAAATCTTTATTTTAGGTTAACTTATATTCCAGCACCACATACTATTTACGAGAATATATTTAAGCTTGAAGCAAATCATTTTATAGAATATGATTTGCCTTCACATAATACCACAATTCATAAAATAAACGCTGAACCTAAACCAAAAGCATCGAATATTTCTTTTGAAGATGCTAAAGCAAAAACTAAAGATCTAGTTTATAAGAGTGTAGATACTAGATCAATTGCAGATGTAGGTTTGGGTACCTTTTTATCCGGAGGTGTAGATTCATCCATTATTTCACTATGTTTAGCACAAACTACTGATAAAAAAATAGATACATTTTCTATAGGATTTAAAAAAGCGTCTTACGACGAGACTGATAAATCTAGAATAGTTGCAAAACAATTAAATAGTAATCATCATGAGTTTATAATTGATGAAAATGATCTTAAAAATAACATTCACGAAATTTTAATCAATTTCGATGAGCCTTTCTCAGATACTGCAGCACTACCCACTCACCTACTCTCCGAAAAAACACGAGAGCATGTTACAGTTGCTTTAACAGGAGATGGTGGAGATGAAGTATTTGGTGGATACAACAAATACTACATTGGTAAAATGAACAAAAAATATACTAGTGTTGTACCAAAAGGGCTTCATAAATCTATCGCTAGTTTAAGCAATAAATACCTTATCAATAAGGATGATACGCGTGGCAGAAAATTTCAGATTAATAAGTTATTAAATGCTATTGACTATGAAGGTGATTTTTATTGGGATATCATTTCCTTAGCCAATACAAGCAATCAACTAGCTGAGATTATGGCACCTGAATATTATGATCCCAATATTTTTCAGGAATACAAAGATGTTTTAGGAAAACAAAAAATTGAAACCCTAACGGATTTTAGGCTTGTAGATAAAATTTTAAGTTTAGAAGGTGGCATGCTAGCCAAAGTTGATAGAACTAGTATGATGACATCCCTAGAATGTAGAGCTCCTTTCTTAAACAGAGAGTTGTGGGAATTTGCCAATACCCTACCTGAAAGCTATTTAATGAAAGGGTGGAACAAAAAGCATATTTTAAAAGAAGCATTTAGAGATCAGTTTCCAGATGAATTTTTAGAAAAAGGAAAAAGCGGATTTGGCAGTCCTACTGGAGATTGGTTAAGACAAAGTCTCAGAAAAGAATTAGAAAGCTATATTGAACCTAGTTTGCTTAAATCACAAGGTCTATTTAATGCAGATGTAATTACCAAATTAGTTACAGACCATTTAGAAAGCAAAAAAGATAGTACTTTTAGAGTATGGTCTTATTACTGTTTCCAGAAATGGTACAAATTTAATTTTCTAAAACAAGCCTAGTTAGCGATGGATAAAAAAAGAATATTGCTTATAGCATCTCTATCTGGTTCTTTAATAAATTTTAGAGGAGATTTTATTAAGAGTTTAATAGAAAATGGGTTTCAGGTTTTTGCCGCTGCTCCAGAACATCCTGATGATATACATGCTAAATTAGAAACGTTGGGTGCAACTCCATTAGAATTTAGTTTAAACAGAACTGGCCTCAACCCTATTAAAGATCTACAATCGATAAATGAATTGAAAGGACTTATAAGAGATAATAATATAGATCTCGTATTCCCTTACACCGTTAAACCGGTTATTTACGGTTCAATTGCCGCAAATCAATGTAAAGTACCCGTGATTTCTTTAATTACTGGTTTAGGTTATGCATTTACAGGCTTATCTACCAAAGCGAGACTGCTACAACGATTCAATGAAATATTATATAAATTATCTATTCGAAAAAATAAAGTTATCGTTTTTCAAAATAGAGATGACTACCAATTGTTCTTAGATAGAAAAGTTATTTCTAAGAAGCAAAACGTGGATTTTGTTAGTGGCTCAGGCGTTAATCTTAACCAATTTAGCTTTAAAGAAAAAAATCCTTCCGAAAATGTTAGTTTCCTTTTAGTTGCTAGATTAATTAAAGAAAAAGGTATTGAATTATACCTGGAAGCTGCCAAGATATTGAAAGCTAAATACCCAAAAGCAGAGTTTCATTTAATTGGCTCACCTGAAACCTCACCATCTGCAATAAGTGAGGACGAACTAAACCAATTACACAAAGAAAAAGTTATAGTATTTCATGGTGAACAACAAAATATACCAGAGCACCTTCATCAAAATGATGTTTTTGTATTACCTAGCTACTACAGAGAAGGGCTACCAAGAACTACTTTAGAAGCTTGTGCTTGTGGTAATCCCATTATTACAACAGATTCAGTTGGATGTAGAGAATCTGTAAAGGAGGGTTACAACGGCTTTTTAATTGAGCCTCAAAACTTGGATGCTTTAATTGAACCAATGGAGTATTTTATTACACACCCAGAAAAAATCAAAGAAATGGGAATTAATAGTAGAAAATATGCAGAAGAACGTTTTGATGTTAATATTATAAACAATGATTTAGTTCAATTGATAACTGGTGTACTCAAAGCATAAGATAATATGAATATATATACGAAATTTATAAAACGTATTTTTGATTTTTTAGCCGCTTTTGTTGGACTTTTAATTATTTCCCCAATATTTATATTTCTCATTATTAGCTTATTCATACTTAATAATGGTAAACCTTTTTTCTATCAATTGCGTGCTGGAAAAAACGGCAAGCTTTTTACAATTATTAAGTTTAAAACCATGACAGATAAAACAGATCAAGATGGTAATTTATTACCTGCTATGGATCGTGTCACCAAAGTTGGAAGTATTTGTAGAAAATTATCATTAGATGAATTACCCCAACTCATCAACATTATTAAAGGTGATATGAGCTTAATTGGTCCACGTCCATTATTACCAATATACCTCGAACGATATAGTCAAAAACAGAATAGAAGACACGAAGTATTACCAGGAATTACGGGTTGGGCTCAAGTCAACGGAAGAAATGCAATTAGTTGGGAACAAAAATTCGAATATGACGTCCATTACGTAGAAAATCAATCGTTTACTTTAGATTTTAGTATTATTTTAAAAACAATAGATAAAGTTATTAATAGAAAAGATATTAATAATTCCGACAACATGGATATGCCTGAATTTAAAGGCTCTCAAGAAGTTTAGATATTATATGATTTTAAAATCCTTAAAATCAATTATAAATTGTTGAGGTAAATTCTGAAACTCCATATACTTATGAGATTCAAAATGGATATTTTTACCATTATCTACTAAAGCTACGCTTTTCCAACCTAAAGTATTAGGTGCAACGAAATCTTTCTTTAAATTATCGGCTATGTAATAATAGGTTGTTCCCGCTAGCGCCTTTTCAACAGCTATAAAATTAGCTGAATTTGGTTTTTCAGTTCCAATTTCTTCAGAAATAATAATTTTATCTAAATAATTCAAAACACCTAAATTCTCTAACTTAGCTCTTTGCGTTTTCGATCTACCATCGGTAACAATCGCTATTTTACCATTTTTAGATTTAATAGCATCAAAAACCTCTAAAACACCATCAAATAATTGAATGC